>NZ_BAFX01000096.1 GCF_000308815.1 Nocardia concava NBRC 100430
GCCAACGGCGAGGAGTTCTTCTCCTACCTGAAGGACGCCTTCGACGTGCTCTACGCCGAGGGCGCCGCGGGTGCCCCGAAGATGCTGTCGATCGGCCTGCACAACCGCATCATCGGCAAGCCCGCCCGCTTCAAGTCCCTGGAGCGCTTCGTGGACTACGTGCAGTCGCACGACAAGGTCTGGCTGGCACGGCGTATCGACATCGCCGAGCACTGGAAGAGCGTGCACCCCGCACCCTGACCCGAATGCGGCCCGGAACCACCAGGTTCCGGGCCGCTTTCGTTGTCTCGGGTCGTAATCGCCTCAGAGCGTGCCGTTTTCGATGTCTTCCTTGACCGCCGCCTGCGACGCGCGATGCGCGGCCACGCCATTGGTGACGGTGAAATCGATCAGCGGCTGATCGGCGATGAAGGTCAGATGCTCGTTGACCGTGGTGGTGCCGTCGCCATTGTCGGCGAACGTGATCAGCTGGTGGGTAGTGACATTCGGGACGTCCCAGCTGTCGGTCTCGTAGAAATACTGATCCGGATGCAGTCGCGTCTCGGCCTGGGTGTGGCCCGGGAAGGTCGCCGATCCCATCGGAATGTCTTCCAGCGCGGTGAAATCAGTGACGCGCACCCCGTCCGCTTCACAGAGGCGATGCACGATGACGTCCTTGAGGAACGAGTGCCGTCCGATGCCGTTGCGGACGTCGGTGTACACCGACCACACCTTGTCGATCGGGGCGTCGATGGTGATCGGCAGGTCCACCTCGGTCACCGCGCGCGCATCGGCCAGATTCTGCTGCTCGGCCTGATAGACCGCCCAGCTGGCCTGCCATTCCAGCTTGTAGTCGTTCTCGAATTCCACGCAGGCCGGCCCGGCCTCAGCGCGCGAAATCGGGGACTCCGCCCGTGCCACAGTCGATCCCGCCGCGGGTGACCCCATTGTCGCGCAGGCGATGGCCAGCGCGTAACCCACCATGAACTTCACCGGGCGGACTTTACTCCCGCTAAGAGTTACCGGCAGGTTTGCGGCGAAACCAGGGTTACTGTTTGCCGGAGCGCTCGCGGCGCTCCAAATCCACTGCGCGCTTCATCATTTCGCGGGCGCGGGTGCGGTCGCCCGCGTAGTCGTAGGCACGGGCGGCGCGGTAGTTGTTGCGCCAGTTGTCCGGGTCGGCCTCGAACTCCTGCTTGACCTGCTCGAAAAGCGTGTCCGCGGCGGCCTTTTCGATGCGGCCGGAGGCGCGGCGGGGCAGGCCGGACGTGTCCAGCTCGCCGCCTTCGTCGTGCATGCGGCGGGCCAGGTGCTGGTGCGCGAACGCGGCACGGACGCTGGTCGCGACCGTCCAGACGCCCAGCAGGGGAAGGATGAATACGCCGATGCCGAGAATGACCGCCGCGACCTTGCCGGAGGTCATCAGGCTGATCCCGATGCGCCCCAGCAACACGAAGTAGAAGCCGAGGATCAGGACCAGGGCGGCGATGAAGCCGACCCGCTTGTAGACCTCTCGGGCGTTGTCGCTCGCGACGCCGGGTCCATTGTTCTCGGCCGGCGCGCTCACAGGTCGAGCAGCGGGTCGATGCCCACGGTCAGGCCGGGGCGCAGCGGGGTCTTGCGCACGCCGAGCAGCACGCCCGGCACGAACGAGGTGCGGTCCAGCGAGTCGTGGCGGATGGTCAGGGTCTCGCCCTGGGTGCCGAACAGCACCTCCTGGTGGGCGACCAGACCGGCCAGGCGGATCGAGTGCACGCGCACGCCGTCGACGTCCGCGCCGCGCGCGCCCTCCAGCTCCTGACTGGTGGCGTCGGGGCTGCGGCCGACCCCGGCCTTCTCCCGCGCGGCGGCGATGAGCCCGGCGGTGCGGAAGGCGGTGCCCGAGGGGGCGTCGGCCTTGTTCGGGTGGTGCAGTTCGATGACCTCGACCGAGTCGAAGAAGCGCGCGGCCTGCTCGGCGAAGCGCATGGACAGCACCGCGCCGATGGCGAAGTTCGGGGCGATCAGCACGCCGACCTCGGGCTTGGCGGCCAGCCAGCCCTTGACCTGCTCGAGCCGCTCGGCGTCGAAGCCGGTGGTGCCGACCACGGCGTGAATGCCGTTCTCCACCAGCCACTTCAGATTGGGCATCACCACATCCGGATGGGTGAAGTCGACGACCACCTCGGTGCCGGCGGCGGTGAAGGCCTCCAGCGAGTCGCCCTTGTCGACCTGTGCCACCAGCTCCAGATCCGCGGCCGCTTCGACACCGGCGCAGATGGCCTGTCCGACCTTGCCGTGTGCACCGAGCACGCCCACGCGGATGCGGTTCGTGGTCACCTGGTCTCCTTCACTCGCCAATCAGGAACCAGTCGAGCCTATCGGGTCGGCGAAACGCCGTGACCAAGGGCCGGACCCGATGTGATTTACAGCCTCGGCGGACAGTATTCATGTGCTGGTCAACATCCGGTCGAATACGACCTATAGGACAAGCCGGTGAGAATTCGTCCCGTTACCCGCCGCGCCGCCGTCGCCGCGGCCGTCTGCGCCGCCGCCGTCGCCGCCGCCTGCTCGTCCGGATCCGACTCCGCCGACTTCACCGCCACCGCCGGACAGCCGCTGGTGATCGGCCTCGACGAACTGCTGGCCAAGACCGGTGGCCACGCCGCGGTCGCGGTCGCGGACCCGCAGCACGGCACGCTCACCCGGCGCACCGACGGCGCGCTGGTGTACACCCCGGCCGCCGGGTACACCGGATCGGACAGCATCACCGTCACCACCACCGACGCGGTGCGCCTGTTCACCACCGATATCGCGCCGCTCGGCGACTTCGGCGGCGTGCCGGTGCAGGCCAGTGCATACGGTTCCGCGTTCACGCCGGTGCCGGGCTCGCACGACGAGTTCTACGGCCTCACCGACCGCGGCCCGAACGTGGACGGCAAGGCCAAGAACGAGAAGATCGCTCCCGTCTCGGGTTTCACCCCGCAGATCGCCAAGTTCAAGCTGGTCGGCAACAAGGCCGTGGTGGAATCGACCATCCTGCTGAAGAATCCGGCCGGGCAGCCGTTCAACGGCCTCGTCGACACCTCGGCCTCCACCGGCGAGACCATGCGCGACCTGAACGGAAACGTCTTGCCGCCCACCGATCACGGCATCGACAGCGAGGGCCTGGTCGCGCTGTCCGACGGCAGCTTCTGGGTCTCCGACGAATACGGCCCGTTCCTGGTGCATTTCGACGCCAAGGGCAGTGAACTGGAGCGGCTCGCGCCGGGACGCGGTCTGCCCAAGGAACTTTCGTTCCGCACCCCCAACCAGGGCATGGAGGGCCTGACCGTCACCCCCGACGGCAACACCCTGGTCGGCGTGATCCAGAGCGCGCTCAGCGAGCCCGGCGTCACCAACTCCAAGGAAACCCCCGTCACCCGCATTGTGACGGTGGACCTGAAAACCAAGGCCGTCAAGGAATTCGCGCTCCCGCTCGAGGACCCCAAGCAGAAACTGGCCGTTTCGGAGATCACCGCCCTGTCCCCCACCACCTTCCTGATCGACGAGCGCGACGGCAACAAGGCCCCCAAGGCCAACAAGAAGCTCTGGACCGTAGACATCTCCGCCGCCACGGACATCGGCCCCGACGCGAAAGTCCCTGGCGCGCAGTACGACCCGGACAAGGGCATCCTGATCGACGGCAAGCCCCTCGAGGTCTACGTCGGCAATGTCACCACCGCCGACGGCATCGCGGCCCTGAAGAAAGCCGGAATCACCCCGGTCGAAAAGAAGTCCAACCTGGACCTGGGCGCCCTGCTGGACGGCCTCAACCCCGACGGAAAGTTCTTCGGCCACGACAAGATCGAAGGCGTCGCCACCACCGACGGCGGCAAAACCCTCTACATCTCCAACGACAGCGACTTCGGCCTCGAAGCCCTAACCGGCGACCAGCCGCCCTACGGCCTGAAGGCCAAGATCCTCCCCAACGGCGTCCAGGACACCGGCGAGATCCTCGCGGTCGACACCACCAAGCTCCCCGCCAAGACCCAGACCAAGACGGTCACCCTGACGGTCAAGTAACCAACGGCTTCAATCCCTATCCCGCGCAAGGATCAGCCCTGGTCGGATCCGGTTCCTTCGCCGAACCCGACCAGGGCTTGTCCACCCGGACCGTCCGCTCGAGCGGCGTATCTCCGTATCCTGATGGGTATGGGCAGCATGGTTACCGTGAGGGCCCTGCGGGACGCGCTCGAACGGTCCTGGGCCGCAGACACAAGCAGATCCGGCGCATGGAGCGAGAGCAATCCCGCCAAGGGGCAATGCGCTGTGACGGCGTGCGTAGTTCAGGACTACCTCGGCGGCGACATCCTGCACTCAGTCGCTACCTTGCCCGGCGGTGAGACTGTCTCGCACTACTTCAATGTGGTCGACGGTCAACGCGTCGACCTCACAGCGAAGCAATTCCCCTCCGGGACAACGTTCACCGAGCCAGCACCGAAGACCAAGGGTTACCCGTCGACCCGCGACTACTGCATGTCGTACGAGGACATGGTCCGGAGATATCGCACGCTCGCGGAGCGCGCGGCAGGCCATCTGGGCGCCCGGAGGTAGGTCCTCAGAGTGCGGTCCAACGCTCCAGGAACTCACGCGCGTCGGGTACGGCAAGATAAGACCACAATTCCGATACGAACGCGGCGATCGCGGTCTGTAGACGCTCCGATTCCACAGTGCTGATCTCGTCGAAATTGTCGATCAGCAGTGCGCACCCCTCAGCCACGTCGCCAGCGCGTATATAGTTCTGCGCCATGCGAATTCGCCAGGCTGTCCGCTCCCGCGGGTAGGCGGTCGCGCCCTTGATCGCCGATTTCAGGTATCTCGCAGCCTCCGCGTAATCGCCGATCCTCATGAAGCCCAGCCCGGTCAGACCACTCAGTTGCGCCGCGGACAGGAAGGCGAGATATCCCGGATCGAGGCCGCGAGTCGAATCGAATGCCCGATGCGCGCGCCGGACCGCCGCCACCACAGCAGACCGGTCGCCGATCACGCTGTAAGCCTCCGCTTCGCGGATTGCTGCCAGTGCACGTATTTTCGGTCCGCCTGCACGCCTCGCGGCGAGCTGAGCGGCCTCGGCCAGTTTCACGCCCTCTTTCGGGCGCGAACCGTCGCGATAGGACAGTAGGCACGCATTGATCCAGGCGTGTGCGGCGGCGATCCCGTCGCCCGCGGCTGTCGCTGCCTTCGCGGCAGCGGCGTAGTAGCGATTGGCCTCGCTCCACCTGCCGGCGTCGTAGTGAATCCAGCCCGCCGCTGTCATCATTTCAGCGCTTGCGCTGGTCAGTGCTTTTCCGACTTTATCGGTATAGGTGCCGTGGTCGAGAAGGTGCTCGACGTATCGAGCTTCGTTGACGGCCAGCTCGCAGAGCTGGCTGCCGCCGACCATCAACTGTGTCTTGTGGATTTGATTGATGCCTTTGGTGATTCGAGCGACGTCAGTGATCCCAACCGCCACCCGGCTATCGGGAGCGGCCGGAATCGGTGGCCGGTGCCCTGTCGCAGCGACCGCACCGGCGCCGCTCGGTCTCGCCTGGACGAAACTGCGGCGCGCAGCCTCGATTTCCTCGTCCGATTCCGCAACGAGCACGGACAGCGGCACCTGTAACGCCTTCGCCACCCGGCGCAGAACGCGGAGGTCGTGCGCCGCAGGCCCATCGTGCTCGAGCTGGGAGACGCCGGGCTGTGTGAAGTGGATAAGCGCGCCGAGCTCGGCCTGAGTCATTCCATTCGACAGCCGTATCCGCCGAATGGTCGCACCGGTCGTCGTAGGCATTCGGTACCCCGCTACGTCAGCGTTGCCTTAGTGGTCGATCCGAGATTGACTGTTGAGCCCCAGCGAGTTTCACCATTGCGCGCACTCTATACCGATTTCCGTATATCGCATCTGGTTCTCAGTATGACGGAATGAAGCGGCACCGTATCGGCCGTACGGTCGGCATCGCACCCACGGGCGAACCCTCAGGTTGAAGGGGCAGTGATGGCAAAAAGCGAGCAATCGGATATCTGCGATCGGACATTTCAGGCTCACGTCAAAACTGGGACGAGAGCCAACTCCGCAGTCTCTCAGCGCGACTCGGATATGACCTGTGCAAGACGCTGGTACTCGGCCCCTACACGGACCGACCGATGCACCGCCTGCGGATCGCCACGAGCCGCGCCGAGGCTCAGGCCGTGTTCGTTCCGAGCGTCAGTCATTTCGACAATGGCGAGATCCCGGACGAACTCGCAAGCCTGGCCACCGTTGTCGCGGTCGACACCGAGCGGACATTCCCGCGCATTGACGTCCCCGCCAGACCGGGTGAGGTGGAGCGATGACCGAGCAGCCGCGGCGACCCGCATGCCTGCCGGACAAGAATCCAGGCCGCGAGGGCGGACCGGCTGCGTTCCAGCACACCGCCGACGGCATCGTCGCGATCGGCGAGGACGGCTTCCCCATGATCGACAACGACCTCGTGTTCGAATCAGGCGCCGAACCTTCTGAGCTGGAGCGGTATTCGGTGACCCACGTGACCTACGACCTCGAATGACACAGCGCCGCTGAGCACGTGGCGATCCGGACCGGTTTGACAGGCCTACAGGCGGCCGACAAACTCGGACACCTTGTCGCCCTGAAGCCTTTCGATACCTGAACGCGCTCACGCTGGCTCTAGTGCACTAAGTGCGCGCTACTGCCGATGACCGCTCACCGTATGCGGCCGATTTCATGGCGATCTAGGGTGTGCTGGTGGCCGAGTGGATCAGTGTGTACTGCCAGGAGTCGATCCGACTCGATGGCGATGAGATCCGGCGGTGGATCGAAACCGCGGACTTGTGGACCTGGGCCGAAACTCTTTACGACGAAGATGAACTGGCCGAGGCTGCTGCGGAATCAGTGTTGACCAACCTTAGGGTTCAGGCCGAGACGACGATCGATGTGTACTGGACCGAATCCGGGCGACCACTTCAAATCTCTGTCAGTCCTGCTGCCGCCGAAGACATTTCGGAGGTCGTCAACGAGGCGCTGAGTACGGCTGATGGACCTGGACCGGCCTTGATTCGTGACCATCTGGCCGCAGTGCGGCACGTGATCAATATCGAGATGTCGGCCGCGGATTCCATGTCCATGGGGGCGGTACTGGGTGAGATCGTCGCGCTGGAGATCGCAGCGGTAGGTAACGGGCTCGTGTGGTTCTTCGGTAAGGATTGGGTGTCACCCGAGGATCGCGCTGGAACGGTGTGGAACCGCAACTAACGCCCACGCACTCAATTGCCTGAGCAATCGCACTACTCTGCCGCGAGCCGCGCGGTTCGAAGCGGCCAACCGGTCGGCCCTGAAGATCGCTGAGGCCGACCGGTTTTGATCTCGAGCCCACCGCTCCGGCTATCTGAGCCTGACGACTGAACGTCTTGGTACCTGAGTAGGTAGGGCTTCAGGCGTCGGGCAGGTTAGCGAGCTGGTCGAGCGCCACCTCGTATAGGTCGGTACCTATGCGAAGGTCGATCGTGGCGAGATGGCGGTCGCGATCGACGGTCAGGAGATCACACGGGATCTTCAAGGGGATCGGGTATGCGGCGTCGCGAGTCAGTTGGTCGTGTTCCTCGAATTCGGGCACTTTGGCGACGAAGCTGGCGGTGCTTCCGTCCGACTGCTGGAACTGCGCCTCAACCCACCCCGGGAAATGATCGTCTTCGTACCGAACTGCGACTGCCTTGATGTACGTCATCGTGCGGACGATCTTCTCACTCCGCTGTCGCGCCGTCGCCTGGGTCAGGGGAGGTCGGAGAAGCGGACCGTGTGGGCGACTGCGCTGACGTGCAGGCCGTCGGACCGCGGGGTGATGGCGGTCAGCTTCGCGCCCAGGGGTAGCTGCTGCAGCGGCACTGTGAAGGTGAGGCTGGGGCCCAAGAGGGCCAAGGGAATCGATACGCCGCTGGATGCGGGCTCGACCGAGACCGGGGTGATCTCGATGCCGCTGTCGGTCGGTGCGACGGTGACGATGACTGTGGCGGGCACCTGAAGACCTTGGACGGAGAAGGTGCCGGTGGCGCGTAGGCCCTCGGGGCTGTCGGAGATCGATTCGATGCCCTCCGGCGCGTACTTCTGGACGACGTCGTAGGGCACCACGGCTGTCGCGGTGGCCGTTCCCGCAACGAGATTCGTCGTGCGCTTGTTCAGCAGGTCATCCAATTTCGCGGTGACGTCGTTCAAGGTGACATCCAGGTCGTGGACGGTGATGTTCTGTTCGCTCCAGTCCCCCACGTTGATTCGGACGTCGTCGTACGTTCCGTCGATCGCCTGGGTCAGGAAGGGGAAGCCGCGGATCTCGACCCGGGGCTGGTGCGGCAGCTTGTACTGCGCCGCGATCTCGCGGGCGATCTCGTTCTGCGCGGTCACGACCGCGACCCGGTCGCCCACGACCAATGCGATGCCCAACACCACGATCAATATCAGCAGCGCGCGCATACACCCACCCGTTCGTCCATACCCACCATCATGCTGGGAATCGGGCCGGGAGGCAGATGCCGATCTTGATCTTTAAATTCTGATGTCAAACCCCCAGGGGGAGAACAATTTCCCGTTACGCTCTGCCGACACGCCGGATTTCGGGAGAGATCATGAAGAGACGGACGCTCACCGCCCTATGTTTTGCGGCCCTGCTGGCCGCGGGACCCGCGCTGGCGGGGTGCTCCTCCAGCGACGGAGGAGGCGACGACTTTGTCGTCGTGAATGCCGGTGAACCGCAGAATCCGCTGGTTCCGAGCAATACCAACGAGAATCAGGGTGGCCGGGTCGTCGACCGGCTGTTCGCGGGGTTGAAGTATTACGACGTCGACGGGAAGTCGTACAACGAGCTCGCGCAGTCCATCGAGTCGGCGGATCGCCAGCACTACAAGATCACGATCAAGCCGGACTGGACCTTCACCGACGGTACGGCGGTAACGGCGAAGTCGTTCGTCGACGCCTGGAACTTCGGGGCGCTGGGCACCAACGGGCAGCTGAGCAGCTGGGTGTTCTCGCCGATCGCCGGCTACGACGACGTCTCGGCGAATCCGCCGAAGGCCCAGACCATGAGTGGGCTGAAGGTGGTCGACGATCGCACGTTCACCGTCGATCTCACCCAGCCGTCGATGGATTTCGAACTGTCCCTGGGCTTCTCGCCGTTCTATCCACTACCTGACGTGGCCTACAAGGACATGAAGGCGTTCGGCGAACATCCGGTCGGCAACGGCCCCTACGAGCTGACCAACTGGGAACACAATGTCAAGATCGAGGTGAAGCCGAACCCCGGCTATCACGGCGGACGGCCCGCGAAGAACAAGGGCCTGCGGTTCATGATGTACCAGACCTTCGAGACCGCCTACGCCGATCTGCTCGCCGGTCATCTCGACGCCCTCGACACGGTCCCCGACGGCTCGCTCGCGCTCTACAAGAAGGAGCTCGGCGACCGCGCCATCGACCACCCCACCGCACAGAACCTGCACATCGGATTCCCGAAGGATCTGCCGCACTTCGGCGGCGCCGAGGGCGTGCTGCGCCGCAAGGCCATCTCCATGTCGATCAACCGGGAACAGATCTGCGCCAATATCTTCCACGGCGCCCGCCTGCCCGCCCGCGACTTCACCGCCTCCACCCTGCCCGGATTCCGCGGCGACCTGCCCGGCGTGCAATGGCTGGCCTACAACCCCGACGAGGCCAAGAAGCTGTGGGCCCAGGCCGATGCCATCTCCCCGTGGTCGGGCGCACTGCAGATCGCCTACAACTCCGACGGCGGCCACCAGGCCGTCATCGAGGCCATCGCCAACAGCGTGAAGAACACCCTCGGCATCGCCGCCGAACCCTTCCCCTACCCGACCTTCAAGAACCTGCGCGACGAGGTCACCCATCGCACGGTCGGCAAGGCCTTCCGCTACGCGTGGCAGGGCGACTACCCGTCGATGTTCGAATTCCTCACCTCGCAGTACCTGACGGGTTCGGAAACCAACGACGTCGATTACGCCAACCCGGAATTCGACCGCCTGCTCAAGGCCGCCTTGGCCGCGCCCGCTCCCGACCAGGCCTGGACTCTGCTCGCCCAGGCCCAGACCCTGCTGCTCGCCGATATGGCCGATATCCCGGTCCTGGAATACAACGCCGCCTCGGCCCGCTCGGACCGGGTCAAGGCGCAGGTCAGCTGGGCCGGGCTGTTCGACTTCGAGAACATCGAGGTCAAATAGCGGTCAGTCGAAGGTGATCACCTGGCGGAGGGCATGACCGGAGGCCAGGTCGTCCATGGCCTCGTTGATGTCCTCCAGCTGGATGTGGGAGGAGATGAGACGTTCCACCGGGAGTATGCCCTCGCGCCACATGGTGACGAATTCGGGAATGTCGCGTGAGGGGACGGCCGAGCCCAGGTAGCTGCCGATGATCGAGCGGCCCTGGGCCACCAGGCCCAGCGGTGAAATGCTGGCGCGGGCGTCGGGGGCGGGAAGCCCGACGGTGACTGTGGTGCCGCCGGGAGCGGTTGCGGCCACGGCGGTTTCGAAGGCGCGGATATTTCCCGCGGCCTCGATCACTACCTCGGCCTGGATGTTCTCGGCGGCGATCTCCTGCGGGGTGTAGGCGGCGGTCGCACCCAATTCCATGGCGGTCTTGACCTTTTCGGGGACGGTGTCGACGGCGATCACCTCGCGCGCGGTACCCGCCCGGAGAGCGGCGGCCACCAGAACGGCGGCCATGCCCACGCCGCCGAGGCCGACGACCATAATGCGGTCGGAGGGCGCGGGTTTGGCGGAATTGAGGAGCGCGCCGCCACCGGTCAGGACCGCGCAGCCAAGGACGGCCGCGACCTCCGGCGGCACGTCGTCGTCGACCGGGACAACCGAGTGGCGGTCGACGACGGCGTGCGTTGCGAAGGCCGAAACACCCAGGTGGTGGTGCACTTCCTCGCCGTCGCGGAGCAGACGCCTGCCGCCCGAGAGCAATTCGCCCGCGTTGTTGGCCAGGCTGCCGGGCTCACAGGGGGTGCGGCCGTCGGTGGCGCAACCCGCGCAGTTTCCGCAGCGGGGCAGGAAGGTCATGACCACGCGCTGGCCGACCTGGATATCGGTCTCGCCGGGGCCGAGGGCTTCGACGATGCCGGACGCCTCATGCCCCAGCAGCATCGGAACCGGGCGGACGCGATTGCCGTCCACGACGGACAGGTCCGAATGGCACAGGCCCGCCGCCTCGATGCGAACCAGTAGTTCGCCGGGCCCGGGCTCGCCCAGTTCCAGCTCGGAGATGACGATCGGCTTCGAGTCGGCGAACGGCGTCTGCGCGCCGATGGTTTCCAGGACGGCACCACGAATCCTCATGCGCCCGACGCTACTCCATCAAACCTTCCCAGACAGTTGGAAATCTGCTTCGATGGAGGCCGGACAGGAGCACACATGAGCACATCGCTGACCACGGGCAATCGCGCCTTCAACCACGTGGTGACGCAGTTCTTCGGCAACGTCGCCCGCGCCTACGACACCGCCGCCCTGCAGCACGTCGTCTACCGGCCGCCGCAGGACCAGGTGCTGTCCGAACTCCGCCGTGCGGGGTCGCGGCGCATCGCCGATATCGGTTGCGGCACCGGCATTCTCACCGCCCGCATCCAGCGCGAATTGCAGCCCGAGGCGGTGTACGGAGTGGACGCCTCGGCGGGCATGCTGGCTCAGGCCCGCGCGCGTTCACAGGCCGTGGAGTGGCGGCAGTCCGCCGCCGAGCATCTGCCGTTCGCGGACGGTGAGCTGGACGCCGTGGTCTCGACCAGCGCGTTCCACTTCTTCGACCATCCGGTCGCGCTGCGCGAGTTCCACCGCGTGCTGTCCCCCGGCGGCCTGGTGGCCATTGCGACCATGCACCCTTCCGGCCGGACCTCGCGCCCGATTCAGCGGCTCACCCGCAGCCCCATGTTCCCGGCCCACGCGCCGTCGCCGACCGAAACCCGGAAGCTGTTGGAGGACGCCGGTTTCGAGGTCGTGGACCAGCGCAAGATCGCCCGACCACTGCCCTCCTGGCTGATTCCGGACGTCATCACCGTCGGCCGCGGCTAGCTCATTTACCCGGATTGTCGGCGCCGCGGAAACAGACGGTGAGCTGGAGCTTGCTCCACACGACCCAGACGGCTCCGCGGCCGTCGCGGGGACAGCCCGCACCCGAGGTGGAATTCTCGAAGACGGCGGTCGCCTGCACGATGTGATCGCCGGACGTGGCGCAGTCCACCTTGGACGGCACATCCATATTGGTGGTGTCGTAGCAGACGCCCACGCGCCAATCGAAGGTCAGGCACAGGTGGTAGCGCACCTTGCCGGTCTTGTCCTTCGGGGCCGATTCGAGGGTGTAGAGCGGACCGCTGCACGGTTCCGGACCGTTCTGCAGCACACGGTAATTCGCGTCGATCGACTTGCAATCGGAGGGTTCGGGCGCCCCGGCCTTCCAGGTGGGGGCGCCCGAGGAATCCCGGGCCGACTGGATCGGCACCTCGGCGCAGTCGCCAGGCTTGAGCGCCGCCATCGGATCGGCCTTCGGTTTCACGGCGGTCGGCGCGAGGTCACCGGCGCGAACCAGTTCCGGCGGCGCGGCGACGGCGCGGCCCGCGATCGTGTCATGGTGCACGAACGGCAGATTCGAGCCCACCGCGGCGAAAACCAATACCCAGCCGACGATGGCCAGCGCCGCGACCACGCGCTGTCGACGCGCCCCGACCGGCGGTGTCGCACCGGTCGGATCGGCGAACGCGCGATTCTGGTGACCGATCGCCTTGACGCCGAGCGCGGCCGCCGCGGACAGCAGGATGATCGCCATCCCGACCACAACCCACACGCGTTGAATCCCCTCCACCAACCCCGACCTCGATCGATTGCAAGCTATCGCACCCGAGGACAACCGGGCAATCCGGCGGTCCGGCCGGGCACGCGGTGGAATGCTGGACACCGCCGGGGCATTCCCGGCGACAAACCCCTAGAACCGAAGGATTTCCAGTGCTCACCACCGATTTCGTCAACGGTTCCCCCAGCTGGCTCGATCTCGGCAGCCCGAGCCCGGCGCGGCCGCCGCCTTCTACGCGGCCGTGTTCGGCTGGCAGTTCCAGTCCGCCGGGCCCGATGCCGGCGGTTACGGCATGTTCCAGCTCGACGGCAAGACCGTCGCGGGTCTCGGCCCGCTCACCGAGGAGGGCGCGCGCTCGGCCTGGACGGTCTACTTCCAGACGCCCGACGCCGACGCCACCGCCAAGGCCGCTGAGCAGGCCGGGGCCACCATTCGCACCGAGGCCTTCGACATCCCCGGCGCGGGCCGCATGGCCAATCTGACCGGGCCGCTGGGCGCGCAGTTCGCGGTCTGGCAGCCGGGCGAATTCGCCGGATTCGAGATCGCCGACACCGCGGGCGCACTGGTGTGGGTGGAACTGCACGTCTCCGACCCCGCGGTCGCCGCGGCGTTCTACACGACGGTGTTCGATTGGCGCGCAGCGCAATCCGACATGCCGGATATGCCGTACACCATCCTGTCCCCCGGTGAGGGCGACCAGGAGGCGAGGAGCTTCGGCGGTATCGCTCCGCTGCAGCCGGGTGAGCATCCGCACTGGCTGCCGTATTTCGGTGTCGAGGATGTCGACGGCCGGGTGGACGCGGCCGCCGCGGCGTCCGGGACCATCATCGTGCCCGCCATGGACATTCCGACCGTGGGCCGCTTCGCCATCCTCGCCGACCCATTCGGTGCGCTGTTCGCCCTGCTGAAGCCCGAAGTCCCCGCCTAGGCCACAGCATCGACTCGTCATCCCGGCATGCTTCTTGGCCGGGATCCACACCGGCCAGGGTGGATTCCGGCCAAACGCACGCCGGAATGACGGGCGGGACGCTCAGGCGGCAGGATCCTTCGCCGACTCGGCCAGCGCCGGGGGCCAGAGGGTGGGGGTGATGTTGGCTGGTTTGGTGTTGGGGCTGGCTTCCCAGTCGAAATGCACGCCCACCCAGGCTCGGGGGCGGTCGAAGGCGACGGCGCGGGCGTCGAAGGAGGCGCGGCGGAAGGAGATGTCGCCGAAGAAGTCTCCGCCGGCGAAGGTCACCGAGCGGCCGGAGAAGACGGCGTCGGCGAAGGACACCTTGCCGTGGTACTCGGCCCGGGCGAAGGACACCTCCTGGGTGCGGCCGGTGCGCCAGCGGACCTGCGCGCCGAGCTGGGCGCAGTCGAAGGAACTCGACTCGGTGTAGAAGCGAGAATCGGCGAAGGTGACTCGCGCACCGCGGAATTCGGCCCCGGTGAAGGTCGCCCGCTCCCCGTCGAAGACCGCCCGCTCGAAAGAGGTCAGTTCGGCGGCAAAGACCGCGTTGGCGAAGCTGGCCCGCTCGCCCGCGAAGGTGGTGCGGGCGAAAGCGGTACGCGCGCCGCCGAATTGCGCGCCCTCGAAGCTGACGCCGCCCCCGAAGGTCGCCTCGGTGAAGGTCGTTCCCGCCTGCTCGTGGTCGGCCCGGCCCACCTGGGTGTGCGCGAAGACCGCGCGGTCGAAGCTGGCGGTGCTGCGGAAGATCGCCCCGCGGAAGGTGACCCGCTTGCCGAGGAAACGAACCTTCTCGAAGCTGACCGTGCGGCCGCTGAGAAACATGGCGTTGGTGAAGCGGGTATTGCGGCCCGCGAACACCGCGTACCGGAAGTCGGCGTCCTCGAAGACCGCGTCGGTGAAGTCGAAATCGCAGTCACACCATTGGGTTTCGGCGGCGGGCCGCAGATGCTGGGCGATCACCCGCACGATGGTGTCGCGCACCTGCCGATCGTTCTGGCGATAGGTGAAAACCCGCTCCACCGCGGTGCCGTGATCCTCGATGCGCTGCGATTTGGAGACCAGGTGACTGGCCCCCTCCTCGGGTTGATACGGCAGCCGCAGGTACCCGCACAGCACGTCCACGCACTGCTGGCGCCGCCAGCGCGCCGAGAACTCGTCGGCCACCCCGGCCATGGCGTAGACCCCGGCGATGCGCACCGCCACATCGGGATCCCCGAGCTGGCGGGCGGCGGCCCCGAAGACCTCCGCGAAGCGCCCCCGCTCGGTATCGCGCTGCCGCCGGTAGGCCACCACCAGGGCGACCGCGCCGCCGACACCGGCGGCTACCGCGAGCGAGATCCGGCCCAGGTCCAGCTGATTCGGCGTCTCGGACTTGGCCCCGAGGAAATGCCACAGCGCCCACCAGGTGAGGCCCGCGATGGCGAGCCCGCCCAGCACGGCGGCCAGCACCGACATCATCAGGCCCGACCGATGTACCGTCCGGCTCACCACCCCACCGAACCTCCACCGCCGCATAGCCGAAGGATAGCGATCCGAGCCCGGTCACGCAGGGGATGCGGGGATCGGATCGCAACTTCGCGCACCCCAAAAACCCGCCCTGTCAATCCGTTTCGCCCCAAATGCCGCGTCCACCCGGCGACAGTGGGTCGCCGGGCGGACGCGAATCGGGCTATTCAGTAGAAACCAGGCGGTCAGGCCGCCACCGGAGCGGTCTCGGCCTTGCGGCGCAGGCCGATTCCCGCCGCGCCCAGGCAGGCCAGTGCCACCACGACCACGAACCACGGGAACACCGTGCTCAAGCCCCAGGTGGTCGCCGCCCAGCCCGCCACGACGGTCGGGATCGCCATCGCCGAGTAGGCCAGCAGGTAGTAGGCGGACATGGTCTCGCCCCGCTTGTGTTGCGGCACAACATTGGACAGGTGCCGCAGCGATCCGCCGAACCCGAGCCCGAAGGTGCCGCCCAGCAGGACACCGGCCAGCAGCACCAGCACCCAGTTGTGGGTGTTCAGCGCCGGAATGGTGATCACCAGTGCGATCGCCATGCCGATATCACCGGCGATGGCCGCGCGCCGGGCCGGAATCCCGCCCGCCACCGCCTGTGCCAGCGCGCCCGCCGTGGCGGTCGAGGCCACCACCGCGCCGCCGAACACCAGATTGTGGATGCCGGTCTTGGCCGAGGCCAGCGACGGGTACAGCGACAGCAGCACGCCCAGCACCGACCACGCCGCCATCACACCCAGCGCCGAGAACCAGAAGTCGCTGCGGATCTCCTGCGGCACAGCCGGTTTCGCAATGGTGATGCGCTGCCGCTGACGCGCCCCGTGCGGTTCCCGCAGCAGCAGCACACCGGCCGCGATGAGCACGCAGACCACGGTGATCACCACATACGGCGTGCGCAGCGGATGCGGCGCGTACTGCGCCAGCACCGCCGAGCCCAGAATCGCCACGGCCATGCCGACATTGAAGGCGACGCCGGACAGCTGCCCCGACCGCGCGCCCGCGTGCGGCCGCAGATCCAGCAGCGCCGCCGCGCCCGCCACCACGGTCGCGCCGACCGCCGCGCCGTGCAGCGCGCGGGCCAGCAGCAGCATGGCCACATTGTCGGCGAACAGGAACACGACCAGACCCAGGATCATGGTCGCGAAAGCGCCCAGCAGCACCGGCTTCCGACCCACCACATCGGAGATGCGACCGGCCACCAACACCGCACCCAGCGCCGCCACCGCATAGGCCGCGAAGACGAAAGTCGTTGTGAGCGGCGAGAAGTGCCAGCTCTGTTGATAGATCCCATACAGCGGCGCGGGCGCACCCGACACCCCCAGCGCCACCCCGCTGGCCGCGAGCACGAGTGCGTACGCCCAGGTCTGGCTGCCCTGCTCGGCTCGAGTCGCAACCATGGTTGCCGATGCCATCGAACCCTCCATCAGGTAAGTTTGATTGATATCGAACTCGACCATACGTCAGGTTCGATGATTATCAAACCAGTCATCCGAGTGAGGTAGGTCATGACCGACACCGACGCGAAGCCCGCGGTGGCCCCGCTGCCCGCGGTGCTCGGCGCACTACAAGACCCCGTCCGCCTGGAAGTGGTCCGCCGCCTGGCCAACGCCGGCGAACCCATGCGCTGCGGTCTCACCTACGAGAACATCAGCAAGTCCACCGCCGCCCACCACTTCAAGATCCTCCGAGAAGCGGGCGTCACCGAAAAAGTGATCATCGACGGCAACACCCACCTCCGCCTCCGCACCGAGGACCTCGACGCCACCCTGCCGGGCCTGCTCGACGCGGTGCTCGCCGCCGCGAACCGGGAACAAGACGCAGACGCCGCGGTCGACCACGGCGAGACCGGTACTTACGCGGACTGAACGACAGTTCACCCCGCGACGGTCCGGGCGGCGTCCAATTGGGCGCGGAGGGCACCGTTCTCGCGGCGCAACTCCTCGAGCTCGGCGGTGAGGCGTTGGCGTTCACGGGCGGCGTCGCGGCGTTCGAGGGCGATGGCCTCGTCGAGGCGGTCCTTGGTGAAACGGGGGCGGATGTATTTAACGCAGTTCCAGTTGTGGGCCTCGACGGTGATGATGATCGCGCGTTCGGTGATCTTCTGGATCGCGCCGCTGTAGGCGGCGGCCACGCGGTCGACCAGGTCGGGGTCGTCGGCGCGTTCGACCATGCGGGCGCGGCCGTAGACCTTCAGGCGTTCGCGCAGCGGGTAGTCGATGAAGAACAGGGCGACGCGGTCGTTCTCGGTGAGGTTGCCGACGGTGACGTACTGGCCGTTGCCGGTCAGGTCGGCGAAGGCCAGGGTCGATTCGTCGAGGACCTGGACGAACCCCTTGGGGCCGCCGCGATGTTGGATGTACGGCCAGCCGTCGGGTGTCGCGGTGCCGAGAAAGAACGAGTCCGCGCCGCGAATGAACCCCTGCTCACGCAACTCCAGCGGCTGCGGCTCATCGCGCCCGTGCTCGAGCTGGGCGCCATAGTCCCGATAGCTACCCGCCAGCCGCTGCCGCTCCCGCGCCGCCGCCGAGAAGGCGATCCGCGCATACCGATTCGACATTGCGCTCCCTTCCACATCCTCGCCACCGAATCTACCAGTACGCCCGTACTGTATTCATGGGTGTGCGACGGTGATCACGATTGGGTGAGCGGCAAGGACTTCCACCAGTCGACGACGCCGCTGGGGGTGGCGGGGGTGCCACGGGTGTACATCAGGAACTTCTCGCGCTTGGGGTCGTCGAAGAAAGTGGTGGCGAACGAAGTGGAGGGGACGTCGGGGAAGGAGTCGAAGCGGAAGTTGGTGTATTCCTTCGAGCCGCAATACTCCTTGAACGCCAGGTTCTCGATGGTGCTGCCCGCCGGGTGGATTCGCTTGGCCACCGATTGGGCCGCCGCAGCCGAGCTGTAGGCGAAGAGCACGTATTCCTTGACGTCGTGGTTGGTCGCGGAATAGACGCAGTCCCAGGCCGCCAGCCAGCCCTCGAAGGCCCACGGCGGCAGGAAATCCTTCGAGTCATGATCCGCGACCCGGCAACTCGCACCGGCGAACCCGGAACCGAGTTCGGGCGTGCGCGGGACCAGGCCCGGGAAAGCCGCACTGAGGTCGCCGATCTCGGAGGCGGGCGGCTTCGGCTTGGCGGAATTCCCGAACGGCGTGACGAGGAAGATGCCCAGCCCCAGCGCGGCCGCCAGGCAGACGCCCACCAGCAGCATGGCCCGCAGACCCCTGCGCTTCGGCGGTTTCGCCGCTGCCACACCGGCTTTCGGGAAGGAGCCGGTGCGCGATCGGGGCGTTTCGGGGCCGACCGGCACCCGGCCCGAACGCAATGCCGCCGCGGGCACCTGCCCTGAGCGCAACGCGGCCGGAGGTACCCGGCCCGAACGCAGCGCCGCCTGCGGCACTCGGCCTGAACGCAACGCCGCCGGGGGCACTCGGCCCGAACGCGTTGCCGCCGCGGACTGCTGGACGCGACGCTGTGCGGCGCCCGCGGCCCGCGCATCCTGCGGCGACGGCCGAGCCGGCGTCGCACCCGTATCGACCCGTCGACCCGCCGACGGCGGATTCGTCCGCCGCGCAGACGTTTCCGGGTTCTTCTCCCGAGCCGGCGGCGCGATCCCGGCCTCGCCCGCGGCCCCCAGCGCACGCCGTGCGGCCATCGCGAAGTCCGTGCACGACGGGTATCGATCCTCCGGGTTCTTCGCCAGCGCCCGCGCCAGCACCGGATCCAACGCCGAGGGCAGTCCCGGCCGATAGCTCGCCACCCGGGGTGGATTGTCGTAGAGGTGCGATTTCACGATCGCGCCGAGGTCGGTCGACGGGAACAGCGGTATCCCGGTCAACAGCCGAAACAGCGTGCAGGCCAGCGAATATTGATCGGAGTACGGGCCGATCGGATGATTCTGCAGCTGCTCCGGCGAGGCGTAGGCCAGCGTCGCCATCACCGACCCGGACGCGGTGAGCCGTCCGGTGTCCCCCTGTAGTCGCGCGATCCCGAAATCGGTGAGCAGCACCCCCGCCTGTTGTTCGCGGGTCTCACGGGCGAGCAGGATATTGGCGGGCTTGACATCTCGATGCAGGACCCCGACCCGATGCGCGTAGTCGAGCGCGTCGGCGGTGGCGGCGACGATCTCCACGGCCTGCGCGGGCGTCATGTCCGGCACCGATTCGGCCTCGACGCCGTCGACGTATTGCATGGCGATCCACAGCCGCCCGTGCTCGACGCCGCGGTCGTACACCGTGACCACGCACGGATGATTCAAGCGCGCGGCCAGATCGGCCTCGCGCTCGAATCGCGCATGAGTCTCGTTGTCTCCGTGGTATTCCGAGCTGAGCACCTTCAACGCGATCCAGCGCGGCAGGCGCGGGTGCCGAGCCAGATACACAGCGCCCATCCCGCCGCGTCCGAGCTCACGTTCGATGACATACCCGGCGAAGTTCTCACCTGGTCTGAGCAAAACCCCTCCCATCCGGCGAGGAGATCATAGCCACAAACGGGCATTCCTCACAGGGTGTGCGGAGCTACTGCCGAGTAGCTGTCTCAGTCGGCGAGATGACGCCTCTGCACGCAGGCGAACCTGGTTGCAGCACAACCGTTCCTCATCACAAAACCGTGCGTGAGCGCGAACGCGTACACACGGTCAGGCGCATGTCCCGAACGGTTTTGGACACACTGGTTTCCCGCGTACCGAATCCGAGCGGCGACATGTATCACGTACACGTTCCGGGTCGGGTGGGCGGGATCCCTCGTGCGCTCGAGCCACCGGACCGGCCTGGACCTTCCGATGCCCATACCCATCACTCCGGTGGGTATGGGGCGGTGAGGTCCGCCGCCGAATTCCGTGCCCGAGCGCACGTCGGCCGATCGCGATCGCTGCCGCATCGTGCCGAGTCAATACGCGCCTGTCCGTGGATAGCGGCGCGCGCCAATGCTGTGCACCCCATTTCGATGTATAGGCCGGATCAACCGCTATCACCGCAATACCGGTGCGAACCGCCATCGAGACGAGCCTCGATCCAAAAGCCCTGGTGGGCATTCCGGAGAGAAGGCGACGAAAACCCTTGCGGTGTCCGTGCTTCTCGCGCGTCTTCTCCGCATCGAAGTTCAAATCCTCAACGGCGATCGATGACACCTGTACGTGTTTCGCCCAGGAGAGAATTCCAGACAGTGCGTGTCGCAATCCCGCGTCCCGACGTGAAGCAGGACCCGTCATATCGAAGTCGAACCGACGCGGACCGCTGATCGGATTGCCATGCCGATCAATCCGGTACGCAGCGAAGTGGTCGGCATTGAAATCAACCGCTATCACACCTGATGCACGGGCTGCAGCGAGCGGAATCTCGGCTCGAGTTGGTGGCTGCCAGGATGCCGTCAGATACCAGCGGTCGCGATTCACCTCGTAGTGGATCCGGTACGCCACCGCCCGATGAGAACTGACACGCTCGAACCATTCGCGGCCTCGATGCGCGAAGCCGATTCGCGCAGACAGCACGTAACGACCGTGTGGCGCATTCGCCAGCTCGATCAACGGGGCGGGCAGTCTGAGGCTGATCTCGCCGTTCGGTGTCACACGGAGTGTCTCGTTACCGAACTTCTTGCCTGATTCGCCATCAGCCGAGAGAAACTGCCGCCGTGCCTCCCATTGGGCTCGCCACTGTTCTCGACCCAGGTCGCCGTCGGTTGGATTGTGTCGCTTTTTCAACAGCTTTCGCCCACCACGTACTACATGCACCCTGCCTGCCTCGTAGTCGCCACGCACCACCGTGAGTCGCCCTTGCAGGACAGCGAGACGCCGGGACTTGTTGAACCATTCCCTCCGGTTCGCGTATCCGCCCGGATTGCCATCGCGGCCAGGCTCCCCGAGTGGCAAGGCCAACCGCCTCCGCAGCATCTCGACTCCACGTTCCAAACTCCGCAGATGCGCATGCTGGGCGCGACGCGCCAAGGCCCATTGATCATTGGTGGCCTTCGTGATCGCACCGGCCCACCGCGACGAAGATTCCGCCGTGAGTGCACGCTTTCGAATCGCCCACCGGTCCCGGTCGTGCTCGAGACCGTCCGCGCATCTGACCCCCGAGATCTCGAGAGGCCAGCCGACCCAGGTGCTGTCCCACGAGGCCAAGCACCCGCACATCCTGCGCGGTCAATCCCCGAAGCCGATCCCGCACCGAGACTGCGGACGGTCCCGGCAGCACCCTCGGGGCCGCGATTGCGCGTAGCGGCTTTGGCGGGCAAGTCATCGATTGCCCGCCGTGACCACCGCCCGATCCACACAATCACCCTGCAGTGCAGGACATTCCGTGAAATCCACGACCACACCCTACGTCGCTGGGCGAGGGCGCCGACCACTATTGCTCAACAGGCTCGTCAGTTCGTCGCGCAGATCTCGGAGGACAGCTCACTCAGGGAACCAGTCGGCGGACAGCTGCCGGAAGATCGCGGGTCCGCCGGTACGGACCAGCGACCGCGACACCGAAAGGCCGCGCGAGCAGAGTAGCCGCGATGCGGGAGACCTCGTCGGTGGTGACTTCGTCTATGCGGGCGAGGGTTTCGGAGACGCTGCGGTGGTTGCCGTAGCTCAGTTCGGAGCGGCCGATGCGGTTCATGCGGGAGCCGGAGTCCTCGAGGCCGAGGACGAGGCCGCCGCGGAGTGAACCCTTGGCGCGGGCGCATTCGGCGTCGGTGATGCCGTTGGCCGCGACCTCCTCGAGCACACCGCGCGCCAATGTGGCGACGTGGCCGAGGTTTTCGGGCTGGCAGCCGATGTAGACCGAGAACGCGCCGGTGTCGGCGAAGGTGTCGACGCTGGAGTACACCGAGTACGCCAGGCCGCGCTCCTCCCGAATGCGCTGGAACAGCCGCGAACTCAGGCCGCCGCCGAGCACGGTGTTGAGGACCGAGAGCGGCCAGCGCTTCTCACCCTCGTGCCGTCCGAAGGCGCGGGTGCCGAACACCAGGTGCGCCTGCTCACTGTCGCGCTGGATGCGCAGCAGTTCCGGATTGCCGCGCGGGCGGAACTTGCCCTCGCGCCGCCCGGCCGGTTCCAGCCCGGGCTCGAGCCGATTCTCGAAGGCGCGGTACACCAATTCGACGACGTGCTCGTGTTCGATATTGCCCGCGACCGCGACGACCATACGGTCCGGTCGGTATCGCCGCAGATGGAACGACCGCAGCTGATGGGCCTGCATCGATTCGATGGTCTCGATGCTGCCGATCACCGGCCGACCGATCGGATGATCGCCGAACAGCGCGGTCAGGAACGCGTCGCCGACCATGTCCTCGGGATCGTCGTCGCGCATGGAGATCTCCTCCAGCACCACCTGACGCTCCACCGCCACGTCATCGGCGCGGCACAGACCGTTGAGCACCACATCGGAGACCAGATCCACCGCCAGCGGCAGATCCTCGTCCAGCACGTGCGCGTAGTAGCAGGTCTGCTCCTTGGCGGTGAACGCATTCAGTTCGCCGCCAACGGCATCCATGGCCTGCGCGATATCCAGCGCCGAGCGCGTGGGCGTGGCCTTGAACAGCAGATGCTCGAGGAAGTGCGCGGCGCCGGCCACCGTCGGGCCCTCATCGCGCGAGCCGACCCCGACCCACACACCGACCGAAGCCGAGCGCACGCCGGGGACATGCTCGGTGACCACCCGTAGCCCGCCGGGCAGCACGGTCCGGCGCACGCCGACATCGGTTGCCTGGGAACCGTTCTGGGCGATCACCAGTGAAGAGCCCCCCTGCTCCAGATTCCGGAGCAGAGGGGCATTGTCCTTCGCACCGAGCGCGTTCTTGGCGATGGGCGCGGAGTCTGTCGCGGTGCGCGCGGAACCCGCGCGCACCGCGGACTGCTTCTTCGTCACAGAGAAATAATTACTCTGCGATCGCGTCGACCGCAGCCGAGGCTTCGGAGTTGTCCGAATCCTCGTCGATCGGCACCAGGGAGATCTTGCCGCGGTTGTCGATATCGGCGATCTCGACGCGGATCTTGTCGCCCACGTTGACCACATCCTCGACCTTGGCGACGCGCTTGCCGTTGCCCAGCTTCGAGATGTGGACCAGACCGTCGCGGCCCGGCAGCAGCGAGACGAACGCGCCGAAGGCGGTGGTCTTGACGACCGTGCCCAGGAAGCGCTCGCCGACCTTCGGCAGCTGCGGGTTGGCGATGGCGTTGATCGCGTCGATCGCGGCCTGCGCCGACGGGCCGTCGGTCGCGCCGACGAACACGGTGCCGTCATCCTCGATGGAGATGTTGGCGCCGGTGTCCTCGGTGATCTGGTTGATGACCTTGCCCTTGGGCCCGATCACCTCGCCGATCTTGTCCACCGGGATCTTGATGGCGGTGACGCGCGGAGCGTAGGGGCTCATCTCGTCCGGGGTGGCGATGGCCTCGGCCATCACGTCCAGGATGGTGTAGCGGGCGTCCTTGGCCTGGTTCAGCGCACCGGCCAGCACCTGCGACGGGATGCCGTCGAGCTTGGTGTCCAGCTGCAGGGCGGTGACGAACTCGCGAGTGCCGGCGACCTTGAAGTCCATGTCGCCGAAGGCATCCTCGGCGCCCAGGATGTCGGTGAGGGCCACGTAGCGGACCTCGTCCTCACCCTTGTCGTTCTTCACGGTGTCGGACACCAGGCCCATGGCGATACCGGCGACGGGGGCCTTCAGCGGCACACCGGCGTTCAGCAGCGACAGGGTCGAGGCGCAGACCGAGCCCATCGAGGTGGAACCGTTGGAGCCCAGCGCTTCCGAGACCTGACGGATGGCGTAGGGGAACTCCTCCTGCGACGGCAGCACCGGCACGAGAGCACGCTCGGCGAGCGCGCCGTGGCCGATCTCGCGGCGCTTGGGCGAACCCACGCGACCGGTCTCACCGGTGGAGAACGGCGGGAAGTTGTAGTGGTGCATGTAGCGCTTGGAGGTCTCCGGGCCGAGCGAGTCGACCTGCTGCGCCATCTTCACCATGTCCAGGGTGGTGACGCCCAGGATCTGGGTCTCGCCACGCTCGAACAGCGCCGAACCGTGAGCCCGCGGCACGACCGCGACCTCGGCGGACAGCGCGCGGATGTCGGCCAGGCCACGGCCGTCGATGCGGAAGCTGTCGGTCAGGATGCGCTGGCGCACCAGCTTCTTGGTGACCGAGCGGAAGGCCGCGCCGATCTCCTTCTCGCGGCCCTCGAAGGACTCCGCGAGCTCGGAGAGCACGGCGAGCTTGATCTCGTCGATCTTCGCCTCGCGCTCCTGCTTGTCGGCAATGGAGAGCGCCTCGTTCAGCTCACGCTTGGCGGTACCCTCGACGGCCTCGAAGGCATCGGGCTGGTACGGCAGGAAGATCGGGAACTCTTCGGTCGGCTTGGCGGCCAGGGCAGCCAGGTCGGCCTGCGCCTTGCACAGCCGCGCGATGAACGGCTTGGCGGCCTCGAGGCCCTCGGCCACAACGGTTTCCGTCGGCGCGGTGGCGCCGTCGGCGATCAGGGCCAGCACCTTGTCGGTGGCCTCGGCCTCGACCATCATGATGGCGACGTCACCGTCGACCACGCGGCCCGCGACGACCATGTCGAACACGGCGCCCTCGAGCTGCTCGACGGTCGGGAACGCGACCCACTGGCCCTCGATCAGCGCGACGCGCACGCCGCCGACGGGGCCGGAGAACGGCAGACCCGCGATCTGGGTGGACGCCGAGGCGGCGTTGATCGCGACCACGTCGTAGAGATCCTTGGGATCCAGCGACATGACGGTCACGACGACCTGGATCTCGTTGCGCAGGCCGTCGACGAAGGACGGGCGCAGCGGCCGGTCGATCAGGCGGCAGGTCAGGATCGCGTCGGTGGAGGGGCGGCCCTCACGACGGAAGAACGAGCCGGGGATGCGGCCCGCGGCGTACATGCGCTCCTCGACATCCACCGTCAGCGGGAAGAAGTCGAACTGGTCCTTGGGCTGCTTGGAGGCGGTGGTCGCCGACAGCAGCATGGTCTCGTCATCGAGGTAGGCGACCACGGAACCCGCGGCCTGCTTGGCCAGACGGCCGGTCTCGAAGCGGATGGTGCGAGTTCCGTAGCTGCCGTTGTCGATCAGGGCGACGGACTCGAAAACGCCGGGCTCGACCTCGGCGGCGGAACTGGTCTGGGTGTCAGACATGTGTTTTATCTCAACCTCTCGTCTTCGCCGGGGTTCGCACATTCCTCTCGTGCGATCCGGCTCGCGGCCGTACCCGATATGGGCGCGCGGCAACCCTCGTGGTCACTGCACGCACACCCGGCCCCATCCCCTTGGATACGGCGACGCGGAGGCGGTCATCGATCGAAGCCCTCCGGGCGCGCATGGTTCATCTCAATTCGCGCCCCGAAAAGCCACTACCGAAGACCGACGCCACGCGGCGGGTGCATACGGCTCCTGTTGGCGTATACACGTCTCGACCTCCCCCTCGTGGGGAAATCGGACACATATACGAAAGGCCAACGAGGAGATTCTATGCCTCCTCGCTGGCCGGATCGTCAACTACCTCTCTGGCGAGAGATATGTCGCTGAAATCAGCGACGCAGGCCCAGACGCTCGATGAGCGAACGGTAGCGGTTGATGTCGTTGGCCTGCAGGTACTTCGACAGGCGACGACGACGACCGATCAGCGCGAGCAGACCGTGCCGGGTGTGGTGGTCGTGCTTGTGCACCTTGAGGTGCTCGGTGAGATCGGCGATCCGCTTGGACAGCAGCGCGATCTGAGCCTCCGGGGAACCGGTGTCAGTCGGGTGCAGGCCGTACTCGGCCAGAATGGCCTTCTTCTGCTCAGTGGTCAGAGCCACAGATAACTCCCTGTGTTTCAGTCCGTGCGCGAGGGTGTCCGGATGATCCGGTGGGTGCCGCCACGGACCGCAGCAAACCCAGCGGGCCAGCTTACCGGACCGGTGGACGGTCGCGGAAATCGGCCCTATTCGTCGGTGCCATCGGTGAGGACCTTGCGGGCCTGGTCGACGTCCTTGCCGATGGCCTCGATCAGATCCTCGATGGAGTCGAATTTGCGCATGCCGCGCAGCTGTTCGACGAAATCGACCGCGACGTGCTTGCCGTACAGGTCGCCGTCGAAATCGAGCAGGTGCGGCTCGACCGTGCGATTGCGACCGTCGAAGGTGGGATTGGTGCCCACCGAGATGGCGGCCATGTGGCACTGCCCGGCCAGCGGGTCGCCGGGTTCGAGGACGGTGAACCAGCCCGCGTACACCCCGTCGGCGGGGATCGCGCCATGCATGGTCGGCGCGACATTGGCGGTCGGGAAGCCGAGTCCCTTGCCGCGCCCGTCGCCGTGCACGACCACGCCCTCGACGCGGTGCGGGCGGCCCAGCGCCTCGGCGGCCGCGCCCACATCGCCCTCGGCCAGGCAGCCGCGAATGTAGGTAGAGGAGAAGGTGACCGCGTGCTCGCCGAGCAGCTGCACGCCGTCGACATCGAAGCCGTACTGGCGGCCCAGCTCGCGCATGGTGTCGAGGGTGCCGGCGGCCTGCTTGCCGAAGGTGAAGTTGTCGCCGACCACGACCTCGGACACGTGCAGGCGGTTCACCAGCAGGTCCTGGACGTATTCCTCGGGGGTGAGCTTCATGAAGTCACGGGTGAAGGGCATCACCACGAACACGTCGATGCCGAGTTCCTCGACCAGTTCCGCGCGCCGGTCCAGGGTGGACAGCTGCGCCGGATGCGAACCGGGCCGCACCACGTCCAGCGGGTGCGGGTCGAAGGTCATGAGCACCGACGGAACGCCCCGCACCGCAGCGGATTTCACCGCACGGCCGATGAGCTGGGTGTGACCGCGGTGCACGCCGTCGAACACCCCGATCGTGAGGACACACCGGCCCCAGTCCGCGGGCATCTCCTCGAGGCTTCGCCATCTCTGCACAGAGGAAGCCTACTGAAAGGGCGTTACCGACCATATTCGGCGGTCGGTAACTTCACGGGTGGAAGCATGCTCGTCACCGTGTGTTCACCGGGCCGGGCGTCGGCTCTACCAGCGAGCGCGCCGATGTGTGAAACCGCGACAGGTGTGCCTAAGCTCGAGGCGTGCCCGGAAAACGAGACATCGCCACCCGCCGCGAGCTGGCCGATCCGTCCGCACCTTCCGAACCCCACGGGACCACCACTGTCGCGCCGGTGTTGTCCTCGGTCGCGCAGGATTATCTGAAAGTGATCTGGACCGCGCAGGAGTGGTCGCAGGAGAAGGTGTCGACCAAGCTGCTGGCCGAGAAGATCGGCGTCTCCGCGTCGACGGTGTCGGAGGCGGTGCGCAAGCTGGCCGATCAGGGGCTGGTCGAGCACGCCCGGTACGGGTCCATCACGCTCACCGAGGACGGCCGGCGCGCGGCCATCGCCATGGTGCGGCGGCATCGGCTCATCGAGACGTTTCTCGTCAACGAGCTCGGCTACGGCTGGGACGAGGTGCACGACGAGGCGGAGGTGCTCGAGCACGCGGTCTCGGAGACGCTGGTGGAGCGCATCGACGCCAAACTCGGCCACCCGGACCGGGATCCGCACGGGGATCCGATCCCGTCGGTGGACGGCGCGGTCCCCACTCCCCCGGCCCGCCAGCTCAGCGATTTCGGCGCGGGCGAATCCGGGCGGGTGGCGCGGATTTCCGATTCGGATCCGGCCATGCTGCGCTACTTCGATTCCCTGGGCATCGCGTTGGACACCCCGATCGCGGTGGTGGAGCGGCGCGACTTCGCGGGGACCATCGCGGTGCAGGTGGACGAGCGCACCATCGACCTCGGCAGCATTGCCGCCGAGGCCATCTGGTTGAGCGAAGCGCACTAGCTCAGGCGAGGCGGTGGCCGCCGTCGACGTGCAGCACCGTGCCGGTGACGAATTCGCTCTTCAGTAGTGAGGCCACCACCGCCGCAACGTCTTCCGGTTTACCCAGCCGTCGGGCGGGCAGTTTGTCGGCCATCGCCTGAAGCCGCTCGTCCTTGTCCTCCCAGGGCATCTGATCCCAGATGCCGGTCATGATCCAGCCGGGCGAGACCGCGTTCACGCGGATCGGGGTCAGCTCCACCGCGAGTGCGCGAGCCAAACCCTCCAGCGCGGCGTTCACCGAGGCGACCATCGCCCCGCCCACCGCCGGGCGGTAGGCGGCGATCCCGGAAATGAAGGTGAGCGAGCCGTTTTCCGTCAGCCGGGCGTGCTTGGCCAGCAGCATCGATCCGATGAGCTTGGTCTCGATGAATCCGCGGCCGTGCTCGAAGTCGAAGGTCTTGACCAGTCCGTACGCGCCCGCCAGATCCGCGGCCGTGCTGATCACGTGATCGACCGTGCCGACGGTCTCGAACAATCGCGAAACCTGGTCCTCCTGAGTGACATCCGCCGCGATCGCGGTGAGTTTCCCATCCCCCAGCTCCCGCACCGCGTCGGCCAGCCGCTCCGCCGACCGCCCGACGATGACCACCTCGTATCCCTCACCCAGCAGCGCGTCCGCGATCGCCTGCCCCATCCCGGAGCCGCCGCCGATCACCACTACCCGTCCGGTCTGTGCCGTAATTCCCTTGTCCGTCATGCCTTTCAGCCAACCCGCGGCGCGGACCACCGTCCACGACGCGCGATCGAATGCCTGTGAGGCTCGGGCTAACGCCGCCTGTCACGCTGCGGCCGACGCAGCGCGTAGTGTCGCCTTCATGGCCTGCAAGATCACCGAACTCGTCATCGACTGCGCCGATCCCGCACGGTTGGCCGACTTCTGGTGCGAGGTGCTCGGATACGTCGAACTCGAACGCGACGAGGAGGACCGGCGCATCGGTCCGCCCGGCTCCGTGTTCGGCGGCCCGTATCCGACCCTCTTGTTCAGCCGCAGCGACGATCCGAGGCGCGGGAAGCTGCCGATGCACCTGGACGTGAACGCCACCGACCGCGACCAGGACGCCGAACTCGAGCGCCTGCTCGCCGCCGGCGCCCGCCCGGCCGACATCGGCCAGACCGGCAACGAGTCCTGGCATGTACTGGCCGATCCGGAGGGCAATGAATTCTGTCTGCTCCGCCAGCGCATGGCCCCGACGGAGTACTCCTAGAATCCCGGCGTGACTCTTGCTGTCGCCGACCTCGTCGGCTATGCCGATCGTGACCTGGATACCGATCTGCTGCGCTGGTTCCCGGATGCGGAACCGGTGCGGGTAACGGCGGAAACTCGTTCCGTGGCACCGTTTCTCGAACGACTCGAACCCGTGCACGCGGCGGCGTTGGCCGCGTTCGACCGCAGGGTGCGGTCAGGTCGGATGCCGCAGTTCCTGGACATCTTCGACTGGTCCTACGGCTTCGATTTCGCCGGAAACGACTGCGGCATCCTCGATTCGGACTACGAGACCGAGCTGACCGATGACGATGTGTACTCGATCGGCGCGGACGGCGGCGGCAATCTGTACGTCGTGCTCACCAATGGCCAAGTGGCCGTGTGGTTTCACGAGGAGAATGTCGTCGAGGGCGGCACCCGGTTCGACAACCTCGACGTCTTCCTCTGGACCTACGTGCGCTACCGCGCGGTGCGCGCCGGAAAGCTCGCGCGCGAGGACGTGGAGGCGGATTTCCGGGCCCTCGGTCAGGACGGTGCGCTCACCCCGAACCTGGGCCTGCTGCATTCGATGACCTAACGCTCGGCGGCGGATCGGAGGTTGGAGAGCCAGGCTTCGAGCCCGAGGCCGAGGAATTGGGTGGAGGTCGGGATGTCGGCCTCCACCTGGGGGCCGGTCCAGTTCTCCTCGGTGCGGACGAGGGTGCCTTCGGGGACGGGGGTGAAGGTCCAGACATGGGTGCCGCCGTCGATGGTCAGGCCGTCACCGAGGGCGGGGCCGGTCCAGCGGAGGCAGGCGTGGTCCTGGATCTGCTGGACGGTCGAGGTGATGGACAGGGTGGTCGCGGGGGTGGTGGGGCTCGCGGGGACGGGGGTGGTCCAGCGGAAGCTCGAACCCGGTTGCAGGGGGCCGGGATTCAGGAGATTCAGGGTGGTGACGGGCGGCTGCCAGGCGGGCCAGTTCTCCACGTCGGTCTGCAGATTCCAGATGGCGTCGAGGGGTGCCTTGATGAGGGTCTCGGTGCGGTAGTGGATCGGGGCGGCGGTGTCGATGGTCTGCCCCTGGCAGGTGAGGGGTGGCTGGTCGGCCGCGGAACCGTCGGCCAGGGCCGGAGTGGCTGTGGCGGTGAGGATTCCGGCGGTCAGGGTGAGGCCGAGCAGGGCGGTCCGGGTTTGGTTGAGGGCGTTCACGATTCAACTCCTGAGTTAGCACTTCTCGCTTGAGTTAGAAGGTATAACCCTCCGAGAGTTAGAGTCAATAGGAAAAGTGATAGCCTCTAACTCATGGTGTCGACGAGTCCCCGGGAGCGGTATCGCGAGCAGATGCGCGCGGAGATCAAGCAGCACGCCTGGGAACAGATCGCCGCGTCGGGGGCATCGGCTTTGTCGCTCAACGCGATCGCCAAGCAGGTGGGGTTGAGCGGGCCCGCGCTGTATCGGTACTTCGCGAGCCGCGACGAGCTGATCACCGAGCTCATCCGCGAGGCGTACCGCAGCCTGGCCGATACCGTGAAGGTCGCTCGCGCCGACGGTGCCGACATCGCCGGAATCGCCCAGGTGATTCGCGAGTGGGCGCTCGCCGATCCGCAGCGCTACTTCCTGATCTACGGGACGCCCGTTCCCGGATATCACGCACCCGCGGACACCACCGCGATCTCCGACGAGATTATGACCGTCCTACTCGAGGCGCTCGACTCGAACACGGGCCGAGCCCTGTCGTTCTGGACCCGGGTGCACGGCGTGCTGTCGCTCGAACTCGCCGGGCACTTCAACGGAATGGCCTTCGACCCGGCGGTCCTGTTCGCCGACGAGGTCGATCAACTGTCCCGGTAGGCGAAACCTCCGCATTCGCTCCGGCCGTGCGCTGGGCAGAGGACGACTACGTCGCCGGCGCGCACTAGGCTCGATGCGGCTAGTACAGGCAGCGAGCAGGAGGCGGGTCATCGAGGAGCGGGCAGTCGCGGCGAATCAGGGTCTCTCGGGGGATACGGGGTCGGCGCGCATTCTCGGCAGGATTCTTCCCAACGGGGTGGCCGCGGCCGAGCTGACGGTGTATCCGGAGGATCTGAAGGCGCATCCCGGTGAGGAGCATTTGATCGCCCGGGCGGTGGAGAAGCGGCGGCGCGATTTCATCGGGGCGCGGTACTGCGCGCGGGAGGCGCTGGGGCAGCTGGGTGAGCCCGCGGTCGCGATCGGTAAGACCGAGGGTGGTGCGCCCGCCTGGCCGCGCGGGATTGTCGGCAGTCTGACCCACTGTGACGGGTATCGGGCCGCGGCGCTGGCGCACCGGCTGCGGTTCCGTTCCATCGGTATCGACGCCGAACCGCACGCGCAGCTGCCGGACGGCGTGCTTGATTCGGTGAGCCTGCCCGCCGAACGGGAATGGCTGAGCGCGGTGTTGCCCGGCACCGGGCTGCACCTGGATCGACTGCTGTTCTGCGCCAAGGAGGCCACCTACAAGGCGTGGAATCCGCTGACCGGGCGCTGGCTGGGATTCGAGGACGCGCACATCACCTTCACCGTGGACGAGGAGTCCGCGGCCGGTGGCAGTGGCACCTTCCACAGCGACCTACTGGTCCCCGGCCACACCAATGACGGTGGCGCACCGCTGAAGTCGTTCGACGGCCGCTGGCTGATCTCCGACGGCCTCATCCTGACCGCGATCGTGGAGGGCTGATGAGCGAGGAATCCGGCGCCACGCGAACCGAATCCGGTACTGCGCCAGCAGCATCCGACACCATGCGGCCAGAGTCCGACGCTGCGCGGGACGAGCCGGGCGCGGCGCGGAACGACTCCAGCGCGGTGCAGACCCCAGAGCGCACGAAGGCCAAGCGCGACAAGCAGAACGCGCCGCGGCGTGAGAAGTTGCCGCCGCGGGTGGACGCGTTCGGCGGGCTGCTCATTGTCGACAAGGACGCGGGCTGGACCAGCCACGATGTGGTCGCAAAGTGCCGGGGGCTGTTGCGCACCAAGAAGGTCGGGCATGCGGGCACCCTGGATCCGATGGCGACCGGCGTGCTGGTGCTGGGTGTGGAGCGCGCCACCAAGCTGCTGGGGCAGCTCATCCTGACCACCAAGGCGTACACGGCCACCATCCGGCTGGGGCAGGCCACCATCACCGACGACGCCGAGGGCGAGGTCACCGCCACCACGGCGGCCGGGCATCTCACCGATGCCGAGATCGCCTCGCGCATTGCCGAATTGACCGGCGACATCCAGCAGGTGCCCGCCACCGTCAGCGCCATCAAGATCAATGGTGAGCGCGCCTACGCCCGCGCCCGCGCCGGTGAGGAGGTTGAGCTCGCCGCCCGCCCCGTCACCGTGAGCCGCTTCGACATCCTCGCCCGCCGCAATATCGACACCGGCGCAACACAATTCGTCGACCTCGATGTCGAGGTGGAGTGCTCGTCGGGCACCTACATCCGCGCCCTGGCTCGCGACCTGGGCGAAAAGCTCGGCGTCGGAGGCCATCTCACCGCGCTGCGCCGCACCCGGGTCGGCCCGTTCACCCTCGAACACGCCCGCACCCTGGACCAGCTGGCCGCCTCCGCCGCGGCCGACGAGCCGATGCTCAACCTCGACATCGACGCCGCCGTCCGCACCGCCTTCCCCACCCGCGACATCACCGACGCCCAGGCCGGCGACCTCCGCAACGGCCGCTGGCTGGAACCGATTGGTCTGCAAGGCGTCTACGCCGCCATCGACCCCGCCGGCCAGGCCATCGCCCTCATCAAGGAATCCGGCAAACGCGCCTCCTCGATCATGGTCATCCGCCCCGCCAACCTCTGACACAGCCGCCACCTCTTCGTCGAGTGGCACACCACCGAGGGGATTTGCCCGATTCGGCCGCGCTGGTGTGCCACTCGACGAAGGCGAGCGGTGCTGTTACTCCCGGCGATGCCGAATGTCGGCGTGGCACTGCCCAATCGCCGACATGACGCTGCCCAATCCGCGCGGACCGTTGCCCAAACCGGCGCGCACCTCGAGGCGTCGGGCGCACCATGGAAAGGTCGTTCGGCTACGCAGAGGAGGCGATGATGCCCACCGACCTGTCCCTCGATTCCATGAAGCAGTTCGTCGCCGACCACTTCGAGCAGTTCGTGAACCGGCGCAATGCGGCTGTCATCCACCGCAATATGACCCCGGACTTCCTCGACCACGACGGCCCCGGCGGCCAACCCACCGACCTGATCGGCGACGAGAAGATGATGCTCGGCATGTACGAGGCCATGCCCGACCTCCACGTCACCGTCGTCGATATGCTCGCCGAGGGCGACAAGGTCATGTGCCGCAACATCTGGCGCTGGACCGACCGCACCACCGGCCAACCCATGACCTTCCAAGGCTTCGTCCTCTGGCGCTTCCAGGGCCGCCGCATAGCCGAACGCTGGGCCACCGTAACCCAACCCTCCACCCACCCGGGCTGGGCGTAAGTCCCACGTCGCCAAGATCATCGGGGTCACGGCGCCATGTGGTGAGCGGTTCCTTCCCGGTCGACGGTCTCGAAGGCCATGGGAAGGTCGAACAGCTCGAATATCGCGGGCTGGAGGAACACGACTATTCGCGCGATCCCCTCCGATGCGGGCGTGAGCACGTGGAGCGCGTGCGCATAGTGGGAACCGTCATCGTGCCGCTTGTACATGGCGGCGGCCGGTTGGCCGTTGGCCGAGGTGGCGACCACTCGGTACATGCCGGGTTCGGTGAGGATCTGTGACGACCAGAAGCCGATGATGGCGGTCCGGCCGAAGAACCAGGTCGACAGCGGCGGCATCTCGAGAGTCGCGTCGGCCAGCAACATACGTTGCAAGCCCGGAATATCGGCGCGCTCGAACGCGGCCATGAATTCCTCGAGCACGTGCTGTTGATCGGGCCCGAGCGTGTCGCTGACAGTTAGCTCGGTCGGGCGGACTGCTGCCAGTTTGTCTCGGGCGCGCTGCAGCAGACCGTTGGCTGCCGCAGGACTGATGTCGAGCAGCGCCGCGACCTCCGACGCTCGGAACTCCAGCACATCGCGCAGCAGCAGCACGGCGCGTTGCCGCGGCGGAAGGTATTGCAGCGCCGCCACGAACGCCAGCCTGATGCTATGGCGTTGCGCGACAACTTCCGCCGGATCCGGTTCCGACGCCGAGAGCGCGAGCGCGGTCGGGATCGGCTCCAACCACGGCATATCCTGGCGTTCGAGCGGCTGGTCGCCGGTGGATTCGGTGACCGGGTTGGCCAGGCCGGACGGCAACGAGCGTCGGTGGCCCTTCTCCAATTCCCGCAGCGCCGCGTTCGTCGCGATCCGATACAGCCAATGCCGCAGTTTGGAACGGCCCTCGAAGTCCCCGATCGCGCGCCAGGCCCGCAGATACGTCTCCTGAACCACATCTTCCGCGTCGTGTGCCGAGCCGAGCATGCGGTAGCAGTGCACCAACAGCTCACGGCGGTGCGGCGCGAACAGGACCGCGAACTCCTCGCTATCGATCGACATGGCCACGCTCTTCCAGACAGGACTCCCGGACAGCTCGAATTCCGCTCGGGCGGTGAGTTTTCGGGATCTCTCGGATCACTACAACGAACACGGTAACGAGCTTGTCAACGGCAGTGCCGATGGCAGCCCGCACACGAACAGGAGACGACCATGACGCGTAAGTTGATCGCGGCCTTCAAGATCTCGGCCGATGGGAAGTACGGAGGGCCGGAGGGATACGCGGACTGGGTCGACAGCTGGCCGGAAGACTTCGGTTCGTGGTTGACGACGCAGATCGATGCGTGCGTGCTCGGCGCCGAGTTCTATCCGCTGTACGAGCAGTACTGGTCGCGGGTCGAGACCGCGCCCTACGAGATTCACCCGTTCAGCGGTCACGTGCCCACGGCGGCGGATGTCGAATGGTCCGAGTTCGCAACGAAGACACCGCATTACGTGGTGTCGCGGACCCTGACCTCGGTGACGCGGCCGAACACCCGGATCCTGGCGGACCTGGACGCCGTGGCGGCGATGAAGCGGGAACAGGGCAAGGACATCTACCTGGTCGGCGGGCCGACGATCGTGGGCGCCGCCCTCGACGCGGGTCTGGTGGACGAGCTGCGCCTGATCGTCTATCCGCTCATCGTGGGCGAGGGCACGGCATTGTTCTCGTCGTCGGCGCGGCACGGGATGGAACTGCACAAGGTCGAGCAACTGCCGGACGGCAAGTTGAGCCTGGTCTACGGAATCAGTCGGTGACCGGGCACGATCACCGGATCGGCCCCGGCTGAGGCATCCCGGCGGGGCAGGTTCGCCGCCCCGCCGGGACCCACCCCGGGGGTGGTGGGTTTTCGGTGGGGGGTGGTGGGGGCGCTTACGCTTCAGGGGTGGAATTGCGGCAGTTGCGGTACTTCGTGGCGGTGGCGGAGGAGCTGCATTTTCGGCGGGCGGCGGAGCGGTTGTTCATTTCGACGCCTACGTTGAGTCAGCAGATTCGGGCCATTGAGCGGGAGGTGGGTGGGCCGTTGCTGATTCGGGGGAATCATGGGGTGGAGTTGACGGCCGCGGGGGAAGTGCTGTTGAAGACGGCTCGGAATGTGTTGGAGGCGGCCGAGGTCGCGTTGCGGGAGACTCGGGCGGTGGCGCAGCCGGGGAATGCGGTGTTTCGGTTGGGGGTGGTGAATGGGGCGCCGCAGTGGTTGCCGGGGCGGATCGAGGCGTTGTTGAAGGCGCGGCAGCCGGGGGTGCGGGTGGCGTTGACGACGGGGAGCAGTGGGGAGCAGGCGCGGTTGCTGGATCGGGACGAGGTGGATCTGGCGGTGCTGCGGTTGCCGGTGCGGCTGGCGGAGCATCTCACGTATACGGCGGTGGCGGAGGAGGAGTTGGGGATCGTCATGTCGCGTGAGAATCCGCTCGCCGCGGCGGGTTCGGTGGAGGCGGGGCGCATCGGCGACCACGAGCTGATCATGTTCGCCCGCGATTCCGCGCCGGAGGTGCACGATTCGGTGCTCGAGCAGTTGCGGGAGCGCGGCGCCTCGGTGGTTCTCAGCGCCAGCGAAATGAGCCACGCGCAGATGCTGCAACTGCTGCCGCTGCGTCCCGAGGCGATCGGCGTCGGGTCCGCCCGCACCACCTCGGTACCAGGCCTGGTGTGGCGGCCGTTGCAACCGCGGCCGCTGCTGATCACCTACGCCGCCGCCTGGCGCACGACCACTCGGAATCCCTTGCTGCACACCATGGCCGACGCACTGGCGGGTGGGCTCCGCCTCACCACCGACTGATCGCTCGCCACGGTCGGGTATGCCATCGCGGCCCCGTCATTCCGGCATGTTCTTGGCCGGAATCCACCCCGCCCGGTGTGGATCCCGGCCAAAAGCGCGCCGGGATGACGCTGCGTTGGCCGACACGATCACGCTACGGCACCGACACCGGGCGCAGGCAGCTTTCCAGCGGCAGGATGATCGAGCACAGGGCGGGCTTGCGGGTGGGGCGGTAGTCGGCGGGGACTCCACCCTGGGTGGTGATGGTCTTGAACGCCGGGACCGCGTCGGTCGGCCGTCGGGTCAGGGTCGGGTCGGTTTTGGCGTCGACGGTGTAGAGGCCGAAACGCGGTGAGTAGCTGCCCCATTCGTAGTTGTCGGTGAGGCTCCAGTAGTTGTAGCCCATCACCGGGATGCCGTCGGCCTTGGCGCGCTGGAGCCAGTAGACGGTGTCGCGCAGGTGGTCGGCGCGGGTGTAGCCGTCGCTGCGCGGGGCGGCGTTCTCGGTGGGAAGCCCGTTCTCCACCACGTAGATCGGCAGGCCGGGGAACTTCTCGGTGTAGAAGCGCAGGTCGTAGTAGATGCCCTCGGGTTCGATGGCGTTCTTCCACAGCTCGTCGCCCAGCAGCGCTGTGGTGGGCAGATGGGTCAGCGAGGCACCGTAATAGAAGTCGATGCCGATGTAGTCCATCTTGCCCTTGATGCGGTCGGCGAAGAGCAGGTCGGTCAGCTCTTGGACGATCGGGTACTGGGCGACATTGCTGGTCACCTTCGCGCCGGGCTGGCGCTGGTGGATGTAGTCGTAGATCCCGTCGTGCGCCTGCACCAGCCGATCGAACATGGTCAGCGCGTCACCGATCCCGATGTCGCCGATCTGGATCGATTGCGCGACATAGCCCATGGGCTCGTTGATCGTCACCCACATGATGTCCGGGGCCGCGTACCGGTCCACGACTTTGCGCATGTTGGTGAGCCAGTCCGCGACCATGCCCTGGTTCTTCCAACCGCCGCGATCGGCCTCCCAGCCGGGGATCACCCAGTGATCCAGGGTCAGCATCGGCCGCATCCCGGCCGCGCGGATCTTCGCGATCACCTTGTCGTAGAACTGGAAGCCGTTCTCGTCCCAGGTGTTCGGCTGCGGCTGCACCCGCGCCCATTCGATGCTGAGCCGGAACACCTTCAGGCCCATCCCGGCCGCGAGGTCGATGTCCTCGGCGTAGCGGTCGTAGAAGTCGACCGAGTCCAGGTACGGGTCGTGCGCCTGGCCGGAGTTGGCGTAGCGGCTCCAATTGCTGTCGGGCGCACGGCCTTCGGACTGGAAGCCGGCCATGGCCACACCCCAGAGGAAGTCCGGGCCGAGCGAGGGCACAGTGGTGGGCGCGCCGGAACTGCCCGTCCCCGAACCACTGGCGCTACCCGAACCCGAACCGCTGCCACTGCCTGAACCGCTGGAGCTGCCCGAGCCCCCGGCGATATCCACGGGATCCGCCCCGGCCACCACCGCCCCGCTCGCGATGATCGCCGCTGCGGACAGCAGCGAGCACAGGATTCGTGTACGTCTCATCTCGGCGGAACTCCCAGGTGATTCGGGTGCGGTCTATCGCCTCAAACTGGGCGGCCGTCCAGACCTTACTGGTCAGCCGTCCAATATGGGGTTAAATCCCGTAATTTCCTGGGTACGAGCGGATTACGCCACCGCCCGGTAAGCCGAAACGAGGGCTATCAGGCCTGGCCACGCCGCCGATCGACGGTTTCCTTCATCTTCAACGCGGCGGCCCGCATCTCCGGAGTGATCTTGAAGTGGCCACCCCACTCATTGAGGCTGTCCCCGTACTCCGGCACCGGCAGAATCTGACGCAACAGCTTGTCCGGCAGGCCGCGACGCTGCCATTCACGCGGATAACCCAGCGACACTTCCTCGAACCGCACCCCGTCGTACCAGGTGGTTCGCGGAATGTGCAGGTGCCCGTAGACCATGCACACCACGTTGTAGGTGGTGTGCCAATCGGAGGTCAGGTCGGTGCCGCACCACAGCGCGAACTCCGGATACCACATCATGTCGACCGGCTGGCGGACCAGCGGCCAGTGGTTGATGAGCACCAGCGGCGTCTCGGCGGGCAGCGCGTCGAGGCGGCGCTGGGTGTACTGGACGCGGGCGTGACTCCACGCGTCGCGGGTCAGGTACGGCTCGGCCGACAGCAGGAATTCATCGGTGGCCACCACATTGCGGTCCTTGGCGATGGCCAGGCCCTCGGCCTTGGTCTTCGCCCCCGCGGGCAGCCAGGAGTAGTCGTAGAGGGTGAACATCGGGGCCAGCGTCACCTTGCCGCCGTAGTGCTCCGCGCCCGCGCCCTCCCACACCGGGAACGGGTCCTCGGGGGTGAGCACGTCCAGATCGCGGCACAGCGAGACCAGGTAGTCGTAGCGGGCCGCGCCGTGCATCTGCACGGGATCCTTTGCTGTGGTCCACAACTCGTGGTTACCGGGCACCCAGATGAGCTTCGCGAAGCGACCGCGCAGGGTTTCCAGCGCCCAGCGGATGTCATCGGTCTTCTCGCCGACGTCACCGGCCAGGATCAGCCAGTCCTCGGGGGAATCCGCGCGGATCGCCTCGACCACCGGCTTGTTGCCCTGATGACCGACATGGATGTCGCTCACCGCCATCAACTTCGGAGTCACCCAGTTCCGCCTCTCTGATCATGACCGGTTCTCGCAGCAACAGCACCGATCCCCACCAGATTCCCATGCGTGATCGCGGAGGGTCCGGGCGCATCGCCGAAGCGGCGCTCAGCCGACCCAGCGGATGCGGGCGGCGGGGGCGAATCCCGCGGCGACGGTGAGGGTTCCGGCCGGGTCGCGGCGGCAGGAGGCGACGGCGACATGGCAGGGGCGCGGGATCTCGGCGGGGATGCGGACGCCGCCGTCGATCTCGTAGCGCATATTGGTGACTTTCCAGCGCCGGGCCTGCGGATCCTCCGGATCGACCGGGGGCGCGTCGGGGCGAGCCACCACCATGACCTCGGTGATGCCGGTGGGCCATTCGAAGACCAGCAGGCCGCGCTGTTCGGCGAGGCCGCGCACGGTGGGCATGCCGCTGATCTCGCCGGATTCGACGTCGGCCTCGGCTTCCTTACGGTCGGAATTCCCATCGGACCGCGCCATTTCGGAGGTCCGCCCCGACACCGAAGCGACCACCCCGTACACCGGCACCGCCCCGGTCAACGCCCCGCCGTCCTCGAGGGCGGTGCCGCGCGTGCGTCCGACCACCCGCCACGAACCGTCCGCCAGCAACCGCGTCACCCGGTACTCGACCTGCTCGGTCACCGACGGAATCCAGGCGATCACCACGGTCCCGTCCGGTTTCCGGCTCGCCGTCACCTCGCCGGGCGCACCGATCCGAAGCTCGGCCAGGGCGGCCAGCGCCTCGGGATGATCCGCGCACACCTCCAGCACCGCCCGCACCGCAGGCAGGCGCAGTCCCGGGTCCACGGGCAGCGCATCGAACAGCCGCCCCGCCTCGATCACCGCCGCCTTGGCCCGCCCGATCAGCAACTCCCGGCTGGCCCCCCGCGGATCGGGATTCGCCACATCCGACGCCCGCCGATCCAGGAAATCCAAATGCTCCGCCAGCGCCTCCACGAACCGCCGCCCCGCACAACAGGACACGGCCCCGCGCCAATGCCGGTCCGCCTCGGCCAGCACCCGCTCGACCTCCTCCCCCACCGCCCGCACCGACGTGGCCCCCGCGCTGTCCCCGCCCAGACTCCGCCGCGCATCCGCGACGAATCCCGCCGCCTCCCTGGGCTTCCCGACCCGCAGCGCGGCCCGCGCCGCCCGCAGAGCCGCCTCCCACGGCCGCCCGACTCCCGCCGCAGCCGTGCCACCCACCTGCGGCGCGCCATAAGGTGTGCGCTGCCACTGTTCCGGGTCCGGCGCACGCGAGGCTCCGCCCGCAGAGCCCTCGCCACGCGAATCTCCGGGCCCGCCAACGGTCCCCGCCGCGCCGACTCCCCCGGCACGACCCGATGAGCCGCCATTCCCGGCGCTTGATGTTCCTCGTGCGAACGGGGAAGTCTCCTGCCCACTGCCGCCAAAAGCGCCTCCCCGACCCGTCGCCGCCGCCCCTGAAGCCGCTGAGCCGTGGCCGGATTGGCGGGCTTCGCCAGGCTCCCCGGAGGCCCGCTCCGCGCCCTGCGTCGCCCCGGCCGAGCCGGTAGCTCCTCGCGCGGGCGTCGTCGGTCCGCCGGTGCCCGCCGTCTCACGAGCCCCACCTCGCCCTACTCCGGAAGTGGTTGACCCATAGCCGGATTGGCGTGGCCCCGCACCTGCCGCGCCGGAGGTGCCGGCCAGGTGTTCGCGGCCTTCGATGGTGGTGCCGAGTTCGTCGGTGAGGGTGAGGAGGACTTGTTCGGCGGTGGCGCGGTCGAGGCCGGAGGTGATGGCTTCGCCGAGGAGGTAGTCGAAATCGGCTGCGACGAGGAGGTCTTCGACGAGGACGGCGGCGCGGACCTGGGGGCGGAGGTCGTCGGTGACGGTGAGGATGATGGCTTGCAGGTAGGTGTCGACGATTTCGCCGCCGGGCTCGAGGATGTCGCTGATGTGGACGAGGAGTTCGTCGAGGACTACTCGGACGCGGCCGGGCGGGAGTTCGCGGGTGCGGGCGCGCAGGGCCTCGGCGCGCAGGCGGATCTCGACGGTGTCGTGGGCGGCGGCGAAGTGCAGGCCGAGCAGGGCCATCAGGGTGGGGACCGGGTCGCCGGGGAGCAGGCGCTCGTATTCGGCGAGGAGTTTGCGAATCTGCTGGCGGCGTTCGGGATTCAGCGCGGCGGCCACCGGCGGCGGGGTGGGCGCGGTGTCGTCGATGATGCGGTGGCGGCGAATGTGGGCGGCGATCTCGGCGAGCGACAGCCCGCCCATCCGGCCGATGTCCTCGAGCCCGGGAATCTTGGCGGCGGGAATCCCGCCGTGCCGCTGCACCAGCCGCTCGATGGCCACATCCAGCATCTCGTACCGTTCGGCATCGCGCCGCGACCGCAACTGCTGCACCCGGTCGGCCTCGACTAGCCGGGACCCGGTGTGCAGCAACGGTTCCGAGAGCACGTCGTGCGCGTCCACCAGCAGCCCCGCCAGCACCCGGAACTTGGGGTGATCGCGCAGCTTCTGCCAGAGGACCCAGACCTCCTCGACCCGCGCCGCCACCTCGGCATCGCTCAACCGCGGCGCCTCGGCGAGCGGAATGTCGTACAGCTCGAAGGCATCCGATTCGTCGAGCCCGCCGCGGCGCTCCACGGCGGCGAGGACTCGTTTGCGATAGTCGTTGGGGTCGAAGGCGTGCATCGGACTCGTTCGGGGGCTCAGCGTTCGTACGGGCGGGCTCAGGAGTTGCGGCGTCGGGTGCGCTGCAGCTGATCGAGTTCGCGCTCCACATCCGCCTGGGACAGAGTGGCCCCGGTCTGCACCGACAGCGTCAACGGTATATCGGCGTCCACATGGTAGGCGGTCACGTGCAGCACGCCGTCGAATCCCATCTCGAAGGTCACCCGGACTTCACTGCCCTCGGGGTACCCCGGCGGAATGTCACGAATCCTCCCCTCCACCAACACCTTCGTGTCCTCGGGCCGAGTGGAGGCGGCCTGTCCCTGCTGTTCGACGATGGTCAGCTCGATCTGATCCTGATCCGCGCGCACCGTCCCGTAGGAGCGCCGCACCTTGATGGGCAGCGTCTGATTGCGATGCACCAGCCAGCTCGCCGCCAGCCCGTTGAACGGATCCAGCGCCAGCACCCCGAACCCGCGTGACACCACGGTGTCCACCTGGATCTCGATCATGCGCCGCACCAGCCCGACCGGCTGCGCGAAGGAGTCGGCCACCCGCTTGAGCGCGGCCTCGAGATCGGCGGGCGCGGCCTCGCTGAGATCGGCGTGGTCGCGCAGCCGCCCGCGGGTAACCAGATCGGCGGTGACGAGGCGTTCCATCTCCAGCTTCTCGCCATACAAAGCGGCCCCGCGCGCCACCGACAGATCCGGATCCCGCAGCTCACCGAT
>NZ_BAFX01000095.1 GCF_000308815.1 Nocardia concava NBRC 100430
ATGCGGTGTTGGCATCGGCATGATTCGTGAGATCGACTACCTGCCATGGCAATTCGACGTCGGCACAGACCACGGCCACGCTCGTGCCACTGCTCGTGGTGGTGAACGCGGTGCGCAGGATCTGTTGCCGTTCCAGCAGCGCCCGCGCGGCGGTCCGCAGGCGATTCACATCCAGGCTGCCCGACAGGCGCAGAACCAGCTGCGCCACATAGGCGTCCGGCTCGACGGTATCGGTGAGCCCGGTGTGGAACAGCAGGCCCGCCTGCAAGGGGGTCAACGGCCAGATATCGGTCAGCGACGGATACGCCCGGTCGAGTGCGGCGACCTCGGGCGCGGTCAGCGATACCAGGTCGAAGTCGGAGGGTGAATGCGCTCCCGCGCCGGGGGTTTCGGCATGCTCGGTGATCGCCGTCAGGGCCTGGGCCCACAATGTCGCCAACTCGTCGACGTCGACGGGTTCGAGCAGGGTGCGCGGGAAGCGGAAGCGCGCCTGCAGCCGCTCGTCGACCACAATGGCGGTGATATCCACGGCCAGCGTCACCGGCATCTCGGGATCCGGAGTGATCGCCAATTCGGCTGAGCCGTCCTGGATTCCGCTCGCCCCGGCGTCGGCCGCCGTGATCCGGCCCAGGTAGTTGAATCCGATCCGGCCCGGCATGGTGTCCGGCAAGGACGCCGCGGTCTCCGTGTTCAGGTAGCGCAGCAGTCCGTAGCCGATGCCCTTGTCCGGGATCGATCGCAGGGATTCCTTCACCGAAAGCACCGCGGCCGCCGCCGAATCCCCACCTGCGGCAAGGTCCTCGAGGTCGACTCCGGTCAGATCCAGCCGCACCGGGAACATCGAGGTGAACCAGCCCACGGTGCGCGACAGGTCCGCGCCGGGAACCAGCTGCTCCTCGCGTCCGTGGCCCTCCAGGCGGACCAGCACCGACGGATCGTCCATACCGCGTCGGCTGCGCCACATGCGCACGGCAACGGCCAGGGCGGCCAACAGCCCGTCATTGACCTCACCGTGGAACACCGTCGGCACCCGGGACAGCAGGCCGCGCGTCACCTGCTCCGGCAGTTCGACCCGCACCTCCTCCAACGTCGCGACGGTGTCGACATCCGGATCCAATTCTCTTCCGCCCCAAAGGGGATCGCCCCCTGTCAGCATGGACTGCCACAGCGCCAGCTCACCCTGCCGGGCCTCGGCGGCTTCCACCAACCCATGCGCCCAGCGCCGCATCGAAGTTCCGACCGGAGCCAGGACCGGAGTACCGCCCGCCCGGATCTGTTCGAGGGCCGAGAGCAGGTCCGGCACCAGCACTCGCCAGGAGACGCCGTCGACCACCAGGTGATGGGCCATCATCAGCAACCGGTCGGGTGCCTGCCACACGAATCGGACCATCGCGCCCGCGAGCGGATCCAGTTGCGCGGCGGCGTTATTCGCCTCGGCTTCGAGGTCCGAGCCGCGCACCAATACCGCAGCAGCGTCGATGGTTCCCGGTTGTCCCACCACCAGCGACCATTCCCCGGCCTCGGTGCGGCGCAAGCGGGACCGCAGCATGTCGTGCCGGTCCAGCAGCGCGCCGATCGCCGCGAGCACACCCGCCTCGTCGACCCCGGCGGGCACCGGCACCACCACGTGCTGCTGGAACCGCCCGAATCCCTTGCCCCAGTCCACCATCCACCGCGCCACCGGCAGCAACGGCAGCTCCCCCACCCCGCCGCCGGGCAGCTCGCCCGATCCTTCGACGCCCTCGCCCGCGATCCGCGCGCGTCCGGCCAAACGAGCCGGGGTCCGTTGCGCGAACACATCGCGCGGCCCGAACACCACGCCCAGCGCACGCGCCCGCGACACCACCTGGATCGAGACGATCGAATCCCCGCCCAGGGCGAAGAAATCGTCGTCGGCGCCGACCCGGTCCAGCCCGAGCACCTCGGCGAAGACCCCGGCCACGATCTCCTCGACCGGCGTGGACGGCGCACGGAACCCACGCGTCGCGAAGACCGGTTCGGGCAGCGCCCGGCGGTCGATCTTTCCCGTTGCGGTCAAGGGCAATTCGTCGAGCACCATCACCAGGTCGGGCACCATGTACGCGGGGAGCCGGTCGCTCGCGTACCGCCGAACCTGCTCCGGATCGATATCCCGGCCCACCACATAGCCCACCAGCCGCGCACCATCCTCGGCGGTGTGGACGACGGCCACGGCCTGCGTGATCCCCTCCATCGCGCAGAGCGCGGCCTCGATCTCGCCCAGTTCCAGTCGCTGCCCGCGCACCTTCACCTGGAAGTCTGAGCGGCCAACGAACTCCAGAACGCCATCGCTCGAACCGGATTCGGCGACGGTCCAGCGGACCAGGTCGCCGGTTCGATAGAGCCGTTCGCCGGGCGCACCGAACGGGTCGGCCACGAATCGCGAAGCCGTCAGTCCGGCACGACCCCGATAGCCCCGTGCCACACCGGGACCCGACACATACAGCTCACCGACCACACCCACCGGCACCGGCCGCAGCCACGCGTCCAGTACCGCCACGTTCATGCCCGCGATGGGTGCACCGATTCGAATCTGCCTGTCCGGCAGCAGCTCCGAGCCGGTCGCCCAAATGGTCGCCTCGGCGGGGCCGTACAGATTGTGGACCCGGCGCATACCCGACGCGTCGGTCCGTGCCCACCGGCTCACCAGCCGGGAGGTGCACTGGTCGCCACCCGTCAGCAGGATCCGCAAGTCGTCGAGTCCGGCCGGATCCAGGGACGCGGCGACCGCCGGGGTCAGGAAGGCGTGGCTGACGCGGTGTTCGCGCAGCAAGTCCCAGAGCGGCTGTCCGCCATAGGCTTCGGGTGGCGCGACCACGAGTGTGGCACCGCCGGAGACCGCCAGCAGCAGTTCCAGGATCGCCGCGTCGAAGGTGCGTGCGGCCACCGCGAGCACATGGGATTCCGTGTCCACCGCGCACCGGTCGACGTGGTCGGCCACCAGGGCGGCCAGTCCGGTGTGGGTGACCTCGACTCCCTTCGGGCGTCCGGTCGAGCCCGAGGTGTAGACGACGTAGGCGGTATTGTCGACCCGCACCGGCGTGTGCCGGTCGGCGTCGGAAACGGCTGCCGCACTGAGCCCGGACAACAGGTCGAGGGTGTCGAGATCGATCACCTGGGCATCGAGTCCCGCGGCCCCGGCCCACCCGCGCGTCACCACGCAATCGGCCCCGGAGTCGCTGTACACGAACCGGTTTCGCTCCTCCGGATGCGCCGGATCCAGCGACAGGAACGCCGCACCGGTCTTGGCGATCGCCCAGACGGCCAGCACCCAGTCCAGCGATCGGGGCAGGGCGATCGCGACCACCGATTCGGGACCGATCCCACGCCCGATCAGGCTGCGCGCCAGTCGATTCGATCCCGCGTCGAGGCCGCGATAAGAGAGGCTCCGCTCCCCCGCGACTATCGCGTCGCCGTCCGGGTTGGCGGCGACCGCGGCGGCCAGCAGGGCGGGCAGCGTCACGGCGGCCGGACGGGCGCCCTTGCCATTTCGGCCCCACGCATGGACCAGCCGATCCCTTTCGGGCGCGGTCAGCACATCGATATCGCGCACCAGCACGCCCGGTTCCTCGGTGATGGCGCGCAGCACCCGCTGCAGCCGTCCGGCGAACGCCGCGATCGTGCCCGGATCGAAAAGGTCGGTGGCATAGCTCAAATCCACCGGGATCGCGCCGTCGCGATCGGGTGCGTCGGTCAGCGTGAAGGTCAGATCGAACCGTTCGATCCCGGTCTCCGCGCCGGCGGCCGTCACCACCACGTCGGGCAGTTCGAGCCGGGCCTGATCGAGATTGTGGAACGCCAGCATCACCTGGAACAGCGGGTGGTGCGCCTGGCTGCGCGGCGGATCCAGGGTCTCCACGACCTGTTCGAACGGGACCTCCGCGTGCGCGAAGGCATCCAGGTCGATGCCGCGGATATCGGAGAGCAGGTCGGTGAACGGCCGCGCCTCGTCGACCCGGGCACGCAGCACGACGGTATTGACGAACATGCCGATCAGCTCGTCCAATTCGGCCGCTCCACGCCCGGCCACCGGCGAGCCGACGGCGATATCGACACTGCCCGACAGCCTGGACAGCACGACCGTCAGGGCCGCGTGGAAGATCATGAACACCGTCACGCCACGGGCCTGCGCGAGCGCCTGCATACCTTCCACCACGGCCGGAGAGAGCACGAAGGTATGGGTGGCACCTCGATGCGAGGCGACAGGCGGGCGGGGTCGATCGGAGGGCAACTCCAGGACCTCGGGCAAATCGCGCAGTTGGCCTGACCAGTACTGCAATTGCTGTGCGAGCAGCGAGGTCGGGTCCTCGGCGGTGCCCGCGAGTTCCCGCTGCCACAGGGCGTAGTCGGCGTACTGCACGGCCAGCGGTCGCCAATTCGGCTGCCGCCCATCGTGCCTGGCGACGTACGCGGCGGCCAGGTCACGGGCCAGCGGGGCCATGGAGAATCCGTCGGCATTGATGTGATGCACCGCCAGCAGCAGGACGAAGTCGGTGGAGCTCGTCGAGAACAATCGCGCGCGCAGCGGAACCTGTTCGGCCACATCGAATCCCGCCGACACCACCGCGGACAGCGCCGCCGCCAGCCCGGATTCGTCCACCTCGATAGTGGCGAGATCCAGATCGGCCGCCGCGGCAAGCTCCTCGATCGGCACCACCACCTGATGCGGCACCCCATCCGACTCCGGATACCTGGTCCGCAGCGCCTCGTGGCGCTCCAGCACATCCCACACCGCCGCCGCCAGAGCCGCCGTATCCAGCGCCCCGGACAGCCGGATGACCATCGGAATGTTGTAGGCGATCGACTCCGGATCGAACCGGTTCACGAACCACATGCGCTGCTGCGCGAACGACAGCGGCACCAGGTCCGGCCGCATCTGCGGGCGCAGGCGCGGACCCTCCTCGGCGGCGGGCGCATCCGCGACCCGCGCCGTCAGCAGGTCGGCCAGGGCTCCGACCACCGAGGCCTCGAAGACATCCCGGACCGCGACGGGGACGCCGACACCTTCCGAGAGCCGGGCCGACAAACGTGTGGCGGACAGCGAGTTCCCGCCCAGTACGAAGAAGTCGTCATCGACGCCCACCCGGTCCACGCCGAGCACCTCGGCGTAGACGGTCGCCACGACCTCCTCCACGGGTGTGGCGGGCGCGCGATAGGACGCGCGGGCCACTACCGGTTCGGGCAGCGCCGCCTTGTCCACCTTGCCGTTGACCGTCAGCGGCAGCGAGTCCAGCACCATCACGACATCGGGGACCATGTAGCCGGGCAGTCGTTCGCCCAGCCGTTCCCGCATCAGTGCGCCGAGAGCTCCTGGCGCACTCCAGGTTTCGTTCGGCACGAGCAGCTCGGCGGCATCGACTTCCCCGGCCGCTCGGGTACGCGTGTGCGGGCGAACGGCGTACACGATGTGCAGGTCGGTGCCCATCACATTCGGCGAGACCCGCGCCTCGGCCTCGAACCCGTGGTGCCGCAGCAGCTCCTCGATGCGGGCCAGCCGATACTCGACATCATTGACCTCGATGACCATCCGGTCGATGAGCGGCCAGTGCCGGGCCTCGATACCGTGCAGGGCATCGAGTTCACTGCCCTCCACATCGAGCTTCAGCAGATCGATATGGCCGATCCCGTACTCGTCCATGATGTGCGAGAGCGTCCGGATGGGGACGTCGACCTGGACGCAGTCGAGACGGTCTGCGATCATCTGATCGACCAGCCGATCCCCGAGATCCTGTGTCTCCGCCTGGTATTCGCTGTGCACGAACGATTGCAGGATGTCGTGCTGCTCGCGGCTGCCGGTGCCGCGGCCCGACAGTACCGACATCTCCGGGTAGTAGGTGAAGGTGTCGGTGGTGGCCTCCGCGCCGATCGCATACGGCACCAGCGTGGCATCGAGGTCGTGCAGCGCCGCATTGGCCGCGTACATGCGCCGCAGCTCCGGCATCGGTTCGACCGCGAACAGCTTGACGCCCGGGGATTTCCGCTTGGCGTAGAGGGAGAACATGCCGACGTGCGCGCCGATATCGACAATGCAGCCGTCGCCGGGAATGGTCACGCCGCCGTGGCAGTATTCCTCGGTCTCGAAGATCTCCTCGTAGAGGAATTCGATATTCGAGCGGTTGCGGCCCACCACCGGCATGCCGTTGGGCAGTTCGTGCAGTTCGGCGGCCGCGATCGCGCCCTGGCGTTGCAGCTCCAGGCATTTCGCCGCGACGGGAGCGAAGCGCGGATCGGGAACCAGGTAGGCGACCAGCTGGGTGGACGGCGGCGCGTCGGGGGTGGCGGGTCCGGCGGTGTGGGTGGTGACGACGGCCCCGGCCACGCACTCCTGGCCCGCGAGCAGGGATTCGATCTCGCCGAGCTCGATGCGGTAGCCGCGGATCTTCACCTGTTCATCGGCGCGGCCGAGGTATTCGAGCACACCGGCCTCGGTCCAGCGCACCACGTCACCGCTGCGGTAGAGGCGGCCACCGGCCGGATCGAAGGGGTCGGCGACGAACCGCGACGCGGTCAGCGCGGGGCGGGACAGATAGCCGCGGGCGACCTGGTTGCCCGCGACGTAGAGCTCGCCCGCGACGCCGACCGGGGCCGGTCGCAGCCACGAATCCAGCACGTACACACGCAGATTCGCCAGCGGAACACCGATCGGGCTGATACCCGCGTCACCGCGCCAATGCTGTGGCGTGAGTGCCTGTTCGGTCACGTGAACGGTGGTCTCGGTGATGCCGTACATATTGATCAGCCGGGGCGCGGCCGGGCGCTGGAGGATCGGCCAGCGCTGCAGCCGCGTGGGGTCCAGGGCTTCACCGCCGAAGATCACCATGCGCAGCCGGGATCCGTCATCGACTGTGGCGCGGCGGGATTCGATCAGGGTGTAGAACGCCGACGGCGTCTGGTTGAGGATGGTCACGCCCTGCTCGACGATCAGATCCCACAGCTCCGCAGGTGAGTACGCGACCTCGCGGGGTACCACGACCACACGGCCGCCATGCAGCAGCGCACCCCAGATCTCCCAGACCGAGAAGTCGAATGCCTGTGAGTGACACCAGGTCCAGACGTCGCCCGGTCCGAACTCACACCAGGACCGAGTGCTCTGGAACAGGGAGACGGCGTTCTCGTGAGTGACGGCCACGCCCTTGGGTTTTCCGGTGGTGCCGGAGGTGTAGATGACGTACGCGACAGTCCCCGGGCGACCGGGGTGCGGATTGTCCAGGGAGCCATGGCCGTTGGAGTCGGCGATATCGATGCGCAGGCGTGCGACATCGCTCCCGGCGACCAACTCGGCGGTACGACCGTCGACGAGGACGAGCGTGGGCGCGGCGTCGGCGAGGATGTACGCGATTCGCTCGGGCGGCGAGGTCGGGTCCAGCGGCACGTACGCCGCACCGGTCTCGAGGATGGCGAGCAGGGCGGTGATCAGCGGAATGCCCTTGGGAAGTGCCAGGGCGACAAGGCTTTCCGGGCCCGCCCCACGTGCGGCCAGCATGGCCGCCAGCTGTCGGGCCTCCGCCTCGAGCTGGGCGTAGGTGAGGTGCTGGTTGCCGTCGGTGATCGCGATGGCTGCGGGCGTAGCGGCGGCCTGTCGCCGGAACATCGTGGTGAGAGTGTCGGAGGTGTCGATCGGCGCGGTGGTGTCGTTCCACTGCCGCAGCACGCGCTCGCGCTCCCCGGCCGCGAGCAGATCGAGATCCCGGACGGGCGTAGCGGGATCGGCACTGAGCACCGCCACGAAGTCATGGAAGAACCGCAGGAACCGATCGAGTTGGCGCGCAATGTCTTCGGGCGTATACAGGTCGTGGTTGGCGACGAAGTCGATGCGGGTGGCCGTGGAACCCCGGGTGGCGCCGGCACCGGTGTACACACTCACCGACAGGTCCGAGACGAGTCCCGGTGTGAGTACCTGCAATTGCCCGGTGATCCGCCCCAGCCGGACGCTGGTGTCGAACATCATCAGATCCACATACGGCCCGAAGACCTGGGTCTGGGGCGTGAGCCGTCCGATATCGCGGAACATGTCCTCCTGCCGATACCGCTGCCGGCGCAGCACCTCGATCAGCTGGTGCTGGGTCGCCTCCATCAGTTCGCCGACCGTGGTGCGCGGACCCATGGTGAGGCGTAAGGGCAAGGTATTGGCCAACATTCCGCCCGACCGCAGCGCGGCGGTGGTGACCCGTGCGGACACCGGCAGGCTGAGCACGATGTCGTCGCTGTCGGTCATTCGGCCCAGGAACAGCCCGAACGCCGCCAGGTACGGGACCGCGGGATTCGCGGAGGTCGCCTTGACGACGGCGGCGAGCAGTTCGGCCGTCTCGTCGGGCAGCGCCCCGCTCACCGAGATCGGGTGCGCGTCGGCCTGCCCGCTGCGACCGGCCAGGCTGACGGGTGCGGGCAGGTGGTCGAGCTGATGCTGCCAGAATTCGCGGTCGGTCTCGAAACGGGCCGAGGCACGGTACTTCTCGTCGGCGGCGACGAGATCGGCGAGGCCCTGGATCCGCGCGGCCGGGGCTTCACGACCCTCGACCGCGGCCGTGTACAGCTCGCCGACGCGGCCGAGCAGGGTCATGGCGGCGAGGCCGTCCATGGCGATGTGATGGGCCCGCAGGTACCAGAACCAGCGGTCGTCCTCCACCCGCAGGACAACGGTGGCGATCAGCCGATCGCGTTGCAGATCGATGGGACGCGAATACTCGTCACGCATCCAATCCTGCGCCGCCGCAACAGGATCCGATTCCCCGCGCAGATCCAGCAGCCGGGTCGGTTCGTCCAGCGGCCGGTCGACCACCTGCCGCGGCCCGTCCTCGGTTTCGATCACGCGCAGCCGGGCGGCCCCGAACTCCCCCGCCACCTGCCAGAACGAGGCCATGAGCAGTTCGACGTCGAGCTCGCCGCGCAGATCGATACACAGGGCATTGGTGATCGGATTCGAGCCGGTCAGCTGTTGCGCGTACCAAATTCCTTGTTGCGCGGCGGACAACGGAAATGGAACCGAACTGGGCCCGGTCAAATTCTGCTCCTGCGTCTCGGGGCGGTGGAAGTTCCTACGCGGACAGCGCCACGCTCTTGAGTTGTGCCAGCGAATCCAGCCCGGTCAGCACCTCGGCATCGGGGATGCCGAAGTCGATCAGGCAGGCGATCTCGTCGACCCCGATCTCCCGCAGGCGCGCGACCATCGGGGCGGTGGATTCGGGGGTGCCGAACAGTCCGTTATTGCGGTAGTAGCGCTCGAAGGCGAAGTCCAGCACCTTCGCCCGGGTCTTCTCGTCCAGGCTCTCCAGGGCCTCGGAACCGCGCCGCCACAGGTCCACCGAATCCTCGAGGTAGGTCTTGAACGGGCCCTCGACGGTCCTGCGGACCGTGGCCTCGTCGGCGCCGAGGAAGGTGTGCAGCATGACGGTGACAGTCCCCGCGTCGGCGTCGTGGCCGTGCGCCGCCCGCGCGGCGCGGTAGGCGGCCAGCTTCTCGGCCAGCTCGTCGACCTGCTGGAACAGCAAGGCGGTCAGGATGTTTACGCCCAGCGCACCGGCCATCTCGAAGCGCTCGATGCCACCGCTACAGGTGAGCCAGGTCGGCAGGGTCGGCTGGACCGGGGCCGGGAAGATCCGGATCGACCGCTGCTCACCGGCGCCGGTGGGCAGCGAGACCGACTCACCGCGCCACAGTCGCTGCACGGTCTCGATGCCGGAGCGCGTGATCTCGACCCGCTCGGCGTAATTGTCGGGGGCGAGCACGAAATCGTCGGCGTTCCAGCCGGTGGCGAAGGCCAGATCGACGCGCCCGTTGGACAGGTTGTCCACCACCGACCAGTCCTCGGCCACCCGGATCGGATTGTGCAGCGGCAGCACCACGCTGCCCGCGCGAATCCGCACCCGCTCGGTGGCCGTGGCCAGCGCCGCGCCCAGCACCGACGGGTTCGGGTAGAGGCCGCCGAAGGAGTGGAAATGCCGCTCCGGCAGCCACACCGCGCGCAAGCCGTGCGCGTCGGCGAAGCGGGCGCTCTCGAGCAGCAGGTGATAGCGGCTCAGGGACTGGCGCTGGGCGTCGCTGGAGAAGAACAGCAGGCTGAAATCCATCTCGCGGCGAGCCGGACGATCGTCGCCGCGCGAGACCGGCGGGGTGTCGGCGGGAGTGTGCCCGTTGCCGTTCCGGCTGGCCTTCTCCGCGACATCGGCCAGGCTCAGTCCGTCGAAGATCTCCTCGGCGGTGATCTCCGTTTCGTACTTGTCCTCCAGAATGGTCATCAGCTCGGCCGCTTTCACCGAGTCCAGGCCCAGCGAGGTGAGCGGCGAGTGCGGGTCCACCGCGTCGCGATCCAGCCGATCGGCCGCCCATTCCACGAAGAAGTCCAGCACGGTCGCGGTCTCGGGCGATGTACTCATAGCACGCTCTCCTCGAATGCCGTGTCGGATGAATAGGTCTCGCTCAGCTGTCTGCGCTGGACCTTGCCGCTGGTGGTCTTGGGCACCTCTCCCTTGCCGACGAAGACGACCCGGTGCACGCCGATGCCGTGCTCGCGGCTGACGATGTCACGTATCGAATCCTCCAGTGCGGCAGCTGATTCGGATTGGTCCTCGTTGAGCTCCTGGACGACCAGCACCCGGTCCTGCTCGTCGATCCGCGCCGCGAAGACCGCGCAACCGCCGGGCCGCAGAGCCGGATGGGCGGAGGTGATCGTGCGCTCGATGTCCTGCGGAAAGATATTGCGGCCGTGCACGATCATCAGTTCCTTGATCCGCCCGGAGATGAAAAGCTCACCGTCGCAGACGAATCCGAGATCGCCGGTGCGCAGGTATGATGTCGCGTCCTCGCCCTCGATGGTCGCCCCGAACGCGCGGGCGGTCTCGTCGGGCTTCTGCCAGTAGCCGGCGGTGATGCTGTCGCCGCGCAGCCAGATCTCGCCGATCCACTGCTCGCCGCAGCGCTTGCGGGTGTCGCGATCGACCACGGCCACCTCGGGCCCGACCGGCCCGACGCTGATCAATTCGCGCCCACCGGGTTTCGCGATCGCGATGCCGTTCTCCAGATCCGCCGCCGCAAACCGCTTCGACCGCGCCCCGGCGCCGCGATCGCCGCCATTGACGTAGAGGGTGGACTCGGCCAGGCCGTACATCGGCGCGAAGCTCGACTCCCGGAAGCCGCTCACCGCGAAGGTGTCGGCGAAGGTGCGCAATACGGCCGGGTCGACCGGTTCCGCACCGACGAAGGCGATATCCCAGCCGCTCAGGTCCAGGGCCGCGGCGTCGTCCGGCGACACCCGCTTGGCGCACAGCCCGTAGGCCAGATTCGGTCCGCCCGCGACGACGTGCTCGCCCGCGGCGATCTCGCGCAGCCAGCTCAGCGGATCGCGCAGGAAGGTCATGGGCGAGAGCAGGGTGCTCTGGAAACCGACGAACATCGGCAGCAGCGCGCCCTGGATCAGGCCCATGTCGTGATAGGGCGGCAGCCAGGAGACGATCGAATTCTTCGGCGTGAGTTGATATTTCGCCTGGAGGACACCCAGATTGTGCATGAGGTTGCGGTGGCGGACCATCACACCCTTGGGCGTTCCGGTCGAGCCGGAGGTGTACTGCAGGAACGCGATGTCCTCCGGTTCGGGGACGGCATCGGGCAGCGGTTCGAAGCCCAGGCCGCGGCCCGCGTCGTCGCTGTCGATGATCCGGATATCGTCGCCGAGGCGCGCGCCGTCCACGGGCACCTGCGACAGGGGCGCGATGACCGCCGACGCGCCGCTGTCGCTCAGAATGGCGCGCAGTGTGGCGATCTGCCGCTCCGACATCGGAAGGTGTACCGGCACTGCGATTCTGCGAGTGGTCAGGCAGGCGAAGAACGCGCACACGAAATCCGGGCCCGGTGGGCACAGCAGGGCGACACGGTCACCGGGGGTGGTTTCGGTGATGATCCGTTCGGCCAGGCCGGCGACACGGTCCCACAGGCGCTGATAATCGAAAACGTCTCTGTTTTCCTTATGGTTCGCGAAGAGATAGGCCGTACGACGCGGGGTCTCGAGCACTCGCATCGACAACAGGTCGACCAACGTGCGGGCGTTCGTTCCCAGCGAGTTCCTTCCCGATCTCTGCATACGCCTGGCTCCTGTCGGATCCTCGGCCACGCTGAAAGAGCAGTCCAAGCCACATCTTGGCTGCTGAGCGGGCACTCGGCAACATTCACGCAAACCATCGCGTGTCGGCCGGTCGGACCCATCGGCCCAGGTGGCATCATCAGCGCCGGTCGACCACCAGGAAGGCGGAGGTCCGGATGTCGAACGTCGCCACCGAAGTTCTCGATCGCGAATACCGCGGCATCACCCCGTGGCGGCCGCCGCCGTGGAAGCCGTTGACGCGGATGGCGTTCCGGTTCTGCGTCGCCTATTTCGGGCTGCTGTGCGTGCTGTTCGCGCAGATCCTGGTGGTGTTCGCCGGGCCGCTGTTCCCGCTGCTGGCGGCGGATGCGGTCGGCGGGCAGATGGACTCCCTCGACGATTTCGTGCGGGTGGTCAGCACGCATGTGTTCGGCACCGAGGTCGCGCCGCTGCGCAAGTCCTACAGCGGCGATCAGGCCCCGCTGTGGGTGCTGATCTTCTGTGTGTTCACCGCCGCGGTCGTGCTGACCGCGGTGTGGTCGGTGCTGGATCGGCGGCGGGTCGCCTACCCGCGGCTGCACGCCTGGTTCCTGACCTTCATCCGGCTGTGCCTGGGCGGGCAGATGCTGGTGTACGGCGCGGCCAAGGTGATTCCGCTGCAGATGCCGCGGCCCACGCTCATCACGCTGCTGCAACCTTACGGCGACTTCAGCCCGACCTCGGTGCTGTGGAATCAGGTCGGGTCCTCGCCGGTCTACGAAATGCTGTTGGGCACAGCCGAAATACTCGGCGGGCTGCTGCTGTTCCTGCCGCGCACCGCGACGGCGGGCGCGCTGCTGAGCCTGGTCAGCCTGCTGCAGGTGTTCGTGCTGAACATGACCTTCGACGTGCCGGTCAAGCTGCTGTCGTTCCATCTGGTGCTGATGTGCCTGTTCGTGCTGGCACCGCAGGCGCGCAGGCTGGCGAACATCCTTGTGCTGGAACGCTCTTCGGAGCCGGTGACGCAACCTGCGCTGTTCCGGAGTGGCCGGGCGAACCGGATCGTCGCGGTGGTCTCGGCCGCGCTGGCGGTGTGGGTGCTGCTCGGTGGCGTGCTGATGGCCTGGGAGGGGTGGCGCGATCAGGGCGGCGGCGTGGCGCAACCGCCGCTGTACGGCATCTGGGACGTCGCCGAGTTCAGCCTGGACGGGAACCCGCTGCCGCCGTTGACCACCGACGAGATCCGCTGGCGGCGAGTGGTTTTCGATGCGCGCAAGGCGGCCGTGCAGAAGATGGACGACTCGATGATTCCCGCCGTCGCGACCGTGGACACCGGTGCGGGCACGCTCACCCTGGCCGATCCGCCGCCGACCGAGCAGGCGCCGCCGAGCGGATTGCCGCCGTTCAGCTACACATTCACCTATGAGCAGCCCGAGACCGATCTGCTCGTGCTGCACGGCAGCCTCGACGGCCGCCCGGTCAGCGTGTCCCTGCATCGGCAGGACCTGGCCGCATATCCCCTGCGCGGGCCGGCATTCCACTGGATCCAGGAATATCCCAACACCGGCAAGCTGATCCGCTGACGGTCACTCGAGGGTGGTCTTGTGCCGGTGCTCGTCGTACGGCACCAGATCACCCGTTCGGCCGCTGCGGAGCAGCTCTACGAAATCCGGATTGGCCAGCAGTGCCCGCCCGACCGCCGCGATATCGAATTCGTCCCGCTCGAAGCGAGACAGCAACGGCCGCAATGAATCCGCGGCATGCCCTGCCTCACCGCGCTTGGACAGGCCGATCGAGCCGACCATGATCACCGGACGGCCGGTGACCGCCTTCGTCCATCCGGCCAGGCTGGCGGCCCCGAGCTCGGGGAACTCGGGCTCGTCGAAGCGCCGCGTCGAGGGATGGAAGGCGGCCGCCCCCGCATCCACGATCGGACCCAGTACCGCCTCGAGCTCCCCCGGTGTCGCGGCGATCCGCGCGTCGTAGCGATCGACCTGCCACTGCGAGAACCGGTAGCTGATCGGCATTCCCGGCCCGAGTTCGGCCCGCACCGCCGCCACCAGCTCCGCCGCGAAGCCCGACCGTCCGGGCAGCATGCCGTGCGCCCCATGGATTTCCACCCCGTCGAAGCCCGCGCCCCGCGCCTGCCGGGCCGCCTGCGCGAAACACGCGACCGTCCGGTCGGACTCGAAGCCCCGGCCCTCGCCGCGCATCAGCTGGGCGAAGATCGGCACCCGTTCGGCGTGCACGGCGTCCACGATCGACTTCCACGCCGCCACCGCGCCCGCGTCCCGGATTCCGGCCACCCCCGGCCCGGCGGCTTCCGCGCAGTCGCCGACCGCGATGCCCTCGCTGATGATCAGCCCGACTCCGCCCGCGGCCCGCCGCCGATAGAACTCCCCCAATTCGGCGGCCGGAATCCCGCGCCGGGCCACGTACCGCGACAGCGGCGCCATGGCGAACCGGTTCCGCAATCGCAGTGTCCCGATCGCCGACGGCGTGAAGAGTGCCGAGAGATCAAGGTCTTCCTCGAGCGCGTTCCGCATGCCGATCCACTCCCGTTTCCGATGTGTGGAGCACAGCCGACTCGGAGTGTAATCGCAGGTGAGAGCGCCGCGCGGGTGCCGCGCCCGGAAGGGAGGTGCGTAGCACCCAGCCGAGCCAGACCGCCTCGCAGCGGACGCGGTCGAAGGACTCCCCCAGCGTCTCCAACGTCGACTCGCGCAGGCGGGTGATCGAAACCTCGGCGCGGTAGATGAGCAGCGGCACGGTCGACCTCCTCACCGGCTCTGGGCCGCGGCCAGCGGTTCGGTGGCCGGCGCGGGCTTGAGGGTCAGGCACAGCGGAATCGCGAGCAGCAGCACGACCGCCTCGATGCGGTAGAGGGTGTGGACGGCCTCGAGCAGGTGCGGGGCGTGGGCGGAGATGACCGCGGCGAGGATGGCGATGCCGAGCGCGCCGCCGGCCTGGCGGACGGTGAAGTTCATGCCCAGGCCCGCGGCGTAGCGGTCCTCGGGGATCGCGGCCGAGGCCGAGACGCCGAGGGCGGTGAAGGCGAAGCCGATACCGAGACCGATGACGGCGGCGGCGGGTGCCCAGACGGTCCAGAGCCGGTCGGTCACGGTGAGGGCATTGGTGCCCAGCACGGCGGCCCCGGCGGCGAAAAGCATTGCGCCCAAGGCGGATAGGCGACCGGCATTGGCGACCGTGCCAATCTTGCCGACCAGCACCGAGCTGATCATGGCGGTCACCGCGGCGATGGTCAGCACCAGCGACGCCTTGATGACCGAGTAGTGCCAGACCATGGACAGGAAGATCGGGCCCATCAGCATGTGAGCGAACAATGCCAGGCCGATGACGGCCGACGCGGCGCTGGTGCGGGCGAACAGTCCGACCCGCCACAGGCCGAGATCCACTGCGGGGCTGTGGTGTACGCGGGCGCGCACCAGACCCAGGCCCAGCAGGGCGGCGCCGCCGAGCAGCAGCGCGAGGGTGAGCGGGGAACGCCAGCCCCAGTCCTGGCCGCGGGTGACGGCGGCGACGAGGGAGCCGATGGCGGTGGCGAACACGATGGTGCCCAATACATCCGGCAGTGGGCCGCGATTGCTCGGGCGGGCCAGCGGAACCAGCCGGAAGGCTGCCAGCACCAGGATCAGACCTACCGGGATATTGATGGCGAAGATGGCGCGCCAGCCGAACTGGTCCACCAGCAGGCCGCCGAGCACGGGGCCCAGGACCGCGCCGAGACCATTGGTGGCGGTCCAGGTTCCGATCGCGCTGGTGCGCTTGTCCGGATCGACCGCGCCGAGCAGCAGGCCGATCGAGGCGGGCACCACCACGGCCGCCGAGATGCCCTGCAGCAGCCGCGCCGCGATAAGCAGGGCGGCCGTGGGCGCGACCGCGCAGGCCAGCGAGGTGATGACGAACGCGATCAGGCCGACCAGGAACAGCCGCCCCCGGCCGATCACGTCGGCCAGCCGTCCGGCCGGGGCCAGGCAGGCGGCGAAGGTGACACCGTAGCCGCTGACCACCCAGGTCAGCACCGATTCCCTGGTGCCGGAGAAGGATCCGGCAATGCTGGGAAAGGCGATATTGACCACCGACACGTCGAGAAAAGTCAGAAAGGATGCCGCACAGACGATCGCGAGCACGGCCCCCGGACCGCCGCGCTCGTCGTGCGCTTCTCGAAAATCGGGCCCCTTCGCCACCGGATCAGTCATATTCCCCTCCCGTGGAATAGCGACAGATGTCGTTATCTCACGATGACGGGCGGGGATCGGTGCGGGATTGTCGACGGATCAACGGGCTCGATGCGGGCGGCGGCGGACGGTGAGGGTGTCGGGGACGGTGAAGACCAGCGTGTGGGTGTCGTCGGAATGCGCCCACCAGCGGTGCGGTACGCCCGCGGCGCAGTAGTAGGTGTCCCCGGCGGCCAGGGTGAACTCCTCGCCGCCCGCGATGACGGTGATCGAGCCGCGGACCACATGCATCAATTCGTCGTTGGCGTGGGTGAATTCGCGGTCGCCGCGGGTGGTGCCGCCGGTGAATTCGAGGGCGCGCAGATCGCGGGTGCCGTGGACCAGGGAGCGCACCGAGCCGTCGCCCGGATCCGATTGGGGCAGGCGGGTGTCCTCGGTGGCGCGGACCACGGGGGCGCGCGGGGCGGTGTCGGCGGCGGCCAGGAAATCGACGGCGGTCGTGCCGAGGGCATCGGCGATCCGTTGCAGCGAACGCAGACTCGTATTGCTGCGCCCGTTCTCGAATTGACTCAGGAACGACTGCGACAGCGCCGCCTGCTCGGCCAGTTGAGCCAGTGTCAGCCCCACCTCCAGGCGGCGCGCGTGCACGACCTGACCCAGCCGCTGCCAGCCAGGGTTTGCCTCGAGGCGATCGGAACCATTCTCCACAGCGCCAGCTTACTGAATATTCAGTGGAGTTGAATATTCAGGAGGGTTTGTGGAGCAGAACACGCTGAAGCGGCGCGGTGTCGGGCTGATCGGAGTCGATCGGGAGCAGGCGTTCGCGGGGTACACGCTGTACGCGCCGCTCGCCGGGAACGGCATCGTCGATCTGGTCGATCTGGACGGCGAGCGGGTGCATCGCTGGGAGCTGCCGTATCGGCCGGGGCGGCATGCCCGGTTGCTGCCGGACGGGTCGCTCGCCTACAACGGGACCACGCTGGGCGCGGGGGTGCTGTTTCCCATGTGGCGCAAATACAGTGGCGGATCCATGGGCAAGTACGCCCCGGACGGGACGCTGGTCCACGAGTATCGCGATGATCTGCAGCATCACGACGCGCACCATTATGACGACGGCCGGATCCTCTACACGGCCGTCGAACCGCTGGAAGGTGCTGCGGCCGACCGGATTCTGGGCGGGGTGCCCGGGACCGAGGCCGACGGGGTGGTGTGGGCCGATGTGATCCGCGAGGTGGCCGCCGACGGCACCGCGCTGTGGGAATGGCGGGCCGCCGAACACCTCGATCCGGAAGACGCTGTGCTGCAGCCGCATTACTGGCGTGAGCACTGGCCGCTGATCAACAGCGTGCACCCGCTCGACGAGAACACCGTGATCGCCAGCCTGCGCAGCGTCTCGGCGGTCCTGCTCATCGACCGGAGCAGCGGCAAGTACACCCTGCTCGCCGACCGCGCCACCGTCGCGCAACAGCACCACGCCACCCCGGTGGGCGACGGCCGAATCCTGTTGTTCGACAACGGCACCTTCCGCACCGGCGAATCGGTGACCTACAGCCGTGTCCTGGAACTCGACGCGGCCACCGGTGAAATCGCCTGGAAATACCAGGATTCGCCCCGAGAGGCGTTCTTCACCCCGTACATGGGTGGCGCACAGCGACTCCCCAACGGCAACACCCTCATCACCGAGGCCGCCTTCGGCCGCATCTTCGAAGTGACTCCGGCCCAACGCATCTGCTGGGAATACGTGGTCCCGTCCTTCACCGAATACCCGGACCCCGACACCGCCCAGGTCTTCCCGGGCGTCTCGAACGCCATCTTCCGCGCCTACCGCTACGCCGCGTCGGAGATCCCCTGGCTGTCGGCCTGAGCATCGGTCCAGGTGCCTCGACTCCCGGCCCCAGCGGTGCGCCCCTGGAGCGAATTCGCGTGTCGCGAGCCCGAACCGGTCCGTTCAGCGGTACGAGTGGGGATGATCGTTCCCATGGTGTTCTCGGGTTCGGACGCGCGGATCATCGGACTCGCCGGCGCGGTGACGGTGGCGGCGGCGGTGACCAACTACGCGCATGTCGGCGGCACGGTGGTGCCGTTCATCGTTTCCGGTGCCGCGCTGGCGCTGCTGGCGGCACTGGTCGGGCGCAGTGTCGAGCAGCTCGGGGAACGGCTGGGCGCGGGGGCGACCGGCGTGGTGCAGAGCGCGCTGGGGAATCTGCCGGAGTTGTTCGTGGTGCTGTTCGCCCTCAAGAGCGGGCTGGACGAGGTGGCCACCGCCACCATCGTCGGTTCGATCCTGGCCAATGTGCTGCTGGTGCTGGGGCTGGCCTTCATCGCCGGCGGGGCGCGGCACGGCGTGCAGCGCTTCGACACCGCTTCGGCCCGGCGGCTCTCGCTCATGCTGACGCTTTCCGTTGCGGCCCTGGTGGTTCCGGCGCTCACCGCGCTGCTGCACACCCCGGCCGCCGGGCACGAGCGGGCACTGTCGATCGTGGTGTCGATCCTGCTGCTCGGCCTGTTCGCGCTGTCGCTGCCCGCGGCGCTGAAACGGCAGGAAGCCCCCGTGCCGAGCGGGCCGTCCGGCGCCACCGATTCAGCGGAGACCGCCGAGCAGCCCGACACCACCGAGCAGCCCGAGGCCACCGAGCGCCCGCAGGTGGAATGGCCCCTGTGGCTGGCGGGCGCCATGCTCGCGATCACCGGTGTCGCGGCGGCCTTCGTCTCGGACTGGTTCGTCGCCGCCCTGACCCCCGCCATGGATTCCCTGCACATTTCGCAGGCCTTCGCCGGTCTGGTGATCGTCGCCATCGCCGGCAATGCGGTCGAGAACGTGGTCGGCATCCAGCTGGCCTACCGCAACCAGCCCGACCACGCGCTGTCGGTGATCCTGCAGAGCCCCATCCAGATCGCCATGATGGTCGCACCGGCCCTGGTTCTGTTGTCCCCCTTGGTCGGAGCGTCGTTCACGCTGGTTCTGCCGCCGCTGCTATTGGTGGTGCTGCTGCTCGCAGTGGTGGTGACCATCGTGGTCGTCCTCGACGGCGACTCCAACTGGCTCGAGGGCGCAGCCCTGGTCACCCTGTACGCGATGATCGCCACCGCGTTCTGGTGGGGTTAGCAGGGCTGCCGCCGTCGATTCGATCAGGAGAACTGATCAGGAGAGCTTCAGGCTCCGCCCGATGATCTCCTTCATGATCTCGGTGGTGCCGCCGTAGATGGTCTGCACGCGAGCGTCCATGTACGCCTTGGCGATCGGGTACTCGCGCATGTAGCCGTAGCCGCCGTGCAGCTGCAGGCACTTGGTGATCAGGTCGAGCTGTTCCTCGGTGGACCACATCTTGGCCATGGCGGCCTCTTCGACGGTCAGCTTCTCCTGGTTGAGCAGCTCGATGCAGCGGTCGGTGAAGACCCGCACCGCCGTGGTCTTGGTGGCCAGCTCGGCCAGCACGAAGCGGGTGTTCTGCTGTGCGCCAATGGGTTTGCCGAAGGCCTTGCGGTCGCGCACGTACTGGCAGGTGAGCTCCAGGCAGGCCTCCATGGCGGCGGCGGCCATCACCGCGATCGACAGGCGCTCCTGCGGCAGGTTCTGCATCAGGTGGATGAAGCCCTGTCCCTCGGTGCCGAGCAGGTTCTTGCCGGGGACGCGAACATCGGTGAACGACAGCTCCGCGGTGTCCTGCGCCTTGAGGCCGATCTTGTCGAGGTTGCGGCCGCGCTCGAAACCGGGCATGCCGCGCTCGACCACGAGCAGCGAGAAGCCCATGGCGCCCTTGGCCGGATCGGTCTGGGCGACCACGATCACGATGTCGGCATTGATGCCATTGGTGATGAAGGTCTTGGCGCCGTTGAGGATCCAGTCGTCGCCGTCGCGGACCGCGCGGGTCTTGATGCCCTGCAGATCCGAGCCGGTGCCGGGCTCGGTCATGGCGATGGCGGTGATGATCTCGCCCGAACAGAAGCCCGGCAGCCAGCGCTGCTTCTGCTCCTCGTTCGCCAATTCCAGCAGGTAGGGCGCGATCACGTCATTGTGCAGACCGAAACCCAGGCCCGAGTACATGCCCTTGGTGACCTCCTCGGTCACGATGGCGTTGTAGCGGAAATCCTTGACGCCCCCGCCGCCGTACTGCTCCGGCACCGCCATGCCGAGGAATCCCTGCTTGCCGGCCTCCAGCCAGACCGAGCGATCGACGATGCCGTCGTGCTCCCACTGCTCATGGTTCGCAGCCACATGCTGATCGAGAAACTTACGGAACGACTCCCGGAACAGCTCGTGTTCGGGTTCGAAAAGGGTGCGCTCCACGCCAACCTCCTACAGTGACCACATCGGCACCATCGCCGGTGCCCAATACGGTACTCGAAAGTCGAACGGAGGTTAACTTCACGGGGCCGGAAAGTGGTCCGAACTGCGACAGTCGCCATTGACGTCGCGGAACGGAGAGCCTGAACTTCGGTAAACCTACCGAGAAGTCAGAGGAGATGCTCAGAGGCCGAAGCGGCCCAGGGTGCGGCCCAGCAGGCTGCGACCGCGATCACGATCGCGCTCGGCCAGCAGGAAGTCGAGTTCACCTTCGAGGGCCTTCTTCACCAGAATCTGCAGCTCGGTCGCGGCGGCCTCGAGATCCTCGGCGTCTTGCCAGGGAGTGGTGTCGATCGGGGTACCGAGGGCGTAGTAGAAGCGCTCCGGCTTGGGGATCAGGGTCGGGCCGAGACCGCGGATGAGTGGCGGGGTCAGGTTCGAGCGCAGTCCCAGACCCTCGACGGCCTTGCGCAGCGGCAGCATGACCGGGTGGTCGCCGTCGAAGACGATGTCGTAGATGTCGTCGCCGCCGACCATGGCGATCGGGACGATGGGCGCGCCGGTCTGGATCGCCATCTTGGCGAAGCCGGTGCGGCCCTCCCACAGCAGCTGGTACTTCTGCCCCTTGCCGCGCATGGCCTCGCGACCGCCGCCCGGGAACACCGCGACGGCCTCACCCTTCTCCAGCAGCGTGGTGCAGTTGCGGCGGTTGCCGCGCACGATTCCCCAGCGGTGCAACACATCTCGCAGGCCCGGCACATCGATGAGCACGTTCTCGGCGAGCCCCCGCACCAGCCGGTCGTGCTGCACCAGGATCTCGTGGGCCAGCAGCGGGGCGTCGGTGCCGCCCGCGAGGCTGTGATTGCCGACGAGCAGGACCGGGCCCTGTTCCGGGAAGTTCTCCATGCCGTAGAAGCGCGGGCTGAACCAGGCCCGCGACGGGGCGATGAGCAGATCGATTATGCGGCGATCGGTTTCGGTGAGATCGACGTGCAACGGCGCGCCGTCCGAGAGCCCCCTCGGCGTATCGGAATCGGACAAATGACTGTCGGTACGAGACAAAACAACCCTCCCTGCAAGAGCCTTCGATAACGCCATGCTAACGAAAGCTCGCGCAGGTCACAGACCGAGGGTTAGAACAGGTTCAGGCGGCTGAATGTGGAAAACTCCGCCTTCAGTTCCTCTTTGTCGGCGGCGGCGAAAGGCTCGTACTCGGGCTTGCCGCGACCGGCCCAGCGGTAGAGGGGTTCGCCGGTGTGCCAGCGTTGCTCCTGGAGTTCGCGTTTGAGCACCTTGTTCGAGCCGGTCACCGGGAGGTTGCCCGACACTCGGAGCAGCCGGGGCGCGCCCTTACTGCCGAGATCATCTTGGGCACTGAGGAATTCGGCGAAATCGGCGACGTCGAAGGCGGTGGGATCGGCCACCTCGATGGCGGCCATCACCTGATCACCCGAGCGCGGATCGGGGACGCCGTACACCGCCGCGGCGATGACCGCCGGGTGCCGCCGAATCACCTGCTCGATCAGCAGCGTCGAGGTGTTCTCGCCGTCGACGCGCAGCCAATCGCCTTTGCGCCCCGCGAAATACAAGAATCCCGACTGGTCGATATATCCCAGATCGCCGGTCCAATACCAGCCGTTCCGCAACCGCTCGGCATCGGCGACATCGTTTTTGTAATAGCCCTCGAAGACGAGCGCTCCCGCCTTGTCGATCATCTCCCCGACGGCCTCGTCCGGATTCAATACACGACCGTATTCATCCAGCACCGCTCGCGCGCAATCGGCGAGGGTCTCCGGATTCACCACGGCCACACCCGGATGCGCGGGCCGACCCAGCGCCGACGGCGGAGCCTGCGGATCGAGGGCGGCCAGTGCCGGGCCCTCACTGGAGCCGTACCCCTCGAACAGCCGCGCTCCGAACCGGCGGTGGAACTCGGCCTGATCGGCCACCGACGCCTCGGTGCCGAAACCGCGCACCAGGGTGTTGTCGGCGTCATCGGGAGCTTCCGGGGTCGCCAACAGGTAGCCGAGCGCCTTGCCGACGTAGGTAAAGAAGGTCGCGCCGAAATACCGTACGTCCGAAAGGAATCCGGATGCGGAGAACTTCGGGGTCAGGCACACCGTCGCACCGTTGGCCAGCGCGGGAGCCCACAGCGCCATGATCGCATTGCCGTGGAACAGCGGCATGCAGCAGTAATCGACGTCCTCTCGAACATGTCCGAACTTGTCGCTGGCCCCGTACGCGATCGCCGCCAGCCGACGCTGACTGCACTTGACCGCCTTCGATGTCCCGGTCGTTCCAGAGGTGAACAGCAACAACAACAAGGCTTCCGCCCCCGCGTGCGCAACCGGCTCCACCCGATGCTTCTCGACCCGCTCGAGGTAGCCCGGATCATCCACGAGCAGAAACCGTTCGGGCTCCAGCCCCAAATCCAGCCCACCCAACCGAGCCATCCCGGCCGCGTCGGTCACGATCAGCTGGCAGTCGACGTATCGAATATCGGCCTCCAACTGCGCATTTCCCCGCGTCGGATTGATCCCGACCACGGTTGCCCCCGCCAATGCGGCCGCACCCAGCCAGAAGATGAAATCAGGCACGTTGTCCAGCAGCACCCCGATATGAAAAGGCCCGTCACGTCTCAACTCTCGCGCCAGTTCGGCCCGCACCGCCGACTCCCCCACCACCTCATCCCAACTCCAGTCCCGCTCCCGAGTCCGCAGCCCGCGCCGCTCATCCCCAACCCGATCCAACAGCATCGCGGCGATATCCCCCCGTCGCGCCCCCACCCCAGCCATGTCCGTCTTGCCCGTGTCACCTTCCACCCCACCCACTCTCCCGCCGAGCGGCACATTCCGGAGGGCTTTCGTCCGGTTCACCCGGATTCCACCTCCAGCATGTGCCGCTCGGCGGGCGGCGGGGCGGGGATGACACTGTCGAGTCGCTCACGGGGGACGGTCCCGGCAGGGCGGGGGCTTTGGGCTCTTGGCCGGGTGGAGGAGAAGGGTCAGGCTGGTTTGTATGCAGGGATTTTCACGGGCCTTGCTCGCCGGGATGGGGCTGACGGGCGGGATTTATGCGATCGTCGTGCGGCCGAGGCTGATTCGCTGGGGGGGCCACCGAGGACGAAGTGGCGGGGCCGTTTCCGGGGGCCGAGCTCATCGCCGGTGGCAGTCGAGCCGCGACCTTGGCGGTGACCATCGACGCACCGCCGCACCGGGTCTGGCCGTGAATGGGACCGGTGGATTCATGGGAGGTGGCGGCCCTCGACCCCGGGCGCTTCCTGGGACTGCGCGGGCGCATCGACCTGCGCGCCCGATCCTCGCTCACCACCGACCCGCCGCCGCACGTCTACTTCGAGGGGTTGTGGGGTTTCCTGCTCACCGAACTGCCCGGCGACCGCACCCGCCTGGTGGTGAGCGGATATCAAGCGGGCGGTCCTCGATGGCTGGCCTGGTTCGTCGGCTATTTCTTGTACCCACCGATCCACTGGACGATGCAGACCCGCCAGTTCGCCACCCTCGCCGGGCATGCCGAACGCTCTCGGACCGACGCCGCATCGTCCACAGGACTGGGCCGGAGCCCGCGACTCGAGATTTAGCGCCGGAAACGAACCGTCGATTCGAGTCGGTGAACTACTGTGTTGTGGTACAACGCAATTGCCGACCGAAGGCGGCGGTCGATCGTGACGATGATCGTCTGGAAGAAGCGTCGCGCCCACTCTTTCTCGGTATTGATCAGCGGCGTGGTTCTGCTGGGGGCCGTTGCCACGGGCTGTACGTCACAGCACGATGGGCAGTCCTCGACGCCGACTTCGACATCGTCGGCCCGCAAGTCGACCACCGCGAATGAGCGCTACCACCTGATCGCACCGCAATCCGTGCTCGACGGCTACACGCTCCACAGATCCGAGCCCCTGATCGCCGCAGACCTGCCATCCGCGTACAGGGATCTCGATGGGGACCTGACCGGCGGTCTATACGCACAGTATCTGTCTCCGTCCCCGTCCTACGACCACGTCCTCACGCTGGTGGGACTCTGGGGGACCGTTGGCGACCTGGATGCGGTCGCGGGCCGGGCGATTCCTTCGGTGATGCGGGGCACGCTGGAAAAACCCGGGAGCGCGCTCCTCGGTACCGCCACCACAATGCATCCGGACGGGCTCGATGACGCCGTGATGAAATGCCAGCTCCTCGATCGAATCATCAACGGGGCCATCGACCATTCCACGGTGTGCTCGTGGGCCGACCACGCCACCATCGGCGTGCTGCACCTGGCCGGCGACCCCGCCTTCGACCTCGAAACCTGCGCGGCATTGACCGCACGCCTCCGTGCACAGACCCGCATCGCCGGCAGCTGAGCGGAATTCGTTGCGGGGCTGTTCGGCGCGAGTTCGTCGCTGTCGGATCACTCGTACGGGTCGGTGATTTCGCGGAGCCGGGACATGATGTCCTGTAGTTGGCGCATGCGGGTGCGGCCGAGGTGGGCGGCCCATTCGGCCTGAATGCGGTCGGCGATCGTGTTGGAGAATTCCGCCAGTTCGAGGCCGCGGGGGGTGAGGCGGATCAGGCGAGCGCGGGCGTCCGCGGGATCAGGGACCCGTTCGACGTAGCCCGCGCGGACGAGTTGATCGACCAGGAATCCCGCGGTCTGCTTCGTTATCTGAGCCTGATCCGCCAACTCGGTGAGCCGCGTGCCCTGCGGCCCGATCCTCCCCGCCAGCCGACCCTGCGCGACGGTCAGATCCCCGTACCCCGCCTCCGCGAGCGCGGCGAAAATCCGCTGTTCCATCGACCGATGGGCAATGAACATCAGCAAGCCCACATTCAGCTCGTCGCCCATCCCACTCCTTGCACTAGTCAGATTCTCTGACTATATTTGGTCAGACTCACTGACTAATACTAGAGGTGCCATCGTGGACCGCGAAACCAGTTGGAAGGTCATCGAGCAGCAGCGGCGCGCCATCGCCGACCTGCTGGCCGACCTCTCCCCCGAGGAATGGGAAACGCCCTCGCTCTGCGCGGGCTGGCGCGTCCGCGAGGTGGCCGCGCATATCGCGCTGACTCCCCAGCCGCCGTCCGCGCGCGTCATGCTCGCCACCGGCCTGCGCGCCCGCGGCGACTACAACCGCTTCGTCGACATCCTCACCCGCTCGTACGCGAATCAGCCCACCGCGGAACTGGTTTCCCAGCTGCGTGCCCATGCGGCGTCGCGGCGGCTGCCCTCGCTGACCAACTACCGCAATATCCTCTTCGACACCATGGTCCACGGCCAGGACATCGCAATCCCGTTGGGCCGCACCATCGACGTCGCCCCCGAGGCAGCCGCAGCCGCCGCCGATCGCGCGGTCGAGGTCGGCCGGCCGGTCTGGAACAAGCACCGCCTCGACGGAATCCGCCTGCGCGCCACCGACATCGACTGGTCCTACGGCACGGGCAATGACATCGAAGGCCCCATCCTCGCCCTGCTCCTCCTCATCACCGGCCGCACCGCCCGCCTGTCCGATCTCACCGGCCCCGGCCTGACCACCATCCCCACCAATCGCTGAGTGGCACACCAGCGAGGGGATTTGCCCGATTCCCCCGCGCTGGTGTGCCACTCAGCGGTTCCGAGGGGTTGGGGATGGTGGTCAGGCCGCGTTTCACTCCGGGGAAAACGATCTTGGTTCGTCTAGCCTCTGCTGGGTTGCATGCGTGATTCCATCCCCCGAGGCAGGACGGAGAGCAGTGACCATGGCCGTTTCAACCAGCGCGCGGGACCGGACAAGCCTATTGGATCGGGTGGATACGGCGGTACGGGAGATCGCCTCGGGCCGAGCGGTGATCGTGGTCGACGACGAGGATCGCGAGAACGAGGGCGACCTGATCATGGCCGCCGAACTCGCCACACCCGAGGCGCTCGGATTCTTCATCCGCTACACCGGCGGCGTGGTGTGCGCGCCCATGCCGGGCGAACGCGCGGACCTGCTCGAGCTGCCCCTGATGACCACCGCCGGGCAGGACAGCAAGGAGACCGCCTTCACCGTGACCGTCGATGCCGTGGCGGGCGTGGTCTCCGGGATCAGCGCGGCCGACCGGGCCACGACAGTGCGGGCGCTGGCGAACCCGGCCACCGGGCCCGGGGACTTGTGTCGGCCGGGCCATATCTTCCCGCTGCGCGCCCATCCGGAAGGGCTGGCGGCGCGACGCGGCCACACCGAGGCCGGAGTGGAATTGATGCGGCTGGCCGGATTGGCTCCGGTCGCCGTCATCAGCGAGGTCTGCCACGACGACGGATCGGTGATGCGCCTCGAAGCACTGCGCGACTTCGCCGATACCCATGGGCTGACCCTGATTTCGATCGAACAGCTGGTCGCCCACACCGCCGCGGCGACGGCGTGACCGGACGCATCCGCGCGGTCCTGTTCGACCTCGACGGGACCCTGGCCGCGACCATGGAACCGTGGGACCGCTGCTGGTCCGACTACGCCGCCCGACACGGCCACACCTGGACCGACGCCGACCGACGCAGGACACACGGACACGGCGACTGGGCGCACTATCTGGCCTGGGTCTCCGGCATCGACTCCCCCGACCAGGTCGTCGCCGACTGCGTCGAGGCAATGGTCGAGCAGGTCCGATCCGGCGGCATCGAACTACTGCCCGGGATTTCAGCGCTGCTCGACACGGCGAGCCGGACCATAACCGGCGTGGTATCCGCATCCCCGCGCCGGTTCGTCCACGCCACCCTCGAACATTTCGGCCTGCACCGATCAATGCGAGTAGTGGTAGCGCGCGAGGACGTAGCCGCCACCAAACCCGACCCCGCCCCATGGCTCCACGCCACCACCCTCCTCGGCATCGACCCGCAACACTGTGTCGCCGTGGAGGATTCAGCCGCCGGTATCCGCTCCGCCCACGCAGCAGGCCTGCACGTCCTCGCAATCCCGAGCTGGTCCCCCAACCTGAACTTCAGCGAGGCCGAACTAGCCGACCACCTCGCGGTCGACGCCACCCACGCCGAACCATGGCTCCGCCACATGCTCACCGCCACACCGGTTCCCACCGGCAGCTGACTGAAGACGCCTGCTAGCGCTCCCAGACGCCGCTGGCGATAAAGGAGCGCCAGGCCGCGTCGGGGAACCACAGTTCGGGGCCGCGGTTCTTCGAATCGCGGACTCCGACAACCCCGTTGCCGAGGAAGACCTCTACGCACTGCTTCGCAGCGTCGGATCTGCTGGACTTGTACCACTTGCCGGTTTGCGGGAGTTTTCTCATGCCGCATACTCCTTCGCCAGGGCGAGAACCATGTCCCTTGTGTCCGCTTCCGTCAACGCTACCGCTTGCATGGCCTCGGTCGCCTGCCGATATTGACCGATTTCCTCTACGCGTTCGTGGTAGAGGCTTCCGATCGCCCCTTCAACGAAAACGACTGTCGGCAAGGAGATTCCACTCGAGCCCTTGGGAAACTCCAGGAGGGTGAAGGGTTGGATCGTGAGGCCACGGTGCGGTCCAACTGCGAACGGGATGAGGCGGACGCTGACGTTCTCGCGTTCGCCGATCTCGGCGATCCAGCGCAGCTGGGCCGCCATCACCTCCGGAGCCGCCGGACAGTGGCGAAACACAGCCTCGGAGACCAACACGTCGAGACGAAAACCCTCCTCGTAGAGGCGAAGCTGGCGACGGGCCGTAAGTTCCAACAAACGCTCGACATTCACCGCTGACATGCCTGGTTCATCGATTCGGATGATCGCGCGCCGGTATTCGGATGTTTGCAGCAAACCGGGCACGATCACCGGCTGATGCGCCACAACTCGGTTCGCGGCGCCCTCTAGACGCAGAAATCGAGGGAACGTCGGGGCTACCTGGTCGGTGTACGCCTTCCAGAATCCCTTCGAATTGCCCTGCGCCTTGGCGACTTTGTCTTGATCGGCGATCTCGGACCACAGCCGCAACGCCTCGTCGCAGATCTCCCGCGACGCGCCGTAATGATCGAGTAGCAGCCCGATCAGCGGCCGGGTGAGCTTGGTCGGGCTCCCCTCCTCCATACGCATGATGACTTGGCGCGACACCTCCAGGCCCGCTGCGGCGGCCAGCAGTGTCTGATTTGCTTGTTCACGCACTCCGCGCATGTAGTTCCCGAAATCCATGCGAGAGACCGTCAATCCAGTCATTTCTTAGCCTCGCTATCAAGGGAATGGTCGCCGCGGACATGACCGCGGCGGACATCTATTGTATTTCGCAAATTGTTCCCAGGAGGCTACTCCGGCAACGAATTTGGATGTCTACTTGTTGCAGAGCGCTCGGAGAAAAATCTTTGGTTTGGATGTCACATCTGAGCCAGTCAATCCGATAGGACAGCTGGGAGTCGCAATGCCCTGGGACGCTTGGATCTTGTTGCTTATGACTGTATTTGGCGGGACGCTGGTGGCGTTCTGCGTTGGGGAAGACATCAGGAAATCGGGAGAGGCGGATCGCGTACGGGCCGGTCGGCATCGTGCGGCGCGGCGACGGGTCAGGGGTTGACCTGTGGCGCAAGCGATCAGCCATGAGGTGCCGGATTATCCGGTTCAGAACCTCGAGGTGGCTCGGCGCGGGCTGGAGACACATCGGGAATGCGGGAAAGGATGTGAGGCGAAGCGGTATTTCAAAGCGCTGGTGCCACACCTGGAGATGATCGCTCGGCGGCGGAATGCGACCGGTTGGAATTTGTGGACGCGAAGACCGTGACGCCGCGAGTTGGAACGATCTGCGGGCGAGAATGGGCCTGTAGCTACATTTTCCGTGAAATTCGACGGAATCCCGTCAGTTGATGCCAATTAATGTAGGAATAGGCCCATTCTCCGTCGCGGTAGGAGGCATCCGGGGATGGCCTCCTACCGGAACGGGTCAGGCTTGCGAAGCGGTCTGTTCGACGGCGGCCGAATCGGCGTCGTCGACGGAGCCGCCCGCGTGGGCGTACGCCGTCAACTGCCCGGCCAGGGAGTTGGGGACTCGGGCGCGGACCCGGGTGCCGGTCTCCTCGTGCTCGGAGCTGATGATCTTGCCGTCGGCGTGGATGCGGGCCAGCAGGTCGCCGCGCGTGTAGGGCAGCAGGACGCTGACCTCGACGTCGAGGCCACCGAGGATCTGAGCCAAGCGGTCGCGGAGCTGATCCAGGCCCTCACCGGTGCGGGCCGAGACGAAGGCCGCGTCGGGGAGCCAGCCGCGCAGCTGGGTCAGATCCAGCGGATCGAGGGCGTCGATCTTGTTGACCACCAGGAACTCCGGCGGGGCCGGGGCCTTGGTCTCGCGCAGCACATCGGTGATGACCTCGCGCACCGCCTTGATCTGCTGATCCGGCAACGGATCCGAACCGTCGACCACGTGCAGCAGCAGATCCGCGCCCGTCACCTCTTCCAAGGTGGAGCGGAACGCCTCGACCAGCTGGGTCGGCAGGTGGCGGACGAAACCGACGGTATCGGTGAACACCACCTCGCGGCCGTCCTCGAGGGCGGCGCGGCGAGTGGTCGGATCCAGGGTGGCGAACAGGGCGTCCTGCACCAGGATTCCAGCATCGGTCAGCGCGTTCATCAGCGACGACTTGCCCGCATTGGTGTAGCCGACTATCGCGACCTGCGGAATGCCGCTGGACGCGCGCTTGGCGCGCTTGGTGTCGCGGGCGGTCTTCATCTCGCGAATCTCGCGGCGCAGCTTCGCCATTCGCTCACGGATGCGGCGGCGATCGGTCTCGATCTTGGTCTCACCGGGACCACGCAGACCCACACCGCCATTGCTGCCGGCACGACCACCGGCCTGCCGGGACATCGACTCACCCCAACCACGCAGGCGCGGGAGCATGTACTCCATCTGCGCGAGCGAGACCTGCGCCTTGCCCTCACGCGAGGTGGCGTGCTGGGCGAAGATGTCCAGGATCAGCGCGGTGCGGTCGATGACCTTGACCTTGACGACCTTCTCCAGCGCGGTCAGCTGCGCGGGGGTCAGCTCACCGTCGCAGATCACGGTGTCGGCACCGGTCTCGAGGACGATCGAGCGCAGCTCCTCGGCCTTGCCGGAACCCAGGTAGGTGGCCTTGTCCGGCTTGTCCCGGCGCTGGATCAGCGCGTCGAGCACCTCGGAACCCGCGGTCTCGGCCAGCGCGGCCAGCTCGGCCATGCTCGCATCGGACTGCGCGGCCGTGCCCTCGGTCCAGACACCGACCAGAACCACGCGCTCGAGGCGCAACTGCCGGTACTCGACCTCGGTGACGTCTTCGAGCTCGGTCGACAGACCCGCGACACGACGCAGCGCGGCACGCTCCTCGAGCTGCTGCTCACCAACGGTCGGCGCGGCCGACCAGCCGTTCCGGCCGGTCTCGGGGGCGTCGTTGAACTCCTCGTCGAGGTCTTCGGCGGGAGTGAACTCATACGTTTCTGGCTTACTCATACACCTCCATAGTCCCACGTCCCAACGAACGACCGCATTCGGTTATTTCGGGGCGACTCCGGCCTCCCGGCAGGGCGGGGGCGAAGCCCCCACCACCCCCGGGACGAAAAACGGGGACCGTGCCCCCGAACCCACAATTATCGTGTCGTGAAGCGTTCACCTGCGCGGGTGATGACATCGTCGAGGACTTCGCGCGAGCGCAACAGGTCGGCGATGGTGCGGTCGATGCGGTCGCGTTCCGAGCGCAATTCGTGGACCAACTCGGGCGTGGCGCGCTCGTTCGCGCCGCCGTCGGTGTCTCGCATGCAGGGCAGGATCTCGAAGATCTTCTTGCTGTTGAGACCCGCCGCGAAGAGTTCCTGGATGTGGATGACGCGGTCGACTGCCATGTCCGGATAGTCGCGTTGGCCGCCGGGCGTGCGGGAGGGCACGAGCAGGCCCTGTTCCTCGTAGTAGCGCAACGACCGTTCGCTCACGCCGGTGCGTTTGGCCAGTTCACCGATTCGCATGCGGCACTCCGGGTTCCGAGGCAGAGACCTCACGGGTTCCGAGGCTTGCACCTCACATCAATGTCAGGTTTTACCTTACCGGCATGACGAACACAGACCTCTTCACCACCGGCCGCATCGGCGCTCTGGAACTCCCGAATCGGCTGGTCATGGCCCCGCTGACCCGCAATCGTGCGGAGACGGACGGGACACCCTCCGAACTCATGGCGATCCAGTACGCGCAGCGGGCGACAGCCGGGCTGATCATCGCCGAGGGCACCACCCCGAATCCCGTCGGCCAGACCTACCCGAACATCCCCGGCATCCATACCGATTCGCATATCGCGGGCTGGCGGCGCGTCACCGATGCGGTGCGGGCTCGGGGCGGACGGATGTTCCTGCAACTGCAGCACGGCGGGCGCGTCGGACACCCGGACAACAGCGGGCTGATCCCGGTCGCACCGTCCGCGATTCCGCTGCCGGAACCCATCCACACCCCGTCCGGGGTGCAGGAAGCCGTGACCCCGCGCGAGCTGAGCCACACCGAAATCCAGGACACCGTCGCCGATTACGCCACCGCCGCCCGTAATGCGGTGGCTGCGGGATTCGAGGGCGTGGAGATCCACAGCGCCAACGGCCATCTGCCGCACCAGTTCCTGGCGGGCAACACCAACCGTCGCACCGACGGCTACGGCGGATCGATCGAGAACCGGATCCGCTTCACCCTCGAGGTGGTCGACGCGGCGATCGCCGCCATCGGCGCGGACCGGGTCGGCATCCGCATCGCGCCCGGCGTCACCGTCAACGGCATCGCCGAAGACGACACCGACGAGCTGTACCCGGCCCTGGTCGCCGCGCTGGCCGAGCGCCACCCGGCCTACCTGCACCTGGTTTTCGCGGACCCGGAAAGCAGCCTCTACCACCGGATTCGCCAGCTCTGGCCGACCACCCTCATCGCCAACCCGAACCTGGGCTGGGGCGTCCCGCTGCCCGCCGACGGTGGCCGCGCAGCCGCGGAAGCGCTGCTCGCGGCGGGCGCGGATCTGGTCTCCCTGGGCCGTTCGTTCCTCGCGAACCCCGACCTGGTGGAGCGCCTGAAGATCGGCGCACCCCTCAACCCGCTCCGCGACGAGCCCCTGATGTACGTCGGCGGCCCCGAGGGCTACATCGACTACCCGACCCTCGAAACCGCCGATCCGATCCCTGCCGCGGCTCAGGCGCTCAGCACCGCCGCCGCGTGATCGACGAATCAGGCGTCCTGCCACCACTTGGCGGCAATGCGGCCCGTCGCGACCAGCTCCGACGGGCCGCGCAGCCACGCGGCGCCGTTCTCGATGCCGACGGTGACCACGCCGCCGGGGATGCGGACCTGGATGTGGCCGACATCCGAGGCCAGGTCGAAGCCGTCGGCGGCCAGGGCGGCGGCCGCGGCGGCGACGGTTCCGGTCCCGCAGGAGCGGGTTTCGCCGACGCCGCGTTCGTAGACGCGCATGTCGACGCCGCGCTCGCCGTCGGAACCGACGGCCAGCGCGGTGAGGATCTCGACGTTGACGCCGTGGGGGAACAGGGTGTGGTCGAACCCGGGCAGACGCTCGAGGTTCAGGTCGGCGAGGGAGGCCGGGGTCAGGGACGGGTCCACGCAAGCCAGGTGCGGGTTGCCGACATCGATTCCGAGACCGGTGAATTCGCGGCCGTCGACGTTCGCGGTGGAAGTGCCGAGGGTTTTGACGCGACCCATGGCCACGGTCACCTCGCCGTGGACCGGATCGGCGTGGTGGACCACGACCGGACGGGCCCCGGCGCGGGAGCCGACGACGAATTCCTCGCGCTTCTCCAGACCGTTCGCGACCAGGTAGTGGGCGAAGACGCGGACGCCGTTGCCGCACATCTCGGCGATGGAACCGTCGGCATTGCGGTAGTCCATGAACCAGTCCTCGCCGCTGACGCCCTCCGGCAGTCCGGCCAGCACGCCGTTCTCGATCAGCGCCGACGCGCGGGCGACCCGCAGCACGCCGTCCGCGCCCAGCCCGCGCTGGCGGTCGCACAGGGCGGCGACCCGCGATTCGGTGAGCTCGAGCCACGCGTCCGGGTCGGGCAGCACGACGAAGTCGTTCTGGGTGCCGTGGCCCTTGCTGAATTCGATATCGGCCGCGCTGTTCTCGCTCATAGTCCTCACCGTAGTGCCCGGCGTTGCCGGGATATCTCGTAGAGGGCCACCGCGGCCGCGGAGGGCGAGCCGAGGGTGCCGTCGGTCGGGATGCACACCAGCTCATCGCACACCTGCCGCCAGGCGGGGGTCAGCGATGCGCTGTCGTCGCCGAGGACCAGGACGGTGCCGCCGTCGAATTCCGCATCGTCGAGGGCGAGGCCGCCGTGGTCATCACTGCCGACGATACGGGTCGCGATTCCGCGGGCCCGCTGCCGGTCCCGGAACGCCGCCACCTGCGCGGGACCGGAGGCGCGCAGCACCGGGATCGCGAACAGTGCGCCATCGGAGGCGCGCACGCTCTGCGGGTCGTAATGGTCCACGCCGGAACCGGTCACGATGATCCCGCCCGCGCCGAACGCCACCGCCGAGCGGACCAGCGCGCCGAGCCGGATCGCCGACGCGGGCCGGTCCACCACCACGACCGGCACCGGATCACCCGGCGCGCCCGGCGCGAACTCCTCCAGTTCGGGCCGCCTGGTCGCCGCCACCGCCACCAGCTCCGGCACCGCCTCGCCGGGTTCGGCCAGCTCCACCATCACCTCCGGCACCAGCCCGACCCCCGGCACGCCACTCGTCTCGAGCAGCTGCCGCACCCAATCCGGCGGCTCGGGCGCACCGAGCCGGTAGACGAGAGTCTCCAGCGGCCAACGACAATCGAGCGCGCGCGTGATGGCGCGCCTGCCGTGCACCAGGAATCGACCGTCGCGCAGCCGTCTGGCCCTGTTGCCCAGGTACTCCCGCCACAATTCCACCGAGGCATTCCGCGTATTCCCACGGCCCGTCACCCCAGCAACGTAACGCGCGACCCCGACATCCACGGCGAGAATCTGGCGTGTCCCCCACCCCTGGAGTGTCAGGGTTCGATCACTCGGGAAGGCGTGTGCCGGTAAGGCGTTCGGCGATCAGCCGTGCTCGACAAGAGCCATCGCGGTGGCGGACAGCTGCGGGTCCGCGCCGTCGACCCAGTGCACGCGCTGATCGCGGCGGAACCAGGAGCGCTGGCGGCGGACGTAGCGGCGGGTGCCGATGAAGGTGCGCTCCTGGGCTTCGGCCAGGTCGTACTCGCCGTCCAGGAAATCGAGGACCTGCGCGTAACCGATGGCGCGGCGGGCGGTTTGGCCGTGGCGCAGGCCCCGGGCGATGAGCTGCTCGGTCTCCTCGACCAGACCCGATTCGAACATCTTCGCGGTGCGCAATTCGATGCGGGCATCCAGTTCGGAGGTGTCGCGATCGACACCGATGATGACCGTGCCCCAACGGGGTTCGCCGATCTGCGGCGCGGAGGCGGCGAAGGGTTTGCCGGTCAGCTCCACCACCTCGAGCGCACGCACCATGCGCCGGCCGTCGGTGGGCAGGATGGTCTGGGCGGCGACCGGATCGGCCTGCTTCAGGGCCTCGTGCACCGCGACGGTGCCGCGGTCGGCCAGCACCGCCTCCCACTTCGCGCGGATCTCCGGATCGGTGGCCGGGAAATCCCAATCATCCAGCAGCGCTTGGACATACATCATGGAGCCGCCGACGATGACGGGGGTGCGGCCGCGCGCCATGATGGCCTCGACATCCGCACGGGCGGCGGACTGGTAGGAGGCGACGGTCGCGGTCTCGGTGACATCGAGGATGTCGAACTGGTGATGCGGGATGCCACGGCGTTCGGGGACCGGCAGTTTGGCGGTGCCGATGTCCATACCCCGATACAACTGCATGGCATCGATATTGACGATCTCGCCGTCGAGCCGTTCGGCCAGATCCAGGGCCAGATCCGACTTCCCGGTGGCGGTGGGTCCGACCACGGCGATGGGCCTCATGCCGCGGCTCCCGGACGCCAGACACTCACGTGGTAGCCGACACCGAACGGGGCCGCGGCATAGAGCGTTTCGACCTTCGGATCGGACGCGTCGGCGGCGAAGAGTCCGGCCAGCACCTGGTAGGCGGGACGACCCTCGACCTCGAGCTCGGCACACAGGTGGGTGTCGAGGGCGGCCAGGGCCTGCCGGTCCCCCGCGCTCAGCGCACGATCGATCTCGGCCTGCACGCCCTCGGCGCGCTCATCGAGATAGCGCGGAGCCTTCAGCGACAGGGTTGCCGCACCGTCGCCGACCACCAGCACCGCGATCGGCTCGGGCTCGGCATCGAGCTCCGCGCGCAGGTAGCGGCCGAAGGTCAGGGCCTCGTCGGCCGAGGCATCCGCCGAGATCAGACGGCATTCGGCGACGACGCCGGGCCCGACCTGTTCCCGCAGCCAGCCTGCGATCAAGGCGGGCAGCGGCAGCAGCGGATCCGCATTGCGGCCAGCAGAGACACGCTCGGCAACCGATCCGGCCAAACCAACTCGGACATCCACGCCGTATCCCCGGAATGTGCCCACCGATTCCGAACCGATCACCCGGTCCGTTTCCGCGGCCTCGGGCTCCGCCACGCCGACCACGATCCAGCGCGACGCGCGGGCGGCCAACTCCCCCGCCGCGGCCAACACCGCAGCTCGCAGCGTTGCGACGGCACCGTCACCGACGGCACCGGCCGTACCCTCGAGTTCGGGTACCAGCACGGGCGGCGAGGGAACCAACGACGCAACACAGAACACGCCGTCAACCGTAGCGCTAACGCACCTCACCAGCCCCACCCCGGCCGGACCGCCGCGCCGCCGAAGCGGGCTCAAAGACAGCATTTCCCATCTCAGCCTGGTTGAATGGGATGCAGTTAGACGAATGAGCTAGGGCGTAACCAGGCAGCCGTGACGCGCGGCAGGGACGAGGAGCAATGAGCGACAACAACGGAACCGAGAAGGCTACCCACCCGGAGTCGACCCCGACGCCCAAGCCCGGCGCCGCAGTGCCCACCCCGAGCTCAGCCCAGGTTCCCACCCCCAGTGAGAGCGCCAAGCCGTCTCCCGCGGCCGCCGCGGCACCCCGTCCGGGTGGCCCGCGCCGCAAACCTGAATCCCCCAAACCGCATGCCGTCAAACCCGCGCCCGGCCCGGCCACCCCGCATCCCCATCCGGTGGTGGTCCCGAGCGTGAGCGACCCCAGCCAGTGGGGCCGGGTCGACGAGGACGGCACCGCCTGGGTCAAGACCGCCGACGGCGAACGCGTCATCGGGTCCTGGCAGGCCGGTGACGCCACCGAGGGCCTGGCCCACTTCGGCCGCCGCTTCGACGATCTGGCCACCGAGGTCGCGCTGCTCGAGGCCCGCCTGGCCGCCGGCACCGACGCCCGCAAGACCAAGGCCGCCGCCACCGCGCTTGCCGAAACATTGCCGACCGCCGCGGTGATCGGCGATATCGACGGCCTGACCGCCCGGCTGCGGGCCATCATCGAACACTCCGACGAGGCTGCCGCGCACGCCAAGGAGGAGAAGGAACGCACCCGGCACGAGCAAACCGAGCGCAAAGAGGCCCTGGCCGCCGAGGCCGAGCAGATCGCCGCCGAATCCACCCAGTGGAAGGTCGCCGGTGACCGGCTGCGCGAGATCCTCGACGAGTGGAAGACCATTCGCGGCGTGGACCGCAAGGTCGACGACGCGCTGTGGCGGCGCTTCTCCAAGGCGCGCGAGGCATTCAACCGCCGCCGCGGGGCACACTTCGCCGAGCTCGATCGCGAACGCGCCTCGGCCAAGACGCGTAAGGAAGAGCTCTGCGTGCGCGCCGAGGAACTCTCCGGGTCGACCGACTGGTCCGGCACCGCGGCCATCTTCCGCGACCTGCTCACCGAGTGGAAGGCCGCCGGCCGCGCGCCCCGCGAGGCGGACGAGCAGCTGTGGCGTCGCTTCAAGGCCGCGCAGGACGTGTTCTTCGCCGCCCGCAACACCGCGGCCACCGAACGCGACCACGAGTTCGAGGCGAATGCCACCGCCAAGGAAGAACTCCTGCACACCTACGAGAACATCGACCCCGAGTCGAACCTCGACGCCGCCCGCAACGCCCTGCGCGAACTCCAGGAGAAGTGGGACGCCATCGGCAAGGTGCCCCGCGAGCGCATGCACGACCTGGAATCGCGCCTGCGCGCCATCGAGAAGAAGGTCCGCGAAGCCGTCGACGCCCAATGGCGCCGCAGCGATCCCGAGGCCATGGCCCGCGCCGCCCAATTCCGCGAACGCGTAGCCCAATTCGAGGAACAGGCCGCCAAGGCCCAGGCCGCCGGCAAGACCAAGGACGCCGAAAAGGCCCTCGAACAGGCCAAGCAATGGCGCGAATGGGCCGAAGCCGCCGAAGGCGCGGTCAGCCAGCGCTAGGTCGACACCGACCCGTCCACCAGAATTCGGCGCGACCCGCGACAGGTCGCGCCGAATTCTCGTAAAGGCCCGCACACCAGCTGATTTCAGCGGATATCGCGGCGCAGCACTGCCCACACATTTCAGGTGGCAGCCGTGATCGGCTGGTCGGCCCCACGCCCAGCAGTCGTGGCCCGCGTTCCGACTGCTGGCCTTTGGTTTGCCAGCGGCAGCGTTTGACCAGAACTGTCGAGGATCGGCCAGGGCCGGAATGGCTTTGCGAGGCGCATAGATCGGATGGCCGGTGGATCGACCGGGTCAGTCGAGGTCGAGGACGGCCTTGCCGTGGAGGCGGCGGTCGAGCAGGGCCGTGGTGGCCTCCGAAACGTCCTGCCAGGAGCCGCGCCAGGCGATTTGCGGATCGAGGCGGCCGTCGGCGATTTCGGCGGCCAGCCAGGTGAGGTCGGGACCCAAGTCGGGGCAGGACAGCAGGAAGAAGGTCACCAAGGAGCGGTCGTGGCGGCCCTCATGGCCGAAAAGTGCTCCGTAGGGGAAGGATTCGCCCTGGCCGTGGGAATGGCCGACCGCTACCAGGGTGCCGCCCTCGGCTAGTTGTTCGAAGGCCGAGACCAGAGCCGGGCCGCCGATCAGGTCGAGGACACCATCGACCGGGGCGGTGAGTTCGGCTGGGTCGGTGACTATTTCGTGTGCACCGAGCCTTTGCAGGCCGGAGCCCTGGCCTGCCGGGTCGCCGGTGGCGGCGATGACGTGTGCTCCCCCGCGTCGGGCCAGCTGCACCGCGAAGCGGCCGACGCCGCCGCTGGCGCCGGTGATGAGGATCCGTTTGCCGAGCAAGGGGCCGATGCGGCGCAGGGCGCGTAGTGCGCTCGCGCCCGCGACCGGGACGGTGCTGATCGCGCCGAGGTCGGCGTCGGCGGGCACCACGCCGAGGAGATTCGTGTCGACGGAACGCAATTCGGCCCAGCCGCCGCCCTCGCCCAGGGTGACGACCGCGGTTCCGGCGGCGGGTCCCGAGCCGTCTGCCGCCGCGCGTTCGACGATTCCAGCTGCGTCCCAACCCAATACCGTGCCCTCGGGCGCGTCGGGGATCCCGAAGGCGACCTCGCCATTGTTCAGCGACGTAGCGGTGATGCGGACCAGGGCCTGGTTCGCGGCGAGTTCGGGATCCGGTACCTCGCCGAGGCGAAGACCCCCGGCAGCGGAACGGTCGACCAGCAGAGCACGCATATCGAGCTACCTCTCAGCAGAAAATGTCACTAAGTGGCAAATTACCTCGAGAGGCATTCGTCAACAAGTTACAGTTGCCGCATGAGCCTCGCGATCCCCGACGACCTGCCCCTGCGGGACCGCAAAAAGCTGCGCACCCGGCAGAACCTGATCGATACCGCCCTGACCAGGTTCACCGACGACGGCTTCGACGCGACCACCCTCGACGCCCTCTGCCACGACGTCGAGATCTCCAAGCGCACGTTCTTCCGCTACTTCAAGAGCAAGGAAGACGTGGCCATGGCCCCCACCCAGGACCTGTGGGCCGTCTTCCTGACCGAACTGGAAACGATCACACCCCGCACCGACCGCCTACTGGACCTGCTCGAGGACACCCTGCTCGCCGCCCTGGACCAGATGCCGAACGAGAGCTGGGCCGACCGGGTCCTGCGCAGCCGCCGCCTGGCCGCCGAGGTCCCCTCGATGAACGCCCACGGCCTCGAATTCTGCGACGCCACAACACGTTCCGCCCTGACCATCCTCACCACCCGCTTCACCCTGAACCCCACCGACCCCCGCCCCCGCCTCGCCTTGGACCTGGTCGTCTCCGCCTTCGGCTACGCCCTCGAGGAATGGACCTTCCTCCCCACCCCCGGCACCCGCGCCGACCTGACAGCCCACGTCCGCTCCGCCTACCTGGCAGCCCGCGACAGCCTCACCATGACAATCCCCCGATAACCCAATTCCACCGCCGCACAGGGTGATCCACGATCGACCCGATTCGCGGTTAGGCTCGCGAACATGGCACCGAGTCGGGAAGAGCTGATCACGCATCTGGTGGCGACTGGAATGGCGGGCCAGGTCGCCACGCCTCGGGAGAACAACCTCGCGCACTATTGGCGACTCGCACAACGGGATCCGGGATACCTCTTCGGCCTCGACATCGGCCCCGAGTGGGACGCGGACGCGATCTTCGACCTGATGGTGCGCAAGGTGGGCGTAGATCCGCGGCGCGACTACCGGCGCGGCGTGGACACCATCGACCCGGAATGCACTGCGGCCGCGTTGGATCGGTATGCGGCCAGGTTCGACAAGGCAATTCGCGAGCGGCAGCGGGTGCTCTTCGCCACCGGGCATCCGAAAACGCTCACCCGGCTGTACCAGCGCTTGGCGGGCGCCCTGACCGACGCGGGCGGGAGCGTGGTCGAGGCGGGCACCGGGGCCATCTGGGACGACCAGACTCACTATGGCGTACAACGACTTCGGATCGACTATTTCCAAGGCGTCGCCAACCTCATGGCACCGCGCGGGGCGATCCACACGCATTCCGCCATACCGATCGGCCTGGCATTGGACGCGCTACGCCGGACCGGAGGGCCGATGCCCGACCTGGTGGTGGCCGACCACGGTTGGTGCGGCGGGGCCGCGCAGGCCGGAATCGACGCGATCGGGTTTGCGGACTGCAACGACCCAGCCTTGTTCGTCGGCGAGGAGATCGGCACAGTCGCGGTGGCCGTGCCGCTCGACGACGGCATCGACGCCGAGCAATACGACCTCCTTGCGGACTACCTCGTCGGGCGGGACTGATCCAGAGACCGGGAATCACCGCGGCCACGACATATTCGCGGCGGAAAGGATCATGACTCGTGCCGGTCCGGAATCACGAGCTCCATTTCCGCAGCGTCCAGCTCCTTCCGCAGGTTGGTCACACGCTCGACGAGAGCGGCACCGGACAGCGGGTTCTCGGCCGGGGCGGGGTCGGTGATCACCTCGTGGCGGGTGGGGCGGTGGGAGCGGCGGTATTCGGTTGGGGAGAGGCCTACTTCGCGGTTGAAGTGGGTGCGGAGGTTGGCGGGGGTGCCGAGGCCGCAGCGGGCGGCTACGGATTCGACGGGGAGGTCGGTGAGTTCGAGGAGTTCTCGGGCTCGGATGAGGCGTTGGGTGAGGAGCCATTGGAGAGGGGTGGCGCCCAGTTCGGCGTGGAAGCGGCGGGCGAGGGTGCGGTCGCTGAGGTTGGCGTGGGCGGCCAGGTCGGCGACGGTCAACGGGTCGTGTAGACGGGTCAGGGCCCATTCGAGGGTGGCGGAGAGGCCGGAGTCGGCAGGGTAGGTGGGGACCGGGGATTCGAGGTATTGGGCCTGGCCGCCGGCGCGGTGCGGGGAGACGACGAAGTAGCGGGCTACCGCGTTGGCGATGTGGGAGCCCAGGTCCTTGCGAATCAGGTGCAGGCACAGGTCCATTCCGGCCATGGTGCCGGCGCTGGTGAGAATGCGGCCGTCGTCGATGTAGAGGACGCCGGGGTCGATGTCGAGGTGGGGGTAGCGGGCGCGCAGCGCGTCGATGTGGCGCCAGTGGGTGGTCGCGCGGCGGCCGTCGAGCAGGCCAGCGGCGGCCAGGACGAACGAGCCCGTGCACAGGGAGGCGATGCGGGCGCCGCGCTCATAGGCCAGGCGCACGGCCTCGACGAGGTCGGGGGGCGGGTCGATGGGGGCGTGCGGGGTCGACGGGACGATGACGGTGTCGGCGTTGATCAGGTCGTCGTAGTCGTATTCGGTATTGCTGGCGAAGTGGTGGCGCAGGGTCGCGTGGCGGGTGTCGCGGGGGCCGCAGAGCTTGAAGTCGTACCAGTCGGCGGGGTCGACGCCCTGCGGGAGCTCGGTGAAAACCTGGTACGGGATGGCGACCTCGAAGATCGGCATCCCGGAAGCTACCGCGAGGGCGAGGGTTCCGGGACCGTTCGAATCCATGACTCCACGCTAGCGCGAGAGTTGTCAGAAATCTATCGCAGTGTGGCATTCCTGCCACTCGTGGATCGGGTGGCGAGCGAGCAAGGTCTAGAACATGACCACGACGAGCGAACGCACATTCCCGGTCCCCCAGGCGGATACGGCCGATCCGAGGCGATGGCGAGTGCTGGCCATAGCCGGGATCGCCCAATTCCTGGCGATCCTGGATCTTTTCGCGGTCATCGTCGCCTTCCCGGCCTTGCAGCGGTCGTTCGAGGATGCCTCCACCGGCATGGTGTCGTGGACGTTGAACGCCTACACGATCGTGATGGCGGCCCTGCTGGTTCCCGCCGGTCGGTTCGCTGATGACACGGGGCGCAAACGCGGATTCCTGCTCGGCATAGCGCTTTTCGGGCTGGCATCGATCGCCTGCGGACTCGCACCGAATCTGGCGATCCTCATCGCGGCGCGCGTGCTGCAGGCCGCGGCCGCCGCCCTGCTCATCCCGACCGGTCTCGGCCTCGTGCTACCGGTGTTCCCGAAACGCGAACACACCACGGTCATGGGCATCTGGACCGCGATTGCCGCGGCGGGCGGCGCGAGCGGACCGGTGATCGGCGGACTGCTGCTGCAGGCCGGATGGCGGTGGATCTTCCTGCTGAACGTGCCATTCACGGTGGTGGCGTTCGCATTTGGCCTGAAGGTGCTGCCCGATATCCGCCATCGCGTCAACCGGCGTCTGGATCTGCTCGGCGCGGCGCTGATCCTCGGGGCGACAGCCGGTTTCACCACGGTGTTCGTGCAGGCCACCGACTGGGGTTACACCGCGCCCGGCACGCTGGGTTGCCTGGCCGCGGCGATCGTCCTGACCGGCTTGTTCATCCTGCACGTGCGCCACCACCCCGACCCGGTGGTGAGCCCGATCATCCTGCGGCACAAGCTGTTCCGCACCGCGACCCTCGGAGTCTTCTGCTACTACCTGGCCTTCGCCGCCATGATCCTGGAGGCGACGCTGTTCATGACCGAGGAATGGCATTACTCGGTCATGCAGGCCAGCCTCGGCGTGGCGGCCATGCCGATCAGCTGCCTGGTGATGTCGCCGTTCTCCGGCCGCTTCGTCGCCCGGTTCGGCGCACGCACCTCAGCGGCACTGGGCGGAGCGACCATCGCCATCGGCTGCGCCTGGTGGGTGCTGGCCAGCGGCTTCTCGAATTCTTATGCGGTGGTGATGATTCCCGGCGCGCTGCTGGCCGGGGCCAGCACGGCGCTGCTGCAACCGCCGCTGTTCGGCGCCTCGACCCTGCTGCCCGAGGACCAGATCTCGCTGGGCTCCGGCACTTTGATGATGGCCCGCCAGACCAGCTCCGCCCTCGGTGTCGCCATCCTCACCGCGATCCTGGGTTCGGCCGCCACCCGCACCATGACCGAATTCCGGGCGGGCTGGCTCTACATGGTGGTCGCTGGCCTGGCCGCGATGGTCGCCGGACTCGCCTACCGGCCGGATCGCGCCTGATCAGGACATGAAAAAAGCCCGGCCGCAATCGAATCGCGGCCGGGCCTCTCGAAATTCTCAGTCCTCGCCGAACAACCGGCGACGCTGCTGCTCCTCGGCCTGCGCATCGGCCAATCGACGCTGCTCCTCGGCGGCCAGGTGCACAGTGGTGCGAGCCCACACCACGCGCACCCAGTGGAATGTCAGCACCATGATGGCGATGGTCGCCAGAATCAGCCCGACGGCCGGTCCCGCGCCGTGGTAGTTGCCCAGTCCCGGAGTCTGCCGGTGCCAGATCGACAGCACGCCGAACACGCTGCCGATGGCCGACCCCGCGACCGCGATCCACGCCAGCAGCCAACGGCGGGTGATCAGCGCCAGCATCGAGAAGCCGATGCCGAACACCACCACGAACCACACGAAGATCCGCGACGGCAGTCCGATGTGATCGGCCTGGGCGACCGTGTCGTAGAGCAGCACGTCGATGCCGCGGGTCTTGCCCGCGTGCGGCAGCACCAGCGAGGCCAGCAGCACGAACACCGCGCCCGCGACCACCATGGCGCGCACGCCCGGATCGATCTCCCCCGCGATCTTGCGCTCGACCGCCTCGAGGTCCGAACGGAACTGCTCGAAGTCCTGACTGTTCAGAGCCTGCTTGCTCTCTTCGTTCGCCTCGGCCTTCATGCTCTCCTCGCTCGCCTCGGTCGGTTCTGCCTGTGCTGCTTCGTCTTCCGGGTGTTCCGGCTGCTCACGAGGCTGGTCGGACTCGTCGGGGCCGGTGGGTTGCTGCTCGGTCATTCCGCTCGCGATCCTCGCTCACGCCTTGCGCGTCATTGGTCGGCGGCGTGCGGCCCGGAGTTCCCGCGACGGGCGCATCGACCCACACGTACCCCAGGCATCCTGCCCTATGACGCTGCGTAGTTGACAGCGACCCCGCCGATCCGGGGCCTTACCCGTCATCCCGGCGCGTTTTTGGCCGGGATCCACAGCGGGCAGGATGGATTCCGGCCAAAAGCACGCCGGAATGACGAGGGGATGTTGTCGCTAGTCTCCGCAGGCGGAACCGCAGCCCGCGGCGGCGGTCTCGACGACTACCGGCGCGCCGATGCGGGGCAGGCCCAGGCCGACGCCGATGGGGGCGGTCTTGGGGGTGACGCCCAGCTCGTGGGCATCACCGGCACGGGTGCGGCGGTGGGTGAGGACCTCGCCGTCGGCGATGAGGTAGTGCGGGGCCGCGCCGGTGATGTCGACGGTGATCACGTCGCCGGGTCGAATCTCGCTGCCGGGGGCCGGATTCGCGGTCGGGCGGAAGTGCACGAGACGGCCGTCGCGGGCCCGGCCGGACATGCGGGCGGTCTTGTCGTTCTTCTTGCCCGCGCCCTCGGCGACCAGCAGCTCGACGGTCGAGCCGATCAGCGCCTGGTTGCCCTCGAGCGAAATCTGCTCCTGCAGCTCGATCAGCCGGTCGTAGCGTTCCTGCACGACCTCCTTCGGCAGCTGATCGGGCATGGTCGCGGCGGGCGTGCCGGGGCGGATCGAGTACTGGAAGGTGAAGGCGCTGGTGAACCGCGCCTGCCGCACCACGTCCAGGGTCGCCTGGAAGTCCTCCTCGGTCTCGCCGGGGAAGCCGACGATGATGTCGGTGGTGATGGCGGCATGCGGCATGGCCGCGCGCACCTTCTCGATGATGCCCAGGAACTTCGCGCTGCGGTACGAGCGGCGCATGGCCTTCAGCACTCGGTCCGAACCCGACTGCAGCGGCATGTGCAGCTGCGGGCAGACATTCGGCGTCTCGGCCATGGCCTCGATGACGTCGTCGGTGAACTCGGCCGGGTGCGGGGAGGTGAAGCGCACGCGCTCGAGGCCCTCGATATTGCCGGTGGCGCGCAGCAGTTTCGCGAACGCCCCGCGATCGCGCTCCTCGGTCGGGTCGGCGAAGGAGACGCCGTAGGAGTTCACGTTCTGGCCCAGCAGCGTCACCTCCAGCACGCCCTGATCGACCAGCGCCTGCACCTCGGCGAGCACGTCGCCGGGCCGCCGGTCGACCTCCTTGCCGCGCAGCGACGGGACGATGCAGAAGGTGCAGGTGTTGTTGCAGCCCACCGAGATCGACACCCAGCCGGCGTAGGCGGACTCGCGCTTGGCGGGCAGCGTCGACGGAAACGCTTCCAGCGCTTCGATGATCTCGACCTGAGCCTCTTCATTGTGGCGGGCCCGCTCCAGCAGCACCGGCAGCGAGCCGATGTTGTGGGTGCCGAACACCACATCCACCCAGGGGGCCTTCTTGACCACGGTGTCGCGGTCCTTCTGCGCCAGACAGCCGCCGACGGCGATCTGCATGCCCTCACGGGCCGCCTTGATCGGCGCGAGGTGGCCGAGGGTGCCGTAGAGCTTGTTGTCGGCGTTCTCGCGGACCGCGCAGGTATTGAAAACGACCAGGTCAGCGGTGTCGCCGACCACGGCCTTGACGTATCCGGCGTCTTCGAGCAGACCCGAGAGTCGCTCGGAGTCGTGCACGTTCATCTGGCACCCGAAGGTGCGGACCTCGTAGGTGCGGGCCGGGGAATTCACCCAACCAGGGTAGATGGTCGTGGAATTGTCGCCGAATCAGCGTCCTACGGCGCGATCGCGGTCTCGGGAGTATCAATCGCTGGTTACGCGGGGGTGTCGAGACCCGGCACAGCGGGAGCCGCAAAGGCAAAGACGAGCATTTCGGGCGCAAGGTGGTTAGGGTCACTGGTCATGACCGATGCTGCCGATCACATCAGCACCTCCGCGCCGATGATCTCGATGCGGAATGTGGACAAGCACTTCGGCTCGCTGCACGTATTGCGTGACATCAATCTCGAAGTGCCCCGGGGGCAGGTCGTGATCGTGGTGGGTCCCTCGGGCTCCGGCAAGTCGACACTGTGCCGAACCATCAACCGGCTCGAGACCATCGATTCCGGTGAGATCTCCGTCGACGGAGTGAAACTGCCCGACGAGGGCAAGGCGCTGGCCAAGCTGCGCGCCGATGTGGGCATGGTGTTCCAACAGTTCAACCTGTTCGCGCACAAGACCATCATCGAGAACGTGATGCTCGCGCCGGTGAAGGTGCGCGGGCTCAAGAAGGACGCGGCCCGCGGGCGCGCGCTGGAACTGCTGGAGCGGGTCGGCATCGCCAACCAGGCCGACAAGTATCCGGCGCAGCTCTCCGGCGGCCAGCAGCAGCGCGTCGCCATCGCCCGCGCGCTGGCCATGGATCCCAAGGTCATGCTGTTCGACGAGCCCACCTCCGCGCTCGACCCGGAAATGGTGTCCGAGGTGCTCGACGTGATGGTGAAGCTGGCCCAGGACGGCATGACCATGCTGGTCGTCACCCACGAGATGGGCTTCGCGCGCCGCGCGGGCAATCGCGTGCTGTTCATGGCCGACGGGGCGATCGTCGAGGACTCCACCCCCGACAGCTTCTTCACCGCGCCGAAGTCGGATCGCGCCAAGGACTTCCTGGGCAAGATCCTTTCCCACTGACCCCCCACTCCACTTAGGGAAACCCTCCCGCCTCCACGAGAGAACAGGACGTTCGATGAGGATCAACCACGCAATCCGGATCGCCGCCGGAGTGGCTGCCCTGGCGCTCGCCGTCACCGCATGCGGCGGCGGCAGCAACAAGTCCGCTGGTGAGAACGCTGCCAAGGGCAAGCTCACCGTCGGCATCAAGTACGACCAGCCGGGCCTGGGCCTGCTGAACAAGGACGGCAGCTACAGCGGCTTCGATGTCGATGTGGCCAAGTTCGTCGGCGACAAGCTGGGCGTGAAGCCGGAGAACATCACCTTCAAGGAGTCGCCGTCGGCGCAGCGCGAGACGCTGATCCAGAACGGGCAGGTCGACTTCATCGTCGCGACCTACTCCATCACCGACGCTCGCAAGCAGAAGGTCGACTTCGCCGGCCCGTACTTCCAGACCGGTCAGTCGCTGCTGGTGCGGTCGGACAACACCGACATCACCGGGCCGGACTCGTTGAACGGCAACAAGAAGCTGTGCTCGGTCAAGGGCTCGACCCCGGCGCAGAACATCAAGGACAAGTACGTCAGCGCGCACGAGGTGCAGCTGATCACCTACGACACCTACTCGCTGTGTGTCGAGGCCCTGAAGTCCGGCGCGGTCGACGCGGTCACCACCGACGACATCATCCTGCGCGGTTACGCGGCGCAGTCGCCGGGCGCGCTCAAGGTGGTCGGCAACACCTTCACCACCGAGAAGTACGGCATCGGTGTGAAGAAGGGCGACACCGAGACCCGCAACAAGATCAATGACGCCATCGAGGCCATGATCAGCACCGGGGCGTGGAAGGCGGCGCTGGACAAGAACTTCGGCTCCACCGGCTTCCAGATCCCGGAGCCGCCCAAGGTCGACCGGTACTGAGTCACGGCGCGTGCCGGGTGATTTCTCGTCGCTGAAATCACCCGGCGCGCTTCGTTTTCCGATCGGAGGAATGGGGCAGTCGTGTTCGACTTGATCTCCAACTATCACACCAAACTGCTCGACGCGTTCTGGGTGACCATCAAGCTGACGCTGTATTCGGCGTTCTGGGCGCTGATTCTCGGCACCGTGGTGGCGGCCATGCGGGTGTCGCCGATTCCGGTCGCGCGGTGGTTCGGGACCTTGTACGTCAACATCATTCGCAATACGCCGCTGACGCTGATCATCGTGTTCTGCTCGCTCGGCCTGTACTCCTCGCTCGGGCTGCGGCTCGCGCCGGAAGGGTCGGACAGTATCGCGCAGAACAGTTTTCGCTTCGCGATCCTCGGATTGAGCGTCTACACGGCGGCTTTCGTCTGCGAGTCGCTGCGATCGGGCATCAATACCGTTCCGTTCGGGCAGTCCGAGGCGGGGCGGTCGCTCGGGTTCACCTTCGGGCAGAACCTGCGACTGGTGGTGCTGCCGCAGGCGTTCCGGGCCGTCATCGCGCCGCTGGGCAGCGTGTTCATCGCGCTGACCAAGAACTCGACCATCGCCTCGGCCATCGGTGTCGGTGAGGCCGCGCTGCTCATGTCGGAGATGAACGAGAACGAGGCGGCGGTGCTCAATATCGGCGCCATCTTCGCGCTCGGGTTCGTCATCCTCACCCTGCCGACCGGATTGCTCTTCGGTTGGCTGGCCAAACGATACGGGGTGGCGCGATGACCGCGGCTTCTGTGCTCTACGACGCGCCCGGCCCCCGGGCGCGGCTGCGCTATCGGATCTACTCGGTCCTCGCGGTGGCGGTGGCGGCCGGGGTGATCTGGTTCGTCTACCGGGGACTCGCCGACAAGGGCCAGTTCGAGTGGGCGAAGTGGAAACCGTTCACCGAGAGCCAGATCTGGTCGACCTACCTGTTGCCGGGTCTGCGCGGCACGCTCGAGGCGGCGGCGCTGTCGATCGTGCTGGCACTGGTGCTGGGCATGGTGTTCGGCATTCTGCGACTGTCGGACCATCGGTCGATCCGGTGGGTCGCCGGGTTCATCGTCGAGATCTCGCGGGCCATTCCCGTGCTGATCCTGATGATCTTCCTGTTCAACCTGTTCGCGCAGAACAATGTCTTCCCGTCCGACCAGTTGGCGCTCTCGGCCGTGGTGCTGGCGCTGACCGTCTACAACGGGTCGGTCATCGCCGAGATCGTGCGCTCCGGCATCTTGGCGCTGCCCAAGGGGCAGACCGAGGCGGCGGTCGCGCTGGGCATGCGCAAGACGCAGGTGATGGTGTCCATCCTGCTGCCGCAGGCGGTCACCGCCATGCTGCCGGCCTTGATCTCGCAGATGGTGGTGGCGCTCAAGGACTCCGCGCTGGGTTACCAGATCACCTATCTGGAGGTCGTGCGATCGGGCGCGCAGCTCGGTGCGGCGGAACAGAATCCGATCCAGTCGCTGATCGTGGTGGCCGCCATCATGATCATCCTCAACTACACGCTGACCGTGGTCGCCACGCGTGTCGAGAAGTGGCTGCGCACCCGCAAGCGCGGGTCGCGGACCGCACTGCCCGCCGGTGCCATCGCCGCTCCCCCGGGCATGGGTACCGGGCCGGTGGTCATCGGCGAGGCGAAGTCCGGAAACTGACCAATTGTCCTGGCTCGGGAGAAATTCCGAGCCAGGACGGTTTCCAGCTCGCATACTGAATTTCATGAACGAAGACGACAACGCTCGGAGAGAATTCGTCTTCGGGCTCTTCCTGATCACGGTCATCGCTCCCTTGGCCGCCGGCCTCGCCACCTTCGCGGCAATTCTCGGTGCCGCCCGCATCTCCGAGACCCTCCCCCGCCTCCGCGACAACCGGCGTGCCACCACCGACGGCTCCGCCCCCGCCCGCCTGGCCGCCCCGCGCCACCGCCGCCACACCAACCACCGCCATACCCGCCGCGCGGTCTCCACCCGCCGCCCCGGCGGTGTCCTGCACTGAGCAGAGGCGTCCTGCCTTGACCCGGCCCGCATGCATATGCTGGGCCGATGGAATCAGACCGGGACTTCACCTACGGTCCGGTCGGTGCGACCAATCCCGCCGATCCCAACTGGGCCGCCCGGGTGCCCGGATTCCGGCGCTTCGAGACGACCACGATCCTCAGCGACGGCCGCCCAACCAATGGCGACCGGACGACGAGCGGCGACCGCATGACGTCGAGCATCTGGAACCGGGCCACCGAAGAACTCCTGACCTGGGGCATCAAGCGCCGCAGCGGCTTCCGTGTCGCACCACTCGACACCCCCGACCTCCGAGTCTCTCCGGGTGCGAACTTCCGAATCACCGCCGCAATGGGCCCGATCGCGATCCATGAACCGATCCGAATCGTCGCCGTCGTAGACACCCCCGATCGTGCCGCCTTCTCCTACGGCACCCTCCCCGGCCACCCCGTCTCCGGCGAGGAAGCCTTCATCCTCCACCGCGCCGACGACAATTCGATCCTGCTGACGCTGCGGTCCCTCACCAGCCCCGCCCCGAACGGCGTCTGGCGCACCGCCTTCCCCCTCCTCCTGGTAGCCCAGCGCCACTACCGCCGCCGCTACCTCCGCGCCCTCACCCCCTGATCGCCGAGCGGCACATCCTGGAGGGCTTTTGTCCGGATAATCCCGGATTCCGCCTCCAGGGTGTGCCACTCGATGATCAGACGGTGCCCATGTCGGCGGAGAGCCAGTGGTCGGGGCGCATGTAGACGACCACCTGGTCACCTAGGGACTCCGCGTATTTCAGGTACGGGTCCACCTTGTCGGCGGGGAGGTACCGCGCTGCCATCTCACGCAGCATCCCGTCCTTCATGGGTTCGATCCGGGTGATCGGCCCCTCGGCGGTCACATAGCGCACCGACGGCGTCAAAACCTGCGCCATGATGCTGAACCGTCCCGCGGCCTCCAACGCCCGCACCTTCCTCGACCCGGCGCTGGTCACCACCCACAGCTCACCCCCGGGCGAATACTGGTACCAGATCGGCACATTCAGCGGCGCGCGATCCGGGCTCACGGCCACAGCCATCGCACCGATGTGCGGCTGAGCCAGAAACTCCTGTCGTTCCTCCAATGTCAATGCCATGCCCTCCACGGTACGTCGGGGCACCGACATCAAGCTGATTCGAGCACGCAGGCATTGTCGTAGGCGCAGGCGAAGGCGTCGGCCGATTCCGGATCGTCGTCGTTTTGCTCGAATGCGCGTAACAGCCTGTCCCGCAACGACTTCCGTCCTATCCAAGCGCGGATTTCCGGTTCGATTCGGCGGGATGTGAGGGCGATTGTCACGAACTCGGCGAGATGACGGTCTGCCGCCGCACCGGTCGACGCATCCCAGAGCGCCAGGAACCGGTCGGGAGGTATGGCCGCGGCGGCGGTGGCGCGGAGAAATTCGGCGCAGTCGGCGAACGTGCCCGCTCGGGACGGGAATTCGGACAGCAGAAACAGCCATGCCCGGTCGAGGAAGGTTTCGATAGCCAACCGTTCGTCGAGCGGCCAGGATTCCCATTTCTGCTGAGCCAACTTGCCCAACACGATGTCGGGATCGAGTTCATTCGTCGTGATGAGCCGCTCGAACAGCAAGGGCAACAGCGCCTTGACATCGGTGCCATCACCAACGGTATTGCCGAGCTTGATGCTCAACCAGAAAAGGTCGACCTCCTCGACCCTGACCGGCGGGCCGCAATGCGGGCACCGCTCGAGCACCGGACGACGAGGGTAGCTCGCAAAGACCTGCGCGATATCACGCAAGGCCGCCGCAATCCCCTCGTTCATGCCCCGATTCTGTCAGTCGGAATCCGACAGGGCACCCGATAATTCGGCCTTCACCACCGTATAAGCGATGGATTGGCTGATGCCTCGGCGAGCAAGCATGCCGACGAGGCGGCGAATTGCCTTCTCCCGCTCCAGCCCGGCGGGGATCTTGCTCAGATTGGCTCGGGCCAGCTCTGTCGCACGGGTGCGCTCGTCATCGGCCGATTCGGGCAGCTCGTCGAAGGCTGATTCCGCAGAGTTCGACTCGTCCGAGTTCGATTCATCGGAATCAGCTGCGCGAGAACCTGTCTTGCGCCCCGAGGCGGCAAGTCGCGAAGCGCGTGGCGGCGGAGCATCGTGCGAACTGTTGCCATCGTGCGCCTCGGCAAGCGCCGCCGCGACCACACGATAGGCCGTAGCGGAGTCGTATCCACGGCGCGCCAGCAGACCGACCAGGCGGCGTGTGGCGGTGGCGCGGTCGACGGTCGGGGACAGGGTGCGGAGTTTGGCGCGGACCAGGTCGGCGGCGGAATCCGCGTCGGTGGAAGGGGCTTCGCGACGTGACACGGTGGAGCGCTGGGCGCGCGGTGACAGCGAGGCTTCGGGAGTGGCTTCTGCGGAGGCGATCGATGCCTCGGACGCAGAGTTCGGAGTCCGCTCCGCGCTGTGTGCGAGGGGCGAGGCCGCGAGCTCCGCTGTCACCACACCGTAGGCGGTGCCGGGGTTGTAGCCGCGGCGCGCCAGCATGGAGACCAGGCGGCGAATCGCCTTGTCCCGTTCCATATCCGCCGACAACGACGGCAACTTCCGTCGCACCAACTCCGCGGCCCGCGCACTCTCGTCCTCCGCCGTCACCGACTCCAGCGCCGGTTCGGCATGCTCCGGCGCAATCCCCTTGCGCCGCAACTCCTCCGCGAGAACCTTCTTCCCCTTGCCCGCGTACATATGCCGCGACCGCACCCACTGCTGCGCGAACGCCGCATCATCGACCAACCCAACCTCGGTCAGCCGATCCAACACCCGCTTCGCTACCCCGGCCGCGAACCCCTTGTCCGCCAACCGATCCGCCAACTCGGCCCGACTCCGAGCCCGATCGGTCAACAACCGCAAACAAACATCTTTGGCCTGCGCCTCGGTCCCCCCACCAACCGGCCCCTCCACCCCTTCCCCGGCACCACCCCGCCCACGCCGATGCCCACCCCGCCGACCACGTTCGTCCCCGTACTCCTCGCCCGAATCCCTCGAGTAATACTGCGCCTCGTCGTCCCCATCCATCGAAGCATCGCCACGGTCCGCGTACGCCCGGCCGCGCCGACTCCCCCGCCCACGACGTTCGCCCGCACCCTCCCGAGCCCTGTCGCTCCCCGGATGCCCCTCCTGTGCAGCCTCGTCCGCGTTCCCCCGCCGACGCTCGCGCAGCACGCGTCCGCCCTCGGCTTCGTCAACTACCGCGTCATCTCGACAACCGAGACTCCCCACACCTTCAGCTCCGAGCTCGTCGCTTACCGAGTCTCCGGACCACTGCTCCCCCGAACTCGCCCCACCTGCCCGAGCCGCGGCGCCTCCCCGCCGCGCCGAACCTGGCTCCTCCCCTTTCGCATTCGCCGCCGCAGTCGCTTCGGCCAGCGCAGCCCGAGCAGCCCGCAACTTCTCTTCCCGAGTAGCGCCGGGCGAGACCGGCTCAATGCTCGGATATCCCTCCGGTGCGGCCACATTGGCACCGCCTCGGGGGCTCCCCTTGCGCCCGCTCCCGGTGCGGGATCCATTGGTTGCAGCGTCCCCCGAGCCCGCTCCGCGCGGCGCACGACGGCCACGTCGTTCGGTGTCCGACACGCTCCCAGCATTATTCGCCGCGGCGGTCGCCTCGGCCAGGGCAGCCCGGGCGGCGCGAAGCTTCTCTTCCTTGGTGGCGCCAGGCGAAATCGGTGGGATACCCGATTCGTTCGGTGCGGGCCGGTTCGCGGCTCGCGGAGCATCTTCCAAGTGATTCGAGGCTTGGCCCGCCCGCTCACCTCGGGCCGCATCAGGCGAGAGCCCGCCGGGGGCAGTGGGCGCTTCCTCTCGCCACTGCCCCGGCGGGCGGCCTCGCCCGGTGGGCGAAGGGCGGTGGGGGCGGGGTGGGTTCGAGGACGCGGGCTCGTCGTCGAGTGGGAGGTCCTCGGGTTCGGTTGCCGAATTGCCTTCGGGGGGAGCGTAGTTCGACGACGGGCCGCCGGATGGGCCGTAGTTCCAGGTGCCTGTGGTGGAGGCGTAGGGGTCGGCGGAGTCGCGGCCGAACAGGTCGTGACTTGGCTCCGAGCGGGAGGTGGTGGGGCGCGGGGTGCGCTTCGCGGCGCGGGCGGCGGAGGCGTCGAGTTGGCGGCGGAGGCGTTCTACCGCGTCGAGGTGGGGGGTGGGCCCCGGCGAATCGTGCCGGGGCCCTTCGGAATCCCGCGGGGGCATCAGAAGTCGGCGGGGGCCTCTTCGGCGGTGACGTCTGCGCCGATGCCGAGCTTTTCCTTGATCTTCTTCTCGATCTCGTCGCGGACGTCGGTGTTCTCGAGGAGGAACTTGCGGGCGTTCTCCTTGCCCTGGCCGAGCTGGTCGCCCTCGTAGGTGTACCAGGAGCCGGACTTGCGGATGAAGCCGTGCTCGACACCCATGTCGATGATCGAGCCCTCCTTGGAGATGCCGACGCCGTAGAGGATGTCGAACTCGGCCTGCTTGAACGGCGGGGAGACCTTGTTCTTGACGACCTTGACGCGGGTGCGGTTACCGACCGCGTCGGAGCCGTCCTTCAGCGTCTCGATGCGGCGCACGTCCAGGCGGACCGAGGCGTAGAACTTCAGCGCCTTACCACCGGTGGTGGTCTCGGGCGAGCCGAACATGACGCCGATCTTCTCGCGCAGCTGGTTGATGAAGATGGCGGTGGTGCCCGAATTGTTCAGGGCCGAGGTCATCTTGCGCAGCGCCTGGCTCATCAGGCGGGCCTGCAGACCGACGTGGCTGTCACCCATCTCGCCCTCGATCTCGGCGCGCGGCACCAGGGCGGCGACGGAGTCGATGACGATGATGTCGATGGCGCCGGAACGCACCAGCATGTCGGCGATTTCGAGCGCCTGCTCACCGGTGTCGGGCTGGGAGACCAGCAGCGCGTCGGTGTCGACACCCAGCTTGCGGGCGTACTCCGGATCCAGCGCGTGCTCGGCGTCGATGAAGGCGGCGACACCGCCGGCGGCCTGGGCATTGGCGACCGCGTGCAGGGCGACGGTGGTCTTACCCGAGGATTCCGGGCCGTACACCTCGACGATGCGGCCGCGCGGCAGACCGCCGATACCGAGGGCGACGTCCAGCGCGATGGATCCGGTGGGAATCACCGAGATCGGCTGGCGCGCCTCCTCACCCAGGCGCATCAGCGCGCCCTTACCGAAGCTCTTCTCGATCTGCGCCAACGCCAGATCGAGGGCCTTGTCACGATCGAAAGCGGGAGGTGCCATCGTCAGTTCCCCTTCTCAACGGGTGTCTCATGCTGTGGTTGGCGCCCACGTTAGAGGGAGGCACCGACAAGTTCCGACGACGAGCTTAGACGAACACCTGTTCGATGCAAGCGACGCGCGCAACGACACGCGAAAGACCTGGTGGCAAACCTTCGGCAAGCGCGTCGGCCGTCAGGGCACGAGCGCGATCTTCTGCGCGTCGATCAGGCTCTGCGACTGCTTGAAGATCCGCAGCGCGGACGACACCTCGATGTCGTTGATCCCCGGCAGCGCACCCAATCGTTCGGTGATGAACCGGTAGAGATGGGTGTTGTCCCGGCAGACCACCGAGGCCGTCAAATTCGCGGGCCCCGTGATCGCGGCCAGAAACGCAACCTCCGGATACTGGGAGATCGCCGTACCCACGGCCTCCAGGTGCGCCGGATGCACCCGCATCCACAACACGCCCCGCGCGCTGTAACCCATGAGCTCCAAGGCGAAGTCGAGATCGAAGTAGAGCACCCCCGAGTCGATCAGCTCGCTCATGCGCCGTGCCACCCGCGTGGCACTCCAGCCCGTGGCGGCGGCCAGCTGCGCATACGGCGCGCGGCCGTCACGGGCCAGAATCGCCAGCATGGCCTCGTCCTCGCGGGACAGCGTGACCGGCACCTCCGGCCCCGACGGATCCCACATGGGCGGCCGCGGCCCGAGCTGCTCCAGCTGCTCAGGGCTGAGCAACCGGCCGTAACGCGGCCACTCCTCGGTGAACGGGAACTGCCGCATGATCTCGTACACGCTCAGCCCGAGCACCGGGGTGGCGCGCGGAATCATGCGCAACAGCAACTGATCCCGTCGCTCGATCGACCGCGTCCGGCCCGCGCACATCACCTCGAACCCGGAGGTCAGCAGGGACACCCAGCTCAATTCCGGTACCCGGGCGAGGGATTCGGCCAGGGCGACCGCCTTGGCGGGCTCCGAGGTGATCCGCATGAGCCAGCGCGGCTGACCCAGCGGCATGGTATTCACCTGTCCCGCAACATGAATAATGCCCCGCCCCAGCAACGACCGATACCGCCGGGCGACAGTCTGCTCGGAGACCCCCAGGATCGCCCCCAGCCGCGCGAACGGGATACGCGCGTCGGTGACCAGGCCGTGCACGATCTGCTTGTCGAGCACATCCAAAACGGAGGAATCATCCAGCTCTTCCTCGAACATAGGAGGATTCTAGCGCCGAGCATCGAGCGGCTAGGTGGATCCGAGCGCCTCTCCCATGCTGGGAGACGAAATCGCTCGCACTATCGGAGGCTCCCCACATGCGGAAATGGCTCCCCCTCTTCGCCGCCTGCCTAGGCACGCTCATGCTCCTCATAGACGTCACCATCGTGAACGTCGCCCTGCCCGACATCGCCACCGATCTCGGCACCGGCCTGTCCGGATTGCAGTGGGTCGTAGACGGTTACGCCCTCGCCCTGGCCGCCTTGCTCCTGGTCCTGGGTTCGATCGCGGATAAGGTTGGCGCCAAACCCACTTACCTCGTGGGCCTGGTCCTGTTCGCGGCCGCCTCCCTGGCCTGCGGCATCGCGCAATCCTCGGAGGTGCTGGTGGCGGCGCGCGCCGCACAGGGCATCGGCGGCGCGGCCATGCTCGCCACCACCCTGTCGCTGCTGCACGCCACCTACACCGGCCGCGATCGCGGCGTCGCGTTCGGCGCGTGGGGTGCGGTGGCGGGCGCGTCCGCCGGTATCGGCGTGGTGCTGGGCGGTGTGCTCACCGATCTGCTGTCGTGGCGGTGGATCTTCTTCGTCAATCTGCCCATCGCCGCGATCACAATCCCCTTGACCGCCATCGCCTTCGGCCCGTCCCCGCGCCGCACCGACCGCACCATCGACCTGCCCGGCATGGCGGCCTTCGCGCTCGCCGCCACCGCGATCACCTACGGCATCATCCGCGGCGGCGAACACGGCTGGACCGACGCCCGCACCGTATCCACCCTGATTCTCGGTGCCGTGGCGCTGATTTCGTTCCTGGTCATCGAATCCCGCAGCGCCGCACCGATGCTCCCACTGCCCCTGCTGCGCCACACCGGCCTGGTCGCGACCCTGATCGGCGCGCTCGGCATGAGTTTCGCGGCCTTCGCGGCCAGCCCGCTGATCTCGCTGTGGCTGCAGCAGCAGCTGCATCTGTCGCCGCTGCGGGCCGGTCTGTCGCTGTTGCCGATGTCGATCAGCGCCTTCCTGGTCTCGGGCGTCTTCGGCCGCCAGCTACACGACCTGTCCCCGCGCTGGTCGATCGGCGGCGGCCTGGTCACCATCGGCGTCGGCAGCGGCCTGCTGACCCTGATCGACGCCGGATCCTCCTGGACCGCTTCGATTCCCGGCCTGCTGGTGATCGGCGCGGGCGTCGGCGTGATGGCCCCGCCGCTGGTGGCGGTCGGCATGGCCGCGGTCCCGCCGCAGCAGAGCGGCACCGCGGCCGGTGCGGTCAACACCGCGCGGCAGCTGGGCCTGGCGCTGGGTGTGGCGGTGCTGGGCACGGTGTTCCGCAGTGCCGCCGGTGACGGCCGGCCGACCCTGTCGCACTTCGTGACCGGGTTGGATTCGGCGGTGGCGGTGGCCGGTGGCATCGGAATCGTGTGCGGCGTCGTGGTCTTCGCATTGTTCCGCAGTCACGAGCGGGTTCCGGAGACGAGTGCCGAACCTGTGCCGGTGGGCTGACGCAGCATGCCACAGCGTACCGACCGGCAAGTCCCAGACTGATCGGATTACGTTCTGCCAGAACAGTTTTCAATCGCCAGAGGAAGCGTCCGCACTACACTCGAGCCATCGGCGCACAGTGCGGTACGCCCCTCCCGATCCAACTGTTCCCGCGCAGAAAGCCGTGGTGAATCCCATGTCCCCACTGCCCCGCCCCGATACCCGGCTCTGGACCTCCGCCACCGCCCAGCCCGGCCAATGGTCCACCCAGACAACGGTTCCCGGCGCCACCTCCCCGCGCGGACCGGCGCTGGCGGTCTTCCAGGAGAACCTGCACATGGCCTGGCGGGCCGAGGACAGCAGCGATTCGATCTGGCTGTCGTCCACCGCCGACGGCCAGATCTGGTCCGGCCCATGGAACATCCCGAATGTCGGCACCTCCGAGCATCCGGCCATGGCCGCGGCCGGAGTCGGCGATCAGACGCTGTATCTGGCATGGAAGGGCGCGAACCGCGATCAGAACATCTGGTGGTCGACCTCGAGTGACGGCCACAAGTGGGAATCCCAACAGATGCTGGGCGGCGCGGAGACCTCGTGCGCGCCCGCCCTGGTCACGTTCAACGGTGTGCCGCACCTGTTCTGGCGCGGCGCCGACACGCTCCTGACCTCGAATCAGAACATCTACCTGTCGATTCGCACGGCCACCGGCTGGACCGCTCCGACCGTCCTGCCAGGCATCAGCTCGTCGGAGACCCCCGCTGTGGCGGTCCTCGGCAACACCTTGTACCTCGCCAATCGCGGCACCAAGGCGCTGCTCGACAACGATCAGTGGATCCGGTTGTGGAGCTCGACCAATGCCGTCACCTGGACCTCCCGCGCCAACCCGGTCGACGCCTACACCGACCAAGCCCCCGCCCTGGCCGCCCACGCCGACCGCCTGCACCTGGCCTGGAAGTCCGCCAGCGGCGACGAGCTGTGGTACTCCACCTTCGACGGTGACCACACCTGGCAATCCCCCACCCGCATAGCCTCTTTCGAATGCCACTACGCCCCCGCGCTGTCCTCCTTCCGCCCGCCCCGCGGCACCTCCCTGCTGCACCTGGCCTGGCGCGGCTCCACCGTGTGAGCCGGTAACCGCGGCCGGAAGCCTCTCAGTCATCCCGGCATGCTTTTGGCCGGGATCCATTGTGGATTCCGGCCAAAAGCGCGCCGGAATGACGAAGTGGAGCTTCCGGCTGAGGTGCTCAGCGCAACGGCAGGGGTGCGTCGTCCTCTTCGGGGGTGCGAGGGCCGAAGATGCGGCGGTCTTCCTCCGCGATCGGCACGTCGTTGATGCTGGCCTCGCGGCGGGACATGCGGCCGTCGTCGGCGAATTCCCAGAGTTCGTTGCCGTAGCTGCGGTGCCACTGGCCGTTGTCGTCGTGCCATTCGTACTGGAAGCGGACAGCGATGCGGTTCTCGGTGAAGGTCCACAGGTCCTTGCGCAGCGCGTAGCCGTTCTCCTTGGCCCACTTGCGCTTCAGGAAGTCGACGATCTCGGAATGGCCGGTGAGGAATTCATCGCGGTTGCGCCACACCGAATCCTCGGTGTAAGCCTGCGCGACCTTCTCGGGATCGCGGGTGTTCCAGGCGTTTTCGGCGGCGCGGACCTTGAGCTTGGCGGCTTCGAGGTCGAAGGGCGGCAGTGGAGGACGCATGAGAGGACCTTTCGATTGGACGGCCGGATGCCGGTTCAGGGATTGACCGGGGAGAGTTCGGGCTCGCCCCAGCGCAAGGGAGTGGCTCCCGAGATCTCGACGACCTCGGTGAGGGTGAAGTCGATGGCGCATTGCGCACCGGCGGTGAAAGTCGCCTCGTCCCAGGTGATCTCGGCGGTACCGGTGAGTTGCAGGGTGACCCCGGTCCGCCAGTCGAGGACGAGCAGCCCGCAGCGCGGGTCGGCGGCGATATTGCCGAGGGTCATGAACATGGAGTTGCCGCGATAGTCCGGCCAGCGCAGCCGGGTCGGCGAGAGCACCTGCAGGAAGCCGGGATTGCCGCCGCGGTGGGAGGCGTCGGCATTGCCGTCCGGATCGGCGGAGGCGACGAAGAAGGCGTCGGCGCGGGAAATGAGCTGCCGCTGTGCGGCATCCAGCTCGGCGGCCCGGCGGACGGCCGGAGTTCCCGCCGCCACCCATTCTTCGACGCTGCGCCGCGAGATGTATTTCGGGCAGTTCGAATACACCTGCTCGGTATCGATCCGCAGCCCACCGGCGGTCGGCGCGCTCACACCGTTGACCCGCATGCGTCGGCGCGATTGCGGCTGCAGCGCGATCATCCCGACCTGCCGTGCGCCGCGCAGCGATTCGGCGAGCGGGTCACCGGCCGTCGGTACCGCGTCGATATCGATGGCCCGCATGCCGGAAGCGTGCACGAACCCGGGTGCACCGACCAACTGGGTCGCCCACATGCGCCCGTCGTCATCGGCGGCCGCCACCACGACCATGGGCTGCTCGGTCAGGAATTCCGCGGCTGCGTCCGGAATGTCGGGCCGGATCATGCGACCGACCCGCTGGGCGATATCGGCCTGCCCCATGCGCCGCTGCACCGCCAACTCACCGGGGTGATAGCCGACGCCGGTCGGTAGTGCGTTCATCGCGAACTCCTGTCGGGGCCGCACGCGCGGCCCGCCAACTGCCAATGTGATTGCCTGCGCGGAAATTCCGGCTCAGAAGAAGCCGCAGGTGGGAACCGCGCCGCTCGGGGCGGGCGCGTGGTCGGCACCGCTCGGCGCGTAGACCTCGAGCCGGATGCCGTCCGGGTCGATGAAGAAGATGCCGCCCGACGCCGCGCCCTCACCGTGCGAGACCACACCGTCGTGGGCGAAAGCCACCTCCAGTTCCTTCAGCACCGATTCCACCTCGCGCACCTGCTCGATGGTGTCGACCTGGAACGAGAGGTGATGCAGGCCCGGAGTTTTCACCGAGAACTCGCCGCCGCTCTGCTGCCACAGCGTGACCTGGAGCTTGCCGTCGCGCCCCAGGAAGGCGAAGCGCTGCGCGTCCTCGCCACCCGCGCCGAGCTGTTCGAAGCCGAGGGCGCGGCGGTAGAAGTCGACCGACCGGTCGAGGTCGGTGACATTGAGGCCGATATGCCCGGTGGCGAGAACAGGTGCGGTCATGGTGAACCCTTCCGGAAGATCTAACCGACGTTGTTTGTTTGACAGGTTAGAAGCTAGCGGCGTCGACCCTCACCAGTCAACCCCTATAGTTGATTTTGCCGGTTAGAAAGGAGTCGTGAGTCGGATGACAGCTCCGCGACGGTTACCCTCAGGCGTGCCCGAAACCCGCCCCCACCTCGGTGAACCGCTTGCCCTGGACCTGCTCAACACCCGCTGGATCAGCGCGGAAGGACCTCAGGACTTGCTCGTCGACGTGGCCGGCGCCCGGCAGTGGCTGGCCGACAACGCCCTCGATCTGCCCGCCGACGAGGCCACGCTCGAGGCCCTGGTGACCGCCCGCGAGGCGATTCTGCACGCGGTCAAGGGCACCGGCGCCGACGATCTCAATGCCGTGCTAGCCCACGGCCGCATCCGCCGCACCCTCACCCCCGAGGGCCCGGCCTCCCTCCCCGACGTCGGAGAACCCGCCTGGCTACCCGGCTGGCTGGCCGCCGACAACCTGCTACATCTGCTAGCGAGCACCCCCGACCGCATCCGCCAATGCGCGCACCCGGAGTGCGTCCTGTTCTTCCTGGACACGTCGAAGAACGGCACCCGCCGCTGGCATTCGATGACGACCTGCGGCAACCGCGCCAAGGCCACCCGGCACTACGCGAAGAAGACGCAGGCGGATCAGGCCTGAATCGGTAACCGGCTCAGTATGATTCGCTGATCACCAGCGGGTCTTGGGCACATCGAATTCCGCGCACAGTGCCCGCCACACGTCCCGGGGATCCACCCCCGCCTCGATGGCCTGCGCGCCGGTCCGACCCATCGACGGCAACACATGATCGGTCAGCAGCGCGTCTCCCCGCGCCGCACCGAACTCGGTATGCAACAGCTCCTGGAACTCCGTCAACCGCACGGCGGCGAGCCTACGCCAATCCCGCGGACCCCAGCCAACCCCGGCCACGTGAGCTACACCAGGAGATCGCCGAGTGGCACACCAGCGCGGCCTAATCGGACAAAAGCCCTCGGCCATGTGCCACTCGGCGGGGCTAACGGTCAGGCGGCGCTTGGGGGTCGACTACGGCATGGCAGATTTCGACCGGGTCGGAGACCACCGAGATACCGGTCGCGGCCGAGCGGGCGGATTCGGTGTAGGTCGGGTCGTCGAGGATGCGTTTTACGGCGTCCCGCAGCGCTTCCGGGGTGGCCGGGCGGACCAGGATCGAACTGCCTTGGCGGGCGGCGCGATTGGCCAGTTCCCATTGGTCGCCGCCGCCGGGGACGGTGACGATGGGGACACCGGCGAGGAGGGTTTTGGCGAGCAGGCCGTGACCGCCGCCGCCGATGACCACGGAGGCGTGGCGGAGCAGTTCGTCCTGGCGGCCCAAACCGGCTGTGGCCCAGGGGGGTAGGTCTGCGGGCGGGGTGTCGAGCATGGAGATGGCGACGCGGACACCTGCGCCCTCGAGGGCTTCCAGGGCCATTTCCGCCAGGCCGGCCGTGCCGGTCTGCGCGGTGGAGGGGGCGACCATGACCAGGGGTTCGTCACCGGGCGGCAGGTCGAGGATGTGGTCGGTGGGTTCCCACAGCAGCGGGCCGACCAGGTGGGCGTTGTCCGGCCAGTCGGGGCGCGGCACCTCGAGTGCCGGGAGGGTGGCGACGAGCCGGGCGGTCGGTCCCGGATCCTGCGGCGGCAGGCCGATACTCGCGCGCGCCTGCTCGCGCTGCACCTCGCCCCGGCGAATGGCGCGCGAGGTCAGCCCGCGCAGCACCGAATCCCGGGCCCACCCGCGCATGCCCTCACCCGCGGCGAGCCCACTCCCGATGGGCGGCAGCCCCTTCGACGGCAGATACAGCGGATGCGGCGACAACTCCACCCACGGCAGCTTCAACCGCTCGGCGGCCATTCCGCCCCCGGCGGTCAGCACATCCGACACCACCAGTTCGGGCAGCATGGCGCTCAGATCCGGCAGGATCTCGGTCGAAATATGCGCGGCCCGTTGATGAATCCGCGCACCGGCGTCGTCATCGTCGTCCTCGGCCCGGGGCGCGAGGCCCTTGAGCCGCCGCACCCCGATCCCGGCCTCGCGCGCGGCATCGAACCACCGCGGACTGGTGAACAGCACCGGCTCGTCCCCGGCCTCCAGCAATCGCAGACACAACGCAATCGCCGGAAACGCATGCCCGGGATCCGGCCCGGCCACCACCGCTACTCGCACGCCCGACACCTTACAATCCCGCCTCCCCGCACCTTCAGCGCCCGGCTGAGAGCCGTCGACGTCGGCAACGCGGGCCGGCGGTCATATTTCACACCGATTTCGGGGGTACCCCAGGAGTTACCCGCATCTCACGAAATCAGTTGTCACGTTGGCATCGCCGAGAGCGATCAGCCCGCGAAGTAGTAGAGCTCGAAGCTGATGGCGTGGTCGGCCGGGAAGCCTTCCTTCGGGCCCGCGCTCATGGCGAGCACGGCTCGGGCCTGGGTTTCGGCGGGCTCGGGGCTCAGGGCCTCGAGGTAGCGGCGGTGGGCGGTGAGGGATTCGACGCCGACCTCGAAGGTGTCACTGACATCGACGGCGTGGCTGCCGTCCGCGACGCCGTAGACCGCGGCCCAGCGCGGCGACCAGGCGGGGAGGTCGGCGAGTTCGGGGTGGATCCATTCGTTGCCCGCGTCGGAGACGGCGTCGAGGGCGGCGCGGCCGACGGCGCGATGGTCGGCGGAGTTGGCGTATCCGCGGGCCCAGACGTCGCCGAAGTTGAACAGCACCACCATTTCCGGGCGGTGGCGGCGAATGGCGGCGGCCAGATCGCGGCGCAGCTCCAGGGATTCCACGATGCGGCCGTCGGGGTGGCCGAGGAATTCCACCTCGGTGACGCCGACGATCTTGGCGGAGGCGCGCTCCTCGTCCTCGCGCAGCGGCCCGGCCTCTGCGGGCGCGAGGCCCGCGATCCCGGCCTCGCCGCTGCTGACCAGCACGTAGCGAATGTCCTTGCCCTGCCGCGTCCAGCGCGCGACGGCCGTCGCCGCGCCGTATTCGATGTCGTCGGGGTGCGCGACGATGACGATGCCGCGCTGCCAGTCCTCGGGGAGCTGCTCCATGAGGCCATTCAACCCCAGAGCCGCCACCCTTCCACCTCGGACCTCGGCCACTCGGCCGCAGCGCACGGCCGACTCGGCATCACAGCATGGCCAGCACGCCCTCGAAGGCGGCCTCGGCGGCCCCGAGCAGCTTCAAATCGGCTCCCAGCCTGGACTTTTCAATGCGCACCCCGCCCAGCGCGCGACTCACCATGCTGCGCCGCCGCACCTCGTCCCCGACCCGGGCGACCGCACCGTCGGGCAGGGCGGTGAACAGGTCGCCGAGCACGACCAGTTCCGGCCCGAGGATGTTCACCACGTTGACCAGGCCCAGGGTCAGCCAATCCAGGTATTCGCGCAGGTGGATCTCCCAATCCCCGTGCAGCTCACGCAGTTCGGCGACGATCGCCCCGCGCGGCCCGTGCTCGGGCATCCCGAGCGCCCGGCACAGCGCCGCCTCCCCCACCTCGGTCTCCCAGCAGCCCTCATTGCCGCAGTGGCACATTCGCCCGCCGGGCCGCACCGTCATATGCCCGATCTCCCCGAGATACCCGGCGGACCCGCGCAACAGCGCCCCCTGCGCGATGAGCCCGCCCCCGACCCCGACATCGGCCGAGACGAACACCGCGTCGGCCGCCCCGCGCCCCGCACCCCGGACATGCTCTGCGAGCGCACCGAATTCGGCGTCGTTGCCGACGGTCACCGGCAGATCCAGCACGGACCGCAACCGCTGCCCCAGCGCCACCTCACCCCAGCACAGGTTCGCCGCGGTGTGCACCAGCCCGTCGGCCCGCCGGACCACGCCGGGCACGCACACGCCCGCCGCCACCGGGCTCAGATCCAGATCCGCGGCCAGCATGGCCGCGGACTCGGCGACGTGGGTGATCACCTCGTCCGGTTCGCGTTGCCGCCCACGCAGATTCCAGCTGTTACGCCCCAGGATCTGCCCGCCGAAACCGACCAGCGCGATCCCGGCGTGCTCGACCTGGACGTCCACCGCCAGTACCACCGCCGCCTGTGGCTGCGGCAGCACCAGCAGCGACGGCCGTCCGGCCCCGCGCGCCAGCCGCGGCACCTTCTCCTCCACCACGCCGTCCTCGGCCAGGCCGTCGACGAGCATCTTGATGGTGGATCGGTTGAGCCCGAGCTCGGTGGCCAGCGCCGCCCGAGTGGCGGGGCCTCCGGTGTGCAATAGCCGCAGGAGGCTCGACCGGTTGAACCGGCGCACCTCGTCCGGTCGGGCGACGGTCATGGATTCGGTAATACCATTGCGCGACTCAATGATCCCCCATCGCCACGGCTCAATAATCCTCGGCGACCACGGGTCAGCGTCCCGTGGTCGCCACGCGGCGACGCGAGAGCGCGTCCACGGTCGCGGCCAGCAGCAGCACCAACCCGGTCACGATGGAGACCACCGCCGCCGGCTGCTGCAGCAGGCCCAGGCCGTTGGAGACCACCGCCAGCACCGCACCGCCGATCACCGCGTCGGCCACCCGGCCGCGACCGCCGAACAGCGAGGTGCCGCCGATCACCGCCGCGCCGACCGCGAACAGCAGGGTATTGAGCCCGCCCGCCTGCGGATCGACCGAACCGACCTTCGACGAGTACACGATCGCGCCGATCGCCGCGCACGACGAACTGATGACGAAAACGCTTGCCCGCAACTGGGTTACATTGATGCCCGCGCGACGCGCCGCCTCGGCGTTGCCGCCGACCGCGTAGATGTGGCGGCCGTAGGTGGTGCGGGTCAGCACATAGGTTCCGGCGACCAGCAGCACCAGCACGATCGGAACCACATACGGCACACCGGAAATCACGATGAGATTGCTGGGTGAGCGGTTGACGGTGAGCAGTGCCGTCACCACGATCGCGAAGATCACCAGCGCCGAAACCTTCACCACCACAAGCGGTGTGGGCGAGGTGACCAGTCCGCGCCGCTTGCGCAGGAAATGCCCGCCGAGGGTGACCCCGGCGTATCCCCCGGCCGCGATCACACACAGCAGCCAGCTGCCCGCGGTGGACAGATTCCCGTTGGCCACTTCGTTGAGCACATGCGAGGAGCTGATGCCCAGCACGCCGCCCTCACCGATGAGCTGCAGGATCACGCCCTGCCAGGCCAGGAACAACGCCAGCGTCACCACGAACGACGGCATGCCGATCTTGGCGATGAGGAATCCGGTGATCGACCCGATGGCCGCGCCCACACACACCGCGAGCAGCATCTCGATCCACGGATTCGCTTCCAGGCCAAGGACTGTCAGCAGAATGCCGAGCAATGAGAACGCGACGCTCGGCCAGATCCGCAGCAGCCCGCCCAGGACGGCGGCCAGCACCAGCATGGCGACGAAGATGTAGAACACCGTCGATCCCATGCCGGTCAACAGGTTCCCGTTGTCGACGAAATGCATGGCCAGCACCGCCGCCGCGACACCCGAGGCCGTGCCCGCCGACAGATCGATCTCACCGATCAGCAGCACGAACACGATGCCGATGGCAATGATGGTCTGGCCCGCGCCCTGCGCCAGCAGATTGGCGATGTTGTTCAGCGAGAAGAACACATCCGACATCAGCGAGAACAGCACCACCAGGGCGATCAACCCGAGAATCGCCGGTAGCGAACCGATCTCGCCGCCGCGCAGCCGGGCCACATAGTCGCGCAACGCATCCCGGGTCGACAGCGTCGTGGTGTCGATCCCGAAGTCGGTGATGGCGCCGCCGGTGTCCGGGGCCGCCGCTTCCGAAACATTGGTCATATCAGTGGTCTTCTCGTTCACAGCCCCAGTGACTTTCCCGCTCACAGCGCGACGGCTTCCGGCCGCGCCAAGCCGAGATCACCCGAGCGCCCCGAGGTGATCAACTCCACCACCTGCCCGGTGGTCACATCCGCGGTCCGCACCTGCGCCGCCATCCGGCCCAGGTACAGCACCGCGATCCGGTCCGCGACCTCGAACACGTCGGCCAGGTTGTGGCTGATCAACACCACCCCCAGCCCCTGCTCGGCCAGCCGCCGCACCAGATCCAGCACCTGCCGGGTCTGCGCCACGCCCAGCGCCGCGGTCGGCTCGTCGAGCAGCACCAGATTGCTGTTCCACAGCACGGCTTTCGCGATCGCCACGGTCTGCCGCTGGCCACCGGAGAGAGCTGCGACCGGGGTGCGCACCGATTTCACGGTGCGCACCCCCAACGAGGCCAGGGTGCGCCGCGCCGCCTCCTCCATGTCCGCCTCGTTCAGCAGCCACGGTTTCCCGCGCTCCCGGCCGAGGAACATATTGGCCACGATGTCGAGGTTGTCGCACAGGGCCAGGTCCTGATAGACGACCTCGATGCCGAGCGCCGCCGCGTCCTTGGCGCCATGCAGGTGAACGGGTTCGCCCCGGAAACGCACCTCCCCGGAATCGGAGGCGTGGATTCCGGCAACACATTTCACCAGCGTGGATTTGCCCGCGCCATTGTCGCCGACGAGTGCGGTGACCTCTCCCGCCGGCACGGTGAGGTCCACGTCGTGCAGCACGTGCACCGGTCCGAAACTCTTGTTCAGGCCGGATATTTGGAGCAGCGGCTCACTCATGTCTCTTCTTTCGGGCTCTGACTCAGGAGATGCCGAGATCGGTGCAGGCCTGCTTCACGTCGCCGGAGCAGACATCGGACGCCTTCACGAATCCGGCGTCCACCACCTTCTTGACCTCGGACTTGGTGATCAGCTGCGGGGTCAGCAGCACGGATTTCACGTCCCGCTTGCCCTTGGTGTCCTGACTCACGTTCTGCGCCAGCGCATCCGCGCCCGCCTTGTCGCCCTTGGCCAGGGCCACCGCGAGTTTCACCGCGGCATCGGCCTCTTCGTTGATGGGCTTGAACACGGTCATGTACTGGTCGCCGCGCAGGATCGCCTTGAGGCCGTCCACGGTGGCGTCCTGACCGGTCACCGGCACCTTGCCATTGAGGCCGTTCTTCTTGAGCACCGTGATCACCGCGCCCGCGAGGCCGTCATTGGCCGCGACCACGCCGTCGACCTTGCCGCCGTTGCCGGTGAGGATCTGCTCGAAGGTGGTGCCGCCCTTCTGGTTGTTCCAGTCGTCGATGGCCTGGCTGCGCACCAACTTCAAGGCACCCGAGTCGTAGAGCGGCTGCAGCACCGTCTCCTGGCCCTGGTGGAACAGGGTCGCGTTGTTGTCGGTCGGCGCGCCCTCGATCTCGACGACCTGCGCGCCCGGCTTGTCCTTGAGCGCGGTGGCCAGGCCCTGGCCCTGCAGCGCGCCGACCTTCACATTGTCGAAGGAGACGTAGTAGTCCGAGGATCCGCCGAGGTTGAGGCGGTCGTAGTCGATGGTCGGGATGCCGGCCTTCTTGGCCTTGGCCGCGACCGCGCTGCCGACCTCGCTATTGATCGACGCGATGAGCAGCACTTTCACGCCCTTGGCGATCATGCCGTCGGCGAGGGTGGAGAACTTCTGGACATCGCCCTGCGCGTTCTGCACATCGGCGCCGAAACCGGCCTCCTTCAACGCCTTCTGCAGCAGCGGCTTGTCGAAGGATTCCCAGCGGGCGGAGCTGGCGGTCTCGGGGAGGATGACCCCGACCGTGCCGTTCGCGCCGCCGGTGTCCGGGGCGTTCGACGAGGAACCGCCGCCGGAGCTGGAATTGGATCCGCAGGCGGTGACGGTGAGTAGGCCGGTCAGCGCCAGCGCGGCGGCGGCATAGACCCGTCGGCGTCCGGACTTCTTCGGCGGGAGCGCGCTTTTCGTCCTCATCAGGTGACCTTTCAAGCGGCGGTGCGATGGGTTGCGACCGCACACACGGCATATGTTGTGGGCAACAACATATGCCGTGCGAGGCACTCATATGGGACGTTTCGCCAAATCGATTGCCCGCGTTCAGGGCAGCAGGATCACCTTGCCGCCGGCGTGACCGTCCATCACGAATTCGTGTGCCGCGGCCGCCTCGGCCAGCGGGAACGTCTTGGCGATCGCCAGATCGAGCTTGCCCGCGGCGAGCAGCGGCAGCAGTTCGCGCCAGGCATTGCCGCGGATCTCGGTACCGGGATCGGCGCCGGGGCCCATGCCGAGCACCTTGAAACCGTCGGTGGCGGCGCGGCCGAAAGCGACGATGCTGGCGATGCGGGAGCGGTCGGGGACCAGCTCCAGGGAGACGTCCACCGCCTCGTCGGTCCCGACGGTGTCGATGGCGGCGTCGATTCCATTGGGAGCCAATGCGCTCACGCGATCCGCGAGACCCGGTCCGTACTCGACCGGCTCCACGCCGTAGGCGCGCAACCGCTCGTGCCGACTCGGCGACGCCGTGCCGATGACCCGCGCGCCGCGTGCCACCGCGAGCTGTGCGGCCAGCGCGCCCACGCTACCCGCGGCGCCGTGCACGAGCACGGTGTCGCCCGGACCGACGCCCGTGGCCGTCAGCAGATGCACCGCGGTCCCGCCCACGCTGATGAGCCCCGCGGCCTGCTTCCAATCCACCTCGGCGGGCTTGGGCACCACGCCCCCGACCCGGGCGTTCACCGCGGTGGCGTAACCGCCGGACACCTGCGCGATCACCTCGTCCCCCACCGAGATCGGTCCCGCCGGGCCGTCCGCATCGGGCCCGACCGCGGTGACGACTCCCGACACCTCCAGGCCGATACGGAGCGGCAGCTTGTTCGGATCGGCGCCGAACGCACCGCTGTAGAACTTGTAGTCGAAGGGATTCACCCCCGCCGCGCGAACCGCGACGGTGACCTCACCCGGCCCGGGATCGGGCACCTCGACCCCGATGAGCGACAAGACTTCCGGTCCACCGTAGGAGGTGGCAACGACAGCAGTAGCCATGTGCCGATACTACGGAAAAAGGACCGCCCACCCTGCTCATCAGGGTGGACGGTCCATGAAAGCCTTTTCGCGTCAGAACTTGCCGAGCGGCGACTTGTCCTTCGAACCCGACAGGGCCTTGTACAGCAGGTACAGGCCGAAGATGACCGCTGTCACCATCAGGATCGGGAACAGCGCCTTGATCAGCGCACCGAGCACAGCCACCGCGATCCACACGAGGACGACGACGCCGAGGATCTTCCAGAACATTTCCTTGCCTCCTAGTCTCCGAACCGCCGTCCGCGCGATCCGTCACCATCCATACTGCGTTGCCGGCCCGAGAAAATCACCAGGTCAACACCGAAATCCGGGATAGTTCAGGGTTCACCCCGAGACCCGGCCGGAGGGGAGATTCAGGGATTCGCGCGGTAGCGCTGGTCGGCGAGGTCGGTCAGGGCCTGGGCCCAGCCGTCGAGGCGGTCGGCGGCGTCGCGGAGGTTGAGCATGGCCCAGCCGAGATCGTCGGTGATCGCGGCGCTTTCGGGGACGGCCAGCACGCGGGCGGCGGCCGCGACCATGCCCTCGTATTCGACGACGCCGCCGTCCAGGCGGATCGACACGGCCCGGACGTGCTCGCCCAGCGGCGAATTCGCGCCCAGCGCACCGGAAGCGCGTTCCATCGCGACCACATCCTGCGCAAGGGCGTGTAGCGCGGCCGCTCCGGAGGCAGCCGTCTCCAACGTGTCGTGCAGATCGTCCTCGGGCAGCCGACCGGATCGCGCGATCTGCGAATGCAATCCGTGCAGCGCACGCTCTGCGCGTACCAATCGGGCAATGGAAGCTCGCGCGGCGGACCGAATCGGCGGCAGCTTCCGCGGCACGAACGTGGCCTGCGGCAACGGTGCCTTCCGCATCTCCAGATAACGCTTGGCGGTCACCGCCGTTCCGGTGACCAGCGCGACCGCGCCGCCCCCGACCACGACCACCGCCCACGCCGGCGCCGAAATCAACACCAGCCCAACGGTTCCCGCAGTGGTCAGCCCGGAAGCCGTTCCCAACCGGAAGCTGCGGCGCCGCGCGCGCCGACGTTTGCGAAGTTCCCGCTCCCGCGGATCCGCCCACTTCCGCACCGCCACCAACGCCTGCTCCCCAACCCCCCGCAAGGTATCCGGCAGCCGCTGCGCCAACTCCTCCGGCTCGAACCCGGTAGGCGCCAACACCTCCCGCACCGCCTCGGTAGCCCGCTCCCGCCGCTTCCGCTTGCGTCGCCCCTCGGCACTCGGCTGCGCACCCGCCTCCACCGGTCGCCGACCGAATTCACCCGCGCCGCCGCCGTATGCGCCGTCGCCCAGGAAACCTGGATCGGACGGGCCCGCTTGGTAACCCGCAGGAGGAGTCCACGGGGCGCCCGCCGGGGGCGGCACGGCGGCGCTCGATCCGGACGTTGGCCGCTGAGACTCCTGTGCGGGCATCGCCCCACCGTACGGCGAGGGTCCGACAGGCGGCCGGGCATCGAATCGCGGGGTGGCGCTGAAGTTCTGGTCCGCCTCGGACGGCGAATTCGGCGGCGCGACCGCGCTCGACCTGGTGGCGGCGTCGGGTCGGGCGGGGTGGCCGGGTCCGAGGGGGTGCGACGGGTTGTTTTCCGGCGCTGGGAAAGTCCTCACCGCCTGCACGGGAGCCGGTGTGGCGTCGGCTGTTTCGGCGGGCTGGGGGTTAGCCGGGGTGGGGAATGAGGAGGGGAGACCGGGGATGGGGTCTGGGGTTTTTGTCCGGGTCCTGCGGAGGAAACGGGCAGGGGAGGTCGCGGGACTTTGGTCGGCCCGCGATCTCCCCATCGTCGTACTACCTTTCGCGCAGCAGTTACTGCTGGGCGGCCTGGCCCTTGTTGAAGGTGGGGTTGGCGGCGGGCTGGGCGGGCTGGCCCTGGATCTGAGGCTGGGCCGCGTTGCCGCCGGCGGGGAGGGCGTCGCCGCGCATGGAGGCGCGGATCTGCTCGAGGCGGTTGTGGCCGGCCATCTGGATGGACGCCTGCTGGACCTCCATCATGCGGCCCTGGACCGAGTTGCCGGCCAGCTCGGCGGCGCCGAGGGCGTTGGCGTAGCGGCGCTCGATCTTCTCACGCACCGCGTCCAGGCTCGGGGTGGTGCCGGGGGCGGAGAGGGTGGAGTCCATCTGCTGCAGCGAGGCCGAGACCTGCTCCTGCATCTTGGCCTGCTCCAGCTGGGACAGCAGCTTGGTGCGCTCGGCGACCTTCTGCTGCAGCAGCATGGCGTTCTGCTCGACGGCCTTCTTGGCCTGGGCGGCGGCCTGCAGCGACTGGTCGTGCAGCACCTTCAGATCCTCGACGGCCTGCTCGGCGGTCACCAGCTGCGCGGCGAAAGCCTCTGCGGCATTGGTGTACTGGATCGTCTTCTCGGTGTCGCCGGAGGCATTGGCCTGATCGGCGAGCAGAACCGCCTGGCGCGCATTGGCATTGAGCTTCTCGACCTCGTCGAGCTGCCGGTTCAGCTTCATCTCCAGCTGGCGCTGGTTGCCGATCACCGACGCGGCCTGCTGCGACAGGGCCTGATGCTGGCGCTGGGCTTCCTCGATGGCCTGCTGGATCTGGACCTTCGGATCCGCATGCTCCTCGATCTTCGAGTCGAAGAGGGCCATCAGGTACTTCCAGGCCTTCACGAACGGATTAGCCATCGATTGATCCCGCCTCCATATGACGTGCCGCGCCCCTTAGCGCGACAGTAGTGCGCGACCGTCGCGCACCCCTGTTGTCCCATATCTCCACTGTGCAACGGTCGTTCCGGAGATTTCGGCAACAGCACGACGTCTCCGGCACGAAGCCTACAGAGAATTTATCCCTTTCGGCTCCGCAGCACAGCGATCATTTGGCGGCCACCAGCACCAGACGGTCCGGCTTCGGGGCCGGAATCACAATGCGGGGGCCGAAAGTACCATCGGCGGCCAGCGCGACATCCCCGTCGCCGCCCTTCGGGGTGACCTTCCCGGCGACCTTCGCGATGCCCTTGGTGGGCAGCTTCGCAACATTCGCGGTGGCGGCCTTCTCACCCGCCAGCGCGGTGGCCTTGTCGGCGTCGGCCATGGCCGCGCTCACATCGAAAAGCACCTGCGACAGCGGCACATCCAGGGCCGTGCAGATGGCGGCCAGCAGTTCACTGGACGCCTCCTTGCGACCCCGTTCCACCTCGGACAGGTACCCCAGACTGACGCGCGCCGAGGTGGAGACCTCACGCAGTGTCCGGCTCTGGGCGACCCGAGCACGCCGCAGGCTCTCTCCGATGGCTTCTCGCAGCAGCGTCATCTCGTTCTCCTCACACTCGTCTCGCCGGACCCAGCGTTTGACTGGACAACGTCCGGCGGCGGCCGCGCGTTCCCGGCCCCTTCACTCGCCCCTGACCGAGCGGACGAGTTCGGTGACCGCGGCGCGGACCGCGCCCACCCTGATCGTCCACCGGTCCCCCGACAACTTCAACCGAAGTACCTCGGTGGACTGTGGACCCGCTATACCAAGGAATACCGTGCCGACGGGCTTGCCGTCCTGCGGATCGGGTCCGGCGACCCCGGTGAGTCCGATTCCCCAGTCCGCCCCGCAGCGGCGTCGCGCCCCTACGGCGAGCTGTTCCGCGGTGCTCGCGGCCACCGGTCCATCCGTGGCCAGCGTGTCCGCACTCACACCCGCGAGCGAGTTCTTGAGGTCGGTGGCGTAGACGATCAGTCCACCCCGCAACACCGCGCTCGCGCCCGGAATTCCCGCGATGGTCGCGCTGAGCAGTCCAGCGGTCAGCGATTCGGCGGTGGCCACGGTCTGGCCGGCCTCGACCAGGGCGGCCACCAGATCGGCGGCGTCGGCGGCGGCGATCAGCGGATCGGGCGGGATCGGTGCGGCGGTCGCCACGCGGGACAGCACGGCCTCGATATCGGGCCGCGCACGAACCGGGCGATCAGGACGCACGGGAACCGCCCGGCGAGCCGAACCACAGGCGAGCCGCCTGCACGACGTAATCCAGACCGGTGACGACGGTCAGCACCACCGCGAGATACATCAAGTCCATTCCGGCCGAAGCGAATCCGCCCGACAGCGGCAGCAACAGCACAGCAATGGCGACGGACTGCACCAGCGTCTTGAGCTTGCCGCCCCGGCCCGCGGGAATGACACCGCGCCGGACCACGGCGAGCCGCAGCAGGGTGATGCCCAGTTCGCGGGCCACGATGACCAGCGTGATCCACCACGGCAGATCGTGCAGCATCGAAAGCCCGATCAGCGCGGCGCCGATGAGCGCCTTGTCGGCGATCGGATCCGCGAGCTTGCCGAAGTCGGTGACCAGGCCGTATTTCCGAGCCAGCTGCCCGTCGATGCGGTCGGTGATGGCGGCGATGCCGAACAGTCCGGCCGCGATCCAGCGCCATTCGGTGTCGTGCCCGCCGTGGGCGAACAAGGCCATCAGGAACAGCGGAACGATCAGGATGCGCAGGATGGTCAGGATATTCGCGATGTTCATCAGCGGTACCGCCGCGGGTTCCACGACCGCCTCGGGCCGGGGTGCTGAGATGTAGCCCGGGGTTGCCGCCGGACCGGCTTCCGCCCAGCGACCCTCGATCTCGTCACGCTGCACAGTCACCAGAGCCCCCACCGGCCGTCGCGGCGGCCATGATTCCCCGGCCATGCCGGTATGCGGGGCGACTGGATGTGTGACACACCGACAAGCCTATCGGTAGGTGGGCCGACTACTGTGCACCCCATGACAACACGGGCACCAGACAGCGGTTCAGTCGGCGGGCAGGCGGCAATCGTGCCGACCGTCCGCCGAGCGCGAACCTCTGACGTGCCCGAGATCAAGAAGCTCATCGACATCTACGCCGGCCGGATCCTGCTCGAGAAGAACCTGGTCACGCTGTACGAGGCGGTGCAGGAGTTCTGGGTCGCCGAGCGCGACGGCGTGATCCTGGGCTGCGGTGCGCTGCACGTGCTGTGGGCCGATCTGGGCGAGGTGCGCACGGTCGCGGTGCATCCGGATATCAAGGGCACCGGGGCGGGGCGGCTGCTGGTCGAGCAGCTGATCGCGGTCGCGCGGGAACTGCAGCTCAAGCGGCTGTTCGTGCTGACCTTCGAGGTGGATTTCTTCGCCCGGCACGGGTTCGTGGAGATCGAGGGCACGCCGGTCACCGCCGAGGTGTACGCCGAGATGTGCCGGTCCTACGACACCGGTGTCGCCGAATTCCTGGATCTGTCCTACGTCAAGCCGAACACGCTCGGGAATACCCGAATGCTGTTGACGCTCTGATACTTCCGAACCCATACCGAGTTAGAGGGAGCTCTCGCCCATGGCAGTCTTCGCCGTCCACTACGTCTACTCCGACGCCACCGCGCCCGCGCGCGACATCCACCGCCCCGAGCACCGCGGCTGGCTCAACGACCTGGTCGCCCAGGGCACCGTCCTGACCAGCGGCCCGTACCCGGACGGCTCCGGCGCCCTCATCCTGGTCAAGGCCGACTCCCTCGACGCCGTGACCAAGCTCTTCGAGGACGACCCGTTCAACCGCGAGGGCCTGCTCACCGACAAGCGCATCATCGAATGGCTCCCGACCATGGGCGCCTTCACCTCCTAACCGATCCCACATGCGTTGAGCCCCACCCGGCGAATCCTGGTGGGGCTCTTCCGTGTCGGAGGCCCACTCCGTCATTCCGGCGCGCTTTTTGGCCGGAATCCACCCGAACTGCTGTGGATCCCGGCCAAAAGCATGCCGGGATGACGGGGAGAAGCGGTCAGGCAGGGATCGACTGACGGGCGCCGATGTCGGCGCTGCGGCGGATGGCGTCGAGGACGCGGTGCATGCGCAGGCCCGTGTCGAAGGTGGGGACGGTGTGGTCGCCGGTGCGGATGTCTTCGGCGAGGCGGGCGTAGAGGCGGGCAACGTTGCGGGATTCGACGGGGAGGTCGGCGATGGGCGCGGGGTCGGCGGGGGTGAGGTCCTGCCAGGTGGCGCCGCGGGAGGCCAGCAGTTTCAGGTCGCTCATCTGGATGCCGCCTGCGTGCAGGCCGGGCGCGCCGGTGGCGGTGTCGTTGGCCAGGACGAGATCGCCTTCGGTGCCGGAGATTTCGATGCGGGTGTGGGCGTTGGTGATCTTCGCGTCGTGCAGATGGGCCGACACCACCAGGCCGTCGATCGTGCGGGCGTTCAGGAGCAGATGATCGGGGCTCGTCACGGGTAGCCGCTCCCCCGTTTCGGCGACGACGTTGTGCGCATTGCGAATTGCCAGGTCGGCCGATACCTCGGCGAGGTCTCCGAGGAGGAACTGCACCGGGTCGAGGGTGTGACCACCGGCCACCTCCAGGAGCCCGGCGGCATTCTCACGGTCGAGAGTGTAGGCCGCCCACTGCGGGATGCGACCGCCCGCGCCCTTGCCGCGCGAGGAGTAGACGGTGGTCGAAACCGGTTCGCCCACATAGCCTTCCGCGAGTAGCTGCCGGGCACGCAGCACCGCCGGGGCGAAGCGAGCCTGCAGCCCGACGACGTGATGACCGGATGCGACGGCCGCTTCGGCGACGATGGCCTCGGCCTCGGAAGTGGTTCGGGTGAGGGGCCATTCGGAGTAGACGTGTTTGCCCGCGGCGAGGGCGGCGCGGATGAGGGCGGCGTGGGCGGGGACCTTCACGGTGATGACGACCAGGTCGACGTCGGGGTGGGAGGCCAGGGCGGTGGCGTCGGTGAAGGCGTGGTCGGCTCCGAAGTCGCGGGCGGCTTGTTCGGCGCTTTCGCGGCGGCTGGTGCCGACCGCGGTCAGTTCGACGTCCGGGAGCGCGCGCAGGGCCGGGATGTGGGCGCGGGAGGCCCAGCCGCGGTCGGGGCTCGCGCCGATGATTCCCACTCGGATGCGGTCGGACATCGCTCAACTCCTTCGCGCTGAAATTCTTCACTAACCGGACTCAGTCGGTCCGTTTTTGAAGCTAGCCAAGCGGACCCAGAAAGTCCACTTTTGCTAGAGTCCAGGTCATGACCGCCGTCGACCGCCTCCTGGCCCGCGAATCCGGGCCGACGCCGCGCGCCGACGCGCGCCGGAATCTGGAACGGCTGGTTGCCGCGGCGCGTTCTGCCGTCACCGAGGTCGGGGTGAACGTGACAGCGCAAGAGGTCGCGCAGCGCGCCGGGGTGGGCAAAGGGACTTTCTATCGCCGCGTGCCCTCACTCGACGTATTGCTGCAAGCCGTCCTGGAAGAAGTCCTCGACGAAGGCATCGCAGTCGCCGACCGGGCACTCGAAAACCCCGATCCCTGGCAGGGATTCACCGAATTCGCCGCCGCCTACGTGGGTTTGCGCAAGGAAAGCTGTGGCGTGAACGAGGCCCTCGGCGGCGCCGGGAGCTGCGATCTGGAGCGCTGCCTGGGCGACCTGCGCGAGCGGTTGCGCGAATTGGTCGCGCGGGCACAGGAAAACGGCTCGATGCGGTCCGACATCACCTGGCAGGAAGTGGCCTTCGTGCTGGCCGGAGTGGCCACCGACGATCACACGATCGGATTGACCGCCGCACCCGATCAATGGCAGCGCAATCTGCGCATCGTTCTGGACGGCCTCGGCACCCGAGGCTGATCGACCCTTTACGATCTTGATAGCAGGACATTTGCCTCTGCATTGCTAGACCGCGATTCGGGAATTATCGGTAGCCGGAACATCCAACTGGGAGGCTCCTGCGCGCCCGCGACAGGACCCGAAAGGACATCGCAATGGCGCGAAAATCCCTGCTCCGCTTGGCCGGTCTGGCCGTCGGCGCGGCACTCATCGTCACCGGCTGTAGTGGCAATTCCGGCGATTCCGCCAAGGACACCTCCACACCCCCGGCCACCTCCCAGGCCGCCACCGGCAAGACCGATGACGCGTCGAAGCCGGTCCCCGGCGCCCTGCCGCGCATTGCCATCCTGGCCACCGGCGGCACCATCGCCGGCAAGGCCAATGCCAATTCGGCGGTCGGCTACACCGCGGGCGAGGCCACCGCGCAGGATCTGATCGACGCGGTCCCCGGTCTCGACAAGATCGCGCAGCTCAGCGCCGAGCAGATCTCCAATATCGGCAGCCAGGACATGAACGAAGACGTCTGGGTGAAGCTGGGCAATCGGATCAACGAGCTGTTCGCCGACAACAAGGTCGACGGTGTGGTGGTCACCCACGGCACCGACACCATCGAGGAGACCGCGTTCTTCCTCGACAATGTCGTCTCCAGCGAGAAGCCGGTCGTGCTGGTCGGTTCCATGCGGCCCTCGACCGCCCTGAGCGCCGACGGGCCGGCCAATCTGCGCTCGGCCGTGCAGGTCGCCGCCGCTCCGGAGGCGCGCGGGCGCGGCACGATGGTCGTGCTCAACGACACCATTCACAGCGCCAACGACGTCACCAAGACCAATACCACCAGCGTGCAGACCTTCAAGTCGCCCAATACCGGTCCGGTCGGCTATGTCGACGCCGCGTCGGTCACCTTCGTGCAACCGGCCGCGCAGCAGAGGCATTCGCACTTCCCGGTCCCCGGCGGCACTCCCCTGCCCCGCGTGGACATCGTGTACTCGCACGCGGGCATGAACGCCGACCAGGTGAACGACGCCCTCGGCCACGGCGCGAAGGGTCTCGTTTTGGCCGGTGTCGGCGACGGCAATACCGCCAAGCCCGTGGTGGACGCGCTGTCCAAGGCGGCGAAGAGCGGTGTGGTCGTGGTTCGTTCGAGCCGCGTCGGTTCCGGCGAGACGGTCCGCAATGCCGAACTCAATGACGACGAGCTGGGCACCTCGGCCTCGCTCTACCTGAATCCGGGCAAGTCGCGGGTGCTGGTCCAGTTGCTGCTGGCCAACGGCATCACCGATCCGGCCAAGGTGCAGCAGGAATTCAAGGACCGCTAGCGTCTAGTCCGTGCGATCGGACCGTTCCACCGCCCTGTCCCGCTTCCGCGCCGCGCGCGTGGCCCGCCTGGCCACCGCCGACGCGGCCGGGCAGCCCCACCTGGTCCCCGTCACGTTCGCCGTATCCCCCACGGACACAACGCTGTTCGTGGTCATCGCCATCGACCACAAGCCCAAGTCCACGACCGATCTGCGGCGGCTGCGCAATATCGCTGACAATCCGCGAGTCTCGCTACTGGCCGACCACTACGACGACGACTGGACACAGCTGTGGTGGGCCCGGCTCGATGGCAGAGCCGAAATCCTCACCGCCCCGGCCGATCTCGCCGATCCGCTGATCTGGCTGAAAACCAAATACGACCAGTACCGCATCGACTCACCGACCGGTCCGGTCATCCGGATCGCGGTGGAGTCGGTGCGAGGCTGGTCTTATTCGGCGTAACGCGGTGGCTCAGTGCTCGTGGTCGTCGTCGCCGTGCGGGTGGCCGTGGGCCAGCTCGTCCTCGGTGGCATCGCGGATGTCGATCACCTTGACCTTGAAGTGCAGCCGCTGCCCGGCCAGCGGGTGGTTGGCGTCGATGGTGACCTCGTCGCCGTCGACCGCGCGCACCACGACGATCTGCGATTCGCCGTCCGGCGCCTCGGCCTCGAACTCCATGCCGACCTCGAGCTCGTCGACGCCGTCGAAGGCCGCGCGGTCCACGGTGCTCACCAGTTCGACCAGGTAGTCGCCGTAGCCCTCCTCGGGCTCCACGACGACCTCGATCTCGTCGCCGGGCTGCTTGCCGTCGAGCGCCTTCTCCAGGCCCTCGACAATGTTCTCGGCGCCGTGCAGGTAGACGAGCGGCTCGTCGCCGACGGACGTGTCCAGCACCTCGCCGTCGTCGTCGGTCAAGGTGTATTCGATGGAAACAACCTTGTCAGCGGCAATCGACATGGTGGTTGGCCTTTCGCAGAGGGATGCGTACCGGGCCAATGTATCGCCTGAGGACGACGCAGCTCGTCACCACCTGCACCAGCACGTAGCAGCCCGCATAGGTCGGCACGGTCAGATAGGCGAACCACACGGAATTGTCCGCGCGCGGCAGCATGAACAGGCCGATGCCGATCGGATGCGGTGAGTTCTCGAAGGGCGGCCGGTCGGAGAAGGTCCACCACCAGCTGAAGGCGACGAGCACCAGGGCCGCCGGGGCGAGCCAGGCCCAGCGGGTGGAGGCGGTGCGGGCGTAGTGCCAGGCGAGAATCAGCAAGGGCATGAACCAGACCCAGTGGTGGCCCCAGGAGAACGGTGAGGCGCACGCGGCGGTCATGCCGGTGATGGTGATGGCCAGCAGCTCGCGGCCGGTGCGGTGGGCCATGGTCGCGGCGGCCAGCCCGAGCGCGACGACCGGCAGCAAGGCCAGCAGCCACAGCCAGGTCGGCGGCTGGAACACCGACGCGTCCGACAGGTAGCGGCGGACGTCGAAGAACCGCAGTAGTTGCGCGACAAGGCCGTTCACCGACTGATTGCCCGGTGAATCGACCGCCCCGACCCGCCCGGCAGCGGTGACCTGGCCACGCCAATACGAGTAGGCGTCATGGGGTCGCAGCGCGAAGCCCATTGCGATGGTCGCCGCGAAGGCCCCCGACGCGATGCCGAGGCTGCGCCACTGCCGCGTGCAGGCGAGGTAGAGCAGGAAGAACGCGGGCGTCAGCTTGATTCCGGCGGCGATGCCGACACCCACGCCGCGCAGTCGCGCCGAGGGCGGACGGGTGAGATCCCAGACGATCAGCAGGACCAGCAGCACATTGATCTGCCCGAGCCAGATGGTGGTGCGCACCGGTTCGAGCACGGTACAGATCACCGCCAGCAACGCAGCAAAAGCCCACGTGCGCAACGTATTCCGATACTTCAGCACCAGCAGGCAGCGCACGGCGAGCGCCACCAGCGCCACCATGGTCACCAACGACCACAGCATCTTCGCCTTGACCAGTGAGATCACCGTGAGCGGCACGAAGACCAGCGCCGCGAACGGCGTGTAAGTGAACTCCATCCCGAACACGACCGGCCCGTCGTAGAGCCCGGTCCGCTCCCGGAACACCTCCCCGCCCGCGCGATAGACCTCGAGGTCGAGCCCGTTGTGGAACAGGCCGTAGTAGGGATTGCCGATCGGGATCGCGAACACGTGCCACAGCACCGCGGCCACCGCGAGCAGCGCGCCCACGAGCAGCATCCGATCGGTCACCGCGGATTCGGCGTCCCGGACGTCAGGTCGCACGCTGTCACGTTCACCGGTGAACTCTTTAGCCCCCGCAACCATCCGCCTACCCTAACCGTCACACGCCGCGGGCACGCCACCTTCGATGCGGAGCAGATCGCAGAAGGTAGCCGAGGCCACCTTCCACGTGCCGTCGATCTCGACGGCGGCCCCATGCCGATTGGGCAGCAATGGAATCCCGTGCTTCTTGATGGTGAACGTCACCGCCGCGCGGCCGGGTCCATCCCCGGTCACCGACGAGACATCGGCCGTCGCCCCACCGGCGATCGACGAATGCGCCTGATGCTCCAGCGTTTCCGTGAACGCCTGCCCGTTCTCCAGCAGCGCCGTCTTCTGATCGACCGGCAGCGAGCTGTCGAAGAACCGCTCGAACGTGCTGGTGACGGCCTTGACCTCGGTGTCCGGCGTCTTGCCGTCCGAGGTCGTCTCCCCATTGCCGCACCCTGCGACCAGCACCGGCGCCGCGCACGCCACCACCAGCCACGCCACACGTCGATCGACCATCGCGGTCAGTCCTCCTTCGGAGCTCGGATCCGACGAGTACAGCACATCGGTCGCTGGACATTAGCCGACCGCGCCCGAGGTGTCCGACACGCCAGGCAACTCGTTTCACTCCGGCCACAGCGGGCACCCCGCATGCGGAAGCCATCGCCAGCCGAGGGAGATTTCCGATGCCCGAAAGCCGCGCTCTACGCGTCACACAATCCCAAACCCCGGACACCGTCCTCGACGGCGTCGACTGGCCGGGGCCGACCCTGCTGCTGGCCGGCGTCGCCCTGCTGGCCTGGACCGTGAGCGACCTCGACGACGGCGGCCGGCTGGTCGCCGGTGCGGCGGCGACGCTGCTCGTCGTGATCGTGGGACTGGTGTGGATCACCGTCGAGCACTTGCGTTTTCGCGCTCGCCAGGACGAAGACAGCGGGTGATCGGGGGCGGTAGGGTCGCGGAATGAGCGACGATACGCACGGCCGGATTCGGATCGGGATTCTCGGTGCGGCGAATATTGCCCCGCAGGCGCTGATCGGACCGGCCGGGCGGAATCCCGAGGTCGAGGTGACCGCGATCGCGGCACGGGATCGGGTGCGGGCGCAGGAGTTCGCGCGCAAGCACGGGATCGGGCAGGTCTACGACAGTTACCAGGCGCTGGTCGAGGCGCCCGACCTCGACGCGGTGTACATCCCGCTGCCGAACGGACTGCACGGGCGCTGGATCCGGGCGGCACTGGCGGCCGGGAAGCATGTGCTGTGCGAGAAGCCGTTCACCGCCGATGCCGCGGAGGCGCGCGAGATCGCCAAACTGGCCGAGGACTCGGATCGGGTGGTGATGGAGGCGTTCCACTACCGCTATCACCCATTGACCCGGGAGGCCGAGAAGATCCTGGCGACAGGCGAATTGGGCAAGCTGGTACGGGTCGAGACCGCACTCTGCTTCCCGCTGCCCAAGTTCGCCGATATCCGCTACAACTACGAACTGGCCGGTGGTGCGCTCATGGACGCGGGCTGCTACGCCGTGCATATGGCCCGCACCTTCGGAGGCGAAGAGCCGGAGGTGATTTCGGCGCGGGCCAAGCTGCGCGATCCGCGCATCGATCGCGCCATGTCGGCGGAACTGCGGTTCCCCTCGGGTCATACCGGGCGGATCCGCTGCTCGATGTGGTCGTCGGATCTGGTGCGGATCTCGGCCACGATCACCGGTGAGCGGGGCAGCCTGCGGCTGTTCAATCCGGTGGTGCCGCAGATGGGTCATGTGATGGCGTTGCGCACCGAATCCGGGCGCAGTCTGCGGACTTTCAGCCGCCGCCCCTCCTACGACTATCAGCTCGATGCCTTCGCGGGGGCGGTGCTGCGCGGCGAGCCGATCCTCACCACGGCGGGTGACGCGGTCTCGAACATGAGCGTCATCGACGATATCTACCAGGCCGCGGGGCTGCCGCTGCGGCAGCCGAGCTAATCCTGTTGGCGCAGAAGGTAGGTGACCCCGCGCACCACCAGGCGGTAGGCCAGCACCGCGGGGACGACGACCAGCAGCGCCAGGCGTAAGACCATGACCGCGGCGGCGACGGCCAGATAACCCGCGCCCACCCCATCCGGGGAACCGTATCCGTGTCGTGCCGACAGCGCCGCCAGGACCGGGCGTAGCGCGAGGTACAGCACGGTCAGCAGCAACGGGATTCGCAGCAGTCGCCATACTGCGCGCAGCCGGGGATCGTCGGGCAGCCTCATCGCGCCACCTCCGGTCCGGAGGTGAGGAACGCCAACAGCAGCGCATTGCCGATCGCGCCACCGTTGGCGAAGCGCACGCGATTCCCGCTGCGCAGCGGCAGGCCGAACAGATCCACGGTGCGGTACAGCCGCGTGAAGAGCTCGCGATGACCGAAGGCGCGGGCCGGGGCGAGCGCGAATCCGCTGGCCGACACCGAGATTCCGAGAATGACGGGGCCGCTGTCGATATCCCCGACGCCGTCGGAACCGCCGCCGTACTCGTGGATCGCGCCGAACCCGAGCACACTGCGCTCCTGACGGAACGCGCCGTCGGCCAGTTCCTCGGCCAGTGCCCGGTTCGCGAAACCCGCGAAATACGCAGCGAATCCGGTGCCCGAGGCGCGCGGGGCGTCGTGGGGACGCCCGTCGATGCCCATGCGCTGCCACACCAGCCCGGTGTCCCGATCGATCTGCACCCCGCGCACCCGCTCGGCCCAGTGCGTCAGCACAGCAGAGTGATCCACGCCGGTCGCCCGGCCGTGCACCGCGATCGCGGCGGCGACTGCCGCCACATCGGTCGGATAGGCCTCGCCGGGCATGGTGTCGATCAGTCCCGTCGGCGACGCCAGCAGCCGCCGCTCGAACGAGGCGACCAGCGAATCCTGTTGGGCCGCAAGCGCTGCCGGGAATGACGGATCGACCAGGCGCGCCATCCCGAGCGCGAGCGCCGGATACGACAGGTACGCATGCCCGTTCGGGCTGTCCGGCACCGTGACCCCGTCCTCCCCGTGCCAGGTGCCGGTGAACACGCTGTACATCTCGGGCCGCAGGCTCTTGGCCGCCGCGCGAGTCGCGATGGGGGCGTAGCGATCCCGCCACTCGGGGTGGGCCAGTGAAACCTGCGCCAGCCCCAAGGCCGTCATCTGGTGGGCGAGCAACCCCCACATGCCGTCGATCTCCCCGCCCGCGCCGCTCGCGCGCCGCCGATCGTCGGCGTCCTCGAAGGCCACGAGCTCCTCCGCGAGCCCGTGCACCCGCGCCGAATCCCCGTCGAACCACGCGTCGGCGTCCCGCCCGCACCACCAGCGCGGCACCGACCCCACCACCGTGACCACGGCCACCACCCCGGCCATGATCGCGAAACCCCGTCTATACCTGCGTGATCGACGCTCCGCGTCGGTCGGACTCCCCATCCCCCGAACCTACCGACAGATCACCGGGTGGCACACCGGCCGGTGTGCCACCCGGACGGACCTCAGCGACCGTTGCGCAGGCGGTATTCGATGGCGTACGCCAGCTTGCCGGGCTTGGCGTCGGAGTAGGGCTTGGCCAGCTTGCCGAATTCGCCCTTGGTCTCGTCGGCTCCGCCGTTCCAGGCGGTGAGCGCGCCCAGTTCACCGGCCGTCTTGCCCTCGGCCACCGCGGCGTTCGCGCCCAGGCCGACCTGCTTCTCGGTGACGGTCTTCACCGTGGCCAGGTAGGCGGCGAAGTCGTTGCGATTCCAGTCGGCGCCGACCTTCGTATCGCGCATCCATTCGCCCCAGTAGAACTCCTGGAACGGAATGGTGCCGACGGTGTAGCCGATGTCGCGGGCGAAGTACATGACGCTGCGGTACTTGTCATCGGCGAAGTTGGCCAGGCCCAACGCCTTCGGCAGCTGATGCTCGTTCACGGCATTGCCGTTCACGTCCTTCAGCCACACCCAGCCGTTCTGCTTCATGGTGTCCCAGAACTTGGCCTCCGGCAGCGAGCTCAGATTGCCGAGAACGCGCAGCCGCACATGGGTGTCCGCGCCGCCGTCCGGGGTCTCGAAGAACGAGGTGAGGGTGTGATGGCCGTCGGTCAGGTACAGCTTGCCCTGCGGGCCGATCACCACGGTCTTCATGGCCGCGACACTGTCCGCGGTCTCGCTGCCGATCGCCAGCTTGCAGGTGAACGACGCCGAATCCACCAGGCGCGCACCCGGATTCACCGATGCGGCACTGCCCTGCCCATTGGCCTCGCACCAGTCGTCGAACTTCTTGTTCACCGTGTCCTTGCCGAGCGTGTAGCGCCCCAGCTTGTAGAACACCTCGTCATAGCCCAACGACGGCTGGGTGGCCAGCACATCACCGATTCGCACGTCGACCAGATCATCGGTCTTGGCGCAGAAGTACTGCGCCCCGGGCGTATCGCGCTGATCGTGCCCGCACATATCCGGGCGCTGCCCCGGCTCCCCCGGCGCCGCCCAACCGACGGCACTGCTCAACGCCATCAGCGTCCCCGCCAGAGCGGCAGCCCACCGCGCCCGCCCACCGATCGTCTTGCTCATGAATCCTCGAATCACAGGTGAAACAAATCGGCCCACAGTGACGACCCCCGATGACCACACGACAATCTCCCAGCGGCCACCCCCTGTTCTCCCAGCCAATTTTTCATGAACAACCAGGTCATAGGATGAGCCCGTCCGAATCACATCGAACGGGAGAAATTCGTGCGTACTTTGATCAGCTCCGCCTTCGTGTCACTCGACGGCGTTGTGGAGGGACCGGGTGGGGAGCCCGGGTACCGCAATTCCGGGTGGACGTTCAAGGACATCGAGTTCGTGCCCGAGGCTTATGAGATCAAGGGGCGGGAGCAGGACGAGGCGACCGCGATGCTGCTGGGGCGGGTCAGCTATGCGGCGTTCAGCCCGGTGTGGCCGGACATGGAGGATTTCGCCGGGTACAAGGTGATGCCGAAGTACGTTGTGTCCACCACGCTGTCGGATGCGGATCTGGTGTCGAACTGGGGTGAGACCACGATTCTGCGGTCGGTCGACGAGGTGGCCGCGCTCAAGGAGACCGAGGGTGGGCCGATCATCATTCACGGCAGCGCCTCGCTGAATCGGAGCCTGTCCGACGCGGGCCTGATCGACCGCTACCACCTGCTGGTCTTCCCGCTGCTGCTCGGCGCGGGCAAGCGGCTGTTCAGCGATACCGACAAGGATGCGCAGAAGCTGAAGCTGGTCGAGTTCGAGACCTACTCCAACGGCGTTCAGAAGCAGGTCTTCGACGTCGTCCGGTGACGTGGAAACAGTCTGCCGGGCAGCGGTTTTCGCCGACCGGCAGACTGTGCGCGGTGGTCCGGGGCGGCTAGGCGTTTCGGACTCATCTACACGCGCGACGGGCGCAAATCGTCATCTTCCGCGGTCAACAGGGCCAGCCGTTCGGCATCGGGGCTACCCGGTTCCGCGGTGTCGATCATGATGCGCAGATCGCAGCCCGCGACCGTCAGCACCGCGCAGTCCAAGGTGATCTCACCGACGGTCGGGTTATCGACGGTCTTCACGGCGACGTCGTATCCGGTCACCACACCGGACTCCCACAGGGCGGTGAACCGGGAACTGCGGGCACGCAGGTCGATGATCAGCTGCCGGAGCCGGCGGTCGGCGGGGTAGCGGATCTCGGCCGCGCGCAGGTCCGAGACCAGGGCGGTTTCGAGGGCTTCGAGGTCCTGCGCGGCGTAGCGGCCGAACGCACCCGGGCTGACGAAATGCCGCCACACCCGATTGCGAGCGTTGCCCTCCCAGTCCATCGGGTCGTCGAGCAGCGCCCGGCAGAACGAATTCGCTTGCAGCAGTGTCCAAGACGCGTCGAACACCGCGACCGGGATGCCGACCAGCCGATCCAGCATGCGCTGCACCGCGGGCGGGATGACGGTGGGCACGGTCCCGGCTTCGGGCACCACCAATCCGGCCGATCGATACAGGTGGGCGCGTTCCTCGGGCGACAGCCGCAGGGCACGGGCCAGCGCCTCGACCACCTGCGGCGAGGGATTCGAGGCGCGGCCCTGTTCCAGGCGGGTCACGTAATCGGCGGAAATGCCCGCCAGCAGCGCCAATTCCTCGCGCCGCAATCCGGGCGCGCGCCGCGCACCACCCGCCGACAGCCCGGCCGCATCGGGCGACACCTGATCACGCCAGCGCCGCACCGCTTTCCCGAATTCCGCAGTGGCCATGAAACTCATTCTGCCGTCACCCGCCGACCGCGCCGAGCCTGGTATCGGCAGTCCCAGGAAGATCAGGCGACTGGCTGTGCCTGCCGAGCGGCGCGAATCTGGAGCCATGACAACGACACTCATCACCGGGGCGAACAAGGGCATCGGATTCGAAACCGCCCGTCAACTGGTCGCCGCCGGGCACACCGTCTACCTCGGTAGCCGCGATCCCGAACGCGGCCGCCTCGCCGCCGAGCAGCTGGGTGCGCGCTCGGTGCAGCTGGATGTCACCGACGATGCCTCCGTGGACGCGGCCGTGAAGATCATCGAGGCGGACGGCGGCCTCGATGTCCTGGTCAACAATGCGGGCATCGATGTCGAGGGCAATGGCGCGGTCGGCATCGAGAACGTCACCGCCGACATGATGCGAACGGTCTTCGACACCAATGTCTTCGGCATCGTGCGCGTCACCCACGCGTTCATCCCGCTGCTGCGCCGCTCCCCCGCGCCGGTCATCGTCAATGTCAGCAGCTCGCTGGCCTCGATCGCGCTGGCCACCACCCCCGGCACCAAGGCCCGAACCTATCCCGGGCTGTCCTATCCGGTCTCGAAGACCGCGGTCAACCGAATCACCGTGCAGTACGCGAACGCGCTGCCCGAAATGCGAATCAACGCCGTGGAACCCGGGTACACCGCGACCGACCTCAATGCCCATTCGGGCACGCAGACCCCGGCGGAAGGTGCGCGGATCATCGCGCGCATGGCCCAGGTGAGCGCCGACGGACCCACCGGCGGCTATTTCGACGCCCAGGGGTCGATGCCCTGGTAGCGAGCCTCAGTGCTCGCCGGGATCGCTGCCCGGCTTGCCCTCGCCACCGGTTCCTTCACCCGTGGCGGGTGCGATGCGACGCGGTCTGGCGGCGGGCCGAATGCCGCGCGGCGGTGCGCCCTCCCCGGCGCGCTTGGCACGCAAAGCGGCCAGATCGATGACGTTCGCGTCCGCGTCGGCGCGATTCGGGTCGCGCTCGGGAGCCGGATGCCGTGTGGCGCCCGGATCGATCGGGATCCAGCCGGTCTCGCGCTGCAGTTCCGAACGCAATACGGGCCGGGTCGGGTCGGGGTCGTAGATGGAGCTGCCGTCGGGACGCCACACATTGCGGGGGCGCTCGCTGACTTCCTCGGTCATCCGACGCGGACGACGCGGGGGCAATCGGGTGAGATTGGATCCGCCGTCTCCGGCCTCGGGAGCGGACGCCTCGGCGGCCCGCAGACTTTCCAGCTTCTTGCGGAGGCGTTCCACCGCGTCGGACCTGTTCCCGCCGGGTCCCGGCAGGCCGCCGGACCCGGGTACTTCTCGGTCGGACATCGAACTAGCCGCAAACAGGCGCCGGGGCACCCGTCCCTGCGATGACCGGCGCCGGCGCACGCCGATCCCGGTACTTCTGCCTGATTGTCTCGCTCACGTTCGTATTCTCCCTCGGGCCCGCCCCACTATTTCGCACGCTTGCACGAGCGCCGAAACCGGCCCGCCGTTATCCACGTGACAAATCAACCATAACCGGCGATGCCGACCGGAATGCGCAGGCGATCCGCGGCGAGCTGTCAGGGCTCGGCGCGATAGCGGTGGCCGCCGCTGGTTTTCGCGGCGTACATGGCGCGGTCGGCGGCATGGATGAGGGTGGCCGGATTGTGCTCGCCGTCGGCGGTGGTGGCGATGCCGATGCTGGCCCGCACGTGGACCAGGGCGGTGGACAGCGGGAACGGCAGCGCGATTTCGATGAGGATGCGGTCGGCGATGACGCGCGCCGCGTCATCGGTGCCGGCGGCGGCGATGACGAATTCGTCTCCGCCGTAACGGCATACGCAGTCGTCGGGGCCGGTGACCGCGCGCAGCCGCTCGGCGACCGCGACCAGCAGTTCGTCGCCGATGCCGTGTCCGTGGAGGTCGTTGATCTGTTTGAAGCCGTCCAGATCCACCAGCAGCAGCGACAGCGGCCGGCCGGCGGCGAGGGATCGCAGAATGCTCTCCTCGAGCACGGTGCGATTGGGCAGCCCGGTGAGCCGGTCGTGGGTCGCGGCGTGGTGCAGCCGGTCCTGTAGCTCGCTGATCCGGTGTTCGCGGGCGGCGACGGCGGCGCGCAGGATGGTCTCGTGCTCGCCGAGGGCGCGTTCGGTCAGGGCCTCGGCGTAACCGGCCATCGCGTGCCCGGCCAGCAGCGCCCAGGCGGCGGCGGGTTCGGTGGGGGCGGCCAGCAGCAGGGCGCTGGCCAAGGGCCCGACGAACCGGGAGCTGGTGGGCAGTCCGGGCAGGCAGGTGGCGAGCTCGTGGCCGAGTGCCTGTGCGGCGCTGATGCTTTCGCTGTCCACCGAGCCGATGCTGCCGGTGTCGGCCGCGCTGATCCGGTCGAGTGAGCACAGGAAGTCGGTGGCCAGTTCCGCGGCCGCGACCGGATCGGTGGCGGTGTATCCCACCGCCGCAAGCAGTTTCAGGAATTGGTCGGCGACGCGCTGCAGGTGGCGCTCTCGGTCACAGGGATCCGATCGCGTCGCTCCCGATCGCCGCAGGATCATCGCAGGCGCCCCACCCCGGCGTATCCGGGGGTGTACGGGGCCGACTCCGAGCCGTTGGACAGCTCCGGCCGCCAGGCGGATGGCGCGACCAAACCCGGTGGCACCAGCTCGAATCCGTCGAACAGGTCCAGGATCTCCGCGTGCGGGCGCATGGAGAGCGGGGTCGGGGTGCGGCGGTAGAGGTCCTGGACGGCCTGGTGGGCATCGGCCTCGATGCTGCCGTGCACGATCACCAGGTAGCTGCCCGGGGCCAGCCGCTCCCGGATGCGGGCCAGGATTCCGGCCGGATCATCGGAATCGGGGATGAAATGCAGGACGGCGAGCAGTAATACGGCGACGGGACGGTCGAAATCGAGTAGCAGCCCGGCACCGTCGTCGCCGAGGAAATCGTCCGGACGGCGCAGATCGGCTTCCAGCACGAGCGTGTCGCGATCGCCCCGCAGCAGCGCACGGCTGTGGGTGACGGCGACGGGATCGTTGTCGACATAGACCACCCGCGCCCCGGGGGCCGATTCGCGCGCGACCTCGTGCACATTGCCGACCGTCGGAATCCCGGAGCCGACATCGAGGAACTGGGTGATGCCCTGCGCGGCCAGGAACCGGACCGCCCGCCCCAGAAACGCCCGATTCTCCCGCGCGATGACCGGCGCGTCCGGCATCTGGGCCATGGTCTCGCGCGCGAAGGCCCGATCGACCTGGAAATTATGTGATCCGCCGAGGAAGAAGTCCCAGACCCGGGCCGCGCTGGGCCGGTCCAGATCAACGGTCAGCGGCGCCCACTCCGGCCGCGTATCGGCATTCTCGGGCTCCATTCGCACGCATCCTCCCCAGGATCGATCGACTGTCCCCCGCATACACCCAACCACACTCGCCCTGCCCGAAGATCAGCGTACCGAGTGAGAGGGCGGGGGCGCAGGGTTGCGGTCCGCTCGGCCGGTCGAATGGCGTGAAAATCCCCTTTGTTGGCGTGCATCGACACCCGGCCGCCGATCCGGGCGCTCCTACTGTCGGAGCGTGTCCCCAATCGTGTTCTCGGACACGGTCTCACCGGTATGGAGTCCCATATGACCGAGTTTCTGGATCTCGACGGCGGCCGCCTCGCCTACGACGTCGAGGGTGTCGGCCCGCTGCTGGTGTTGTCGCACGGCATCGGCGATCATCGGCAGGTCTTCCGCTTCCTCGCACCGCGGCTGATCGAGGCCGGGTACCGGGTCGCCACGGTCGACGTGCGCGGCCACGGCGAATCCAGCCTGAACTGGACCTCACACGACGGCGGCGACGCCATCACCCGCACGGATGTGGCCGGGGATCTGCTCGCATTGATCCGTCAACTGGGCGGACCGGCGGTCATCATCGGGCATTCCATCTCGGGCGGCGCGGCCACCATCGCCGCCGCGAGTGAGCCCGGACTCGTGCGCGGCATCATCGAGATCAACCCGTTCACCCGGGTTCAACCGCTGCTCAGCCTGGGCGCGCTGGTCACCGTCCCGCGGTATCGCCGGGGTCAGCCGCGGCTGCTCGCGGCCGTGATCTTCCGCAGCCTGCGGCTGTGGTTGAGCTATCTGGATGTCGCCTACCCGACCCGCCCCGCCGACTACGACGACTACATGCGCGATCTCGCGGCGAAACTGAGCGAGCCCGGCCGCTTCGCGGAGTTCCTGAAGACCGGCAAGTCGACGCCCGCCGACGCCCAGGCCCAACTCCCCCACATCGCCTGCCCGGCGCTGGTCATCATGGGCGACCAGGATCCCGACTTCCCGGACCCGCGCGGTGAGGCGGACGCCATTGTCGCGGCCATGCCGCCCGGGCTGGGGTCGGTGGCGATGATCGCGGGCCACGGCCACTACCCGCACGCGGCGGCCGCCGACCAGGTCGCCGAGCTCGCGCTGAAATTCCTTGCCGGGCTGGAAGAGAAACCGTGACGGCCGCGTTCACCACCATCGCAACCGATGAAGGAGACCCGATGAGCATCACCCACCGCGCGCTGTCCGCGCCCGCCGACGATGTGGCGGCCGTGGCCGCCGAACTGCGCGACCGGGCCGAAATCACCGATGCCCTTTACCGATTCGCGCTCGGCCAGGATCGCAAGGATGCCGAACTGTTCGCCTCGGCCTTCACCGCCGACGCCGAACTCGACTTCCGCCCCGCCGCCGCCCGCTGGGGCGCCACGCCTCCGGTGATGACCGGCCGCGACACGATCGTCTCGGCGATCCTCGAAATGTTCACCGGCCGTGTGGATACCACCCACCAGGTCACCAATCCGCGCATCAGCATCGACGGCGACACCGCGACCATGACCGCCCTCGTCGAGGCCCAGCATCTGCTCACCGCCGACCACGACACCTTCGCGCTGCTGAAGAACCCCTACGAGTTGGAACTCGTGCGCGACGGCGACCGCTGGCTGATCCACCGCATGCGCATCGAGAACACCTGGTACCTCGGCGAGCCGAAGGCGTTCTTCGGGGGCTGAGCTCCCCGTGCGGATATCGGTACCGGAATTGGGTGTGAACCCTGAGGCGGCATCCGGTTACCGATGGGCACACTGGTCCAATGACGACATTGCACCTGGTAGGCGGGCCTTCGGCGGCCGAATCACTGCGCGTGGCGCTCGATGGCAGCGCCGAGCACGCCGACGAGGCGGTGGCGTGGTTTCCCGATGATCTGAGTTGCGGTCCGCTGATTCCCGACGATCCTGCCGCCCGGGAACACTGGGCGGAGTGGTGGGACGAGATGGTCACCGCGCAGACCGGCGCCCCGCCCGATCCTCCGATGAGCCTGGCCGAGGAACTGGCGCAGTTCTGGGACACGGTCGCGGCCGCCGAGCGCCTCGTGGTCTGGTACGGCCGCGACAACGCCGGTGAGCTCTCGTTCTTCCACGCCCTGTGCGACAGACTGCCAGATCGGCCCCTCGAAGCGGTCGAATTACTCGGCGCGGCAGGCGCTTACGCTCCGGAGGAGCTGGCCCGCTATCTCCCCCGCCCCGAACCGGTCACCGCCGACGAACGCGCGGCCGCGCGCCACACCTGGCAGCGAATCACGCGGGAGAATCAGACCTTCCGCATCGTCGCGGGCGAACTGACTTCCGCACCGGCCGACCACTACGACAAGGCCCTCCTCGACGCGGCCGCCCCGGACTGGACGGTCATCGCCCGGGTTGTAGCACCGGTGATGGCCGCACGGAATGTCGGTGACGCACCGCTGTTCTGGCGAGTGAAGGCCCTCGTCGACTCCGGCGCCCTGCTGGCCGACGGCAATCCGTGGCTGGTGCGCCAGACGAAGATCAAACGCCCGTAGCGCCACCGGGGTCTACACCAGCAGCAAAAGACGCTGTCCACTGGGAGGAAACCCCACGCTAGGATTCCGATATGAGCCCCCGAGCCGAACACCGCGACACCGGCGATCCCGCACCCGTGCAGCGGGAGGTGCCGCCTGATACGCCGACCGGCGTGGAGCTGGAGCGGGTGATCGGTAAGCAGGTGCGCGCGCTGCGGCTGGCCAGTGGGTTGTCGGTGGGTGATATGGCGGTCAAGGTGGGCATCTCCAAGGCCATGCTGTCCAAGATCGAGAATGCGCAAACCTCTTGCAGCCTTTCGACTTTGGCGCGGCTGGCGGCGGGTTTGGATGTGCCGGTCACCTCGTTGTTCCGGGGTGCGGACACCGCGCGTGAGGCGGTGTACACCTCGGCCGGGCACGGCGCGGTGATCGTCGGGCGCGGCACCCGGGTCGGGCACCACTACGAGCTACTCGGCGCGCTGCGCGGGCAGCACAAGCGGCTCGAGCCGGTGCTGGTCACCCTGACCGAGAGCAGTGAGACCTTCCCGTTGTTCCAGCATGCGGGCACCGAACTGCTGTACATGCTCGAGGGCGTGATGGTCTACGGCCATGGCGACTCGGAATACACACTGCGGCCGGGTGATTCGCTGTTGTTGGACGGTGAGGGCGCGCACGGGCCGAGCGAGCTGGTCCGGCTGCCCATCCGCTTCCTGGCGATCACCGCGTACCCGGACAATCACGTCGAGGAGTGAGACTCCCCGACGGTCACGCCGCGGCTCAGCCGCCGGTAACCCAAGCCGCCATGACATCGGCCAGGGCCGCCGCGCCGATATGGCAGTCGCTCGATTCTGCGAACTCCGACGGCGAGTGGGAGACGCCGGTGGGGTTGCGTACGAACAGCATTGCGGTCGGCACCCGGTCGGACAGGATGCCCGCGTCGTGCCCGGCCTGGGTCGGGATAACCGGAATGTCTCCCAGGTGGGCGAGCGCGGCGGCCAGTCGTGCCCGGGGCTCCGGCGGGAAATCGACCACGGGCGTGATGGATTCGGTTTGGACCGCGAGTTCGACGCCCTCGGCTCCGGCTTGGACGCGGGCCGCGCGGGCGATGCTCTCGACCAGGGCGTCGAGCGTGGACTGATCGGCGGCGCGGGCGTCCAGCCAGGCCCGGACCCGGGAGGGAATAGCATTGGTGCCGTTGGGCGAGACCAGCACCTTGCCGAAGGTGGCGACCGCCTCGTGCACCGCCGCCTCGGCGCGCGCCGCGTGCACGGTGGCCGCGAAGGGCAGCATGGGGTCGCGGCGGTCGACCAGACGGGTCGCGCCCGCGTGATTGGCCTCGCCGGTGAAATCGAATTCCCAGCGGCCGTGCGGCCAGATGGCCGAGGCCATGGCCAGCGGGCGGTCCACCAGGTCCAGGGCGCGGCCCTGTTCGATGTGCAGCTCGACGAAGACGCCGACGCGCTCGGTGAGGGTGAGGTCGGGGCCCAGTGACTCCGGATCGCGACCGGCGCGAATCAGGGCCTCGGCCAAGGTGATTCCGTCGCCGCCGCGCAGTCCCAGCGCCCGTTCGGGTGCGAGCACGCCGGTGCTGAGCTGGGAGCCGATGCAGGCGACGCCGAAGCGCGCGCCCTCCTCGTCCGAGAAGGCCACCACCGCAACGGGTATCGACGGTTCCACGGCTCGGGCGCGCAGCAGATCGACGGCGGTGAAGGCGGACACGATGCCCAGCGGGCCGTCGTAGGCCCCGCCGTCGGGCACCGAGTCCAGATGCGAACCGGTCACGAACGCGCCCTTGGGATCCCCCACCCAGTTGCGTGGCAGCCACCACGCCCACAGGTTGCCGTTGCGGTCCTCCTCCACGTCCATGGACCGGGCCGCCGCGCAGCCCCGGAACCATTCGCGCAGGGTGAGATCCGCGTCCGACCAGGCGAAGCGGCGATACCCGCCGGTGTCGGCGTGCCGCCCGACCGCCTCGATCTCGGCCCAGAGCGGGTCGAAGATCGGTGCGGCGGAATCGGATTCGGCGCTCATGCGACCGCCCCGGGAATCCAGTCGGTGCCCGCCAGCGGCACCCGCGCCATGGCGGCCGCCTCGACGGTCAGGGCCACCAGGTCCTCGGGTTCGAGATTGCGCAGGTGGGATTTGCCGCAGGCGCGGGCCAGGGTCTGCGCCTCCATGGTGAGCACGCGCAGGTAGTTGGCCAGGCGGCGGCCGCCCTCGATCGGGTCCAGGCGGGCGGCGAGTTCCGGGTCCTGGGTGGTGATGCCCGCCGGGTCGCGGCCGTCCTGGAAGTCGTCGTAGAAACCTGCCGCCGAACCGAGTGCCTCGTACTGCTCGGCGTAGCGGGGGTGGTTGTCGCCCAGGGCGATCAGGGCGGCGGTGCCGATGGCGACCGCGTCCGCGCCCAGCGCCATGGCCTTGGCCACGTCGGCGCCGGTGCGGATGCCGCCGGAGACGATGAGCTGCACCTGCCGGTGCACGCCCAGTTCCTGCAGCGCGCGGGCCGCCTGCGGGATGGCCGCGAGCGTGGGAATGCCGACGTGTTCGATGAACACGTCCTGGGTGGCGGCGGTGCCGCCCTGCATACCGTCCACTACGACCACGTCCGCACCCGCTTTCACCGCGAGTTTCACATCGTAGTAGGTGCGGGTCGCGCCGACCTTGATGTAGATCGGCTTCTCCCAATTCGTGATCTCGCGCAGTTCCAGGATCTTGATGGCGAGATCGTCCGGGCCGGTCCAGTCGGGGTGGCGGCAGGCGCTGCGCTGGTCGATGCCCTGCGGCAGGGTGCGCATGCCGGCGACCCGCTCGTTGATCTTCTGGCCCAGCAGCATGCCGCCGCCACCGGGCTTGGCGCCCTGGCCGAGCACGATCTCGATGGCGTCGGCGGCGCGCAGGTCATCCGGGTTCATGCCGTAGCGGGACGGAAGATACTGGTACACCAGGTGTTTGGACTGGCCGCGCTCCTCCGGGGTCATGCCGCCGTCTCCGGTGGTGGTGGAGGTGCCCACCGCGCTCGCGCCGCGGCCCAGCGCCTCCTTGGCCGGGCCGGACAGCGCGCCGAAGCTCATGCCCGCGATGGTGATCGGAATATCCAGGTGCAGTGAGTGTTTCGCGTGCCGGTCGCCGAGGACGACGTCGGTGTCGCAGCGTTCCCGGTAGCCCTCGAGCGGGTAGCGGGACATGGACGCGCCCAGGAACAGCAGGTCGTCGAAGTGCGGCAGTGGGCGTTTGGCGCCCCAGCCGCGGATGTCGTAGATGCCGGTGTCGGCGGCGCGCTGGATCTCGGCGATGGCGCGGCGGTCGAAGGTCGCCGATTCCCGTAGCGGCATGGGGTGATTCGCAGGGTGCATGGTGTCGCTCCTCGGGTGCGGGTCAGTACGCGGCCGCATTGTCGACGTGGAAGTGGTAGAGCTGGCGGGCCGAGCCGTAGCGGCTGAAATCCGCGGGGTCGGCGTCGAATCCGGCCAGCGACAACAGGTCCCGCAGTTCGGCCAGATGCTCGGCGCGCATGGGTTTGCGCACGCAGTCCGCGCCGAGGGAGGCCACCGTGCCGCGCACGTAGATGCGGGCCTCGTAGAGCGAATCCCCCAGCGCCTCACCGGCGTCGCCGAGCACCACCAGGCGTCCGGCCTGTCCCATGAAGGCGCTCATGTGGCCGATGCTGCCGCCCACCGCGATGTCCACGCCCTTCATCGAGATGCCGCAGCGCGCACCGGCATTGCCCTCGATGACCAGCAGCCCGCCGTGCGCGGTCGCGCCCGCCGACTGCGAGGCGTCGCCGCGCACCCGCACGGTGCCCGACATCATGTTCTCGGCGACGCCGACACCGGCGCTGCCGTTAACGGTCACGCTCGCGTGCTGGTTCATGCCCGCGCAGTAGTAGCCGACGTGCCCGTCGATGACGACGTCCATGTCCCGGTTCAGCCCGCAGGCCAGCGCGTGTGCGCCGCGCGGGTTGGTGAGGGTCACCGCGGCCGGGGCGTCGGGGGCGTTGAGCGCGGAATTCACCGCGCGCGTGCCGGATTCGACGACGTCGAGGATGGTGCGCTCGGTCACGATCGCCGCCATAGGTACACCTCTTCCGGTTCGGGTTCGAAGATTCGGGCCTGCTCGACGCCGGGGAGTTCGGCCAGGGCGCGGTATTCCGAGGCCATGGCCACCCAGCGGTCGGTCTCGGCGATGACGGCCGGTTTGCAGGCGATGGCGTCGCGGACCACGGCGAAGGAGTCGCTGGTGGACACCAGCAGGGTGTAGAAGCCGTCGAAGCGTTCGTTCAACAGCAGCAGCGCCTTCTCCAGGTCCGCGCCGCGGGCCAACTGGTCGGCGACGAAGCGCGCGCCCACCTCGGTGTCGTTCTCGCTGTCGAATTCGACACCGTGGCGCAGCAATTCGTGCTTGATGCTCATGTGGTTGCTGAACGAGCCGTTGTGGACCAGGCATTGGCCCGGGCCGACCGAGAAGGGGTGTGAGCCCTCGGCGGTCACGGCGGACTCGGTCGCCATGCGGGTGTGGGCGACGCCCTGCCAGCCCTGGGCGGCCGGCAGGCCGAAATCGCGGGCCAGCGTGGCCGGATCGCCGACGCCCTTCAGGACGGTCAGCTCGCCGCCGAAGCCGATCACGCGGGCCTGGGGCACGAGCTTGCGCACGGCCTCGACCACTTCCTCCGCTGCCGCAACGGAATTCAGCACGATGGTCGGTGCGAGTTCCAGCGCCGTCACCGGCAGGCCCACCAGCTCGGTCAATGCGGCGGCGAGTTCCGCGGCGGGCAGCGGCGAGTCCAGCAGCGACACCGTCTCGGTGCCGGGCGGCGACCACATCGGATCGCCGTAGACCGCCATACCGGCCGAATCGGGCCCGCGGTCGCACATCTGGTCGAGCATGCCGGTGAGCAGTGTGCCCAGGCGGGGGTACAGCGCGGGGTCGCGCAGGTGCAGGCCGACAATGCCGCACATGGTGTCCTCCAGAGGGTTCCGGGCTCAGAAAGCCGTGAGGTAGTGCTCGATCTCCCAGTCGGAGACGGTGTTGTGCCAGGCGAAGAACTCCTCGCGCTTGCGCTCGGCGAAATAGTCGGCGACGCCGGGACCGGCGATATCGAGGGCGGCGGTGACGACCGGGTCGGCGGTGAGCGCGTCCATGGCGTGCACGAGAGTCATGGGGAGCGTGTCGCCTTGACGCTCGCCCGGCGCGCCGGGATCCAGTTCGCGCTCGATGCCGTCGAGCCCGGCCGCCACCGCGGCGGCGATGGCCAGGTAGGGGTTCGCCGATCCGTCCGCGCCGCGCAATTCGACCCGGTGCGAGTCGGGGACGCGCAGATAGTGGGTTCGGTCGTTGCCGCCGTAGGTGGCGTAGCGCGGGGACCAGGTCGCGCCGCTGGCGGTGCTGGTCGCGCCGGTTCGCTTGTAGGAGTTGACCGTTGGGGCGATGACACCCTGCAGGGCGCAAGCGTGGTCGAGCATGCCCGCGAGGAAGCCGTACGCCGTCGGCGACAGGCCCAGCCCGCGCGGGTCGGCGGCGTCGGGGAACAGCGGCCGGTCCCCCGCCCACAGCGACAGGTGCAGGTGCATGCCGGTCCCGGTGCGATCGGTGAAGGGCTTGGGCATGAAAGTGGCCTTCATGCCGCGTTTCTCGGCGATCACCGACAGTAGGTAGCGGGCGGTGATCACGCGGTCGGCGGTGGTCAGCGCGTCGGAATAGTCGAAGTTCTGCTCGAACTGGCCGTTGCCGTCCTCGTGGTCGCTGGCGTAGTTGCCCCAGCCCAGCGAGTTCATGGCCTGCGAGACCTCGGTGAGGTGGTCGTACATGCGGGTCACATCGCGGGCGTCGTAGCAGGGCTGACGGCTCACATCGGCGGCGTCGGCCGGGGCCAGGCCCGCCGGGGTGCGGTCCACCAGGAAGTACTCGATCTCCGCGCCGACATTCACGGTGTAGCCGCGCTCGGCCGCGCGAGACAGCGTGCGCTCCAGGATGACCCGGGGCGCGAACGGCCACGGCGTGCCTTCGACCTGCGGGGTGCAGTGCACCATCGCCAGGCCCGGGCGCACGAACGGGATCGGGGTGAAGGTGCCGACGTCCGGGATCGCCATCAGGTCCGGGTCGCGCGGCTGCTGGCCGATCATGCCCGCGGCGTATCCGGCGAAACCCACTCCCTCCTCGGCCAATTGATCCACCGCCTGGACGGGGACCAGTTTGGCGCAGGGCTTGCCGGACAGGGTGGTGAACACGGCCAGGATGAAGGTGGTGCCGGTGTCGCGGGCCTGTTCGGCCAGGGTGCGATGGGTGGTGATGGGGGTGACGGTCGCGGTGGGGGTGACGGTCGCGGTGGGGGTGTCTATCGCCATTTCGGCTCCTGGAACAGCGGATGAATCGGATGTGGTTGGAGGTCAGCGCATTTCGCCGGCGCCCGCGTACGGGTGCGGGCTGAGCAGGGGGCGGCCCTCGGCGAATCGGGAGTAGCGGAAGTCGGCCGCGTTCACGTTCGGCAGCGTGGTCTCGCCGTCCAGCAGCAGGTCGGCGACCAGGCGGCCGACCGCCGGGGAGATCTTGAAGCCGTGGCCGGAGAAGCCGGTCGCGAGGAACAGGTCGTCGATCGGGGCGGGCCCGATGATCGGGTTGTAGTCCGGGGTCACGTCGTAGGCGCCGACATAGCTGCCGGTGACGCGCGGGTCCGGCATGCCCGGCAGGCGGTGGTCGAGGCGGCCGATGACCTTTTCGACGGTGGAGTCGTCGGCGCGGTTGACGAAATCGTCCGGGTCCACGTACTCGGGTACGGCGTGATCGCTGTTGCCCGCCAGGAGTTCTCCGTTCGGCTCGCGGCAGAGGTATTGCAGGCTGGCGAGATCGGAGAGCACGGGCACGGACGGGAGCGGCTCGCCCTGGTCGATCAGGATCAGTTGGGCGCGTTGGGCTTTCACCGGAACATCGACCCCGACGGCGGCGGTCAGGGCCGGTGTCCACGGTCCGGCGGCGACGATCACCGTGCCCGCATGCAGCTCGGTACCGTCCGCGAGCCGCGCGCCGATGACCCGGCCGTCGCGCTCGAGCAGTTCGACGACCTCGCACTGCTGCCGGATTCGCACGCCGCGTTCCCGCGCCGCGGCCCCGAAAGCCATTCCGGTCAAATAGGCTTCGCCTCTTCCGCCGCGCGGCTCGTAGGCCAGCGCGGCGAAGTCGTCGACGCGCAGCCCCGGCCACAGCTCGGCCATCTCCTCCGACTCGATGAGGTCGACCTCGATGCCGAGTTCCTGCTGCATGGCCACATTGGCCTTCAGGGGATCGACATTGTCCGCGCCGACGCCGACCACGTACCCGCACTGCCGGAACCCCAGATCATCCCCGAGGATCTCGCGAGCGTTCTCGAAGAACGGCACCGACCACCACGACATGGCCGCCAGCGAGGGCGCGCCGTAATGACACCTGACCACCCCGCTGGACTTGCCGGTCATGCCGGAGCACAGCGTGTTCCGCTCCACCACCAACACATCCGTCGCCCCGCGTTCGGCCAGCGACCACGCGATCGCCAGGCCTTCCAATCCCCCACCGATGATGAGGAACTCCGTGGTGCGGGTCATCTACCCTCGCCTCCCGCCGCGTCTTCTTTCATGAATCGTTGTTGCCTATCATGAAACCACGGTGGCGCGAGGCGGGCCAGCGGTTAACTAAGTTGTCACAGTCGAGCACACTGCCGAAACAACGGCGAATAACCTTGAGTGAAACGACGTTTCAGTCAGTGAATCGGAGCGGTCGGTTCGGTCCGGCTTCCCGACTCAGTCCGGTTTCTCGGTGGCGCGCGCGAGACCGCGGGCGACTTGGTCGAGGGTTTCGATGACGGCGGCCCGCTGCTCGGCGGTGAGGCCTGCCGTGGTGCGCTGTTCCAGCTCGGCCCACAGGGCTTCGACCTGGCCGCGCAGGGCCAGACCGGCTGCGGTCGATTCGATGATGGTGGCGCGCTTGTCATCCGGGCTCGGCGTGCGCCGCACGAAGCCCGCGTGTTCCAGGCGCTGCACGGTGCGGGTCATGGTGGCGGCGTCGGAGCCGAGCATGCGGACCAGATCGGCCTGGCGCTGCGGGCCGCGATCCCACAGCTGCATCATGACCAGCTCCTGCCCCGGGTAGAGGCCGACGCGGCGCAGCAGTTGCGCGGCGAGCATGCGATGCAGGCGGGCCACCCGCAGGATCGCGTGATTGAACGCATCCGACTGCACCGAGGGCGGCAGCGATTCCTCGGATGCACCGATCGGCTTGTCGGATGCGCTCATTCACTTCTCCCAGGTCGTGCCCGCTCAGGCCGTGAGGCGGGGGTAATCGGTATAGCCACGCTCATCGCCACCATAGAAAGTGGCGCGGTCGGGTGTGTTGAACGGGCCTCCGGCGGCGAGTCGCTCGGGCAGGTCCGGGTTGGCCAGGAACAGTGCGCCGAAGGAGATCATGTCGGCAACGCCGTCCTCGATGAGGGCCAGTTCACCGGGACCGGTCACCGAGTCGGGTGTGGCCGGATTCAGAATGAAGGTGCCGCTGAACCGCTTCCGCAGTTCGACGGTTAGGTCGCGGTCCGCACCCGGACCCATCTCCATGACGTGCAGATAAGCCAGGCCCAGCGGCTCGAGCGCATCGACCAGCGCGAGATAGGTATCCCGGTAACCCTCCTCCGCAATGTCATTGCTGCCGTTGGCCGGCGAGATCCTCAGCCCAACCCGCTCCGGCCCGATTGCCGCGGCCACCGCCCGCATCACCTCGAGCGGAAACCGAATCCGCCGCTGCACCGACCCACCCCACCCGTCATCGCGCAGATTGGCGTTGGTGGACAGAAACTGATGCAGCAGATAGCCATTCGCACCGTGCACCTCAACCCCGTCGAACCCGGCCGCGATGGCATTGCGAGCCGCCCGCGCGAAATCCTCGACGGTGTCGAGTATCCCGGCCTCGGTCAGCTCCACCGGAACCACGAAGTCCCGCACCCCTTCCGGAGTGAAGGTCTTCCCACTCGCCGCAACCGCCGAGGGCCCCACCAGCCATTGCCCTTCGGGCAACATGCTCGGATGCCCGATCCGCCCAGCATGCATGAGCTGCGCAAAAATCGTCCCACCCGCAGCATGCACCGCCTCGGTCACCCGCCGCCACCCTTCGACCTGCGCGTCACTGTGCAGGCCGGGAGTAGCGACATAGCCCTGCCCCACAACCGAAGGCTGAATGGCCTCACTGACGATCAACCCCGCGCTCGCACGCTGCGCATAGTAGGTAGCCATGGCCGGAGTAGGTGTCGCACCGACCCCGTAGGCACGACTGCGGGTCATGGGAGCCATGACGATGCGATTGGACAGACGCCGACCGGCAAGGTCGATCGAATCGAATGCGGTAGTCATACTTGTTCGAACAGGTATCTCAACGAGATTGTTCCCAATCTGCCAGTGACCACCACTATTTCCATATACCTGTCCAGCCAAGCACTCTTCGCGCTGGGCTACCGTTCGCGTGCACCAGACCTCCCGCGACGCCGCCCCACCGCCCGCAAAACCTCCGCCAACAGCCCGAGCACGAACACCGCCTCCCCCACCACCAGCGCACGCCCCGCCGCGTCGGTGGTGAGGGTTTCACCGAGGCTCTGGTCGGGCAGAAAGGTCAGCGCAGTGAGAGTCACTGCCACAAAGCACAATCCGTACGCGCAGACCGCTGGAATCAGCAATCGCATCGCCCGCACCGGCGTCATCGGAGCCCGCGCCACCCGCCACGCGAGCCCAACCCCACCAACCAAACTGAACGCGAGCCACCCGTAATTGGTGGTACTGAACCCGTTGATCCCCCGAAAATCGAAGTGGCGCAACGCTCCGACGACAACGTCCACCGCAGCCGCAGCGGCCAACGACCCCAACCACGGCCACAGCGCCACGACATTGCGTAAACCAACCATCCGAGCCTCCTACCATCACCGCCCGGCAAACCCATCCTGCGCGCATCACACCCCGCGCACATCGGGGACAACCCCCGACCCCACCCCGAAACCACTCGAACCGGATCATGATCGACGCATGGATGGACTTCTGGTGTTGGTGAACGGCCTTCCCGGCGCGGGTAAGACGACGTTGGGTGGCGGGCTGGCTCGTACTTTGGACGCTTGGTTCCTTTCCAAGGACGCTGTCAAGGAAGCCTTGGTTGCCGCCGTTGAAAACATCACCGCGGTACCGGAATTCGGGGGGATCGCGATGGACACGGTGTGGGCGCTGGCCGAACAGTCGTCGGTCGATGTCGTCATCGACTCCTGGTGGTTCAAGCCTCGCGATCTGGCTTTCGCCCGCGCGGGCATCGAGAAGTCCGGTGCTCGTCGGGTCGTGGAAGTCTGGTGCGACGTGCCCGCGGAAGTCGCCAGGAGCCGGTATTCCTCCCGGCGGCGGGCGGCCATCTATCGCGACCGTGAACGCCTGGCCGAGAACTGGGATGAGTGGGCGGCTCACGCGGCTCCGCTGGGTCTGGCTCCGACCGTCCTGGTCGACACCACCCGCCCGGTCGACCTCACCGCCCTTGCCGAGCAGGTGAGGGCTGCTGTGTGAAGCAAGATCACGGGGTGAAGGGGATGAGGGTGCCTGCGGGGACACAGAGTTGGGGATCGGGTTCGCCGTAGAGGCGGGAGAGGAGGGACTTCAAGGGGGTGAAGAGGACTGTTTCTACGTCGTTGCGGGTGGGGGTGGTCATGCAGTAGCTGGGGCCGGCGGCGCCCTCCGGGGATACTTCCGCGGCGGTGGCTTCGGAGAGGTTGGCGTCCGGCGAGGTGGCGCGGGTGCAGGCGTCGGTGTCCTTCAGGATGTTGCAGTCGAGCCAGTCGACGGCGAAATGGGTTGAGGCGGCCCAGGATCCGACGGCTCGAGGGGTGACCATGTCGATGTTGGATGTATCGCCGTGGCTGCCGCCCTTGAGGACGAGGAATTGGAGTGGGGCGTTGCCGCGGGCGTTGCCGCGGACCCAGTCGTACCAGGACTTGCCGCCGAGGGGGCCGTCGGTGGGGTCGAAACCGATATGCGCGCCACCGAGATTGAAGTCGTTGATGGGGAAGGCGCCGCCGGCGGTCATGCCGGGGATGTCGGTGTCGGCGGTCTGGATCTGGGTGGGGACATTGCCGAAGCTGGGCTCGAAGCCCGACATCAATACGGCCGCAGCGGGTTTCGGTAGCGGGCGGCCGTCCATGCCGTGGCCCTCGCCGATGTCGTAGAGGTAGTGGCTGGTGGCGATGGAGCCCATGGACTGGGCCATCAGGCCGACCTGGTCGGTGTCGATCAGGTCCAGGACCGGGTTGCGGTCGTTGGCGCCCGCGGGTGCGTAGGCGGGGTTGTAGCGCTGGCCCAGGCGCGGGATGTGCACAGTGTTCCAGAAGTCGACGAGGTTGGAGGTGTCGCCGAGCAGGGTCTGGGTGTCGGAGGACGGGATGATGTCGTCACCGACCACCCAGCGCACCACGTCCTCGACATCGCGGCACGGGCCGGACGCGAAGCAGTGCGGGGTGTTGTACGGGACGACCTCATCCAGCACGGTGCCATCGCTCGCGCCCTGACCCGCCTCGTCATAGGTGAGACCGATGTAGCCGTGGCGCACGGCCGTCATCGTGTACGCGTAGTACGACGACTGCGGGACCGCCGCGCCATTGGTGAACACCGTCATCGGGAACCTGTGGCCCGGATTCGGTTGCAGCGCATCCTCGGGCAGCCAGAGGGTCGCGGCCAGGCGCAGGCCGCGGGCGTTCACGATCTGGATCTTGCGGGCTTGGCCGAGCTTGAAGTCCGCGCCCGGAGTATCCGCGGAAACGCAGTCGCCGCTGCGGGTTTCGTAGAGGACGGTGTCGTCGGGCAGGATGCACGGGTAGCGGAACGCGCCGGTGATGCCGACATTGCCGGGGCTGTTGGTCAGCGAATCGCCGTCGAGGGTGTTGTCGGCGGGGTCGCCGAACACCCCGCTGTGGCTCCAGTTCGGCAGGAACAGCCGGTTCGCGGGAATCGGTTGCGCACCAAGGACTGTCGGGAACTGCCGGATCGACTCATCGAGCACCTTCTCGATATTGTCTCGCAGCTTCTGCTGCCCATCGGGCCCCTGGTACTGCCCCGGGTCGAGCATGGGCGCGAGATCGGCGAAGGCGCGGCCGGGCAGGCTGGTCAAATGCGCTATCCAGTACTGGAATTCGGCGGGATTCGCCCAATCGTGCTGATAGCCCTGCAGCAGCATGGCCATGTTCTGCAGCAGGTACGCCGGGTCCACCGCCGCCGGATCGGGCGTCGCGGGAGCCGTCGCCGCGGGTTCGTCGGCCAGCGCCGGAGCCGAGGCGGCGGCCACACCAAGCAGGCCGACCGCCACTACCGCCGCGGCACAGCGCACCCGACGCCGAATTGATCCGGTCATGGAACACCCTCCTCATTGATCCCCGGTGTACCAGACAGTGAAGTTGACCATTGCGGTAGAGCGAGAGTGCGCGACCGGCCAAGTGATTGGCATTTGGCGTCGCATCCGCGCCTGACGGTGTTATCGAGGCGAGCCGATCTTGTCGAGAATTGTCAACCTCATGGCAGTCCGCGACCTGCCGGTTCCGCGCCCGGCCCATTTCAATTCGGAAGTGAGACCCGGATCACCGCAGACCCGGGTGCTGAATGAGCCAGGAGGTCGGGGTGCGTAGAGCCCGTCGTATTCGTGGTCTGGCAGCGCTGCCCGCGGCAGTGGTGCTCGCCTTGGGAGGGAGCATGGCCGCCGCCCCGGCACAGGCCGATCCCTATCCCGCGCCGCAGGCGCCGGACCCGTCGTATGTGTTCACCGAGATCGGGCAGCTGTTCACGGGCACATTCGTCGACGCGCTGACCCCGGGGCAGCTCCAATACTTCGTCGAGGCGGGCATTCTCGACACGGCGGGCCGGTTGGCGGAGCCGTTCGTAGACCTCACCAAGCCCGAGACCTGGCATACGCCGCAGGGCGCGTCGGGGGCGGCGGCCGCGGCGCAGAAGATCTGGGACGCGCTGACCCATGTCGCACCGTTCGGCATCGGCCTGCCCACGCATCCGGCCTACATCCCCGACTGGAATCGCAACGGGCGCTTCGGCATTGCCGATGTCGACGACGCAGTGCACGACGATGAGTACGACAATCCGACCTACGCACAGGCGAAGTTCCGGATGCCGTGCAACAACGCCGACGGCACCGTCTGGTTCGAGACGGTCGACGGTTCCTGCGCCCCGGGTGAATCCGCCGCGGTCTTCAAGCAGGGCACGGTCAAGAAGTTCCGGGTCGTCGACGCGCGCGGAATCTCCTTGGCGGGCAAGGTCTTCTTCCCCGACGGCGTCGACCCCGACAACCCTGACGGGCAGAAGCGCCCGGTCACGATCGGCTTCCCCGGCGCGTCCGAGCATCAGAGCGATGTCGGCATGTACGCCATGGGCGCGGCCCGCAACGGCTTCATCAGCTTCACCTTCGCCCAGGCCGGACAGCCCGCGAGCGACGGCAACGCGCTGGACCTGGTCACTCCGCTGCTGCAGGTGGAGCACTGCTTCGCGCCCGGTTCCTGCCTGGACGCGCAGGACGTCACCCGCTGGGTCGCCGGACAGGACATCACCGCGATCAGCGATCTCAACAATGAGCTCGGCAATCTGCTGCGCGCGCAGAATCCGCGCCTGGTCCGGATCAACCCGGCCTATGCCCCGGTCGGGGAGAACCAGCGCAATCCGTGGCTGGATCTGCTCGATCTCGACCACATCAACCTGTGGGGCCAGTCGGTCGGTTCGATCGGCATGTCCTCATATCTGAACTGGCAGGACAAGGGCTTCGGCTACGACGGCCGCCCGCTGCCGCGAGTGGATTCCTTCGTCGGCATGTCCGGTTTCACCCACCATGTCGCCTCGGCCGCGGTCCAGTATCAGACCGCCGACTTCGACATCCCGGGCCTGAACGAGAACGGCTTCCTGCCGCCCAACCCGATCTTCGACCCGACCGACGGGCCGATCGGCACCAAGGACCTCTACGACCTGGAACGCCGGGATCCGCGCAGTACCAAGCCCATGATGTTCGTCGACTACGAGGGCGGCAGCCACGGCGACTCCATCAACTGGCTCGGGGTGCCGCACAATGCGAAATCGCCTGCGCTGTCGGTGCATTACGCCATGGCGTGGTTCAACTGCTACGGCCGCGGCGATGCCGATCAGGCCGCCTGCGATTCGCTGAGCCAGCCGATCGACGGCCTGTCGCGTGCCGTCGCGACGGAGTACGCGCCGCAGGGGCATGACGGGCCGAGCCTGTGCGTCACGATCCCCGATCGCGCCACCCTCGAGCAGATTTTCCGGCCGCAGATCTTCCTCCAGAACCTCACCAGCAGCCCGGGCTGGCACGACTGCACCCCGCAGTCGTAGGCCCAATTCATCAGGGATACAACATATGTCGGGACACAAGACGTTGCTCACCACCGGCGCGCTGGCCACCGCGCTCGCGCTGTCCGGGCCGAGTCTGCCGGGTGCGGCGAGCGCCGCGCCGGACACCGGGTCGAGCCTCACCGGCTCGACCGGATCGAATCCGGTGTTCGAGGATTCGGTCGAGTACTACGCGGGCGGACTCGGTGCGGGCTACGGCTCGCAGACCATGGCCACCGGCGACTTCTTCCACGATGGGAACCAGTCGGTGGCCGCCACCGGGGTAGCGGGCGGTGTCGCCATCCTGCGTGGCGACGGGCACGGCCACCTGCGCCGAACCCAGTTCATTCCCACCGAGATCGGCGCGAACGCCGTGGTGGCCGGTGACCTCCGCGGTACCGGGAATCTGGATCTGGTGGTGAGCAATCAGCTCAGTATCAGCATTCTGTTCAATGACGGGAACGGGCATTTCACGGTCGATCGCGTGTATTCGCGGGACCCGAATCCGAATGTCACCTATCGCACCGGCGGGCTGCCGGTCGGTGTGCAGCTCGGGGATTTCAACCACACCGGGCATCTGGATATCGCGTTCAACAACCTCGTGCCGCTGCCCGGCGCGATCGGTGTCATGCACAACGACGGGACCGGGCACTTCGCCGAACCACAGTGGCTCGCAGCGGGTTTGCTGCGGTCGACGGTGCTGGTGCGCGATGTCGACAATGACGGCTACGACGATGTGGTGACCGGTGATCTGGGCACGACCGGCTTCTGGGTGCTGGTCAACAATCGCAATGGCGGGTTCCTGCCGCCGCGCTGGAATCTGCTACCGCTGCCCGATGAGGATCTGAAGGTCGCCGATGTGGACGGCGACGGCAATGCCGATGTCATCTCGGCGAATGTCGCGGCGTTCAGTTTCTCGGTCATGTACGGCGACGGGCGCGGCAATTTCGGGCCGCCGCAATTGACTTTCGGCCCGATCGCCCCGTGTGCCGTCGCGATCGGCGACTTCACCGGCAGCGGCCGCATGGATATCGCCGCGGTGCAGTACGCGCCCTCGACGGCGGTCATCTACCGCAACAACGGCGACCGCACCTTCAGCTATGTCGAGCAGCACACCGTGGGGCTGGGCGGGCAGGCCGCCGCGGCGGTGCGCCTCGACAACGACCGGCACGACGACGTCATCTCCATGAGCATGGCCTCGGAGTCCGTGGCGGTGCTGCGCAACCGCGTTCCACTGAATTCCGATGAAGGACAACAGGACCGATGAAGAGCAAGATCATGACGGGGCTGGCCGTCGCGGGCGGGACCGTGGCGTTGGCCGCGACCGTGGGGACGCCGAACGCCGAGGCCGTGGAGCCGACGCTGTCGTGGGGCACCAGTTTCGGCGGGACAAGCCTCAACCACTTCACCACCGTGCCCGCGGGTGCGTTGCTCGACGGTGATATCGCGACGCTGACCCCGGCGATCCCGCCGGGCATCCTGGGCGTCGTCGCGGCAACGAATCTCTCAGGTGGGGGCTGTGTTTCGGCCCGCTACGTGTTCTATCCCAAGGACGGCGGCACGCCGGAGATCGTGCCGGTGGGCACCTCCTGTGGGCTGCCCGTGGTGTACGCGGTCGCCGCGAGCCGCCCGGCCGGGGCGTACGCGGAGGTCTGCGGCGAGCTCACCACCGCGCCCAATCCGAACCGCACCTGCCTGCGCTTCCCCAACGACTGACGAAAGCCGGACCATGACAAGCTCTTTCACACGCCGGCTGCTGACCGGTGCGGCCCTGGCCGCGGTGACGGCCGTTCCGGCGGCGCCCGCCCTGGCCGACACGCTGCCGCCCGCGATCAACGAACCCGCTGCGCCGCAACCGAATCCGCTGCCGTCGGATCTGACCACCAGCGCGGGTTGGCTGCCGCCGATCAACTTCAATATCAATCTGCTCGGGTTCGACTTCAAGCACACCGATCTCACGCCCGAGTGGGTCACCTATGACGCGGGCAACTGGTATGTGAGCCCCGATCTTCCGATCTGGACGCTCGGCTGGCTGGCCGACGTCAAGCTGGGCGACGGTGCCGGTGCGGACGGTGAGATGACGTTCTATCTCAAGGACGGAACAACCGAAGTCGTTCCGCTGCACTCGAATCTGACGATCTGGAACTATCTGTCCCGCCATCCCGGCCGCGACTACGCCATGGTCTGCCATCGCGCCGCCCAGCCCGGTGACGCGGGTCAGCGCACCTGCTTCCGCTTCGTCAACTGACCCGCCCCGAGAGAAGAGGTACCCCACCGATGCGATCCCCCGCCCGCCTCCGGAGCCTGACCGCGCTCACCGCGGTGGCCCTGGCGGCGACAGGAGCGACCGCCGTCGCCACCGCCGACACCCCCGGCCGCACCGAACAGGTCGTCGAGACCTGGGGCGGCATAGAGGTTTCCGAGATCACCCTGGATTCCCCGATGCTGCCCTCGGCCGGTCCGCACCCGCCGGAATGCGACAAGATCAGCTATCTGCGCTATCGCCTCACCGACGGTCCGGAGGATCCGCGGCAGGCCGACCAGGTCCTGGTCATGCAGCCCGGCGCGACCGGCGGCGCGTACTCGATGGACCGGGTGGCGCGGAACACGCTGCACCAGTTGGCGTCCCAGGGCAAGAAGGCAGAGTGGTGGTCGCTGGCGCGGCGCGGGGTGTGCCAGCAGGACAACACCGGTATCGACGCCGCGCGGGCGGCGGGCGACTATCGGATCGCTATCGACTACTACTACAACGGAAAGGCGATCGACGGGAAGGTGTTCCCCGGCTGGCGCAGGCTGTGGGGCGACAAGATGGGTGCGGACTTCGGTGTCGCCCAGACCTCCCAGGACGAGTACGAGGTGCTGACCCGGGAACTGCCCGACCAGCATTTCCGGCAGACGAAGACGTTGTGCGGCGGGCATTCCCAGGGTGGTCTGCTCACGGGCCTGTTCGCGGCCACCGATTTCACCGGCAATCGTGAGGACGCCGGATTCAACCAGTGCGCGGGTTTCATCGCCCTCGACACCCTGGTCACCGCGGACCCGGTCGGCCTGAAGGTGGACCCGCTGCTGGCGAAGCTGAGCGAGCTGGGTTTGGCCATTCCCGAGGCGATTTCGACCGCCCTGCTGAAATTCGGCCTGGCTCCCTCGGACAATGCGCTGATCCCCATCTTCAACCCGCAGACCTTCAACGCCCTGTCCATCCTGGGCCTGGCCGCCCAATTCGAGCCCGACGCCGAATCCGATGTCCTGAAACGACTTCCGGTCACCTGGGGCCTGGACTCCACCTTCCGCGTCGGCGGCGCCAACAACTGGCTCGACGCCCTCACCGGCTCGAACAACCTCCGCAACTTCCGCTTCACCAACCAGGCCGCCTTCGGCCAGATCCTCAGCAAGAACGGCATGAACATCGGCCTCGACCAGGTCAGCCTGGGCGCGCTCGACGGCGGCCCGGTCGAGCAGAAGACCTTCCCGCTTCCCGATGGCCTGCAAAACATCCCGCTGATCGGCCTCGGCGTAGGCGGCGCTCTCGGCCACGAGAAGCGCGTCGGCCCCACCGACCCCACCGCCCTCTACACCTGGAACGACTACCGCCACACCCCCACCACCTTCTACACCGACCCCTCCAAGGAAGTCGTAGACATCGCCGACTTCTCCCGAATGGTCAGCGGCCCCCTGGGATTCACCGAGTGGTACTTCCCCACCCGAGTCCTCTACGACACCTTCCTGGCCCTCGGCGGCAGCCGCACCGGCTCCCTCTCCAACATCAAATACAACGCCGAAGTCATGCAAAAGCCGATGATCACCATCAACGGCACCGCCAGCGTGGTCAAGGACTTCCTCGACGCCCAAGACCTAGCGGCCTCGATCATCCCGATAGCCCCCCACTTCCAACGCGTCCTGATCCCCAACTACACCCACATCGACACCCTCGCCGGCGCCGAAACCCAAAACAACGGCACCCCCGACCCCGTAGGCACAGCCATAGCCAACTTCGCCGCCAACACCACCAACTAACCCAACAAGATCAGGGAGCTCTCACTGCTGCGATCCGGACAAATCCAGCAGCGGGAGCTCCCTGACCTTGATTCCAGCCGTTGTGATCTCGACGACGGACAGCAGCGGCAGCTGGTTCAATTCCATGTCTTTCAGAGGAAGACGCGGGCGTTTTCGAGCCAGGTTTGGGCTTCGGGGCCGACTGCGGTGAGGGTGGTTTCGGGGAGGGGTTTGCGTTGGGTTACTCGGAGGCAGAAGTCGAGGGCGGGGCCTTGGACTCGTTGGGGTGCGTCGAGTGGGCCCCAGGTCCAGGTGTCGCCGTTGGGGGCGGTCAGTTCGACGCGGAAAGGGCCGGTGGGGATTGGTAGTTGGAGGGCGTAGAAGGAGATGCCGAGGCCGATTACGCCCAGGGTGGCGATGTGGCGGAGGCGGGAGGTCGGAGGGTGGGGGACGCCCAGGGTGTCGTAGATGTCCTGGCCGTGGGCCCAGGTTTCCATCAGGCGGAGGGGGACCATGAGGGCGGGGGTCACGTCCGAGCCGAACCACGGGATGGGTTGGGTCAGAGGGAGTTCGCGGAGGGCGGCGGCGACCTCGGTGCGGGCGGTGCGCCATTGGCCCAGGAGGACCGAGCGGGGTTGGGCGGCGCCCGCGGCGGCGTCGAGGTCGGCCCAGCGGGGGCCGGCCGCGGCCTGCTGTTTCAGGACGGTATCGAACGCGTCCGGGGTGCGGATGGCGGTGAGGACGTTGGCCTCCGCTATTGCGAGATGGGCGATCTGGTGGGCGATTGTCCAGCCGACCGCCGGGGTCGGTTTGGTCCAGTCGGGTTCCGCGGAGACCAGGGCGTCGAGATCTTCTCCTTCCGCGATCAGGTCGGGTATGGCGAGATCGCGGTCTACCTCGGACATGTCGAGGCCGTAGTCCAGCATCGGTACACCTTCACACTCATCGAGGGCACGGGTTGATCTGGTGTGGCCAGGCTACCCGTGCCCGGTTCCGGTGCTGGTCAGAGCGATTCGATGATCAATCCCAGTCGCGGAGGGTGCGTTTGAGGACCTTGCCGGAGGGGTTGCGGGGCAGCTCGTCCAGGAAGGTGACGGTGCGGGGGACCTTGTAGCGGGCCAGGTTCGCGCGGACGTGGGTGCGGATGGAGTCGGCGTCGAGGGACACGTCGGGGCGGCGGACCACGAAGGCGCGCAGGGCCTTTCCGAAATCGGGGTCGTCGATGCCGATCACGGCGGCGTCGGCGATATCGGGGTGGGAGGCCAGGAGTTCTTCGACCTCCTGGGGAAAGACGTTCTCGCCGCCGGAGACGATCATGTCGTCGTCGCGGCCGTCGACGAAAAGCCTTCCGGCGGAGTCGAAGTGCCCCATGTCGCCGGAGGACATGCGGCCGTCGATGATCTCCTTCATACCGCCGCCGGTGTAGCCGGTGAACTGGACGGTATTGCCGACGAAGATGCGGCCCTTCTCGCCCTGCGGGAGTTCGTGTCCGTCGGCGTCGAGAATGCGGACCGTGACGCCGAAGGGTGGGCGGCCCGCGCAGCCGGGGGCCGCGAGCAGGTCGGCCGGGTCGCCGATGGCCGCGTAACCGCATTCGGTGGAACCGTAGAAGTTGTAGAGGACATCGCCGAAGCGGGCGGCGGTGCGGCGGGCGAGCGCGCCTTCGAGCTGGGCCCCGCTGGCGGCGATCGCGTTCAGCCCGGAGACGTCGCGCCAGCGCAGTTCGGCGTCGCCCAGATCGTGGATTCGCTTGAGCATCACCGGGATCACCCACCAGGTGCGGCACTCGTGGGCGGCCACGGCGTCGAGCATGTGCACCGGATCGAAGCGACGCTTGGTCACCAGGGTGGCACCGACGCCGATGCCGAGCACCGAACCCAGGAAGCCCCACGCGTGGAACATGGGCGGGGCGATGTAGACGCCATGGCCGCCCCGCAGCGGGACATTGCCCAGGATCATGGCGGGCAGCGCGAAGGATTTCGGCTGGGGACGGGCCGCGCCCTTCGGGGTGCCGGTGGTGCCGCTGGTCAGCATGATCACCGAGCCGGGTTTGACCGGGGGCGTGGGTGTTTCGGGGCTGCCCGAGGCGATGAGTGCTTCCAACCGCTCGACGTCGGCCACACAGGGCGCGGCTGCGTCAGTCCAGGCCACGGCTGCATCGGTCCGGGCCCCGGCCTCGTCATCGGTCCAGGCCACGAATCGGCCCAGGGGCGAATCGATCTCCGCCACCACGGATTCGAACTCCTCGTCGTAGACGAGCGCCTGCACGCCTTCGCGGGCGCAGACCTGCGTGGCCTGCGGCCCGGAGAAGTCGGTGTTCAGATACAGTGCCCGCGCACCGGATTTGGCGCAGGCGAAGGTGGCGTCGAGGAAACCGCGGTGATTGCGGCACAGGATCCCGACCCCGGTACCGGGACCGATCCCGCGCTGCCGCCAGGCGTCGGCCAGGGCGTTGGAGCGCCGGTCGAGTTCGGCGAAGGTGAGCGAGCCGAGCTCGTCGATCAATCCGACCCGATCGCCGAATCGCAGTGCCGCCGCGGTGATTCCGCCGCCGATCGGTCCGTAGGCCGTCATGGCGCGCAGGGCCGCGGGCAGGGTCGAATCCAGCGGAACCATTCCGGCGCGGACCACCGTCCCCACCGCGTGCGCCTCCACCACCGCCCGTGACGCCGCGCCGGCGATCCGGCGGTACAGCGCTGCCTGCATATCGAACTCTCCTCGAAACTTGTGATGGCCCAGCCGGTTACGGCAGAACGACGGCGGCGTGCGGCACGTGCGCCATGGCGGCCTCCGCCATCGCACAGATGGTCAGGCTGGGATTGACGCCGACATTGGCGGGCACCGCCGACCCGTCGCACACCAGCAGGTTCGTGTACCCGAAAACCCGGTGCTGCCGGTCGATCACGCCGTGCTCGCGGTCCGCGCCGATGACCGCACCGCCCAGGAAATGCGCGGTCATGGGCGCGGAACCCAGCGTTTCACCGAGCGCCGCGAGCGGCCGCCCGTTCATGCGGCGCGCGGCCAGCGTCGCGATCCGCCGCGCGACCTCGACCGCCGACTCCCCGCCGGGCGCCTCCCCCACCGCCTCGGTCTGCAACCCGCCGGGACCCCGGCCCCGGCGCAGTCGCAAGGCCACATCGGTGCCGCGCATGACGGTGAAAATGACTGTGCGCCGCGACCATCGAGGCCGCAGGAGCAAACCCAGCAGATAGCCGGGATAGTCCCGCAGGAATTGTCCCCACCTGCCCAGCACGGTGGCCGCGGTGGTGGCGGGGCCGTAGGTCAGTGCGAGCAACGCACCGCCGTCGCCGTAGGTGTTGTTGGTGAAATGCGTGTGCTCATCGAGGAATACGCTCGAGGTGATCGCCGCATCGCTGCGGTAATCCGCCTCCCGATCGGCACTCGACGCCGCCGGAATCGACTCGTCATTGGTGCGCACCACCTCCCCCAGCCGATCCGACAACTCCGGCAGCGAACCCCCGCGCTTGCACGCCGCCAGCAGCTCATTGGTCCCCAGCGCCCCCGCCGCGACCACCACGCCGCGCGCGGTGAATTCCGCTGTCCCCCTGCCCCACCGGCCCGGCCGCCGCGCCCGCACCCGATATCCGTCCGCGCCGTCGCTCGCACCCACCGGCACGATATCGACGACTTTCAGATCCGATAGCACCCGCGCCCCGGCCGCCTCGGCCAGCCACAGGTAATTCTTCGGCAGACTGTTCTTCGCCCCGTACCGGCACCCGAGCATGCACTGCCCGCACCGCACACACCCGGTGCGCGCCGGTCCGGCGCCGTCGAAATACGGATCCGCCACCGTTTTCCCGGGTTCCCCGAAATACACCGCGATAGGCGTGTGCCGATATCCTTCCGGCACACCGAGTTCCCCCGCGAGTTCCCGCATGAGCCCGTCCACCGGCCGTTCCCCCGGATACGGCTCGACCCCGAACATGCGTCGCGCGGTCTCGAAATGCGGCGCCAATTCCGCACGCCAGTCCGCCAATTCACCCCATTGCGGATGCCGGTAGAAGTCATCGCTCTGCGGCTGATACATGGTGTTGGCGTACACCAGGCTCCCGCCGCCGACACCCACTCCGGCCAACACCATCACGTGTTTGTAGGGCGCCAGCCGCAATATCCCGCGCATTCCCAGCGACGGCAGCCACAGGAATTTCCGCAGCTGCGTGGCCTTCTCGGCGAATTCGTGATCGGCGAAGCGGCGGCCCTGTTCGAGCACGCCGACCCGATATCCCTTCTCGGACAGACGCAATGCGCTGACGCTGGCCCCGAACCCGCTGCCGACCACAATCCAATCGAAGTCGAATTCCTCGTCCCCGGGCTGGGCTTTTTTCCACGTCGCACCCTTCCGCGCTACCGATGTCCCGGGGACGCTATCCGGGGTCGGGGCGGCCCAACCAGGGCCGTCGCGGACGGGCGATTGATATTTCCTGACGCGGTTACACCAGTTCGGGCACCCGGTTCACCATGCGGCCGTGGCGGGTGCGGTATTCCTGTGGCGGACAGCCCTTCCAGCGCCGGAACGCGCGAATGAACGACGCCGCCTCCGCATATCCCAGCCGCGCGGCGACCTGTTCGGTGGTCATATCGGTGAAGTCCAGCAGCTCCTCCGACAGCGCCTGCCGCACCTCGTCCAGCAGGGCGCGGAAGGAGGTGCCCTCCTCACTGAGCCGCCGCGACAGAGTACGCGGGCTCATGAACAGATCGGCCGCGACCGTCGCCTGATCCGGGATCTGACCGGGATTGCGCACCAGCAGATCCCGCACCGCGCCCGCCACCCCGACCCGCGCGTGCCGGCGTGCCAGCAGGTCGCGGCAGAGTTGCTCGCAGGTGCCGCGCGCCCATTCATTGGCCTGCGGCAGCGGCAGATCCAGGTAGGCCGCGTCGAAGACGAACTCGTTGCGGGCAGCGCCGAACTCGGGTTCGATGCCGAACGCCTCGCGGTACCGGGTGGTGTCCTCGGGTCCGCCGTGCCGGAAGGCCAGGCGCGCCACCGGGATTCCGACGGAGAACAGTTCCTTGCCGAGCATCTGGATGCCGGTCATGACCCGCTCGGTCAGGAATCCGCGCACGTCCTCGGGCACCTCGCGGTCGTCGAAGACCAGCCGGGCCCGGCCGTCGGACTCCTCGAAGGCGAGCTGGCCGAACGCGAAGGCCAGCTCCACATAGCGCAGCGCCACCTCGACCGCGTCGCGCAGCGTGCGGCTCGACAGCATGGCCAGACCCCAGGGCCCGTACAGCGAGATGTGGTACCGGCTACCGGCTTCCACGCCCAGGCCGGGTTCGTCGCCGAAGCGGGCCAGCAGATTGCGCACCACGGTGAGCTCCTGCCGGGCCGTGACCTCGGCATTCGGATCGATCACCGCCTCGACCGGAAGTCCTGTCCCAGCCAGACAGGCCACCGCGGGCATCCCCCGCTCTTCGGCTATCCGCGTCATGATGTGGACGCTGGAGGTGTTTCTCAGTAGATCCCAGTCGAACATGTGCGCGCGGTCCTCATCGACTTCCAGCAGGTGGCCATGCACGGGTATGGCGCTCTGCATCAACTCAGGCTGGCCAGTGTGGCACAACTTACAAACGATAGTGTGCCGCATGTTAACGGATAATCCGAGAAAATTGACCCAGACAGACAGAATATTCACCCTTCCCGCCGCGTTGCCGCCGGTCAGGGCCATGATCGCGGCAATGGGCCTACCGTGATCCGACCGCATCGACGCGGCCGGTATCGCACGGGGAGGTTCGGCAGTGACACGTACCGAGGAGGTCCTGGAGGTCACGGACGGCATCCGGCTGAGCATGGTGACCCATCACGTGCCGCTGCCCGACGGCTTCCCGGCACACCCGGCCGACTGCGACGAGCTGCGGCATTTGCGGGTCACGCTGTCCGCCGGGCCCGAGGATCCGGCCGCCGCCGACGTGGTGATCGCCCTGCTGCCCGGGGCCATCGCGGGTGCCCGGTCGCTACAACCGCTGGGCCGCAATACCGTTCGCAATCTGGCCGCGGCCGGGGTGACCGCCGAGGTGTGGGTGCTGGATCGGCGCGCGAACGGTGTGGAGGACCATTCGGCGATCGAGGTCGCCATGGCCGAGGGCGACTATCACCTGGCCTTCGACTACTACTACGGCGGAAAGCCGGTCGGCGGACGCTTTTTCGGCGGCTTCCAGCGCGACCGCGAGCTCGGGTTCCTGGCCGAATTCGGTACGGCGCGCACGGTCGAGGACACCCATGAGGTGCTGCGCCGGGAGATCCCCGATCCCGATGTGCGAGGGCAGAAGCTGATCCTGGGCGGGCATTCGCTCGGCGGGATCCAGGCGGGCACCTACGCCGCGTGGGACTTCGCCGGACGGCCCGGGCACGAGCAGATCGCCGGGCTGGTGGCGCTGGACACGATCACCCATCTGGATCCGCTGCGGTTGCACGACCGGCGGGCGCTGGCCCGGCCGCTGGGTGCGCTCGCCCGGACACTCGAGCGGATCCCGGCGGCCATGCGCCGCGGACTCGCGCCACGCAGCACGGCGGTGCTGCGCGGTGGCTGGGGCAATGCCGAGGCCTTCGCGATCGTCGCCGCGGTGGGCGCGGCCGCCACCCTCGCGCCGCACGAGGAGTCCGACATTCTTCGGCTGTTGCCCGAGCGCGGCACCGCGGACACCGTGGTGCGCGGTTCGACCGCCCGCACGTGGCGGGAATTCCTCACCGGGACACCCGATTACCGCAAATTGCGACTCACCAACCAGGCCGTGCTGGGCCTGCTCGGCGGTGCGCACACCTCGGTCAATATGGGCATCCTGTCCATGAGCTGCGGCACCCTCGACAGCGCGGAGGTCGCGCCACGCACCTTCCCGCTCTCGTTCGAGGCGGGTCAGCGGCGCGGTGTGCGGCCGCTCTACACCGCCGCCTGCGGCACCGCGCCCCGCTTCAGCCCGACCTCGTTCGAGACGCTGTACGGCTGGCGCGATTACGACCGCTGCGGAACGCCGGACGCGCCGGGACAATTCACGCGCACCGGGATACCGATGGCCACCGCCGCCACCGAGGTGGTGAGCCTGGTCGAACTGGCGAAGATCCTCGCGGGCGGGCGGCTCAACGTCTTCGAGGACTACTTCCCCCTGCGCCAGAACCTCGATGCCGCCGCGGTCCTCGGCGGCTGCCGCACCGGCTCGCTCTCCCCGCTCCGGCACGAAAAAGGCGCGGCCCGGCTGCCTTTCATCAACCTCATGGGCCAGTCCAGCTTCACCCGCGTCATCGAGGGCCTGGGCGTCTATCCGTCCGACAACGTCCACTGGTTCCCCGGCTACCTCCACTGCGACCTCGCCGCCGGCGCGGACCCGCGAGCCGACGGCACCCCCGAGCCCATCGCCGCCTCCCTCGCCGACTTCGCCGCCAAGACCCTCGCCCTCCTCCCCCGCGCCTCCTGAGCGCCTGGTCGACAGTTCCCATCGTCATCCCGGCGTGTCTCATCGTCATTCCGGCGTGTTTTTGGCCGGAATCCACCTCGGACAGCGAGATCCCGGCCAAAAGCGCGCCGGGATGACGGGTTGGACTTCTGTCAACGCGCTCAGTCACGCTCGCCGATCGAGTGGCGGGTGACGGCGATCACGTCGGAAAACGTCAACCGGCTGGCTGGCTGTGCCATGGGCAGCGGTAGCGGGGGTGCATAGCGTGCTGACAAGGGCAGACGCACGCGGTGCGGAAAGGGCTCGGCGCCTCGGGTTTCGGCTCGGGCGGGGAGAGCCGTAGGGAGGAAATGGATGCAGCCCGAGAGCTTGCGGATCGTGCGCGACAACTTCTCGAATGTCGCGGTCGCGAGTCTGCGCACCTTCGGGCGGACCGTCGATCTGGGGGCCGAATCGCTGCGCGGCGGCGGGCGGGATCTGGTCGTCGGGAAGTTCCAGTGGCGCGAGATGTTCTCGCAGGCTTGGTATCTCGTCACCGTGACGGCGATTCCCGCCATTCTCATGGCGGTGCCGTTCGGGGTGGTGGTGTCGGTGCAGGTGGGCAATCTGATCCACCAGCTGGGCGCGGATTCGCTGATCGGCGCGGCCGGTGGACTGGGTGTCATCCAGCAGGGCGCGCCCATCGCGACGGGGCTGCTGCTCGGCGGTGCGGGCGCGTCGGCCATCGCCTCGGATCTGGGGGCGCGCACCGTGCGCGAGGAGATCGACGCGCTGCGGGTGATGGGCATCGATCCGGTGCACCGGCTGGTGATTCCGCGGGTGGCGGCCATGGTTCTGGTTGCGCCGCTGCTGAATATCCTCGTCATCTTCGTCGGCATCGTGGCCGGATACTTCGTCGCCATCGGCGCGCAGAATGTGACGCCCGGCAGCTACTGGGCCACCTTCGGCGCGTTCACCGTCCTCACCGATGTGTGGATCTCGCTGGCCAAGGCCGTGCTGTTCGGCTTCGTGGTGGTGATCGTGGCATGCCAGCGCGGGCTGGAGGCACGGGGCGGGCCGCGCGGGGTGGCCGACGGGGTGAACGCGGCGGTGGTGCTGTCGGTGGCGGCGATCATCGTCATCAATCTGGTGCTCACCCAGGTGGTCACCATGTTCCTGCCGATGCGGGTGGCATGATGACCGCTACTCCGTATGTGCCCAGGGGTTTTCGCACCGCCGCGCGGCTGGCGCGGAGTTCCGGCCGGGCGTGGACGCCGCTGGAGAACGCCGGGTTCATGCTCGGATTCCTCGCGCAGGCGCTGGCCGGGATTCCACTGACGGTGCGGCACTATCGCGCCCAGATCCTGCGCACCATCACCGATATGGCTTGGGGCCGTGGCTCTTTGATCGTCGGCGGCGGCACCGTGCCCATGCTGGTCGTGCTGGGCCTGTCCATCGGGGCGGGCGTGGGTATCCAGGCGTTCGCGGCGCTCAACCTCATCGGCCTGGGTTCGGTGTCGGGTGTGGTGTCGGCGTTCGCGAATACCCGTGAGCTCGGACCCATTGCCGCCGCAATCGGTTTCGCCGCGCAGGCGGGCTGCCGGATGACCGCCGAGATCGGGGCCATGCGCATCTCCGAGGAGATCGACGCGTTGGAATCGCTTGGCCTGCGGTCGGTTCCGTTCGTGGTGACCACCCGCGTGATCGCGGGTGCGGTCGCCATCGTGCCGACCTTCCTGATCGCGCTGATCCTGTCCTACCTGTCCTGCTCCACGGTGATCGTGCTGCTGCACGGTCAGGCGGGCGGCGTGTACGACCACTATTTCTTCCAATTCACCAGCGGCTACGACATTCTCGCGGCGGTCGTGAAGATCCTCGTCTTCGGTGTCGCGGTGATCCTGATCCACTGCTACTACGGCTTCTTCGCCACCGGCGGGCCCGAAGGCGTGGGCATCGCCTCCGGTCGCGCGGTGCGCGCCAGTTTTGTGGCCATCATCGGCCTGGACATGGTGCTGACGCTGTTGCTGTGGGGCATCAATTCCTCTATCGAATTCCCCGGGTAGGTCAATGCCGAACTATGCGATTCCCGGAGTGCGCATCGGCCGTGGCCGATCCCGCCTCCTGGGGGTGCTCGCCGTGCTGCTGGTCGTGCTGGCGGTACTGCTGTGGAACACCCTCGACCAGCGCGGCGCGGGCGCGCGCCTGCGAATCCAGTTGCGCACCGAGCAGATCGGCGAGGGCATCGTGCCGGGGACGACAGTGCGCTTCGACGGGGTGGCCATCGGGCGCATCGACGGGGTGCGGCCGTTGGAGCAGGGCCGCCAGCTGCTCACGTTGGATCTGGATCCGGGACAGACCGCCGGGCTCACCGATGCCCTCGCCGTGGATTACGCGCCGGAGAACCTCTTCGGGATCAGCGCGGTGGTCCTGCATGCCGCGCCCGGCGGCACTCCGCTGCGCAGCGGGCAGGTCATCGAATTGGGCGGCCGGGTCAGCGATGTCACCATGGGCGCGCTGCTGCGCTCGCTCACCCAGACCTCCACCGAGGTGCTCACGCCCAAGCTGACGCAGCTGCTCACCCAGTTCAACAGCGATCTGCACGCCTTCACCCCGGTGCTGCAGGCGGTGATCGAGCTCAGCCGGGCGGTGGCCGACACCCAGCAGTACCCGTCGTCGTACCTGCTGGCGAAGTACGCCGGGTTCTTCAACGGCTTCGGCGCGTTCACCTCGGCGACCTTCAAATTGGCCAAGGCCATCATGGATATCGAGATCTTCCAGACCGACCGTGAGCGCTACAACGCCTCGATCAGCATGCTGCGCCAGGGCGTGTTGGAGGGCGTCGCGCGCACCCTCGACGTGGTGTACCAGAGCTTCGGCGGATTCACCGATCCGCTGGCCCCGGTGGTGCAGGCGCTCGCCGACACCGTGCCGGATCCGGCGCTCTCGCACGGTCAGCTCACCGAGACCATCGACCGGGTGAATCGGATGTTCGCCGATACGCCGGGCGGGCCGACGCTGAATGTGGCCGTCACGCTGCTGGGGGCCGGGCGATGAGACAGCGGAGCCTGGGCGGAATCCTGTGGCGGCTGGGGGCTTTCGCCGCGGTCATGATCGCCTTGCTGCTGGTGGTGGTCAATGCCATCGTGCGGCCTGTCGGCGGCGAAACCGTGTCGTACAAGGCCGAATTCACCGATGTGAGCGGGTTGAAGACCGGTGATGACGTGCGCATGTTCGGGGTGCAGGTGGGCAAGGTGACCGCCATCGATCTGAAGGGCGCACGCGCGGTCATCGGGTTCACCGTGCAGCGGGACCGGCCGTTCTATGTGACCAGCGGGCTGGCGATTCGCTATCAGACACTGACCGGGCAGCGGTATGTCGATGTGCGGCAACCGGATACGCCGGGTGAGCGGCTGCGCGCGGGATCGACGGTGAGCGCGGAGAGGACGGTGCCGTCCTTCGACATCACCCAGCTGTTCAACGGACTCCAGCCGGTATTGCAGGAGTTCTCGCCCGGTGCGCTCAACCAGTTCACCGAGAGCGTGCTGGCGGTGGTCCAGGGCAACGGCAATGGCATCGGGCCCGCGCTGGACGCCTTCGAGAAGCTCAGCCGCTATGTCACCGACAAACAGGCGGTGCTGTCGCTGGTGTTGTCGAATCTGCAGGCCATCTCCGACCAGATCGGCGGCAAGTCACCGCAATTGGTGACGCTGCTCGAGGGTCTGGCCGATGTGTTCACCTCCTTCCGCACCGAGCTCGACGGGCTGCTGCATTTCGCGGCGGTCGCGCCCTCGGCGCTGGCGCCGCTGAACAGCCTGCTGGAAACCCTCGGCCTGACCGAGACCTCGAATCCGACCCTGGAGAAGGACCTGCAGCTGTTGTTCCCCGATCCGAACCAAGCGCTCGATGTGCTCGGGCGGCTGCCCGGGCTGCTGCAGTCGCTGGCCAATCTGCTGCCGCCGGCCGGGCCGACGGCCGGTGAGGTCAAGCTGTCGTGCTCGAAGGGGCCCGCCGAGGTGCCCGCGCCGTTCTCGGTGCTGATCAGCGGGCAGCGGGTGTCGATATGCCGAAGCTGAAGCCGGGCACGGCCGCCCGGGAACTGCGGTACGGGCTGATCGGCGCGGCGGTGCTGGCCGTGCTGCTGGTGGCCACCGCCGCGTTCTATGTGCTGCCGATCGGAAAGCGCACGTACACGGCGGATTTGAGCGAGGCACGGGCGGTGAAGGTGGGCGATGAGATCCGGGTCGCGGGTATTCATGTCGGCGCGGTGAAATCCCTGGAGCTGCTGCCGGATCGGGTGCGGATGGCGTTCACGGTGAACGACAACGTGCATCTGGGTGATCAGACGAGTTTGGAAGTGCGGATGCTCACCGTGGTGGGCGGGCATTACATCGCGGCCTTCCCCGCCGGGGACAAGGCTTTGGGCGGGCACACGATTCCCGCCGAGCGAGTCCGCTTGCCCTACAGCCTGATTCGCACCCTGCAAGACGCCACCGCCCCCATCGCGCAGGTCGACGGCGATACCCTGCGCAAGAACTTCGACGCGCTGCAGGATTCGTTGACCGGCAGCCCGGAAGGCTTGCGGCGCATGGGTGAGGCCGTGCAGAGCCTGGTCGGGTTGATCAATCGGCAGAACATGGCGGTGTCGCGGTCGCTGACCGTGATGGACGAGTACCTCACCGCCATCGACGGCAACCGGTCGCTGCTGGGCACCTTCCTGCGCAAGATCGGCGCGCTGGAGACCGACGGTCTGGCCAAGAAGGCCGAGATCGCCGAATCACTCACCGTCACAGCGCAATTGCTGGCCAGGATCGCGGGCGTCGAGCCCGCCTGGCACAACGAACTCGAACCGCTGGCGGACAAGCTGGAGCAGGCGGTGCCGCAGTTGGAGGATCTGGGTCGGCGCTTCGACCAGGTGCTGACCAATCTCGGCGAGCTGAAGAACCGGCTGTCCGCGGCGGCCGGGGCCAAGGACGGGGTGGTGGTCGACCAGTCGGGGATCGTCATCACCGCGTCGCAGGTCTGCGTTCCGGTGCCGGGGAGGGACTGCTGATGAAACGCTTTCTCGGATCACAGGGATTCATCACCACGGTCGGGGTGACAGTGATGGTGCTGGTCGCCCTGGTCGCCTACCTGATCGCGTTCGACCCGGTGAAGAAGACCGTCGGCTACTGCGCGATCATGCCCGATGCCATCGGTCTCTACCCGGGCAATCACGTCACCATGCTCGGCATCCCGGTCGGCAAGGTCACCGCCGTGGAACCGGAGAACGGTTCCGTGCGTGTGGCTTTCACCGTGGACGCCGCACACCCGCTGCACGGTCAGGTCACCGCCACCACCGTGTCGGACACGCTGGTCGCCGATCGGGATCTGGAAGTGCTGGGCGACAGCAAGGCTCCCGACCGCTGGCCCACCGGCACCTGCGTGACCAAGACGTTCACGCCCAAGAGCCTCACCCAGACTCTAGAGGCGTTCTCCCACCTCGCTGAGCAGCTCAACGGCAATGGTGATCCGGCGCAACAGGATCGGCTGCGGGCTGCCGTGCAGGCCTTCGACAAGTCGACCACCGGGACCGGGCCGAAGCTGAATCAGCTGATCAAAGATCTCGGCTCGGCGATGAATCATCCCGATGCGGCCGTCGGGCATCTGGGGGCGATGCTGGACGCGTTCTCCTCACTCGCCCAGAGCGTTTCGATCAACTGGAACGACATCAAGGTGGCGCTCACCCAGGCCAACGAGGGCATCGGCTTCATCAACTCGGTGTGGGGCGAGACGGTCGAGATCGTGGATTCGCTACTGGTGATCCTGCCGTGGTTCAACACCATCGCGCACAAGTACGGGCGCTCGATCCTCAATGGCCTCGATGCCGCGATTCCGAAGTTGAAGCTGCTCTCGGCGGGAATCGGTTCGCTGCAACAACTTTTGAACATGATCCCGGGGCTGCTGTCGGCGTTCGGGCAGTTCATCGATCCGCAGACCGGGCAGGTGAAGGTCGGGTACGCGCCGCCGCGGGTCGCGCTGCCGCCCCAGAACGCCGAGCAGGTGTGCGGCGCGCTCAATGCCCTGCGGCCGGGCGCGTGCCACAACACCGATCAGGGACTGGCGAATGTGGATCTGCTGCCGCTGGTCTTCGGAACGGCCGGTGCGCGATGAGGAGAACCGCGCTGCTGGCCGTCACGGTCGCGACACTGCTGCCCGCCGGATGCGCCTTCGATCCGGCCTCGGTGCCGATGCCGGGCGCCTCGGTGTCGGGGCCGACGTATCCGGTGCACATCGAATTCGCCAATGCCCTCAACCTGCCCGCGCAGGCCAAGGTGATGGCCAATGGCGCCAAGATCGGGAGCCTGCGCTCGGTGCGGGTGATCGATCCGTCCGCGTCCGCGCCCGGGCGCATCGATGCCGTGGTGGAGATCCAGGAATCGGTGAAGCTCCCGATGAGCACCACCGCACAGCTGCGGCAGGACACGATCCTCGGCGACGTCTTCATCGGACTCACCACTCCCCCTGGCGATTTCACGCACACCCTGCCCGCGAACGGGGTCATTCCGGTCGCGCAGACCAAACCCGCTCTGCAGGTGGAGGATCTGCTGGTCGGCATGTCGACCTTCGTGGGCGGCGGTGCGCTGCATCAGATCCAGGAGATCATCAACCAGTCCAATGCCGTGCTGCCCACCGACAGCAAGGACACCGCGCGGATCGTCGATCGGCTGGGGTCCGATATCCGGGACCTGTCGGGCAATCTCGAGGTCCTCGACAAGTCGCTCGATGCCTTCCAGCGCGACCTCGACGCCGTGCTCGGCAATCCGCGCGAACTCGACACATTGCTCAGTGAGCAAGGGGCGCACGATATTCCGGCCGATGTGCAGGCGCTGGTGAATACCCTCGGCATTGTCGGCTCGCTCGGCGTCATCGGGCAGTCGCTGGTGCCGCTGGCCCCGCTGCTGCGTGCCGGGGACGCGGCGGCCAAGGCGTTCGTGCCGATGCTGCTGGCCCGCAATCCGCTCGACCTGAGTGCGCCGTCGAATCTGAACCGGCTGGTCACGCTGTTGCAGGACAAGATCATCCCGTTCGTGCAGAACGGGCCCAAGGTGAATATCACCTCCGTGGCGATCGGCGACGATCCCGCGGCCGACCGGCTCGACGACATGGTGCGCGCCCTGCGAATGATCGGAGTCGTCCGGTGAAGCCGAGTTCCGTTCTCTCGCTGGCCAGTATCGGGCTGATCCTGGTGCTGGGCAGCGTGTATCTGACCTTCGGCGTGGCGCGGGTGAGTTGGTTCCGGCACGAGATCGACGCCGCCATGACGGTGCCGCAGTCGGGCGGGCTGCTGCCGCGCTCGAAGGTGCTGCTGTCGGGGGTGCAGGTCGGGCAGGTCACCGAGGTTTCGCACGGGGCCGACGGGGTGCTGGTGCGGTTCCGGGTGTCGGATCGGTATTCCATCCCGACCGCCAGCGCGGTGCGTATCGATGGGCTGTCCGGACTCGGGGAACCGTATATCGAGTTCGAGCCGCCGTCGGGGGCCGGGCCGTTCCTGCGGGACGGACAGACATTGCGCGGCACCAGGATCGCCGCGCCGGTGTCGATTCCCGAGGTCGCCGCGACCACGACCCGGCTCATGCATCAGCTCGATCCGGCGGCGCTGGCGTCCATCGTGGACACCTTCAGCCAGGCCATGGCCGGCACCGACGCGGTGGTGCCGGAGCTCTCGCGGGCCACCGATCTGCTGGCCGCCACGCTGGTCAGCCGCACCGATCTGATCAGGCAGATGCTGCTGGCCCTGCAGTCGCATGCCACCGATATGGATTGGGCGGAACCGGCTTTGCTGACCGCCTCGGGGCCGTGGGCCGATTTCGGGCCGCGGGTCTCGGAGGTCGCCGGCTCCATCGCGGCGGTGATCCGGGCGGGCAATATTCCGGATTCCTTCGAGGAGAACAGCAAGGACAAGCTCGGGCTGGTGCCGTGGCTGGAGCAGCTCACCGACCGGTTGCGGACCATGGGGCCCGATATCGCGCCGCTGGCTCCCCTGGTCGCGCCGCTGTTCGCCACCGCGACTCCGCTCATTCAGCGGCTGGACCTGGGCAGCTTGATCAGCCAGGCCCTCAATGCCACCGGTCCCGACGGCACGCTGCGTTTGCGGATCGCCGTCAAGTAATCATCGGGAGACAGTCATGACCATAGAACTCGACAAGACCACCGACGAGAGCACGGCGCCAACGGAATCCAGGAAGCCCGCGGCTGGACGCGCGGTCTCGGTTCCGGTGCGCACGCTGGCGTGGTCGGCCGCGGTGGCGGTTCCGACCGTCACTGCCCTCGTCCTGGGCGTTCAGCTGGTGTCCGCGCGCGACGACCTCTCGGCGCGCGAGGCCACGGCCGCCGACAACGCCCATGCCGAGCAGGTGGCCAGTGATTACGCCGTCGGCGCGTCCACGGTGAACTTCGCCGATTTCGACTCGTGGGTGGCGCGGTTGAAGAAGAACACCGCGCCAGCGCTGTCCACCAAATTCGAGTCCACCGCACCGAAACTCCAGGATCTGCTGACGCCGTTGAAGTGGACCTCCACCGGGTCGCCGATCTCGGCGAAGGTGGTGAGCGAATCGGCGGGGGTGTACAAGGTGAACGTCTTCGTCAATGTCTCCTCCACCAATGCCCAGAATCCCGATGGGGCGCGCACGACCGTCACCTACAACGTGACCGTGGATAGCAATGCGGACTGGAAGATCAGCGATGTGGGCGGGCTCGACGGCGCGCTACCGCTCAAGTGACGGGACCTTCATGACACACGATTTCGATTGGCTGGTCATCGGTTCCGGGTTCGGCGGGAGCGTGTCGGCGCTGCGGCTGGCGGAGAAGGGGCATCGCGTCGGGGTGCTGGAGGCGGGGCGGCGCTTCGCCGACGACGACTTCGCCGAGCGGGCGTCGCAGCTGCGGCGGTACTACTTTCTGCCCGCGTTGGGGATGCGGGGGATCTTCCGGCCGACGCTGTTCAAGGACGTGTTCGTGGTGACCGGCGCGGGGGTGGGCGGTGGATCGCTGACGTATGCGAACACGCTGTATCGCAGTCGGCCCGAGTTCGCGGCCAATCCGCAGTGGGCACACCTCGGCGATTGGGATGCCGAGCTCGAAAAGCACTACGACACAGCCGAATACATGCTCGGTGTGACGAGCATGGGGGAGGATGGGACGGCCGATACGCTGCTGCGTGAATACGCGGCCGAGCGCGGGTTCGGCGACACCTACGCGCGCAGCCGGGTCGGCGTGTTCCTCGGGGAACCCGGAAAGACCGTGCCCGACCCGTATTTCGGCGGTGAGGGTCCCGAACGGGCGGGGTGTATCCAGTGCGGGTCGTGTCTGCTGGGCTGCCGTCACAATGCCAAGAACACGCTCGTCAAGAACTATCTGTGGTTCGCCGAGCGGCGCGGGGCGCGAATCCTGGCCGAGCGCACCGTGACCGACATCCGGCCGCTAGGGGCTGCCGACGGCAGCGACGGGTATGTGGTGACCAGCGAGCGCACCGGGCGTTGGTTCCGCCGCGACCGGCAGACCCATACGGCAGGCGGTGTCGTGGTGGCGGGCGGAGCGCTCGGCACGAATCGACTGTTGTTGCGCTGCAAGCACTCCGGATCCTTGCCGGACCTGTCGTCGCGGCTGGGGACGCTGGTGCGAACCAACAGCGAGTCCATCCTTGGGGTCACCGCACGCGACGACACCCATGATTTCTCGCACGGACTGGCACTCACCTCCGGGGTCTATCCGGAGCCGAACACCCATATCCAGCCGGTCACCTACGGCGCGGGAGGCGACATCATGTCGCTGCTCACCACGCTCGCCACCCCGCGCGGCACCCGGCGCACCCGGCCGTTCCATTACGTCGCCAATATCGTGCGGCATCCGGTCCGGTTCGCGCGGGCCAGCCGGATACGGCACGCGTCGCGGCGCACCATGCTGCTGACCACCATGGAGTCGGTGGACAACTCGGTCTCGCTGAAGGTGCGGTTCCGGCTGCCCACCGGGTATCCGGTGCTCACCACGGTGCAGGATCCGAACCATCCCATCCCGCAGTTCATTCCGGCCGCCTACCGGGCCGCCGAAGCGATTGCCGCCAAGATCGGCGGGGTGGTGCAGGCGGCGGCGCCGGAGGCGATCTTCTCCATTCCCACCACCGCGCACATTCTCGGCGGCGCGGCCATCGGCGACTCACCCGCCAGCGGGGTGATCGACGCGCGGCATCGGGTCTACGGGTACCGGAATCTGCTCGTCTGCGACGGGGCGGCGATTCCGGCCAATGTCGGCGTGAACCCGAGCCTGACGATCACGGCCATGGCCGAGCGGGCCATGACCTTCGTCGAATAGCGGGATTACCGTCCGCTCCAGCGGGGTTCGCGGCGCTGCAGGAAGGCGGCGATGCCCTCGGCGGTGTCCTGGGAGGACAGCGTCGCGGCCATCGCCGCCTCGGTGATGCGCCAGGCCTGCTCGTCGTCGGCGGAGTTCAGCTGCTCGAGGGCGTTGAGGCTCTCCCGCACCGAGACCGGCGCGTTGCGGCAGATCCGTTGCGCCAGTTCGCGAGCCGACTTCTCGGCCTCGCCGGGTTCGGCGACCACATTGACGAAGCCGAGCTGATAGGCGCGCTCGGCGGTCAGCGGATCACCGGTCAGCAGGAGCTCTTTCGCGACGTTCAGCGGCAGGGCCCGGTGGGTGCGGAACAGGCCGCCGCAGGTCGCGATGACCCCGCGCCGCACCTCGGGCAGGCCGAAGGTAGCGGTGCGCCCGGCCACTACCAGATCGCTGGCCAGCACCAATTCCATGCCGCCGCCCAGCGCGTTCCCCTCGACCGCGGCGATGATCGGCTTGCTCGTACTCCGGCGAATGACGCCGTATTCGCCGCCGCGCGCGGTCTTCTCGCCGGGCCCGGCGGCCAGGTCGGTGCCCGCCGAGAACATGGTCTCGGTGCCGGTCAGGACCGCGACCCACAGGCCCGGGTCGTCCTCGAAGTCATTGAGCGCCGCGTCCAGGCCCGCGGTCATCTCCGCGTCGATGGCATTGCGCTTGTGCGGGCGGTTCATCCGGATCACCAGGGTCCGGCCGTCGCGTTCTCGATCCACGGTCATGCGCCGATCATGGCCGACCGCGCGGCGCGCGCCCAACCGGGTGGCAGCGGCTGTCAATCAATTGGCCAGCCCGGAAAGGCCGTTCGAGCGACCCGCGACATAGGTTCCATATTGAGACCACCCGAAAGGAGCACGTCCGCGATGACGCCGCCTGCCACTGAACACCTTCACTCGGTTCCCGACTTCGTGCCGACCACGCCCGATGTCGAGGTCGCCATTATCGGCGCGGGATTCGGCGGGCTCGGCGCGGCCGTCGAACTGCGCAAGGCCGGCATCGAGAGCTTCGTCATCCTGGACAAGAACACCGATATCGGCGGCACCTGGCACGCCAACACGTATCCCGGTGTGGCCGTGGATATTCCGTCGGTGTACTACAGCTTCTCCTATCTGGCGCCGAAGACCTGGTCTCGGCTGTTCGCGCCGGGCGCCGAGGTGAAGGCGTACGCGGATCAGATCGCCGACGAGTACCGGCTGCGCCCCCACCTCCGGCTCAACACTCGGGTGACGGGCGCGACCTGGGACGAGAGCACCCACCGCTGGCGCATCGACACCACCGACGACTCGTTCACCGCACGCTTCGTCATCGGGGCCATCGGCGGGCTCGAGGTGCCGCGCATGCCCGACATTCCCGGGGTCGACGAGTTCGCGGGCAAGGTCGTGCACACCGCTCGCTGGGATCACGACTACGACTACCGTGGCAAGCGCATCGCGGTCATCGGCACGGGAGCGACAGCGCTGCAACTGATTCCGGAGCTCGCCGATCAGGCCTCGCACCTCGCCGTCTTCCAGCGCACTCCCATCTGGGTGGTACCCAAGCCCGACTTCCGCATCGACTGGGGCCTCGAGCAGGCCCTCGACCTCGTGCCCGGCCTGCGCCGGCTGGTGCGGCTGGCCGTCATGGCCACCTTCGACACGGGCGTCTCCACCGCGGGCGTCTTCTACCGCACCACCGGCCCGGCCGTCCGATTCACCGGCCGAATGATCAAGCGCTGGTACGGAACCCAAGTGCGCGACGAGGCGCTGCGCGAGCAGCTGACCCCCGACTACGCCCTGGGCTGCAAGCGCCCGTCGGTCTCGAACCGCTACCTGCGCACCTTCACCCGGGACCATGTCGACCTCATCACCGACCCGATCGAGAAGATCACCCCCACCTCCGTCGTCACCGCCGACGGCACCGACCACGACATCGACGTCCTCGTCTGCGCCACCGGCTTCAAGGTCATGGAAACTGGCGCCACCCCACCCTTCCCCATCCACGGCCGCGGTCTCGAACTAGGAAAGTTCTGGCAGGACAACCGTTTCCAGGCCTACCAGGGCGTCTCCATCCCCAACTTCCCCAACCTCTTCCTCATCACCGGCCCCTACGGCTTCGCCGCCGCCTCCTACATAGCCATGATCGAGTGCACGGCCGCCCACGCCCGGCGAGCAATAACAGCGGCGCGCGATCGCCAAGCCACCTCGGTAGAAATCCGCCAATCCTCCCACGACGCCTACTGGCGCAAATCCCTACGCCGCCACCGAAACTCCCTCTGGCTCAACAACGACTGCGAATCCTCCAACACCTACTACATCAACACCCACCACGACGTAGCCGCCATCCGCCCCAGCACCCACACCGAAATGTGGTGGAGCAACAAACACTTCCCCCTCAACCACTACCGCTACACCAGCCTCTAGCCGGCTCAGCCGAGGATGAGGGTTGCGGCGTGTTCGCCGATCATCATGGTGGAGGCGTTGGTGTTGCCGCCTACGATGCTGGGCATGATGGAGGCGTCGGCTACTCGGAGGGCGTCGATGCCTCGGACTCGGAGGGTGGGGTCTACGACGGCGCGGGTGTCGGTGCCCATGCGGCAGGTGCCCACAGGGTGGTAGACGGTAGTGGCTCGGTTGGGGATTTCGGCGGCCAAGGCCTGGCGGGTCGGGTACTGAGGCCCTGGGGAGATTTCGGTGTCCACCATGTCGGCAATTGATTTGGCGGACATAACCTCTCGGGTCAGTTCCATGCCGTGGGCCAACGTGTTGAGGTCGCGTTGTTCGGCCAAGTAGTTGGGGTCTATGGCGGGGGCGGCGGTGGGGTCGGGGGAGGTCAGGCGGAGGGTGCCTCGGCTTTGGGGGTAGATGAGGGTGACGAGGATGGTCAGGGATTGGCGGGGGTCGGGGACGTGGCGGATGGGGGCGTCCTGGTTGGGGCCGGGGTAGCCCCAGGGGAGGACGTGGAGTTGGAGGTCGGGGGCGCCGGTGGAGTAGGGGGTGTGAAGGAAGGCCACGGCTTCGAAGACGCTGCGGGCGAGCCAGGTGGTGTTGTTGCGCAGGGACTCTCGGATGAATGCGCGGGCGAAATAGCCGGGGGATGAACGGCGCAGGGCGGTGGGCATGGCGAAGCTCATGGGGACGAAGAGGTGGTCGTGCAGGTTGTCGCCGACGGGGAGGTCGGCGACGACGTCGATGCCGAAGGCGCGGAGGTGGTCGGCGGGGCCGATGCCGGAGAGCATGAGAAGCTGGGCCGATCCGAAAGTGCCTGCGCTGACTATCACTTCGCGGTCGGCGTGCAGGACTTCGGTTCCTTGGGCGGTGCGGTATTCCACGCCGGTGGCACGGCCATTCTCGATCAGGATGCGGACCACCTGCGTATTCGGCAGCACCGTAAGGTTTTTCGGCCGGTCGTCGAGATATCCGACCGAGGTGCTGTAGCGCAGGCCGTTGCTGTTGCTCTGCTGCAGGATCGAGACGCCCTCCTGCTCGGCGCCGTTGTAGTCGGGATTGCGTGCGACCCCGGCGGTTTCGGCCAGCGCCTCGATGAACGACTCGGAGGCGGGTGTGAGATCGCGGGCCCGGATGACCTTGATCGGGCCGGCGCCGCCACGGAAGTCGCTCGCGCCGTCCTCGAAGGACTCGAACTTCTTGAAGCTGGGCAGCACGTCCGCGTACGACCAGCCGGTGTTCCCCTCCCCCGCCCAATCGTCGAAGTTGCGGCGGTTGCCGCGCACGAACACCATGCCGTTGACCGAACTCGAACCACCGACCACCTTTCCGTGCGTCTGCGGAACACGGCGACCCAGCGCGTGCTTCTGCTCGACGGTGTAATGACCCCAGTCGATCCGCTTCTTCAGCTGCGGCACGCTGTGCATCGGCCCGATCATCCCCGGCTTGCGCACCATCCGGCCGGTGTCGCGCCCGCCCGCCTCGAACAGGGTGACCGTCGCGCCGGAATCGGCCAGTCTGCGGGCGATGATCGCCCCGGCGCTGCCGGAACCGATGACGATGTAGTCCGTAGCAGCCATGACCAGCCCTTCCGCCCGCACAAACCTCGCCGCAGCTCACCGGCGAAAACTGGAATGTGTTGCAAAAGGTACTCGAAACCGGCCGCCCGGAAACCCGTTTCGGCGACTCCTCTCTCGACTTTACTATCATGATGCAAGTAGAGGAGAGGAGCGCGCCGTGCCCATACGAAGTGATGCGCCCACACAGCCCGCCGACACCGGGGAGTTCATGACGCTCGCCCAGCGGTTCCGCCCCGAACTGCTGGCCCACTGCTACCGCATGCTGGGCTCACCCGAGGAGGCCGAGGATCTGGTACAGGAGACGTATCTGCAGGCCTGGCGCGCCTACGAGCGGTTCGAGGGCCGCTCCTCGCTGCGGACCTGGCTGTACCGGATCGCCACCAATGCGTGCCTGCGCGCCCTGGAACAGCGCGGCCGACGCCCACTGCCGTCCGGATTGTCCGCTCCTCTCACCGATTTCGCGCAGTACCCGACCTCGGCCGCGCCGATCACGCGATGGCTCCAGCCGATACCCGATCACCTGCTCGCCGGCGATCCCGCTAGCATCGTCGACACTCGCGGCGGCGTGCGACTGGCGTTGGTGGCGGCCATGCAACTGCTGCCCGCGCGGCAGCGGGCCGTCCTGATCCTGCGCGAGGTCATCCAGTTCTCGGCCGCGGAAACCGCCCTGACACTGGGCATCACCGTCGCCGCGGTGAACAGCGCACTGCAGCGGGCCCGCGCCGCGCTGGCTACCGCGGGTGTCGATCTCGAGCAGGTCGACGAGCCGCCCGAGCCGCAGCGGCGCGCCCTGCTCGACCGGTATGTCGACGCGCTGACCTCCGCCGATTTCGCCGCCCTGCACACGGTGCTGCACGACGACGCGGTGCTGGAGATGCCGCCCCAGCCGGACTGGTTCGCCGGGCGCGATCAGATCGTGGGCTTCCTGGCGTCGCTGGGAATCGAGGCGGGGACCCTGCGGATGGTGCGGGCATCGGCGAACGGCCAAGCGGCCGTGGCCGAATACCGGCGCGGCGGTGACGGGCGGTTCCACGCGTATTCACTGCAGGTGCTGGGCATGTCCGGCGACGGGATCAGCCATATCGTCGCGTTCTGCGGCACGGGCGGATTCCCCCGGTTCGATCTGCCGACGGTGCTCGACTCCTGAAATTCGGTCAGCGTGCGGCGATGAGTTGACCGGCTCCCGCGTATCTCAATTTCCGGAAGACCGTTATCGGACAAGGGAGATCATCATGGTGGAGATTCAGGACAGCTCGGTGCTGGTGACCGGCGGCAACCGTGGCATCGGCCGCGCGCTGGTCGAGGAGGCGTTGCGCCGGGGCGCGCGGCGGGTCTATGTCGGTACTCGGATCGACTGGACGCATCCGGACTCGCGGGTGACGCCGGTGCCGCTCGATATCACCGCGCTCGACCAGATTCGCGCCGCTGTCGAGCAGGTCGAGTCGCTCGATCTGCTCGTCAACAATGCGGGCATCGCCGCCCGCGAGGATCTCGAGGATCGCGCCGAGATCGAAAACCAGCTCGCCGTCAATCTTTTCGGGCCCTACGAGATGATGCGGGCGTTCCTGCCGCGGCTGGCGCTCACCCGGGGCGCGATCGTCAACAATCTGTCACTGGCCGCCTTGGCTCCGGTGCCGGTGACGCCCGCGTACTCCATCGCGAAAGCCGCGGCGCTGTCGATGACGCAATCGATGCGCCTGCGCGCCGCCGAACACGGCGTGACAGTGCACGCGGTGCTCACCGGACCGACCGACACCGATATGAACCGTGGCTTCGAGATCCCCAAGGCCGCACCGGAGTTGGTCGCGCGCGGCATCCTCGACGGCGTGGAGCGCGGGGAGGAGGAGATCTTCCCCGATCCGGTGTCGGCGGCGCTCGCCGACGGCTGGCGCAATGGCGCGATGAAGGCGCTCGAACGCGACTTCGCGCAGTACGCCGCGACACCGGCGAGCCGCTAGCCGAACCCGGACCGCGGCCGAGCGGAACGCCGCTCGGTCAGCGGGCGGTCGGCGCGAGATACAGGCCGTCGGGTTGCAGGGCGCCGTAGGCAGCCAGTCGGACGGTGCCGGGAACCGGGCGGAGCGACCAGCGCGTGAGGATGCTGGCGAGCACCAGGGCCGATTCGGTCATGGCGAAGGTGTCTCCGGCACACTTGCGGGTTCCGGCACCGAAGGGCAGCAAGGCTTTTCGCATCACCGGACGGATGTTCTCCGGCAGCCATCGGTCCGGGTCGAAGCGGTCCGGGTCGGGGAAGATGTCCGGGCGGCGGTGCAGGAGATAGGGGCTGAAGACGACCGGGGCGCCCGCCGGGATGCGGTGGGCGCCGAGGCTGGTATCGGCGGTGGTGATCCGGGTGAGAATCCATGCGGCCGGATACTTTCGGAGGGTTTCGGTGAGGACCCGGCCGGTCAGTTCGAGGTGTTCGATGTGGGCGTAGGAGGGGGTGTCCGCGCCGATGACGGAATCGATTTCGGCGCGGACGCGGTGCTGGAGATCGGGGTCGCGGGCGAGTTCGTGCAGGCCCCAGGCGACAGTGGTGGCGGTCGATTCGGTGGCCGCCATGAGCATGATGATCAGCTGATCGACGAGGTCGGTGTGGGAATCGGGCGCGGAGGCCGGGGCGGATTCCATGAGGGCGGTCAGCAGGTCGCCGCCCGCCGGGCCGTCTGCGCGGTGGTAGCCGTCGACCATCTCGGAGACGGCGTGGCGCAGGCGTTTTCGTACCTGGTCGTAGCGGCGGTTGGCGGGCAGCGGGATTCGAGCCACGGCGGGCGGAAGGAACATGCGGGCGAAGATGCCCTTGACGTAGAGGGTGATGTCGGAGATGGTGCGCTCCAACGCATTCGGGGAAAATGCGGAGCCGAAGACCAGGACGGCGGCGCAGCTCGCGCCGATGCGCAGCATGTCGGGGAAGACGTCGACGGCGGTGTCCTCGCGCCAGCGGTCGATGACGGTGGTGGCCTGCTCGACGATGGTGCGCCCGTAGCCGGGCATGCGGTCCCTGCGGAAGATCGGCTGCACCCGGCGGCGTTGAGCGGCGTGCGCGGCATGGGGGCAGGAGGCGACATTGTTGCCGGTCAGTTCGCGCAGCCGGTCGAAGAAGAAGCCGCCCTTGTCGAATGCCCTTGGATCGTGCAGCAATTCGTTGGTCAGCTCCGGCGTGCAGACCGCGTAGACGTCGCCGGTTCCGAGGCGCAGGCGGACCACGTCACCGTGCTCGGGTAGCGCGAGGAGCAGGCCCAGGGGATCTCGGAGCAGGGACAGGCTGTGACCGATCAGTGGCAACGCGCCCGGCGCGGCGGGGATCGGCGAGCGCGACGCGCGCGGTGACAAGACAGCCATGAGGAGCCTCCTGAGGCGAATGGCAGGGGGTTAGGGGATTCGGGTGGCGGGCTAGTCGGAACTCAGGAGGGTGGGCGAGGTGCCGAGGCGCACGATGTCCGCCTGCCGGTATCGCTCCGAATGCATCGACCAGTCGAGGTTTCCGCGCATCCAGTACTTCATGCCGTCGACGAAGAGTCGCACGGCCTCCTGGTCGCGCTCGCTCAGCCCCCGCCAGTCCGCGCACAGGCGCGTCAGTTCCGCTTCGGCGCGGTGGAATTCATCGATGGCATCCGCCACCCGCCGATAGGCCGCGGTCACCGCCTCCTGCAGGCCGCAGCACAACTCGGCGGCCAGGGCGAGCACGCCGTTGGTCACCTCGCCGATGGCGAGTTCCTTGCGCAGGGACACCACATCGTTGACCCATACGACCACGTCGGCCGCGCAGTTGAACATGCGCTGGAAGGGGTCGCTGCGCCGGATCAGGCCCGGGACCTCCAGTCCGGCGGCGTATTCCAGCAGGTTCAGGCACGGCGTGATGCCGCCCGACTGCCGCCGCAGCTGGGCGTAGGACACCACTCCGGGTGTGGCCTCGGCGCGCCGGTTGACGGCCTCGTAGGCGAAGGATTCCATGAAGGCCGCCATGCAGTCGACGAAACGCAGCCGCCACTGGACGCTCTGCGGCTCGGCCATGCGCATCCACACCTGCGCGAGTTGCCGGAAGAGTGCCCCCGGGTGGTTCTCGACCCGGTTCCGGCCGTCCAGCGGTAGTGCGTCGAGCACTTGCCGCACGCGGCGGTCATGGCCGTCGAGGATGCCGCTGCCGGGGCCGTCGTACCAGTCGTCGATGACGAACGCCCAGGTGAACCAGCCCGCCAGCGGTTCGAGACGATCCTCGCGGACGAAAGGGTAAGTGCGCGCGATGAGTTCGCCGAGGCGGGTGCCGGCCAGTCGACGGCGCTGGCGGTCGGTCTCGAGCAGCCCGTAGGAATCCGCCCAGTCCAGGATGAGCTGCTCGAGGCGCTCACCGTGGGGCGAAACCCGCACCGGTAGAGCGAGAATCGGGTGACCGAGCGGCGGAATGATCTCCAGTTCGGGGATGGTCACCGGGAAATCAGGGGAGGACAAGAGGCCTCGCTTCGATCGACACAATTTGTAGAGGGATCCGAGAGTGGTACGGGCACAGCTCAACCCACGGATCGAGGGATATTGTTGTGCCGCACCATGATCCGATACCTGCCTCGCGGTCTCCGGAGAGCCGGCGAGGGTCTATCGATCACCGTGGCGATGAATTAACTATAAGGTTGCCAGCGCCATTCCGCCACTACGCTTTCCGGTCACGAGCAGTTCAAATTGGGACATGCCGCCGCGTCCGAATAGCCCTGTTTACCGGCGACCATCACCACCGATCCGCCCAAAGCGGACACGTCGATGATCGATTTCCGGCCCGGCCACTCCCCTTCGGACAAGGTTGCCCGGCGCATGATGGCGCAATCAGCGGTCGCTTGGCGCAATAGGTGCTGGCCGCGGCGCCTCGCGGTCACGAAGCTATATGCGGAGTCCGGGTGCGTTGACCGCCCGCCAGCGCACCCGGGCCTACCGGGGGGACCAACGGACCAGAGGTAACAGTGGGGCTTCCGGTGATCAACTTCAGTGCGGCCGAGCGGCGGATCCGTAAGCGCCCGGCATTCAGCACCTCGCTGCTGGTGGATTTCGCGCTGGGCCGCGGACTTCCGATCACGGCCATCCTGCGCGACACCGATCTGCGCAAGAGCCAGCTCACCGATCCCGAGACCGAGATCAGCTACGACCAGCAGGCGGCGGTGATGCGCAATGTCGTCCACGGCCTCGGCGACGAACCGGGCTTCGGCCTGATGGCAGGCCTCACCTGCCACCCGCCCATGCTCGGCGCGCTCGAACTCGCGGTCATGAGCCAGCCCACCGTCGCCCGCGCCTTCGAGATCGGGATCCGCTTCGCCGAACAGTCCTGCTCGCTCGCGCGGCACACCCTCGAGCGGCGCGACGACGAAATCGAGCTGGTGCGAGACGATTCCATGGTGCCCGCCGAGATCCGGCGCTTCTCACTCGAGCACGACATCGGCACGCTGGTCAGCATGCAGCGCGACGGGCTGCAGATGCGCGAGGCCATCAAACGGGCCGAGGTCAACGTGCCGCCGAATCCGGTGTACGAGGGCATCGCCATGGTGCTGGGCGTGCGCGATGTCAGCTTCGACGCGCCGCGCACCGTCCTCGTCCTGGATTCGGAGCTGATGGAAACGCCTATGCCGCAGCCGAATCCGCGATTCGGGCGGCTGTACGCGGTCCCCGACGATGTCGCGCCGCGCTGCAACCGCCCGCACTTCGGCGACGGGATCGGCTGAGATGACGGTCAGACCCGCATCGCGAGGACAATGGCGTCCGCGACCCGTCGCTCGGCGATGGACTCCCATCGCCGAGCGGCGCGCCGAATCGATTGCGGGCCGGAGTAACCCAGGATCTCTGCCTGCCGCGCGCGGCCCAGGTTCTCCCCCGCGGTGTCGGCGCGGCGCAGGCGTTCCAGCCGCGCGCGATCCAATTCCTGCCGCCAGGTCGTGCCCGCCTCGGTCAGCCTGCGCTGCAGGGTCCTTCGGCTCACCGTCAACCGGCGCGCGACCGCGTCCAGCGACGCGTCACCACCGGCGAGCGCCTCCGCCAGCGCCTCGGCGACCTGATCGATCCAGGCACTCGCCAGCGGCGGTGGCGGGGGCACCGTCGCGGCGACCTTGTCGAGAATCCCGTGCAGCACGGGATCCGCTGTGGTCAGCGGTATTTCCATATCGGTGGCGCGGAAGGTGATGGAATCCTCCGACGCCCCGAATTCGATCGCCCGGGTGCCGAGCAGGTCGTACATATCGGTGTGATTGCGCGGCGCGCGCTGGCGCAGCCGCACCCGCACCGCATCAAACGGACCCGCCGCCACCCGCCGCGGCCGGCCCAGCAGCGAGGCCACCGCCCACAGGTGGGTCATATCGCGGGCCTTGTCATCGCCGTCGATGATCTCGAAGCCGAACGTTATGTCGCCATTGGGTTCTTCGCTCATCGACAGCCGGTGATTGGTGCTGATATCGCTGATATAGGGCCCGACCGTCGCCAGCCCCTCCCCGATGGTCGCCGACGTCGAGAACAGGTAGTCGCACAGCCCGCCCGCCCCGAGCGTGAACCGGCAGCCCAGCCGCACCGGCAGAATCGGATCGTCGAGCGCCTTCGCCCCCACCTCCCACAGCCGCACGAACGCCGAACTGGGCACCTGGATGTCGCCATCCTCCATACTCCAGTCCGGCAACCCCGCCTCCCGGAGCAACCAGTCGGCTTCCAACCCGTTCGCCACCAACTCCGTCACGGCGAACCTGTGCAACGACAGACGATATGTGGTTTCCAAGGCTCCTCCGGCCGCCCGCACCCGCTGACCACCAACATCGGAAACCTAGTCACATACCGCGCGATCCGGTGGCAACATCGCCCGATTGACCGGAATCCACCCCCAATCCCCGTCGACCCCCACTGACAAACCCCACCCCCAGCCGTCCCCGGTCGGCATCAGCACCCAAAACCCGACCGACCAAGACCGGTAGGTTGTCTGGGGCGGCGAAGACAGGAGGGGTTGTGGCCAAGGATGACTTGGGGCGGGTTCCCGTGCCGGTTCACGACGTTGGGGTGTTCTACCGGCGGTTCTTCGAGCTCGGTGAGGACTACTTCGGGCGGATTCGCGCGGAGCACGAGTTCCAATCGTTGACCGAGTCGACGAAGCCAGGGTCGGCGCATCGCAGTGGGATCTATTTGACGCCTGTCACGCGCGATGGGGATGCACTGCGGTTTCGGCTGCTTCGGTGTTCTACGAATCTTTCGGGGCCGACCGAGGGATTCCGCACGACCGATACGAGCATTGTCGAGGCGCTGAATCGCGAGGCCGCCGACATTTTCCCGGATCACGCGCCACTGAATCACGTGCTCGCGCAGATCTACCACAACACGCAGGCCACGGCGGAGCGGAAGCAGGCCAAGGCGAAGATCTCGGCTCATGCGGACAAGACCAAAGACATGCCGGTCAACGGGATCATCGCGTTCTGTACCTTTTATGACGGGCTCGACAAGCTGCGGCCGCTGGCCGACGACGCGTTCGACTATGGCGTGGGGAAGGTGAGCGGGCTGACCAAACTTCGGTTCCGGCTGAAGGATTCGGTCGAGGAGCGTGACGGGGTGCCCGCGTGGTTCGAGCTGACGCTCTACCCCGGTTCGGTGTTCTTCATGCCGTTGTCCACGAATCGGCTATACACCCATGAGATTCGGCCCTCGATGTTGGATGCCGAGTTGTTGCCGACGCGGCTGGGGTATGTGGTGCGATGCTCGAAAACCGAAGCGGTGCACAAGAATGGAAAGACGTTCCTCGCCAAGGGTGGAGAGTTGGTGGAGTTGGAGCCGCCTACAGAGTCGGGTATCGACGAGCTGCGCCGGCTGTATGCCGAGGAGAACAGGACTTCGTCGTACATCGACTACGGCGACCGATTTGCCTTCAGCATGAACGCGGGAGATTACCTTGCTCCCCGCGCCTAGGATCTCGGACGAGATCGTCTCGTACGCTTTGCCTTTCGAGGAGGATCCCTTCGTGGAGCTCTCCGCGTCGGTCCTGTGGGAAGACCTGGGCAAAGGCCGGAGAGGCGCCACGCTCACCAAACCCGATGAGGCCGGCCGTGTGCCGCTCGTCCGCACTACCACTCGATATGGCAACCCGGCGCAGCACTTCCGGCCGGTGCACGACCGTTTGGCACAACGGATTCAGGCACGCGCGGGACTCGCGGTCGGCTTCAACAACGCTCTCATCGAGACCTACACGAACGCCTACGCCACCATGGGCAGCCATTCCGACCAAGCCCTCGACCTGGCCGACGAGTCGTTCATCGCCGTGTTCTCCTGCTACCGGTATCCCGAAGCGGTTCCACCGAGGAAACTGATCGTCGAATCGAAGGGTTCCGGCGAGCAACTCGCAATTCCCCTCGCCCACAACGGTTTCGTCGCATTCTCCGTCGCCGCGAACCGGCGTCTCAAACACAAGATCGTGCTGGACACACCCGCTCGCTCCACCGAGAACGAATGGCTCGGCGTGACCCTCCGAACGTCGAAGACCTTCATCCGTTTCCGCGACGGTCACGCCTACCTCCCGCAAGGCGCCCGCCTCACCTCGGCCGACGAGGATCAACGGCGCGAGTTCTACCAACTGCGGCGCCGCGAGAACAACGAAACAGACTTCGCCTATCCCCCACTGACCTACACCATCAGCGACAGCGACCTGCTGCGACCGGTGTAATCCCAGCTGGAAAACCGTTTTACTGCGTCCGAGCGCCTTGCTACCGTATTCCCAACACCTTCCCAGACGACACGAAAGGCGGCCCCGGTGACCGAGCTCCAGCAGCCCGTAACCACCTTCACCCTCGCCCGCCTCCGCGGTCGCGTACGGAGCGTCATCTGACGGCGTCGGCACCCCCGACCCCAAGGGCCGCTTCCGCGCACACGCCACGGACAGCGGCCCTTCCCATATCCCCACCCTCATTCCCTCGTAGCCCAATTGGCAGAGGCCGCATGCTCAGACCATGTGCTGTGTGAGTTCGAATCTCACCGAGGGAACCAACCTGAACACCCCCGCGCACCTCAGTGCCGAGTAGATGTCAACGCCGACATCCGCGCGGGGATATGTGCCCGTAGCTCAGAGGAAAGAGCATCTGTCTACGAAGCAGAGGGCCGGAGGTTCGAATCCTCCCGGGCACACACGAAGCACAGCTGTAGCACATGGACTCGAATCTCATCAAATATGCGATTCGACTGCTACTCATTACCATAGTCACCCAATGGCAGGGGCCTCTGATTCCGAAACCGCTAGGTTCGAATTCTCGCTCGGGAGAAGCATAGATTGCCCACAACTCGACGAACATGGACCGATGAACAGCTCCGCGTAGCTGTTGCTGAATCAACATCATGGCGCGCAGTCCTTCGCGCGCTTGGGCTCAATCCTGGTGGAGGCGCCTTCACGACGGTCAAGGTGCGCACGGGAGAGCTGCGCCTCGACGCTTCTCACTTCACTGGCCACCTACGCGGTAAAGGAATGGGCAAGGGCCGCAATATTGAAGCGCAACGCGCAGCGAAACAGCGATGGTACGAGGCTAATAGGGATGTATATCGCGAGGGAAACGCACGTCGCCGCCGCCGAGTGGAGCTCCTTCGTGAACTGAAGAACTCTCCATGTCAGGATTGCGGGCATAAGTACCCGTGGTATGTCATGGAATTCGACCACCGGGAGGGGACGGCCAAGGATTTCCCGATCGGACGTGCGACTCAAGGTATCCCGTTGCCTCGCCTACTGGACGAGATCGAAAAGTGCGACCTCGTATGCGCGAATTGCCATAGGCTCCGCACCGCCAAAAGAGCTGGCTGGGACAAGGATGCCCTGCTTTGGCTGGCTTAGACAGGTAGCCCGATCGGCTGCACGAGACTACCGATGCCCTCCCGGCACAATTCGTGCGCATCAACCTGCTTTAATCCCAGTGAACCCGACTTCGACCGCAAGGCCGAATTGTTTGCCGCCCACGGGGCCGAATTGTTTGCCGCCCACGGGGCACGACCACGCTCACGATTGCGGCCACGCGGCGATCGAGCATGGTGACCGGCTGAATCCATCGAGTTGCAGGTGATCGAGGATGTGCTCGATGCCGTGGAGGCCCGGATCCGAGAATTGGAGCTCCGGGGGTGGCGGTTGACGGCGCCCCGGTCACGGGTTTATGCCACGGTTCTGCTCGCCGTCATGGTGAGTGCACGGGAGGCACACCGGATTCCAGCCACCCTGGACCGGGCCGCGATCCTGGACGAAATCCTGGACGGCGCTGAGCCATTCGACGACAGAACCCCAAGGCAAGCAGTCGAGGAGACCGTCCGCAGATACGCCATCCCCGCGAACTGAACCCGGCGGCTGCAGCCGGATCCCAGGTGTAAGGCGCGATGTCAGTCCGGGTTCGATTCCTGGCGCTTCGGCCACAGCTCGGTGATCACCTCGCGGGTCGGCACGATCCGGTCGGCGAACAACGGTCCCGTGAGATGGTGTGCGGCGTGCAGCAATTCGTCGCTGTACGCTGCGGTGGCGTCGGTTACCAGGGTGACGCGGTAGCCCAGTTCCATGGCGTGGCGGGCGGTGCCTTCGACGCAGCCGGGTGCGGTCATGCCCGCGATGACGACCTGTTCGATTCCGCGCAGACGCAACTGCAGATCCAGGTCGGTGTTCACGAAACCGCTCATCCCCCAATGCTCATGGGCCACCACATCCCCCTCGGCCGGGGCCAGCGCCGGATACCACCGGCCTCCGAAACTACCCTCCGCGTACAGCTGCGCCGCGATCAGCGCGGCCTGCGGACGAGGGGCGTTCCGCCAGCCGACACCATCACCGGGACGCCATCGGCGATGCGGGGCATACACCACCGGAACACCCGCGGAACGAGCCGAATCGATCAGTTCCCCCAGATTCTCCCGCGTCCCCACCCGCTCGACCACCTCACGCAGCCGCGGCCACACCTTTCCCCCCTCCGCGAGAACCTCGTTGTAGGGATCGACCACTATCAATGCGGTACCTGTCACACCGTTCTCCATCACTCACCCATCGCCGAACCGAATCTCGCCCTCCAACATAGGCATTGACCGAGAACGCATCGATCAGCGCGGGCGGACACTTACCACGAAATGCGCCGCTCGCGTCCCGCAAGAATGCACTGGTGGAGGTTTTCTCTCGACGTTTGCCTACGTGAATGCATGTTCATCGAATTGGGGGGTACGAAACGCTGGTATTCGTGCGGGTGGGGAGGGGAGGTCTCTGGGTAGTCTGGCGCGCGGGTGTCGATCCCCCGGCTCACAGCATCATCAACCTGCGAAACCAGGCACTGGAAGAGGAGAGTTCGATGACGACGGCACATTTGCAGCACACTGGGCACGACCACGCTCACGGGCCGGACTGCGGCCACGCCGCGATCGACCACGGTGATCACGTGGACTACGCGCACGATGGGCACCTGCACCGCGAACACGACGGCCACTACGACGAATGCGAACCGCAGGGCCACAGCGAACACAGCGGCCATACCCACGAACACGGCGAGGGCTGCGGCCACGAGGCAGTCCAGCACGGTGACCACGTGGATTACATCCACGACGGTCACCGCCACGCCCTGCACGACGGGCACTACGACGATCACTGAGCGGCTTCTCGAAGACCGCCCGCATAAGGGTTCAATTCCTCGCGGGCATACCGAGTCGCGAATGGGCCTATTCCTACACTGCGGCAAGTGATTTCGGCGGCAAACTGACATTCCGCTTCGGTTTTTGTCGGAATAGGCCCATTGTGATGGGCGGCGGTCCCGGAGTCGAAGTCTTCCCCGTCGATCAAGGGTCCGACGGCGGGATTATTCTGCGGCACAGGGTGGTTCGGTTCAGGAATTCGGAGGCTTGGTGGTGTTGCGGTGGGAGTTCGCGAGGATTGCGTCGTGGATGTATTGGGATAGGCCGGGGGCCATGTCGTCGTAGTTGAGGCCCAGTCTGCGGTTGGCGCGGTATTCGGCGGCCAAGCGGCGGTGGGTTTCGAGGTCGCAGTCGTGGAACCAGCGGTCGAGGTGTTGGCGGTGTCGTTCTGCGAGGTTCATGACCGACGGGTCGTCGGCGGGGGTGCCCGCGTGCATGGCGTCGGCGAGGGACTGGTGGATGTCGCGCTGTTCGCTGCGCAGGGTCAGCCAGTCCTGCTTGGTGTACCGGCTGGTTCGATCCGGTCGCTGGGCGAATTCCGGTAAGCCGCCCCAGCGCCGCTCGGCCTCGTCGGCGGTATCGATGAGACGGTCGCCACCGAAGACCTCCAGCCGTTCGGCGGGCGTGAGCGTGATGCCGGCCTTCCGGGCGTTCAGCTCCTTGTCGATCAATGCCACCATGGCCTGGTCCCGAGTGATCCGATCGTTCAGGAGTTCGTGCTGGCGACGCAGATGATCCTCGTCGGAGCAGCCGGGGTCGTTCAGCATGGTCGCGATAGCGTCGAGGCCGAAATCCAGCTCCCGGTAGAACAGGATCCGCTGCAGTCTGGCCAAATCGCTGTCGCTGTAGAGCCGGTATCCGCTCGAATCGCGACTGCTGGGCCGGAGGAGGCCGATCTCGTCGTAGTGATGCAGGGTTCGAACGGATATGCCGGTCGACCGCGCGACCACGCCGACGGTGTGTTCCATGGGTTCCATATCCGCCACTGTGCCGCCTCACGTGACGAGAGGGTCAAGGGCTTTCACATCGGCATCATGGCACGGGTGCGGGGAGTTTGGGCGGGAGGCCGAGGCGGGGGAAGTGGTTGGGGGTGAAGCGGGTTATCGCGGTGATTCGGTCGGCGGAGAGGGTGAGGACCAATAGGTCGTTGGGGGTTGCTGTGCCGGTATGAGAGTTGATCAGGTAGGCACCCAAGGCGAGTTGGCCGTTTGCGCGGGCGGGTAGCAGGTGGAAGATACGGGATTCGCGGAAGGCGATGGCGGAGAGGAAGTTTCCGATCGAGTCGCGGCCTCGGTACTCGAAAGGTATGGGGGGCATGGTCATCCAGGCGTCGTCCGAGAGGAGGGCGACTATTTCGGAGACCGAGCCTGCGAGGTAGGCATTGGTCAGCTGGGCGATCAGGCGGCGCTCGACCGGGGAATCCGGCGGGGTGGGCGGGGTCAGGCGGCAGGGGAGGCAGTCTTGCAGGCCGCGGCGGGCTCGTTTGAGGGCGCTGGTGACGGATTCTTCTGTGGTGTCGAGGATTTCGGCTACCTCGCGGGCCGCGAATCCTGGCACGGGGAAAAATCATTGGCCACCGGCGCCCAGTTCGCGCCCGCGGCGACGGCACGGTGGGCGGTGAATTGCGGATGAGGTTCGGCAGCCCCGATCCGTTGATCATGCGCGTCACCCGCGCCGAGCCGCCGGTCACCGTGCAATGGCACGTCATCGGCTACGCGCCCCTGCCCGACTGGGCGGGCACCACCATCCGATTCGACCTGTCCCCCACCGCATCCGGCGGCACCGAACTCCGCTTCCGCCACTACGGACTGCGCGCCGACCTCGACTGCTACGACATGTGCCGAGCCGGCTGGGATCATTTCCTGCCCAGCCTCCGCGGCTACGCCGAATCAGGCCACGGCCGCGTCCATGGCGCGCCCCGCACCATCGAGGTCACCGCGGATCTCCCCACCGATCCGGACACGGTCTTCGAATACCTCACCGACCCAACCCGATACACCCACTGGATGGGTGACACCGCCGTCGCCGCAACCGATCTGGAGCTGAACCGCCCTCACCGCCTCGCCTTCACCTGGGGCTTGACCGACCCCGCCACCCGAGTCGACATCACCCTCTCCCCCACCACCACCGGCACCACCCTCACCCTCTGGCACCACGACCTCCCGGACGAACTGAGATCCGCCCACCGCACCGCCTGGACCACCCACCTGGCCCGCCTCACCAGGGTCCTCACCGAATCACAGGCACGAAACCTGTTCGGCTAGTCGAGGTAGTCGTGCAGTAGCTGCGAGCGGGCGGGGTGACGCAGCTTCGACATCGTCTTCGACTCGATCTGGCGGATCCGTTCCCGGGTGACGCCGTAGACCTTTCCGATTTCATCGAGTGTTCGGGGCTGGCCGTCGCCGAGGCCGTAGCGCAGGCGCATGACGCCGGCCTCGCGCTCGCTGAGCGTGTCGAGTACCGCCTGCAGTTGCTCCTGCAGCAGGCCGAATGCCACCGCCGCGAGGGCGACGACGGCCTCGGAATCCTCGATCAGGTCTCCGATCTGAGTGGTGCCCTCGTCGCCGACGGTCTGATCCAACGAGAGCGGCTCCCGTGCGATCTGCCGGATCTCCAGTACCCGCTCGGGTGTGATGCCCAATTGCTCGGCCAGCTCCACGGCGGTGGCCTCGCGGCCCAGGTCCTGGAACATCTCGCGCTGCACCCGCCCGAGCTTGTTGATGATCTCGACCATGTGCACGGGGATGCGGATGGTGCGGGACTGGTCCGCCATGGCGCGGGAAATCGCCTGCCGGATCCACCAGGTGGCATAGGTCGAGAACTTGAATCCCTTGCTGTAGTCGAACTTCTCGACGGCGCGCACGAGACCCAGGTTGCCCTCCTGGATCAAGTCGAGAAACGCCATCCCGCGCCCGGTGTACCGCTTGGCGATCGACACCACCAGGCGCAGATTCGCCTCGAGCAGATGATCTTTCGCCCGGACGCCGTCGTGCACGATCCAGGCCAGATCCCGGCGCTGCGCCGCATCGAGACCCGACGGCGCCTCGGCCTCCATCCGCAACTTCTCCGCCGCGTAAAGCCCGACCTCGATCCGGACCGCCAGATCGACCTCCTCGGCCGCGGAAAGCAGCGGAACCCGTCCGATCTGCTTCAGATACGCCCGCGTCGAGTCCGCGTCGATGGAATTCTGGCTATCCGTATTGCCTGCGGTCGTCGCCACATTCGCCTCTCCGACAGATTCGGGTGGCATCGCGATCCGGAAACAGCATCGCAGAGAGGCCTCGAGCGGCTCGGCAAACACCGGGACCACCGTCCAGCCTACGGGTCGAACGGCCGGATAGCGCGTCACCGCACGCGGAGAGAAGTTCAGGCGAAGTAGTGGCCCTTGTCGAGGTCCTCGAGAAGGCCGGGGTGGGATGGGTGCCAGTCGAGGAGGGCGGTGGTGAGTTCGGCGGAGGCGGGTTGGTCGATGGCGAGGAGGGGGCCGAGGAAGCCGAAGGTGTCGGGCGATGCCGACTCGGTCGGGAGGTTCAGGTGGCGGCCGATAATGGTGGCGATGTCGTGAGTTGACACTCCCTCGTCGCCGACCGCGTGCAAAGCCGTTCCGGCGGGAGCGTTTTCGAGCGCCAGACGGAACAGGCGGGCGGCATCGAGGACGTGTACGGCGGGCCAGCGGCTCGAGCCGTCGCCGACGAAACCGGAGACTCCTCGTTCGCGGGCGATGTCGATGAGGCGGGCCACGAATCCGTGGTCGCCTTCGCCGTGCACGGTCCGGGGCAGACCGACTGCCGAGGAGCGGACATCGCGGGCGGCGAGGCCGAGGACCGTCGTGGCGTTGGCGCCTCGCGGTGTCGGGTTCTCGGGTTCGGCCAGATCACGCTCGGTCGCCACCCGACCGGGGACCGCGGGTGTACCCGAGGCGATGACCAGCGGCTTCCCCGAGCCTTCCAACGCGGATCCGAACACGTCGATGGCCCGTGCGTCGGTCTGCACCGAGTCGGCGAAGCGGCTGAAGTCGTGAATGAAGGCGAGATGGATGACGCCGTCGGTGGCGGCGGCCCCGGCGCGCAGCACGTCCGGATTGTCGAGATCGCCGCGCAGCACCTCGCCGCCGGCGGCCTGGATGGCGGCCACGGAGGCATCGGATCTGGCCAGTCCCAGGACGTGATGACCTGCGCCGATGAGTTCGGGGACGACGGCGGAACCGATCCAGCCGGATGCGCCGGTGACGAATACCCGCATGACAGTTCTCCTAACGGAAGGTGACGACACTTGGTGTCATCACTGTATACCTGAAGACACCAGGTGTCATCACCTAGACTGCGGGCATGGCTCGATGGGAACCGAACGCGCGCGAACGATTGGCGGAGGCCGCACTGGACCTGTTCCTGGAGCAGGGCTACGAATCCACCACCGTCGCCGAGATCGCCGAGCGGGCAGGGCTGACGAAGAAGACCTTCTTCCGGCATTTCGCCGACAAGCGCGAGGTGCTGTTCCTCGGGCAGGACAACCTGTCGCGGCTGTTCACCGACGCGATCGCCGGTGCCCCGGACACAGCGAGCTCGGTCGACGCCGTGACCGCGGCACTACTGGCCGTAGCGACGGTCTTCGATGCGGACCGTCGCGCCTGGGCCGCGCGGCGGCACACCGTCGTCACCGCGAACAACGATCTGCGCGAACGCGAATTGCTCAAACTCGCCGGTCTCACCGACGATATGACCGAAGCCCTGCACGCCCGCGGCATCCCCGATCCCGAAGCCGTCGTCGCCGCCGAACTCGCCGGCCTAGCCTTCCGAATCGCGTTCGCGCGCTGGGTCACCCCGTCCAACCGCAAGCCCTTCGACGACCTCGCCCGCACCGCCCTCCGCGAACTGCTGGCCGCGGCCGCCGAGCTCTCTCCGGCGTAAGGCATTCACCCCCAAGGGTTTCCGGGGTATAGCGCCAAGGCCGAAGTTCATTCCCCTACTCGCCCTCCGCGATCGCGAACCGAGGACTGCGCACATCGGTGGGATCCGAGGACACCAGTGCGACACTGTAATCCGACCCCGCCTCGACCTCCGGAACCCGAACCCGCACCGAGAGCTGCCGTGTCGGAACCTCACCCGCGAGCACCGCGACATCCTCGATCCCGGCTCCGGTACCGCGCAGCAGGACCACATCCACGGGATGCCCCATCGGACCGATCACCCGCCACGACACGGTGACCTCGGTTCCGACCCGCCAAACCGTCCCGGCCTCGGGCGCGGTCACCAGAATCGAATCCGACTGCAGCATCGCCGCGACATTCGGCCGGCGGAGGATCCCGTCGATACGTCGAAACATCGCCCGCACCCAGCTCAGCATGAGACGCCCACCTCTCCCGCAGCACCGTCCAACCAACAGATAACCGCACGTTACGTGGCATACCGGGTCGAAACCGGCGACACGCATCTCCCGCCGGCCCGAGATCTCGCAATTGTGTCGCTACTCACTAACCACGGCCGAACACCGAAAATTGTCGGATCGCGGTACTCGGCGTTCGTCTGGAGGGTGAAGCGCGGGGTATCTGCCCGCGCGAGGAACCGAGAAAGTGAGACGAGATGTCGATGAGCGATATGGATATGGCACGTGCCGAACGGGAAGATCTGGCGGAATTCCTTGCGGATCTGACTCCGGAACAGTGGGATGCGCCGTCTCTGTGCGCCGGGTGGCGAGTGCGCGATGTGGTGGCACACATGTTCAGTTACGAGGATCTCGGGAAGTTCGGGCTGCTGAAGCGGTTCGTGAAGGGCCGCGTCATCCATGCCAATCAGGTCGGCGTCGACCTGTTCGCGAAATGCACAACCGACGAGCTGCTCACGTTCGTGCGGAGCCATCCGACCCCGCGCGGCTTGACCGCCGGATTCGGCGGGATGATCGCCCTGGTCGATGGCACCATCCATCACCAGGACATTCGGCGCCCGCTCGGATTGCCCCGCGAAATTCCGCCCGCCCGCCTACTGCGAGTCCTCGATGCGGCGCGCACGAACCCGCGGCTGCGCGCCCGACCCCGAATCCGCGCACTGAGCCTGCGAGCGACCGATGTCGACTGGAGAACGGGTACCGGACCGGAAGTCAATGGCACCGGCGAGGCATTGCTGATGGCCATGGCCGGACGTCCCAGCGCGCTCGCCGAGCTCACGGGACCCGGACTGCACATACTGACGGAACGCTTGGAATCCGGTCAGCTACACCATGTTCCGTCACCGTCCACCGATGGCCGGGGAGACAGCAACAAGTGAAATATGCGCCCGGGGCAGGCGGTTCAGCCTTGGGTGATCTGCTGCTCGACGCCCGCAGCGAGGGCGGCGTCGCCGCGCGCAGAGGGGTGCCAGGGGAAGCCGAGGGGTTCGGTGCGGGGGTCGAAGACGCCGTCCACCCAGGCGTCGGGGGTGCAGGGGCCGTGACCGGCGGTCAAGGCTCGGCTGTCGAGGTAAGTAACGTTCAGGAGGGTGGCGGCTTCGCGTTGGGCGGTGTCGAGGCGGTCCAGGAATCTGGTGACCGCGGCGGCCCGGGGCTGCCAGACATCGACGCCGGCGATGGTCGCGCAGGCGGAATCCTGGCCTGCGGGATGGAGTTCCGGATATCCGACGAAAACGATCCGGGCGTTCGGGGCGTAGTAGCGGATGTATTCGACCGCTTGGCGGACTCGGGTGGCGTAGGCCTGGGCGGTAATGGTGTCGGGGTCGGGGGCTCGGCCCTGGTCGATGGCTTCGGGGCCGCAGCCGTTGACCAGGTCGGTCAGGCAGGTGAGGGCGCGGGAGAGGGCGATCGGGTGGTCGTTGCCCCAGGTGTCGTTCATGCCGAGCTGGATGGTCACGAGCCGGGTGCGGGGGCCGAAAGCGTTGTCGGACATGGCCCGTTTCACCTGGTGGACCAGGGTCCAGCCGGAGGTGTCGATGGTGCCGCCCTGGCACGAGGTGTCCTCGACATCGTCCGGCGACAGGGCCATGCGACCGGTGAGCTGGGTCGGCCAGGAGGTGGCGACGTGCTTGCAGCCGACGTCCTCGCCGGCGGGCAGCAGGTCGAGGATCGACCCGTTGGCGGAGAAGGAATCACCCATGACCACCAGGGTTTTGCCGTCGGGTGTCGCCGCCGTGGTGGACGGCGCCATGGCGGCGAGCACCGCCGCGGTGCCGCAGACCGTGGACGCCGCGAGCAACCGCAAACGAGCCGAACTCTTCACTGGCCGTGTACCTCTTATCGATCCGCTGCGCGAGCATCCGAAACACTTACGATTCAAACGACTACAGTAGCCGCGCACCCGCAGCGCCGAGGATCGATCGTGAATTTACGCGGCTGATCAGCGGGTTCGATGCAGTACGAGCGGGCCGCCGGGCAATTGGAGGGTCAGGTCGCCGAGGGTCGCGGTCGCCTTGAACTCGCGCAGCCCGGTCGTGCCGGTGAGGGTTTGCAGGGCCGCGGCCAGGGCGGGCGGCTGGGCCGGGAGTCCGTCGAGGACGGCCTGTGGGACCTCGATCGCCGCGAGGTATTCGCGGGGTACCGCGGTGAGGCCGTCCGCGGCACGCAGCAGGCGCAGACTGTCGATCAGATGAAGGCGGAGATCCACGCAGGCGTCACCGGCACAGACACGCAGCGGTGCGGGTGAGGCGGCGTAGTCGAAATCCGTTGTGCTCAAAGTCCATTGAGCCGGATCCGCGTAGCCGTAGTCCATGCCGGACGGCGCGGCGAGCGTCTCGTCGGAATGATCGCCGGGCGGGTTGTCCAGCGGCTCCCCGGTCAACGCCGCACCTGTCGCCTCGAAGCTCCAGCTCGCCTCCGGATCGATCGGCTTGTGCCAGTACCCGGTCCGCCCGCCGCTGCGCCCCTCCACCCGCAATTCCCGATCGCCGGAATCCCCGCCGGTCTGGTGGATGCTGACCGCCGAGGTGATCTCACCGGGAATCTTGGGCTGCCGCACCCACTCCGGCGCGGGCAGCTGGTTGGCGGCGTAGGACTTCGGGCCGAAGAGATTGTCGATCTCGGCCAAGCTCAGATTCGGCGCCGACGGCTTGCCCTGCTGGTTCAGATACGAGTAGCGGAAGAAGACATTGTCCGCGCCGGACATGTCGAAATCCCAGAGCCGCGTGTACATATCGCCGAATCGGTTGATCACCAAGGTGGTCGAGCCCGCCGAGCTGAGGTTGACCGCCTCGAAACGCCCGCCCTTCGGCGTCGACATCTCGTAGGAGTAGTCGTCGGGCGCGCCGGGATCCCCGCCGGGCAGCCACGGATCGAGAATGGCGATCCGATTGCCCTGCGGGCTCAGCACATACGCGGTGGTGACACCCGCGCCGCCGACCGGTTGCCGGTTGCCGGACGCGTCGGTCCAGAATCCGTCCTGCGTCCAGAAGCCCGGCTGATTCGACGGAATCAGCGTCGGGATCCGATTGTCGAGCCACGACAGGCTCCACGCCCGCGATCCCGCCCGCACCCGCTGCCCGAACGGGCTCTGCCAGATGGGAGCACCGAATCGTGAAGTCCAGGCCCAGGTTTCGGGTCCATGCGCGGCATTGCCCATTGTGTAGAGGCGGCCGGCGGCATCGGTGGCCATGAGCACATTGCCGTCGACCGAGAACGAGGTGACCTTTCCCGCGAGACAGCCGGGCAGCCAGACCTGACGCCACGGCTCACCGGCGGCGGTGACGTAGAGGTTGCCCGCGTCCAGCGCATAGGACCACTGGTCGTTGAAACCCTGCCGCTCCGTGCGCAGGTCGACCTGCCGCGGCAACCGCGCCTGGATCTCGTCGACGGCGACGGCCAGCGGACCGAGCCCGCCACCGGGATTGGGCGGGGTGTAGAGCGACAGCGGCGGCCCGACCAGGCCCGGCAGCGCCAGCTGGGTGCAACTGTCGAGCGGTCCGTCGGCGTTCGCGGAATCCGCGTGCGCGGGTCCGGCGGCCGCGCAGGCGGCGACCAAAGCCAGTCCGACCCGCAGCGATCTCCGGACACCGTTCACGTCAGCACAACCTCATTCGCTCGTCGCACAGGATGATTCGGCCCAACGAACCCAGGACCGTACTCGCCGGTCTGACGCGGTGGTGATATTCGACCGGGACGTGTCGTATGGCGTCGATCGCCCAGCGAATTGCCGTGAGCGTCGATTCGAGGGGCGAGGCCGTGGCCCGGTTACAGTGCTGCCTGAATCGCACCGTTTGCGACTGGGATTCGGGCCCGACCAGAGGAGAAGCGTTTCCGTGACACGGCACTCGGTGTGGAGGACACGGCACTCGGTGTGGAGGACGGCGGCCGCCGCGGTCGCGGCCGGGTTGGTGGCGGTGCCCGGCGGCGGGACGGTCGCGAATGCGGAGAGTCGGCCGCTGGGGTGCGTACCGGCGATCAGCACGCTGCAGGTGATTCCTCCATTGCCCGGACTCTTCCTGCCGCTGCCCAGCATTCGAGGCGTTTCGGAATTCGACGATCTCCCGGCGGCACCCGCCGGATTGAATTTCCCGCCCAGCGTCGATCTGCGGGATAACACGCAGGGGTTCAACAGTTTCGCCGAAGTCGCCCTGCGCGACGGATCGCTGTACACCCGCCCGCGCACGTCCGGCGGCACGTGGCGAAAGGTTCCGACGCCGGGCTGCCTGGACGGCCAGATCGTCGCGGTATCGGTGGACGGCAATATGCTCGTCGCGGCCGATCGCAACGGCTGGATCTATTCGATGGACAATCTGCTGTCGGGCCCGATGCTGTGGAATTGGACGTATTCCTATGGCGGGCCGATCTGGTTGTGGCCGGGTGAGCAGGTCCCCGGCACCGGCGACGGCCCGATCGCAACCAGCCGCTGGGCGATCAGCCACCGCATGTCCAAGAGTTTCGAGGATGCCAAGGGCTACACCCATCCGACCACCGCCGGGCTCGTCGAGCTGGTGGCGTTGTCGCAGGACGGATCTCGCATCACCTATCAGGACCCGTGGCTGCCCGCGGATCTGAGCTATGAGATCGGCGGGCCGATGGGTGGCCGGTTCGTGTCCGAGGCGCTGTCGGTCTCGGGTTCGGTGACGTTCGTGATGAACAAGTACGGCGACATGTTCACGCGCAAGTACGACCTGGATATGGCGGGTTCCAACCACATTCCGGGTCGATACACCTGGCAGGACCAGGGGCCGCTGCCGTCGGCTCCGGATCAGCTGACCGAGCGATTCAATCCGGCGTACGCGGCGATCTCGCTGCCCGCGCAGGACTGGCAGCCGCAGCCCAAGATTCCCGGTGAGATCACCTCGCGCATCTCCATTCATGTCACCGGTGACACGGCCGAGGATCGGGAACTGCGGGTCGAAGGGAGAAGCGGCGGGCGAACCGGCTACTGGCACAAGGATCTTCGTGCCTCGGCCTGGGAGTTCACCGCCGACGATCAGCCTCTGGAGGGCAGCGCCATCCAGAACTCCGCGAGCGACATGTCCGCGCAAACCCTGGTCGCGCCGACCGGCATCACCTTCCAGGGCGGCCTGCCCGGCGGCTGGCGCCTGCGCTTCGACGACTTCGATTGGGCGCAGACCGAGCATCCCGCCACCCTGACCTCACCGACCGGTCGGGACTTCACGGTCCAGCTCTACACCACCGACGGCCTGCGATTGCTGCCGCGCGCAGCGGGTCTGGACGACAATCCCCGCGAACTCGAGGGCGCCCTGGACGTCCGCGAGGCGAACCCCGCTGACCACCCGGAACTGCAAGGCTTCGTCGACGCCCAGCTCAGCGGCAAGCCGGTCGTCGAAGTCACCGTCCAGGCCACCCGATCCCAGCTCACCGTCGCCCCGTTCGGCGCGACCCTGATCCGAAACTGACCGTCCGGCACGGAAGATCGTCACGGGGATGTGTTGTCGATCCCGGCCCCCGTTCACCTGGCCGCGATGGTCGCGGCGCATGCTGTGCACGTGGTGGTAGATATCGCGGAGCGCGGCTCCGCGCCGACGTCGCAGCAAATTCCGGTCGCGCCCGTGGCGGCGGTGACCCGGGGCAGCGCCTACGCGACGCTGCTACGCCGGGTTCGGGAGGCGGGCCTGCTGGAACGGCGGGTGCGCTACTACGGCTGGAAGAGCGCGATCACCGCCGCGGCGTATGTCGCCGGGTGGGTGGCGTTTTCGGTGATCGGCGACTCGTGGTGGCAGGTGGGCACCGCGGTCTTCCTGGGCGCGGTGTTCGCCCAGATCGCGTTCCTCGGCCATGATGCCGGGCACCGCCAGCTGTTCCGCACCCGCAAGGCCAACCAGCTGTACGGGCTGATCGCGGGCAATCTCGGGATCGGGCTGAGCATCGGCTGGTGGACCAGCAATCACAACCGCCACCACGCCCACCCCAATACCGAGGGCGCGGACCCCGATGTCTCGGGCATCCTCGCCCACTCCGAGGCCCGGGCCAGGACCGGAAAGGGCTGGCGGCGCTTCATCTTCCGCCATCAGGCGTGGCTGTTCTTCCCGATGCTGTTCCTGGAGGCGGGCAGCCTGCACTACGCGAGCGTCCGGGCGGTGCTGCGCTGGCCGATCCGGTACCGCGCCTGGGAGGCCGTCCTGCTCGGCGCACACGCCCTCGGCTATCTCGCCATCGTGTTCCTGGTGCTGCCACCGGTGCACGCACTAGCCTTCATCGCCGTGCAGCAGGGCCTGTTCGGCTTCTATATGGGCTGCACCTTCGCCCCCAATCACAAAGGGATGGAAGTCCTTTCGGCCGACGACACCACCGACTTCCTGCGCCGCCAGGTCCTCACCTCCCGCAATGTCCGCGGCAGCCGGCTGACCGACACCGCCTTCGGCGGCCTCAACTATCAGATCGAACACCACCTGTTCCCTTCCATGCCCCGCCCCAACCTGCGCCGCGCCCAGCCGATGGTCCGGCAGTTCTGCGCCGAACTCGGCGTGCCCTACGCCGAGACGGGCCTGCTCGACTCCTACCGGCACGCCCTGCACCACCTCGACACCGTCGGCCGCGCCGCCACGACGCGATAGGCGCCCGGCTTCGCGACGCACGGCGGCGGTTGGCGCGAGTCCGGGGCCGGGTCGGTCAGGATGGCATCGACAAGGATGTTCACCAGGACTCGAGGAGGATCTCGTGCTCGGATTGGGAATCATCGGCTGGATCGTGATCGGCGGGCTCGCGGGGTGGATCGCCAGCAAGTTCATGGGGACCGACGCGCAGCAGGGCATCGTGCTGAACATCGTGGTCGGCGTGGTCGGCGGCCTGATCGGCGGATTCCTGTTGCGACTGTTCGGGGTCGACGTCTCCGGCGGCGGGCTGATCTTCAGCTTCCTGACCTGCCTCGGTGGCGCGGTGATCCTGCTGTTCCTGTACGGGAAGCTGACTCGCCGCTAGCGGCGTCGCACTCGTTGCCACCGGGTGAGTTAACTTGGTGGTAACGAGTTTTCGCGATGAGGGGAGCTAGACGATGAAACACCTGATGCTGGGCGTGGTTTCGGCCGGATTCCTCGGCGCTTCGGTGGTAGCCGCCGTGCCCGCTTCGGCCGACCCGGGGGATGCCTGCCAGCTCGGATGGTCGAATGTGGGGCCGCGCACGTGCGCGAAGAATGACGTCAATCTCGCTCCGGTGTTCACCGTGGGCAACGGCGTGTGCCTCGGCATGCTGTCGGCGAGCGGGACCGCGTTCGACGGTCCGCTCTACCAGTACTCCGAGGCGCCGGGCGCGTCGCATTCCGTGGTGCTGCGCATCACGCAGGGCTTCTCACCGGTCGGTGAATGGGGTCCGCAGCTGCTGGCCTGTGACGTGAACGCGGTCGTGGACTGGCGCAATCTCGACAGCGGCCAGAGCGGCAGCGTGACCCGATTCATTCCGGCCGGTCAGCGATCGACCCCGGCGATCGTGCTCGCCGAGACCGGGCCCGGCAGGGTCTCGCTCACCGTGCGCACCGACAGGCCGAGCGTTCCGGCCTCGACCGAGGTGGTCGTGCCGTAGACGGTCAGGCCGTTCTCACCGGGAATCCGCGGGCGCGGGGCGATTTCCATGACCGCCTCCGCCACCGCGAGCCGCACGCCCAGCCTGGGTGGCTGGCGCAGTCCCGAATCACCGTGCAGCAGTAGGCGAATCGCGGCCCACGGCAGGTTCACATCTGCGTAGGCGGTGTGGAACAAACCCGCCGAGGGCCGCGGATTCGCCTCCAGCAGAACCGGTTCGCCCGCACGGTAGCGCAGCTGCACATTGGTCAGATAGGCCAGTTCGAAGTGGCCGACCAGCCGCCGCGCGATGGCGACCAGCTCCGGATCGTCGAGCAGGGTGCGGAAGCGACCGTCCTTGGCGCGCGGAATCCCCAGCAGCAGTTCACCTCCCGGCTCCGACAGGCAGTCGATGCTGATCTCCGGCTCGTCGAGATACGGCATGACCAACAGCTCCGGCACCCGGCCGCCGTTCGCGGCCGCCCGCTCGAACGCGGTGGCCACCGCCTCGACCGAGACCGTCGGCTCCGCCGGGGCCAGCAGGTCCGCCATGCTGAGCGGGCGGTCGTCGAGCACCCGGAACCCGAAGGCCGAATACTCGCCACTCGGCTTGATACACAACCGTTCCCCGGTGCCCGACAACTCGGCGACGGCCTTGCGCAGCCCGTCGGCGTCGGCGGCCACCCGCCACGGCGGCACCGGAATCCCCGCCGCACCGGCGATCTCGTAGGTCGCGACCTTGTCGGTCAACGTCCGCACCGATGCCCGCGGTGAGCACATGAGCCGCGTGCCGACCGCCGCGAAATCCGCGGCCCGCCCCGCCAGCGCACCCAGCCGGCGCGGCGGGATCAACACATCGATGCCGTGCTTACGGCAGAAATCGATTGCGAACGCGGCATATTCGGCATCGCCGACATACCGCGGTTCGACCGTGGGCACATCGCACACCGACAATGCCGTGGCCGCCGGATCCACATTACTGGCATAGAGGATGACCTCCACCCCGTCGGGGTTCTGCCGCAACAACCTCATCACCTGAACAGTCGCCGCACCGGCACTGCTCAGCCACACGCGAAGCGCTATCGCAACGCTCCTTCCCACTCATCGCGGCCGAGTGGCGACGACCTTCCCACCGGCCCGCGGAGCGCCAGTGTAAACCGGTTGACCGGGATCCACATGCCGACTGCGGGCCACCGATCCGGTTGCGGCCCAGTCGTGTTCAGCGGGGAACCTGATGTTCACACCGCGTCATCCCGTGTTCACACCGCACCGTGGGACGGTACGCGACGCGACGGTGAAAGACACTCGGCACCGCGAGAATTCGCGGTGCCGAGTGGATTGCTTGATGTGCCCGGTCAACTGCGCAGCGCGCCTGGTCGACCACCCAGTGCGCCGAGCGCGTCGCTCAGTGGGCCGACAGGCTGCTGAGCAGACCCGCGAGCGGGTTGGAGGCCGAGGAGCCGGTGCCGCCACCGCCGACCGGGGTGCAGTCGACGACCGTGACGGTGGTGGACTTGTTGCTGATGATCTCCTGCACCGCCTTGAGGGTGTGCGAGCCCGTGGTGGTGGGGGTCCAGGTGAAGGAGGCCACTCCGCCGGAGGGCTTGGCGCTGCCGACCTGAGTGTCGTTGTCGCTCAGGCTGACCTCGAACAGGAACGAGGTGGCGGTGACATTGACCGCGACGGTGTAGGCCTGGTTGACGCAGTACTTGTCGGCGGTGGTCACGCTGATGCCGGTGACCAGCGCGCTGGCATTGGGGGCGGTCAGCAGCGCGACGGCCGCCGCGGCGCCGATCGCGGTGGCGCCGATTCCGGCCCTCCGGGTGTTGCTCATGGGTGTGCTCCTCTCATCGCCCACGTCAACCGTGAGCGATGAGAAACGATAATGCTTCACTCATTCTCTCGGAGCGAATTCCCAGGAATCCCCCGCACTATCGCGTCGCGCAGGCGATCCTGCGCGACGCCGCGAGCTACCGGGCGAGCAGGCCCTTGGCGATGTGGGTCACCTGGATCTCATTGCTGCCCGCGTAGATCATCAGCGACTTGGCGTCGCGCGCGAGCTGCTCGACCTTGTATTCGGCCATGTAGCCGTTGCCCCCGAAGAGCTGAACGGCCTCCATGGCCACCTCGGTGGCCGCGCGTGAGGAGTAGAGCTTCATCGCGGACGCCTCGGCCAGGGACACCTTCTCCCCCGCCGCCGTGCGCTCGATGGCGTTGAACACCATGTTCTGCACATTGATCCGCGCGATCTCCATCTCGGCCAGCTTGAGCTGGATGAGCTGGAACTGCGCGATCTCCTTGCCCCACAGCTTGCGCGACTTCGCGTAATCGACGCAGAGCCGGTGGCATTCGTTGATGATGCCCAGCGCCAGCGAGGCGATGCCGATGCGCTCGGCGGCGAAGGACTCCTTGGCGCTGTCCTTGCCGTCACCCTTGGCCGGCGTCTCGGTCTCGCCGAGCAGGCGGTCGGGGGTGATGCGCACATTGTCGAAGAACAGCTCGCCCGTCGGCGAGGAGTTCATGCCCATCTTCTTGAACGGCTTGGACTGGGTGAAGCCGGGCATGCCCTTGTCGAGCACGAAGGTCAGCACCTTGCGGTCGCGGCGATCGGTGTCGTCCTGCTCGTCCAGCTTGGCGTAGACGACGGTGACATCGGCGTACGGGCCGTTGGTGATGAAGGTCTTGCGCCCGTTGAGGATGTAGTCCTCGCCGTCGCGGCGGACGTAGGACTTCATGCCGCCGAAAGCGTCCGAGCCCGAATCGGGTTCGGTGATCGCCCACGCGCCGACCTTCTCGAAGGTGACCAGTTCCGGCAGCCACCGCTTCTTCTGCGCGAGGGTGCCGCGGCTGCGGATGGTGCCGACCGTGAGCCCGAGGCTCACGCCCATCGACGCCACCAGGCCCAGGCTGATCCCGGCCAGTTCACTGTTGAGGATCACCCCCATCGAGCCCGACCCACTGAATCCGCCGCCGGGCTTGCCGGTGGTCCCGGCCTCCTCGCGGGCGAGGGCCTTCTCGAGTCCCTCGCGCGCCATCTCGTCCAATCCGAAAGTCGCGTACAGCTTCCGGATGATGTCGAAGGGCGGGAGTTCACCGCTCTCCAGTTGTTCGACGTGGGGCTTGATCTCCTTGTCGATGAAACCCCGCAGTACATCGCGGAACATCAGGTCTTCGTCGGACCACTGGTACATGAAGTGAACTCCCGAGGGCTCGCCGGATCGTTACCCCGAATATAGAACAGGTTCTAAAACGGGCGACTGGGCCGGGCGTTCAAGCCGCGAAACGCAGCAGGGTCATCGACGGGCGCACGGACCGCACGACGGGCAGGTTCGCTACCCGGGGCAGCAGCGGTGAGGCCAGGCGGCCGCGGCCCGGCAGGGGGATGAGGTCTTGGGCGGCAACGACTCCGGGAATTCGCCCCGGCAGGCGAGCGGCCTCGCGCGGGGATTGGCTCGTGGGCATCGGCGGGGCGGTGTAGGTGTCGCTCAGGCGAATCCGGCCCCGCATCGTCAGGGCGCTGAAGACGCGCGGGATGGAGTCGTAGAACAGGACACCGCCCGGGAAATGGGCGGCCAGATCGGCGATCAGCCGGGTGACCTCGGCGGGCGGCAGGTACATGAACAGGCCCTCGGCGGTGATCACCGCGGGGCCGGAGGGCACCCGGTCGAACCAGGAACGATCCAGCACCGAGTGGGCCAGGCGGGTGATGCCCGGTGCGGCGGGCAGAAGCCGTTGCTGGGCTTCCACCATTTCCGGCACATCGAGCGAGAACCAGGCGGCCGCCGGTTCGCCCAGCCGCCAATAGGTTGTCTGCAATCCCTCACCGAGCGCGACCACGGGACCGGCGGGGTGGGTGGTCAGGAATTCCGCCACCACCTTGTCGATCAACTTCGCGCGCAGGGCGTGTATCTGGCTGGGCGGGCCGAAGCGCTCGAAGTCCTCTGCCGACAGGGCCCGATAGAGGCGGATCGCTTCCTTGTCGGTGTAATCGGAATCGTCGCGCAACGCCTCCTCGGCGCGATTTCGCAAGGTCCACAATGCCGTCTCGGGCACGCCGGACAGTTCGGCTCCGGTCATCTGACTTTCCTTCCTACAGTGCGTGTTTCGCGGTGAAGTCGAGCAGCGCTGTCGCGGTGCGCGCCGGATCCTCGAGGTTGGGTGAGTGCCCGACGCCGGGCAGGAGCTCGATCGTCGCGCCGGGCACGACTCGGTACTCTGCGGCGGCCGCTGGGTTCCATCTGGCGTCGTCCTCGCCGTGGAGGACGAGCAGCGGTTTGCCCAGGGGCGCAAGCCGTTCCGTGAGCGGCCGCTCGTTGAGGTAGTCGAGGTTGGCCCGGGATGCCTCGGCGAACACCACGGGATCGATGGCGCGGAATTGGTCGAAGTATTCCTGCGGGATCTCGAAGTTCGCGCTGAACCCGCCGCGCATCAGCATCCGGAACTGCGCATCGGTCAGTTCGGACCACGGCACTTGCGGCCCGGCCTGCGCCTCCGGTCCGATGTACGCGTCGATGCCGGGACCGAAGTCGATGATGACGACCGCGGCCACCAGGTCCGGTCGTTGTTCGGCGAGTGCGGTCGCGACGGCCGAACCGCTGGAGTGACCGACGGCCACGACCCGCTCGACACCGTGCTTTTCGAGCGCGAGGCCGACTCGACGGGCCTGGTCGGCAACCGTGTACGGCACGTCCCCTAGCCGCGCGGACCGGCCGCAGCCGAGCAGATCGACGCGCAGGACCCGATGGGATCCGGTCAGCAGGGGAATCATCGGGTCCCACGATTCGGCCGAGGCGGCCGTGCCGTGAATGAGCAGCAGCGCCGGGGCATCGCGCGGCCCGTCTTCGTAGACGTGGATCCCGCTCTCGTCCGGGTTAATCGGCTGCTCAACGGTGCGTAACTTGTTGTCGGAAACAGTCATACGTGCACTATCGCCACTGCCGGGCGGTGCCGTATTGGACAAATGTTCCCGTCGCCCGGCGGATGCGTAGCATGGCGGAATGGGGTCCGGCGTGCCCGAGCGCGACGACGCGATGCTGTGGGACATCGCGAGTCCGAGTCGGCCGGGTCGTGTTCCCGGGGTCAGCATGGCCGGATTCGGCGATCGCGGCCGCACCCCGCCCGAACTGCGACTCATCCCCCACCCGGCGGTGACCCTGCTGCTGGTGTTCGGCGGCACGATCGGGGTGCGGGATCCGGCCGGTCGGCAGATTCGCGGCAGCTTCGTCATCGGGCCCGGCTTCGGCGATGTGCTGCGTGCGCTTCGCGTCGAGACCTTCGACTGCCTGCAGGTGCGCCTTTCACCGATCGTCGCGCACACCGTACTGGGACCCGCGGCGGCCGAGCTGAAGGATTCGGTGGTGCCGCTCGACGACCTGCTGGGCCGCGAAAGCGCCCGGCTCGGTGAGCAACTCGACGATCTGCGCACCTGGGACGATCGCTTCGAGTGGACCGACGCGTGGCTCGCTCAGCGCTGCGCGCGGACCGCGCGGGTCCATCCCGAGGTGGCATGGGCCTGGCGGCAGATCGCGGCCGGTCGCGGAACGGTCCGAATCGAGCAATTGGCAACGGAACTCGGCTGGAGCCGAAAGCTCCTGTGGTCCCGGTTCTCCACGCAACTCGGCCTGACACCCAAACGCGCCGCGAAACTGATCCGCTTCGACCATGCCGTCCACCACCTGGTCGCCGGACACGCGCCCGCCGCCACCGCGGCCTCGGGCGGCTACACCGACCAATCCCACCTGCATCGAGATGTCATGGCTTTCACCGGCTTGACCCCCGCGACCGTGGTCGACGAGCCGTTCCTCGCGGTCGACGAACTCGCCTGGGGCTGGCCTGGCCGGTGAATTGTCGCGAATGTCGGCGTGTGGGTTCGGCGCAGCGCTGATACTGGGGCGGCGACGACCGTCGCGACCACCTCCGGCCCTTGGGATCGATCATGGTTTCGACTTCCGCAACCGGCCAACCACTTCCGACACCATGGCGTCAGGTCACGCAGAACACCTGGCAGGCACTACTTCTCACCGGAATTCTCACGGCGCTACTCGGCATTCTGATCCTCGCCTGGCCCGGCCCCACCCTCGTGGTGGCCGGAATCCTGTTCGGGATCTATCTGCTCCTGGCCGGTCTCACCCAGCTCATGACCGTGTTCGGCGCGCACGTGTCCGCGGGCCTGCGGGTGCTCGCGTTCGTGAGCGGCTTCCTCTCGATCATGCTGGGCTTCTTCGCCTTCCGCAGCGCCCTGGAATCAGTGCTGCTGCTGGCATTGTGGATCGGCATCGGCTGGCTGTTCCGCGGCATCATGCAACTCATCGCCGCACTCTCCGACCCCGACCTCCCCATGCGCGCCTGGCAAACCCTGTCGGGCCTGCTCATCACCGCGGCCGGAATCGTCCTGATCGTCTCCCCCTTCGACTCGATCACCATCCTCACCCTCCTCGCCGGCTGGTGGCTGATCGTCATCGGAATCCTGGAGTCCGGCACCGCATTCCAACTCCGCCGCGCCACCGCCTAGCCACGTCGGATCAGTAGTCCTCTGATCCACCGTCGTCCGAGCCCGCCGGTTCGTCGCCGCCGCCTCGGATGGTCCAGAGGAGGCCGTCCAGTTCGTCGGGTTTGATGAGGACGTCGCGGGCCTTGGAGCCTTCGGAGGGGCCGACCACTCCCCGGGTTTCCATGAGGTCCATGAGGCGGCCTGCCTTGGCGAAGCCGACGCGGAGTTTGCGTTGGAGCATGGAGGTGGAGCCGAATTGGGAGGTGACTACCAGTTCGATGGCCTGGACCAGCAATTCGAGGTCGTCGCCGATGTCCGGGTCGACGTCCTTCTTCTCACCGGCCTTGGCGGCGGTGACGCCTTCCTGGTAGTCGGGTTCGGCCTGGGTCTTGGCGAAGTCGACGACCCCGGCGATTTCCTCGTCCGAGATGAATGCGCCCTGGAGACGGGTTGGTTTGCTCGCGCCCATGGGTAGGAACAGGCCGTCACCCATGCCGATGAGCTTCTCCGCGCCGGGCTGGTCGAGGATGACTCGGGAGTCGGTGAGCGAGGAGGTCGCGAAGGCCAGGCGGGACGGGACGTTGGTCTTGATCAGACCGGTCACCACGTCCACGGACGGGCGCTGGGTCGCCAGCACCAGGTGAATGCCCGCCGCACGGGCCTTCTGGGTGATGCGGACGATGGCGTCCTCGACATCGCGCGGGGCGGTCATCATGAGGTCGGCGAGCTCGTCGACGATGGCCAGGATGTACGGGTAAGGGCGGTACACCCTTTCGCTGCCCAGCGGCGCGGTGATCTGGCCGGACTTCACCTTCCGGTTGAAGTCGTCGATGTGGCGGACCTTGCTGGCCTGCATGTCCTGGTAGCGCTGCTCCATCTCCTCCACCAGCCAGGCCAGCGCGGCGGCGGCCTTCTTGGGCTGGGTGATGATGGGCGTGATCAGATGCGGAATGCCCTCGTAGGGCGTCAATTCCACCATCTTCGGGTCGATCAGGATCATCCGCACCTCCTCGGGGGTGGCGCGGCACAGCAGCGAGACCAGCATCGAGTTGACGAAACTCGACTTACCGGAACCCGTCGAACCGGCCACCAGGAGATGCGGCATCTTGGCCAGGTTCGCGGTGACGAATTCGCCCTCGATGTTCTTGCCCAGGCCGATCACCAGCGGATGGTGATCATTACGGGTGGTCGGGGACTTCAGCACGTCGGCCAGGCGGACCAGTTCGCGGTCGGCATTGGGCACCTCGATGCCGACGGCCGACTTGCCCGGAATCGGGGCCAGCAGGCGGACGTTCTCGGTCGCCACCGCGTAGGCGAGGTTGCGGGCCAGGGCGGTGATCTTCTCGACCTTCACGCCCGGGCCGAGCTCCACCTCGTAGCGGGTGACCGTCGGGCCGCGCACGAAACCGGTGACCGCGGCATCGATCTTGAACTGGACCAGCACCTCGGTGATGGCCTCGATCATGGATTCGTTGGCCGCGCTGCGCTTCTTGGGCGGATCGCCGTCGGTGAGCAGGTTCAGCGACGGCAGCGTGTAGTCACCGTCCACCTCGCGGTCGGTGACGAACTCCAACTGCTGCGGTTCCGGCGGCGGCGGGGTCTGGTCGACCACCTTGGGGACGGGCTTGCGCGGCTTGGCTTTATCCGATCCTGCCTTCGGCTTCTCCTCCGACGGCGCGATGTCCTTGGCGTCCTGCAGCGGGGGCTCGCCGAGAATCTCGGTGACGGCATCGGAGCCGCCGAACTCGTCAGGGGGGTAGTTCTCGCTCGGCGTCTTGCCGCGGCGCTTGCGGACCTCGGGGCGGTGCAGCGGGAAGCCGTCCGCGTCATAGTTTTCCGGGTCGTAGAGGCCGTGTTCCTCGGAGTAGCTCTCGTATTCGTCGCCGCCCGCGCCGGTGCCGAAGATCTCGCGCATGCGCTCGGGGACATCACGCACCTGGGTGCCGGTGAGCAGCAGAATGCCGAAACCGATGGCCAGCATGAGCAATGGGACCGCCAGGAAGGCGCTCAGGCCGTCCTTGAGCGGGCCGCCCACGACGTAGCCGACGAAACCGGCGGCGTGCTCACGGCCGTGCTCATCGCTCGGCGAACCGGCCGCCATGTGCCACAGGCCCAGGATCGGCAGGCCCGCGAGCAGGCCGCCCAGCACCAGTCGGGGCCGGATCTCCGGGTGCGGTTCGGTGCGCATCAGGATCACCGCGATACCGACCGCCACGAACGGCAGTGCCGCCGAGGCCGATCCGGCCACCCAGCGCACCGCGGTATCCACCCAGTGCCCGACCGGGCCGCCCGCCGACAGCCACACCGCGGCCGCGATGATGAACGCGAAAGCCACCAGACCCAGCGCGATCCCGTCGCGCCGATGCCCGTGCTCGATATCCCCCGCCCGGCTCACCGCGCGGGTCGTTGCGCCGAGGCCCTTGGCCGTCACGTTCCAGGCGCTGGTCACCCCGCGCCGAACCACCGCCAGCGGCGCGGTATTCGACTGCCGCCGGGGTGCCGGCCGCCGCGCCGGAGCCTTGCGCGCCCGCGCTTTCGCGGGTTGGCGCGGGCCGCGAGTTCGGGGCTGTGCAGGAGCCTGGCCCCGCGCAGTCCCCCCTCTCGTACGTGACGTTCCGGAGCGGGCCTTACCTGCCATGCGTCCCAGGCTAGCCGCTCGCGCCCCACCCGGACCATCCGCAACACCCGACCCACCCATATCGGACATGTGGCGCTCATAACCCGAAACCCGCGTTTCACCGGCGCGTGGAGGCCCGTTCAGCCCACGCCCGCGGCCACTCACGGCCCTCGTCATCCCGGCGCGCTCTTGGCCGGGATCCATCGCTGCCAGGTGGATTCCGGCCAAGAGCATGCCGGAATGACGGAGGCTACGCCCGATTCAGGTCGGCGTTCATCGGGGTCAGCGGGCTGCGGGGAGTTGAGGGTTGGCGTTCGCGGCGGTAATGGCCGTGGCGAATTCGGGGATCTGGTTAGCGGCCGTGCGGTAGCACTCGGCGGCGTCGAGGGTGCGGCCGAGGCGGCGCAACGCCGTGTAGCGGACCAGGAGGTTGTGGGTGTAGAGGGCGCCCATGCCTGCGGAGACTCGGGTGGCCTCGGCGCGTTCGGCGTGTTCGGCGGCCTGGTCGAAGCGGCCGTCGGCGAGGTGGGCGCGGGCGGCTCGGGCGTGGACGATGGATTCGATTCGGGTGCTGCCGAAGCGGCGGGAGAGGGACAGGGCCGTGTCGAAAAGGCGGTTGCCGCGGTCGAAGTCGCCCTCGGCGCTGAGGACCCAGGCGGCTTCGATCAGGCCCCAGACGATGTGGCGGCGGACGCCGGGCTTGTCGTCGGCCACGACGGCGCGGGCCGCGGCGGCCAGCGAGTCGCGGTTGCGGCCGGCCGCGGAATAGGCCCGGGCCAGCAGCGAATACGCGACCCGCACGCATTCGGGGCTGCCCTCGCGGCGGGCCATGGTGAGGGTGTGGGCGAAATGTGTGCTCGCGCGGGCCGGTTCGCCGTCGTGCAGGGCCAGCAGCCCGGCGTAGGCGTGGATCGCGCCGGACGCCCACGCGTCGGTGTCCGGATCGTCCTCGCGCAGCAGCCGATTCACGTGCTCGGCCGCGCGATGCGGCTCGTCCAGCTCACCGAGCAGCGCGAAGACCAGCGACAAGCGGGCGCGGCGGGCGGCGACGGCGTTCCCGTCGGCCTCGATCGCCTGGGCCAGATCCTCAAGCGTCCGGGCCGGGTCGATGCTGGCGTCGGAGGCGAACCCGGTCTCGGCGACGGTCAGCGCCAGATCGGCGGCCAGCACCCGGTGATGCGGGCTGCCCGCGATGGCCAAGCGGTACAGCGCGTTCAGGTTGCGCCGCTCGATGGTGAGGAAATCGCGGGTCGCATCCAGGTCCGGCAGGCGGGTGCCCGGGTGCGCGGTCGGCGCGAGACGCAACCGCAGGCCCGGGTGGCGCACGCGCAGCACCGTTTTCATGGTGGCCAGGTAGTAGTCGAGCAGCCGGGCGGTGACATCGGCCTCGGCCTCGGTACCGGGGCGGCTGAGCGCGAACAGGCGCATCAGGTCGTGATAGTGGTAGCGGCCGCGACCGGTGGACTCGAGCATGCCGCGATCCACCAGTTCCTCGCACAGATCCTCGGCGACGAATTCGACGGTGTCGAGCGCGGCGGCCGTGGCGGCCAGCGGCAGATCGGGCAGATCCGCGAGCGCCAGCAGCCGGAAGGCGCGGGCCGCGTCGACCGGCAACTGGTCGTAGCCCGCGCGGAAGGCGGCCGTGAGCGCCAGGTCTCCGGCGCGGAAGCGGTCCAGGTCGTGGCGTTCGGCGGCCAGGCGTTCGGCCTCGGAGACCACCGTCCAGCGCGGGCGGGCGGCCACTCGCGCGGCCACGATGCGCACCGCGATGGGCAGCAGGCCGCACAGTTCGACAATGCGGCGCACCGCCTCGGGTTCGGCGTCCACCCGGGCCTGCCCGACGATGCGGGCGAAGAGCTCCACGGCCTCCTCGGTTTCCAGCACCCGCAGCGAGGCGGGCCGCACCCCGGGCAGCGCGGTGAGCGGGCGGCGCGCGGTCACCAGCACCGCGCAGTCGGACTCGCCCGGCAGCAGCGGCGCGACCTGCGCGGCGTCACTGGCATTGTCGAGCACCACCAGCATGCGGCGGCCGCTGATGGCCGACCGGAACAGCGCGGCCCGCTCGGCGACCCCGATCGGGATCTCCTTTTGCGCCACGCCCAGTGCGCGCAGGAACGCGCCCAGCACATGCTCGGGATCGGCGGGGGCGCTGCCCGCGCCGCACAGGTCCACGTACAGCTGCCCGTCCGGGTACCGCCCCCGAATCCGGTGTGCCACATGCAGCGCCAGCGCCGTCTTGCCGATGCCGCCCATGCCGGAGATCGCCACCAGCGGCGGCGCGACCGTGCCCAGCACCGCGCACAGCTCGAGCACCAGATCCTGGCGGCCGGTGAAATCGGCTGTGTCGGGCGGCAATTGGGCCGGGCGCGGTGCGACCACGGCGATCGGCGCGGTCGCGCACTCCACGGCGGGAATCTCGTCGGACAGGATCTGGCGGTGCAGTTCCGCCAGCGCCGGGCCCGGCTCGATGCCCTGCTCGGCGACCAGCAGCTTGCGGATGCGCTGATATTCCTCGAGCGCCTCGGTGCGGCGGCCGGCGCGGTAGAGGGCGGTCATCATGAGCCCGCGCAGCCGCTCGCTGTGCGGATCGCAGGTGATCAGCGCCTCCAGATCGGCCATGGCGTGCGAGAAGTCGCCGCGCTGCACGGTCAGCTCGATGAGGTCTTCCTCGAGGACCCGGTGCAGTCTGCGCAACCGGGCACGTTCGGCGGCCGCCCAGGGGCCGGGCACGCCGGTGAGCGGATCTCCACGCCAGGTGCCGAGGGCCGCGCGCAGGGCGGTATCCGCGGTTTCCAGGCAACCGGCCGCGCGGGCCGCGGTCGCCTCGGCGCGCAGCCGGTCGACGTCGTCGACATCCAATTCCAACCCGCCCTCGAGGCGGTATCCGCGCGATTCCGAGGACAGCAGCATGCCGCCTTGGGCCGCGAGGTGCTTGCGCAGCGCCCACGCGTAATTGCGCAGCGCGCCCACCGCCGAGGTGGGCCGGTCCGCGCCCCAGATGCCGTCGGCGAGTTCCTCGATCGACACCGTGCGCCCCCGCGCGCACGCCAGCATGAGCAGCGCGGCCTGTTGCTTCGGGGGCATGGGCGGGATCGGCACGCCATCGGACGTCAACTCGACCGGTCCGAGAACCGCCAGTTGCCAAGACATTGCCTACCACCTCATCACACACGGGCCGCTGCCGAGTACGCAAGCTACCGCTCGTCGCGTGATCGTTTCATGACCGGTGTTCGGGCCGCCACTCCGGCCCGTGGGAACACCGTCCCACGGGCCGGGATGTCAGACGCTGCGATCGAGGGCGTGGACCAGCGCCACGTCCTCCGGGGCGCCGGTGGCCTCGAGCCGGACCTCATTGCGGCCGAAGGCGTGCAGCAGCAGCTCCGACGGCGGACCGGCCAGCACCACGGTGCGGTCGCCGGCCTGACGGGCGATGGTGCGGCGGCCGTCGGGCGTGGTGAGCGCGACAGTAACCGGCGATTTGCGATATGCCATGCGCGCCAAACCCTGCAGGACCTTCCAGAGGCGGTCCTCGTCGGCGACCGGAAGGGTGCGCGGTTCCCAGCCGGGCGCGCCGCGGCGGACGTCCTCGTGGTGGACGAACATCTCGGTGAGATTCATCAGCGAGTCGACGGGGCGCAGATACAACGGCGGGCCGCTGCGCACCTCGTCGAGGAGCTGCTCGAAGGGGCGCTGGGTCACCTTGCGCTGCACGCGGTCCAGGTAGGAGGCGAACGGCTTCAGCAGGATGCCGGGGGCGGCGTCGGGGCGGCGCTCGCGAACGACCAAGTGCGCGGCCAGATCTCGGGCCGTCCACTCCCCGCACAGCGTGGGCGCGTCCGGACCGGCGTCGGCCATGGCCTGAACCAGGGCCTGGCGCTCCCGTTGAGCCATACTCATAAGGCTGACCTTAGTCCGGCGGGTTTGAATATGCACGGCACCGCTTTTTGGGTCGGAGCCCCGCCCGCTCCGGTGGCGGTTCACAGCACGGCTCCGGTGGCGGTTCCCGAAACACAGAACCGGGTTGGCGTCAACGATTCCGTATCGGTAGCTTGATCGTTCGGTCCATAGGGTCGTGGACTCGAATGCACAAGAAGGGCAACACCTTGAAGAAGATCGTCAGCGGCGCAGCCGTGATGGTCGCGACTGCCGGTTCCCTGCTCGTGGGTACCGCCGCTCCGGCCAATGCCTACCAGGACTACAACTACGGCGCGATCGCGCTGTCGGTGTCGACCGGTCGTATCGGCTACTCCTACGACTATTCCGACAGCCCCTCGGCGCAGAACGCCGCCATGAGCTCGTGCACCTACAACGACTGCAAGATCGTCGCGAAATTCGCCAATGGCTGTGGCGCGATCGCGTATTCGTCGCGCGACGGTTACTACACCTTCGGCGCGGCGTCCTCGCGCATCGCCGCGAAGAACCAGGCGCTGAACCGGAACTCCGGTGGCGCCACCATCATTCACTGGAACTGCACCACCGGCTACGAGCTGTAATCGAAAATGGGGAGTATTTCGTTGAAGCACAACATCTTCCGCGCGACCGCCGCGCTGATGCTGGCCACCTCGGCCCTGGGCCTGGTGGCCTGCAGCAAGTCCGATGACAGCAGCAAGGCCGCCGCCACCACCTCGGCCGCGGCCAAGCCCGCCGGGAAGTTCAGCGGCGACACCGACGGCGGCGACGGCAAGCTCACCGGTGCGGCCCCCGCCCCGACCACCGTCGCGGATCTGGCCAAGCCGAGCGTCGCCGACCTGAACGACAAGGTCACCAAGGCGTTCGATCCGGCCATCGACTCCAAGACCAAGACCGATTGGATCGAGGACGCCGCCCTGGACCCGCAGCTCGCGCAGAAGCTGGTCGACGCCGCCAAGGCCAACAACGTCAAGATCAAGATCACCAACGTGGGCGATCCGGCCGACGGCAAGCTCAAGGCCGACGCCGATGTCACCATCGACGGCAAGCCCGTTCAGAACGCGACCGTCTCCTTCGTCGCCGACGGCACCGACTGGAAGATCGACCACAACTACGCCTGCTCGATCGTGAAGGCCGCCAAGCTCGATTCCGCCGCCTGCCAGGATAAGTAGAAGCTCCTCCGTCATCCCGGCATACTTTTGGCCGGGATCCACACCTGCGCAGTGGATTCCGGCCAAAAGCGCGCCGGAATGACGAAATCGCCCCGACAGCCGAGACTGTCGGGGCGATTTCCGTTGCCCTGCTTCGCCTTCCGGCTACACGCCGATGACCGTGGGGACGATCATCGGGCGGCGGCGGTAGGTTTCGGCGACCCAGCGGCCGACGACGCGGCGGACCGACTGGGCGATGCGGTGGGTGTCGGTGACGCCCTCGACGGCCAGGCGGTGCAGTTCGCTCTCGACGAGTTCCTGTGCGCCGGTGAGGGCTTCGGGGTCGTCGGAGAAGCCGCGGCCGGTGACCTCGGGGGTGCTGACGGCCTTGCCGGTGGCGGAGTCGATGGCGACATTGATGGAGATGAAGCCGCCCTCGCCGAGGACCAGGCGGTCCGAGAGGGTGGATTCGCCGACGTCGCCGACCGACAGGCCGTCGACGTAGACCTGGCCGACGGGGACGCGGCCGGTGATGGTGGCGATGCCGTCGACCAGGTCGACCACGACGCCGTTCTCCGCCAGGATGACCCGGTCCTCCGGCACGCCGGTCGCCACCGCGAGCGCGCCGTTGGCACGCAGGTGCCGCCATTCGCCGTGCACGGGCATGGCGTTGGTGGGCCGCACCGCGTTGTAGAGGTAGAGCAGCTCGCCCGCCGAAGCATGGCCCGAGACATGGACTTTCGCGCTCTGCTGGGTGACGACCGTGGCGCCGAGGCGGGCCAGGCCGTTCACGACCGCGAAGACCGCGTTCTCATTGCCCGGGATCAGCGAGGAGGCCAGCACCACGAGATCGTCGGGGCGGATATTGATCTGGCGGTGGTCACCGCGCGCCATGCGGGACAGCGCCGAGAGCGGCTCACCCTGCGAACCAGTGGAGATCAGCACCAGCTTGTGCACCGGCAGATTCGCGGCCTGATCCAGATCGACCACCAGGCCGTCCGGAATATCCAGGTAGCCGAGATCCTGCGCGATCTGCATATTGCGGACCATGGACCGGCCCACGAAGCACACCCGGCGGTCGTAGCGCTGCGCCACGTCCACCACCTGCTGGATGCGGTGCACGTGAGAAGCGAAGGAGGCCACGATGACTCGGCCCTTGGCCTTGCCGATCACATTGTCGAGCACCGGGCCGATCTCGCGCTCGGGCGTCACGAAGCCCGGCACCTCGGCGTTGGTGGAGTCGACCAGGAACAGGTCCACGCCCTCGTCACCGAGGCGGGAGAACCCGGCCAGGTCGGTGAGGCGGCCGTCGAGCGGCAGCTGGTCCAGCTTGATGTCGCCGGTGTGCAGCGCGATGCCCGCGGGCGTGCGGATCGCGACCGCGATGGCGTCCGGAATCGAGTGGTTGACCGCGAAGTACTCGCAGCCGAACGGCCCGTGCGTGGTGTTCTCGCCCTCGGTGATCTCGAACAGGTTGGGCTGCAGGCGATGTTCGCGGCACTTGGCCGCCACCAGCGCGAGGGTGAACTTCGCGCCGATGACCGGGATGTCGCGGCGCAGGCGCAGCAGGAACGGCACCGCGCCGATGTGATCCTCGTGCCCGTGGGTCAGGATCACCGCGGCGATATCGTCCATGCGGTTCTCGATGGGACCGAAGTCGGGCAGGATCAGGTCGACGCCGGGCTGCTGATCCTCGGGGAACAGCACGCCGCAGTCGACGATGAGCAGCTTGCCGTCGTACTCGAAAACGGTCATGTTGCGGCCGATTTCGCCGATGCCGCCGAGCGCGAACACCCGCAGGCCGCCCTTGGGGGCCTTGGGCGGGGTGCCCATGGCGTGCGGATCGCGCGGTGCGGGGGCGGGCTCGCGATCGCGGCCGCCCTGACGGCCCCGGCCGCCGCCACCGCCGCGGCGGTTGCGGTCGCCACCGCGGGAACGCGAATCATCCTGGCGCGACCGCGAGTCGTCCTGGCGGGACTCCTGGCGCGAGCGCGGCGCTTCCTCGGCCGGTCTGGACGCCTTGGCCGCACCACCCCGGCCCCGGCCGTTGCGCTCGCGAACCGGTTCGGCCGCAGCGGATTCCGACCGCGCGGCGGTGCTCACCTGCTCCGACTGGGCGGCAGCAGCCGGTTCCGGCTGGGCCGCGAGAGCGGGCTGCACGGGGGTTTCGGGGGCCGGGGCGGGCGCACCGGCGGCGCGGCTGGCGGTCCGGCGGGGGCGGCGTGCGATGGGGTCGCTCATGCAAGCACCCCGGCCGCGTGCAGGTCGACGACCAATTCGTCGAGTTGATCCTTGGTGGGCATGAGTTGGGGCAAACGTGGCTCTCCGGTCTCGGTACCGAGCAGGCGCAGCGCGCCCTTGGTCATGGCGACACCGCCGAGGCGGGCCATCGCGCGATTCAGCGGCAGCATGCTGACGTTGATCTCGCGGGCCCGGGCCATGTCACCGGCGTTGTAGGCGTCCAGCAGGGCGCGCAGGCGGTCCGGCACGAGATGGCCGATGACGCTGATGAATCCGGTCGCGCCGACCGACAGCCACGGCAGGTTGAGCACGTCGTCGCCGGAATAGAAGGACAGCCCGGTCTCCGCGATGAGCTCCGCGCCCGAGCCCAGATCGCCCTTGGCGTCCTTCACCGCGACGATGCGCGGGTGCTCGGCGAGACGGCGAATGGTGTCGGTGGCAATGGGCACCACCGACCGCGGCGGAATGTCGTAGAGGGTGACCGGCAGATCGGTCGCGTCGGCGATCGCGGTGAAGTGCGCGAGCAGGCCGTCCTGGTTGGGACGCGAGTAGTACGGGGTGACGACGAGCAAACCGTGCGCGCCCGCGCGCTGGGCATTGCGGGAGAGTTCGATGCTGTGCGCGGTGTCGTAGGTTCCGGTGCCCGCGATGACGGTGGCACGATCACCGACGGCGTCCACGACGGCGCGCAGCAGGTCGAACTTCTCGGACTCGGTGGTGGTCGGTGACTCGCCGGTGGTGCCGGAGATGGCGAGCAGATCGACGCCGCCGTCGATCAGGCGGGCGGCCAGCGCGACACCGGCATCGACGTCGAGCTTGCCTTCGGCGGTAAAGGGGGTCACCATCGCGACACCTACTGTGCCGGACGCGCGCAGCTCGGTTCGCGTCGATTCACCGTTCGTCATAGTCAGAAAGGCTACAGCCTCGACGGAACGGGATTTGCACCGTTATACCCGAACCGTGCCCGGTGCGATGGCGATTCGCGTCAAGCGCCCGATTCTGGCGTCAGATGTTTCCTTGAATGATGTCATATGTGACGTCACACTGGTGTCATGGATCTCGATAAATACACCTCCCAGCTGCGCGAGAACCTGATCGCGGCGGCTGCCCTGGGTGATGAGAAGACTCAGGCCACGGCCGCCGCGCTGGCCGCCGCCACCGAGAACTCGGCGCGGCTGGTGTTGCTGGCCGCGCTGTCGGAACTCGCCGCGGAGGTGAGCGCGACGCTGCCCGATCGCGCCGTGCACGTGTCGGTCGACGGCACCGACGCGCACGTCGATGTCCGCAGGACCGAGAGCGAAGAGGAGGAGCAGCATCCGACGTTCGAGGAGGTCACCGGTGATATCAGCCGGGTGACGCTGCGGCTGGTCGAGCAGCTCAAGTCGCGGGCGGAGGAGGCGGCCGCGCAGAGCGGGCAGTCGCTCAACGGGTGGCTGTCGTCGACCGTCCAGTCCGCGCTGCGAGATCAGATGCGAAAGGGCGGCCCCGGGCGCTGCGACACTCCCTGAAAGGCCGCCTCACCTCGTCATCCCGGCGTGCTTTTGGCCGGGATCCATGGTGGATTCCGGCCAAAAGCACGCCGGAATGACGGAGAGGTCAGTCGGCCGAGACGGTGACCTTGCCGTCGGTGTCGATCTCGGTCCGGCGGTCGTAATCGGGCCCGGTCGCGAGGACGGTCGCCAGCACGTGGCGGCCCAGCGGGAGCACCCGCACGGTGATGCGGCCGGAGTTGATGGCGTCGAGTTCCTTTGTGGCGGCGTCGATCACGCGTTTGCGGACCCATTGGGGGACGCCCGAGAAACCGCCGTCGTCGAGGAGGATGACCTCCACACCGCGTGCCCGTGCACCACGGGCCGCGCCGCTCAATTCATCGGTCACCAGCTGCGGCGCGCGCAGGCCGTCGCGAAGTTCGGCCTCCAGCAGGCGGCATTCCTCGCGTTCGGTGGCGCTGAGTTCCGCGCCCTCGGCAATGCGTTCCAGTATCGGGCGGGCCACCCGGTCGAGGCGGGCGAGCTGGCGGGTGCGTTCGCTGTCGGCGGCGGCCATGGTGGCCTCGGCGGCGGCGCGCATCATGGCGTCCTCGCGCAGCATGCGCAGGGAACGCTGCATGGGTCGCATGACCGCGGTGAAAACCGAGATGGCCGTGACGGTTCCGACCGGGACGAGCGAGCCGGCCAAGGTGCCGGGCTGGAGGCGGCCGCCGATCAGTCCGATCGCGACGAGCACGGCGGCGACGGCGGTGACACCGACCCACGCCGTGCGAATCCGGCCCCGCAACACCAAGACCGCGAGTACATAGGACGAGGCGAACGCGGACCACACCGTCTCGTGCACGACATCGCGTTCGGGGGTCATGACGGTCAACGCGGTGGCCAGCGGCGGCGCGGCGGCCGCGTACAGCGCCACCGGAATCGGCAACGGGTCCACCGGAATCGCGGTGACCAGTGCGCCCGCGCTGAGCATGAGCACGAGGCTGGCCAGTGCCGCCCACAGTGGCGACTGGCCGAAGTTGCGCATCATGTACAGCGCGATGACGGCTTCCAGGATGAGCAGGAACAGCCAGGCCGCGCTGCCGCGCAGGCCGAGCAGATCGCGCAGGCCGAAGCGGGGGTCCAGATCCAGCAGGCGGTTGTTGTCAGCGGGAACCATCGCCACCCCAGACCAGCGTCACGGTGGTGCCCTCGCCCGGTTGGGATTCCACGAACGCCGAACCGCCCGCCAGCTGGCGCATGCGGCCCAGGATGCTCATGGAGATGCCGAGCCGGTCGGCGGTGACCGCGGCCAGGTCGAAGCCCGCGCCGTCATCGGTGAAGGCGATGCGAATGCTGCCCGCGCTGACCGTGGCGGTCACGGTGCGGCGCACCTCGCGGCCCGGAACGGCGGCGTGGCGCAGGCTGTTTCGCACGGCCTCGGTCAGGGCGGCGGCGATGGTGCTGGCCGAATGTACCGGCATGCGCAGATCGTCGAAGCCGGGCCAGGTGCGGGTGGCGAAGCGAACGCTGGGATTGATCTCGTGCACGGCGGCGCGCAGGAACAGCACGGCCGAGCGGGCGTCGAGGAGATCGGGATCGCGTTCCTCGCCACGGTATTCGTCGAGTTGCTCCAGGGTGCGCTCGGCTTGGCGTTGCAGCACATCGGAGGCGGTTCCCGCGCGGGAGGCCTCCAACAGCGTGGACAGCACGGCGTCGTGGATGAGCGCGGCGAAGCGGGCGTGCTCGCGGTCGCGGGCCTGGGCGGCGGCCTGGGCGGCGGCGCGGCGGCTGGCGATGGCCGACTCGCGGTCGACACGGGCGGCGGCGCCGGTGACCGCGGTGCCGCACCAGACGAACAGGGCCGCCAAACCCGCTGAGCGCAGGAAGTTCTCGGCCACATGCTGCGTGGTCAGCGCGGGCACCGTGTACACCGTCGCGGCGGCGGCCGAGGTCGCGGCGGTCAGCAGATAGGCGACGGTCAGCCGGGTCGGCCAGGCCAGCACGGCCGCGGTCACCGCCAGCGCGGTCACCCGGTACGGCCACACCGTGGTGCCGTCGACCGAATGCAGTTCGACACCGAACGGGATCGAGGCCAGCGCGCCCAGGAAACTGACCGCGGCGCAACCGCATACGAAGCGGGTGGCGCGCGGGCCGGACAGCGCCGACACCACCGAGATCACGGGGTACCAGCCGAAGGCCAGCACCAGCGCGGTCACGCTCCACCAGGCCGGCGCGTGCCGGCCCTGTTCGGCGACCTCCGGCAGCTCGACGCAGCCGACGATCACGCCCGCGATGCCGATCGAAATGCCCAGGCGCCGCATGATGCGGTCGTAGGCGGCGGTGGCCGGATCGTCCTTCATGAGGTTGCCGCGCAGGCGTTTGGTGAATGCCGCGACCGAGGGCAGCGGCCGCGATACGGCCGGTGTTTCGAGGGTGCCCGAGGCGGTCATGCCCGCGGATTCCGTTCGGGGACAGGCAGCCACCCGTCCTCGACGGCCCGCTTGTACAGGTCGGTCTTGGTGGGAGCCGGGCGGCCGGCGTCGGAGTACTTCTGCCGGATGCGGCCGAGGTAGTCGTTCACCGTCTGCTCCGACAGGCCCGTCATGCGCGCGACCCGGGAGGCCTTCTCGCCCGAGGCGTAGAGCTGCAGCACCTGCTGCTGACGCGGGCTCAATCCGACATCCGACAGCTGCGGATCGCCGTCGATGGCGGCCGCCCAGTCCGTCGTGACGACCTGCTCGCCGTGCGCGGCGCGGCGCACGGCCGCGACCACGGTCGGCACATCCTCGGATTTGCGCACCACCCCCAGCACACCCTCGCGCGCGGCGGCGCGCACCAGGAACGGATTGTCGGCGCCGGTGAACACCAGCACCTCGATCCCCCGCGCCCGCAGCGCCCGCACATTGTCTTCCGGCGCGGACCCGTCGGCCAGCCGCAGATCCAATACCACCAGATCCAATTTCGGCCCCGCCGACAACAACTCACCCACGGTCCCCGCGGTGATCACCAACTCCAGATCGGCCTCCGGCGCCAACATCGCCGACAGTCCGATCGCCACCGACTCATGGTCCTCGACCAGCCCGATCCGGCGTATCCCCGACTCTTGCGCCTCCACGGCGGCCGTCACCTCTTCCCACACTCACCAGGTACGTCCTACGCGAACGTCCCACCGAGTATGACGGTCCGACCACCGGATGTGTCAGCCACCAGAATTCGGGGGAAGAGTCAGTTCACCCCATCAACCGCGCCGCGACCGTCGCCCCCAACTCCCAGCACTTCTCGATATCCCCCTTCTCCGGCTTCCCCGAAACGATCACCGGCGCAGCCGCCTTCTCCCACCCGAGCCCGGTAGTAGCACTCTCCACACTCCGCTCGGCCCCCTCGGTCCCCTGATTCCCGTGAATATAAAGCCCGTACGGGCGGCCTTTAGTCGAGTCCAGGCATGGGTAGTAAAAGGTGTCGAACGCATGCTTGAGCGCCCCACTCATATACCCGAGATTCGCAGGCGTCCCGAGCAAATACCCATCAGCGGCAAGCACATCACTAGCGGTCACCCCCAACGCCGCCCGCCGAACCACCTCAACCCCTTCAATCTCCGGATCGGTCGCCCCCGACACCACCGCCTCGAACATCTCCTGCAAGAACGGCGACGGCGTGTGATGAATGATCAACAGAGTCGGCACCACCCGAGCGTATCCCGCCCTACCCGCTCCGCCCGCTCCATGCCGGTCACGGTTCTTGCCCGTACGGATAGAAGACCTTGCCTGCGTCCAGCAGTGATCACGATCACTAACCGGGTTTAGGTACTGGTGGGGGTGGGTGGTGGCGGGCCCGTGCGGGTGGGGTGCTGTTTGCGGGTTGTGAGCTTGGGTATCGATTTATTCCATGCGAGATTCGTTGGAATCGGACAGGGTCGGGTTTCCCTTGCGGAGGTCGGTTGCCGCTAGTGCGATGGGGAATGCCACCGAGTGGTTTGACTATGGCGTGTATGCCGCTACGGCTGGGTATCTGACATCTGCGTTCTTTCCGGGTGAGTTGGGCACCCTTGGCACCATGTTGGGCTTCGCGGTTTCGTTTGTGCTGCGTCCGCTGGGTGGGATGGTGTGGGGGCCGTTGGGGGATCGGATCGGGCGGAAGGCGGTGCTGGCGACCACGATTCTGTTGATGTCGGCGGCCACCGGGGCCATCGGTCTGCTGCCGACCCATGCCACCGCCGGGGTGCTCGCGCCGGTGCTGTTGATTCTGTTGCGGGTCGTGCAGGGTTTCTCTACCGGTGGTGAATATGGTGGTGCCGCAACGTATCTGGCGGAATGCGCCGGGGATCGTAAACGGGGTTTTCTGGGGAGTTTCCTCGAATTCGGCACGCTGGCAGGGTTTGTCGGCGGGTCGGCGGTGGTGCTGGCTTGTCAGGTGATTCTCGGGTCGGATGCCATGTACGACGGTGGGTGGCGGATTCCGTTTCTGCTGGCCGTGCCGTTGGGGCTGACGGGGTGGTATCTGCGGGCCAAGCTGGATGAGTCGCCGGTGTTCACCGAACTGTCGGAGCAAGATGAGCGCGATACTCCGCCGGCGGGGTTGTGGGAGGTGCTCACCACCTACCGGCGTGAGGTGCTCACCCTGGTCGGGTTGGTTGTGGCGCTCAATGTGGTGAACTACACGCTGCTCACCTATCAGCCCACCTACCTGCAGCACACGCTCGGGGTTGGTGAATCCACCACCACCGCAATGATGTTGATCGGCCAGGTGGTGATGATGGTGTCGCTGCCGTTCTTCGGGCGGCTGTCCGATCGGGTCGGGCGGCGGCCTATGTGGCTGGTGTCGCTGATCGGGCTCGCCGCTCTCGCCATACCCATGTATTGGTTGATGGGGCGCGGAATCGTTTGGGCCGTCATCGGATTCATCGTGCTGGGGTTGCTGTACGTGCCGCAGTTGTCGACCATCAGCGCGACGTTCCCGGCCATCTTCCCGACGCATGTGCGCTATGCGGGATTCGCGTTGGGCTACAACGTGTCCACGGCTCTGTTCGGTGGCACCGCCCCGCTGGTCAACGAGGCGGTGATCGAGCGGACGGGCTGGTCGCTGTTCCCGGCGGCCTATATGGTGGCGGCCTCCATGATCGGGTTGATCGCCTGTGCGTTCCTGCGGGAGACCGCGGGAACCTCGCTGAACGGCTGCGAGATTCCCGAGGCCGAGGTCGCTCCCATCGCGGCGCGCCCCTGATCACCGCACGACTACCGGCGAGGCCCGACCTCCCTGAATGCGACGATCGCGACCACCGCGAGGAGTACGAAAGCCACTGCGCTGATGGCTGATACGGCGTGCAGGCCGACGGTGAATGCCGAGTCGGCGGCGGACCGCACGCCGTCGGCCAGCGCGGACGGCAGGCCCGGCGTCACGGCGGCGGCACCCGTGACGCTGTCCCCAGCCTGAGCGGCCGCCTCAGGCGGAAGACCGTCCGGCAACTGAATCTCGTTGCGGTACACCGCCACACCGATACTGCCGAGCACCGCGACCCCGGCCGCGACGCCGAACTGGCCGCCGGATTCCATCGTCCCCGAGGCCGCACCGGTGCGATCGGGCGGCGCGGCCCCGAGCACCAGGTCGTAGCCGAGGGCCAGGCCGGGTCCGATGCCCGCCATGGCGATGGCGAAACCGGTTACCAGCACAGGCAATCCGCCATCGGCCGTGACCAGCATCAGAGTGCCGTAGCCGATCGCGGAGACAACCATCCCGGTGGCGATGATGTAGGCGGGCCGGAATCGCTGGGCCAGGACCGGTGATACGCCGATGGTCACAAGCATGGCGAGGGCGGGCGGGACCAGCCAGAGCCCGGCGCGCAGGGCGGACAGGCCCAGCACCGACTGCAGGAAAAGATTGATCATCAGGATCGCGCCGCCCTGCATCATGCCGGTGACCAGGCTGGACCCGAACGCGCCGCGAAAGATCCGATTGCCGAACAGGCTTACGTCGATCAGCGGATCGGGCAGACGACGCTGACGTCGTACGAACGCGAACCCGGCAACAGCACCGATCACGAGTGCCACCCACGCGCCCGGATTCCTACCGTCGCGGGCCAATTCGGTGATCCCGTAGACGGCGGGCAGCACCGCGGCTAACGAAAGGACGACGCTGATCGGATCCGGCCGCCCGGCATCACGAGTTCGGCTCTCCGGCAAGAGAATCGGCCCCGCGATCAGCAGCATCACCATGACCGGCACGGCCAGCAGGAACACCGACCCCCACCAGAAGTGCGCGAGCAGCAGCCCACCCGCGATCGGCCCCAGGATGGCCCCTCCCATGAAGCAGCCGGTGAATGCGGCCACCGCGCCCGCCCGCTGGGCCGGGTCCGGGAACATGGCGGTGACCAGCGCCAGTCCCGACGGCGCCAGCGTCGCCCCGGCGATGCCGAGCAGGGCACGAGCAGCGATCAGCATGGCCGGATTCACCGCGAACGCGGCCAGCACCGAACTCCCCGCGAACGCCGCCGCCCCCGCCAGCAGCAGTCTGCGATGCCCGATCCGATCCCCGAGTGTCCCCATGGTGACCAGGAATCCGGCGATCATGAAGCCGTAGATGTCGAGGATCCACAACTGTTCGGTGCTGGTGGGCGACAGATCCACCGCGAGTTTCGGCAGGGCCAGATTCAGGACGCTGAAGTCGATCGAGATGACCAGGACGGGCAGCGCGAGCGCGGCCAGCCCCAGCCATTCGCGCCGCCCCGCCTGCTCGGCCCTCGGTTGAATGTCGGTGATATCCACGGGAGTCCCTTTCGTCGGTCACCGAAGCGACGAACGAAGGGACCTCGAATGGACAGCGGCCGGATTACCGTCCGAAAATCCGCCGCCACCAGGGGCGTTCGGCGGGCTCAGGATCGGAAGGTGGCGGCGGGACCGGCCTGCGGGCGGCTCGGGCGGCCTCGCGTTCCGCGCGCCAGTTCTCGACGACCTCGTCCACCTTCAGCGGACCGATCGGGACGTAGGGCCCCGAAGGCATGCGCAGCCATTGCACGATGCGGTCGTTGAGGTCGGTGACCGCGGCGCGAACTTCCTTCTCCGACACCATGTCTCGCACGGTCTCGGGCATGCGTTCGCGTTCGCGCCGCAGCACGATGGATTCGGGGAGCAGGGCGTCGGCGCTCGCGCCCTCGCGTTTCAGATAGCCGCGCAGCCATGAGTCCTCATCGGCCGCGCCGGGCGGAATGGGTTTCCCCGCCCCTTGCAGATTGTCGAATTCGCCGCGCTCGGTAGCTTCACGAACCTGTTTGTCGATCCACGATTCGTAGGTCATTCCGGGCGGTTTGCGCTCGGTCATGACTCCGAGTCTACCGGCGCGTCAGCGTGCTTCTTCGCGCTCGCGGGCGGCGGCGGTCTCGCGCGGGTTGTCGATGGTGAGCGGATCCTCGCCGAGTTCGGTGTGGGATTCCTCTGTGTAGAAGCGGACTTCGTGGCCGTCCGGATCGTGCAACTGGGGCAGGATCCAGCCGAGCGAGGCGCGGTGCACGCCGGCGTGGGACTCACCCAGGCCGGTGAGGTGCCCCGCGAGCGCCTCGAGGGCCGCGCGGTCCGGCACGCCGATCGAGAAGAAGTCGAATCCGGCTGTGGCCGCTGCCCTTTCGGGATCCAGTCGCAGGCCGAGCATGGGTCCGCCGTTCGAATGATGCAGGGCGACACCCCTCAGGACGCCCTGCTCGGTGAATTCGACCCCGACCGTGTACCCGAGCCGCGTGCGGTACCAGTCGATGGAGCGGGTCAGATCGGAAACGGGAAGCTTGAGGTGATGTACCCCGGACAGAGTGGGGATCATTGCTGGTATCCTCTGCAGTACCGATGTAATAGTGCAGCATCACTGTAGTGATGCAGTAAGGATGCAGCGAATGAGCCGCGGTGTCAAGAAGACATCTCCCCTGTGGGACGCCCGCAAGGCCGAGACCGAGCGGAAGATCCTCGACGCGGCGACCCGCCTGTTCCTCTCCGACGGCTACGCCGCCACCTCCCTGGCCGCCGTCGCCGAGGCCGCCGAGGTCGGCTCCCGCACCGTCTACCTGCGCTTCGGCACCAAGGCCGAACTCCTCAAACGCGCCATCGACGTCGCGATCGTCGGCGACACCCAGGACATCGACCTGGCCCACCGCGACTGGCACCTACGCGCCGCCACCGCACCCACCCTCGAGGAACGCATCACCGCCTACGCCCAGGGCGCGGCCCAACTGATGGCCCGAGCCGCCCCGCTGATCGCAGTCGCCACAGCGGCCGAACCCAGCGAACCCCTCATCGCCGAGGCAGCCCAGGCGGGCCGCGCCGCCACCCAGCAGCACATCGCCGACATCTGGCGAAAAATGCACGCCGACAACCTTCTTCACCCCGAAGCCGACCTCGACTGGATCATCACCACGGTCGGCCCGCTGGGCCAGGCCGACACCTACAACCTCGGCGTCCGCACCCTCGGCTGGACCCCCGCCACCTACGAAGCCTGGCTCCACACCACCTGGCTCCGCATGGCCACCACCCCCTCGACCCTCCCGATCCGGGCACCCGAGCGGTGAGAATGCACTCATGCCGTCGAATGCCGAGAAACCCCCTGCGCCAACACCTTCGCGTGGACCGAGATCCGCTTCCCGGCGCGCACGGACGATCGCCGATGCGATCGGCATCGGCGTCGGATCGCTGATGCTCCTGGTGGGCCTCGGCCGAATGCTGCTGCTCCCCCTGGACTGCGCCGGCGACCGCATGGATCCCGGCCAGGTGTGCACCACAACGGAGAAGGGCCACACCGTCACTCGCTCCTTCGAGCAACAGCGGTCCCTGCGTCAGACGACCGACGGCTTCCTGATCGTCGGCGGTCTCGTCGTCGGCGCGGGATCAGCGGTCCTGCTCATCCGCCGCCGCTCCTCCGGGAGCTAACCTCCGAGCTGAGCGTGGCAGGCGTTCCAGGCGGCGGGGGTCAAGTGGGGACGGACTCGGGTGAAGAGGCCGTAGAGGGCCGCGCCGTGTTTGGTTGCCAGGTCGGAGTTTTGGGCCATGACGTCTAGTTCGTTGGCGACCGTGAGTTCGAGGAAGGCGTGGAAGTCGCGGGTGGTGGGTTCGAATTCGGTGCCGGTGAAGCGGTCTCGGAAGACGAGTGGGGTGGCGTCGATTCGGGGGTATAGGGCCGCTCGGTCACAGGAGGCGTAGAAGTAGATGAGGGACTCGGCATCGGGGCCGAGTAGGTCGATAACCGTTGGGCGGTCGGGTAGTTCGACGAGATATTGATCGAAGCCGTCGGTGCCGTAGACGGCGTGGGCCAGACCGGCCAGTTGGAGATCGGCGTCGTGGCCCCAGGCGGCCAGGGTGTCGGACACTCGGCCGAGGTGGGCGAGCAGGGTGCCGCCGGGGTGGGCGATGGCGTCCGCGCCGCGGTCCCGCAGGAACCGCTCGACGCGGGTCCGGCGGGAGGCGAGAGGTTCGGTGTCGGTCACTCTTCCAGTGTGGCGCGGCCCTGATGACGGCGCAGGACCGTCGAGGCGAGCGAGCCCGCCAGCGACAGGACGGCCAGGGCCGCGAAGGCCAGCTGATAGCCGGAGATCAGGGACCAGTCGGATGCCGTTGCGCGGGAGAGGATTACGGCCACCAGCGCCACACCGACCGCGCCACCGATGCGCTGCATGATGTTCACCAGGGCGGAGGCGTCCGGCAGCTGGTCACGGCGCACCGAGGCGTAGGCCGCCGAGGCCAGCGGCATCGCGGCGACGCCCGTCGCCATACCGGCTGCGAACAGCAGGAATTGGATGAGGACGTCGTTCGCGTCGGCGGGCAGGAACGCCAGCGGCAGCACCGCGGCCGCGACGACGAGATTGCCGAGCACCGCGACCCGGCCGCCGCCGAACCGGTCGGTCAGGCGGCCGCCCAGCGGAAGCATCACGATCCCACCCAGCCCGTAGGCGAGCAGGTCGACGCCGGTGCGGATGAGCCCGGTGCCGTGCAGCACCTGGAAGTACAAGGGCAGCAACACCATTACGCCGTACATGGCCCCGCCGGAGAAGAACCCGGCGATATTGGCGGCCCGGAAGCTCGGGTTGCCGAACAGCCGCACATCCAGCACGGATCGCTCGGATCGCAGTGCGCGGGCGAGGAATCCCGCCAGCCCGGCCAGGCCCAGCACCACCGGCAGCCACACCGACAGCGAGGTCACCGACCCGGTCGTGCCGATCTCCGACAGCCCGTAAACGACCGCGGACACGCCGCCACCGGCGAACACCACGCCGAGCACATCCAACCGCTCCGTCGCCGTGCCGCCGGTCCGCGGCAGATACCGCAGCCCGAGCGCCAACCCCATCAGCCCGAACGGAATGTTGATGAGGAACAACCACTCCCAGCTCCAGTGCGCCAGCATCAGCCCGCCGATGGTCGGCCCGATCGCGGGCGCACCGACCACCGCGATGCCGACCACCCCCATGACCCGGCCCATGCGCTGCGGCCCGGCGGCCTGACCCAGGATGGTCTGCCCGGCCGGAATCATCAGCCCGGCCGCGAGCCCCTGCAGAATGCGCATCGCGATCAGCCAGCCCGCGGTCGGCGCGAACGCGCACATCACCGAGGTGAGCGTGAAGGCGACCAGCGCCCCCATCCACAGCCGCGTCACCCCGACCCGCCGCGCGAGCCATCCGCACACGGTCAGCGAAACCCCCAGCGCCAGGAGATAAGCGCTGGCCACCCACTGGATCGTGGCCAGCGACGCACCCAGATCCGCGCCGATCGTGCGCAGCCCGATATTCACCAGCGAGGTGTCCAGCATCCCCATGACCGCGCCGAACACCACCACACCGGCGGTGCGCCAGACATGCGCGGGGATCTTCTCGGAAGCAGCGGCGGGCACTCCCCCGCTGCCGGATACCTGTGTGTCCGTACGCATTTGCGTCACCGGACTCTCCTTCGATAGTTGATGAGCAACTCAATTGCAGACAGTATCAATGATTGAGTTACTCAACAATAGATACAATCAGCGGGTGCCCGACGAACCGTGCAGCGCCCCCGACGTCCAACTCGCCGGCCTGCTGCGACACCCCACTTACGCCCTCGGCAAGCTGCACAAGGCCGTGCACTCGAAGCTGGAAACCCCCCTGCGCGAGCACTGGGTGCTGACCTACCTCGCCGAGAGCAGCAGTGAGCTCTCCCAACAGGACATGGCCAATGCCATGGAGATCGATCGCAGCGAGGTGGTCCGGCTCATCGACAGCCTGGAGAAGGCGGGCCTGGTCACCCGCACCCGCGATCCCGAGGACCGCCGGAAATACCGACTGGCTATCACCGCGGCGGGCAACCGCATGCGCGAGGAGACCGACGCCAAGATCTTCGCCGCCACCGATAACCTGCTCGCTCGCCTCACACCGGCGGAACGCGAAACGCTGCATCGCCTTTCGCTCAAGGCCCTCGGCTACGACGCCGACGAGATTTGACCCACACGACCGCGTAATAGGCCACACAATCGGTCGGAACCGGTCGCGCGTCACGAGTCGCTCGGGCGACGGGCTAGGGTTGGGTCCGTGCCATCTCGCCCGCGTCTACCTCGCCTGCCCCAGCTCAACCCGCCCCTGGATGCCCGCCGCGGCTATTCCCAGCAGGAGATTCTCGGTGAATTGCGCCGGATGATCCTGGAGGGAAACCTGCCCCCGGGCACCGGTCTGCCGCTGGGTGAGATCGCGCGCGCGTTCACGGTGAGCGCGATCCCGGTGCGCGAGTCGCTGCAGACGCTGATCGGCGAGGGCCTGGTCGAGCATCGGCCCAATTTCGGCTACCAGGTCACCATGCTGACCGCCGACGAGCTGCGCGAGCTCTATGTCGTGCGCGAGCGCCTGGAGTCGGTGGCCATGGCCGCGGCCGTGCACAATGCCACCGAGGCCGATCACCAGCTGCTGCGCGAGATCCACGCCCGCCTCGAGCAGGCGGTGCTGACCGAGAACGCGGTGGCCTATCACCGCGAGACCCGCAATTTCCATCTCGCCCTGGTGCGCCCGTCGGGCATGCCGCGCGTGGTGCACATGCTCGAGTACGCGTGGAACATCACCGAGCCGGTGCAGCCCATGGTGCATGTGACGACCATGGACCGCGTGGTGCTGCACGCCGACCACAGCAAGCAGCTGCAGGCCTTCCTCGCGAGGGATGCTGAAGGTTTGCTGGCTGCCAGCGAGGGGCATCACGCACGGCTCAACGGTGTTCTGGAACACCTACCCACGGACACCGGTTTGTTCGCCGAACCCGCAGGTGAAGAAGATATATAACCGCTGAGCCAGGGGCTTTCGAACATATACGGTTCCAGCAACCCCGGAACTATTTCTGTTCGATAGCGTGGTCTCATGCGGATCCGGGTCATCAATCCCAACACCACCGCCGCGATGACGGCACTGATCGGGGAGAGCGCGCGTCTGGTCGCGGCCCCCGGCACGGTGATCGACGCCGTCAACCCCACGATGGGCCCGGCCTCCATCGAGAGCCACTACGACGAGGCGCTCGCCGTGCCCGGCCTGCTGGCCGAGATCGCGCGCGGCGAGGCCGAGGGCGTCGACGGCTACGTGATCGCCTGCTTCGGCGATCCGGGTCTGGACGCCGCGCGGGAGCTGGCGCACGGCCCGGTCATCGGCATCGCCGAGGCGGCCATGCAGTACGCCAGCCACCTGGGCCGCAAGTTCAGCGTCGTGACCACGCTCGGCCGCACCGCGGGCCGGGCCTGGGAGCTGGCGGAACGCTATGGGATGGAACGCTTCTGCGCCGACGTGCACGCCTGCGAGATCCCGGTGCTCGAGCTCGAGGATCCCAAGGCACGCCAGACCATCGCCGACGCCTGCCGCGAGGCCGTGGCCGCCGACAACTCCGACGCCGTCGTGCTCGGCTGCGCCGGGATGGCGGATCTGTGTGAATTCCTGACCGAGGAGGTCGGGGTACCCGTGGTCGACGGCGTCGCCGCCGCCACGCTGACCGTGCAGTCGCTGGTCACCATGAAGTTGCGTAAGTCCGGCCGCGGGGAATTCGCGGCCCCACTACCGAAGAAGTACGTGGGATTGCTCGCCGATTTCGGCATCGAGGAACAGGAGGGCCCGGCGTGACGCTGGCACCGGAGACATTGAACGGGATCGAATCCCGTTTGCAGGCTGTGGATTCGGAGCTGTGTCGGCTCTACCCGGGTGACCGTCCCGGCCAGCCGATTCACACCGCGTACGTATCCGGCGCGGACGCCTCCGTCGACACCCCGCGCGAATGGGGTTCGGGCGCACTGGAACTCGCCGAGAGCCAGCGTGATCTGCTGGTGGAGCTCGCCGGTGAGGAGACCGTGAACCGGGTCTTCGAGACCCTGCGCGAGCGCCCCATCCAGGACCTGCGCTTCGACTTCGAGGACGGCTACGGCACCCGCGGCGACGACGTCGAGGACGCCGCCGCCCTCAATGCCGGTGCGGTGCTCAAAGCCCTTCCGGCCGAGGTGCGTTCGCGCGGCATCCGAACCAAGGGCCTGACCACCCTGGAGTGGGCGCGTGCCATTCGTACCCTGGAGAAGGTCCTGGAGGGCGCGGGCGGCGTGCCCGAGGGCTTCGTGTTCACCGTGCCCAAGATCCGCCACGTCGAGCAGGCCGATCTGACCGTGCAGGTGTCCGAGGCCATCGAGAAGGCGCACGGACTGCCCGCCGGATCGCTGAAGTTCGAGCTGCAGATCGAGTCCCCGCAGGCCATCATCGCCGCCGACGGCACCTCCCCGGTGTCGCAGCTGATCCAGCGCTCGGCCGGACGCTGCACCGGATTGCACTACGGCACTTACGATTACAGCGCCGCGCTGGGCATCGCCCCGAAGTTCCAGTCGCTGGAGCACCCGGTCGCCGACCACGCCAAGGCGGTCATGCAGGCCGCGGCCGCCACCACCGGCGTGTGGGTGTGCGACGGCTCCACCCAGGTGCT
>NZ_BAFX01000094.1 GCF_000308815.1 Nocardia concava NBRC 100430
GTGACGACGGATTTCGTTGTCACAGACCCTGGAAGATCAAGAAATGGCGGGCATCCGGACGACCTGACCGGCATACGCCAGACCCGCGCCGAAGCCGAGCAGCAGCGCGGTATCGCCCGGCTTGGACTCGCCCGAGCGCAGCAGCTGCTCCATCGCCATCGGGATAGACGCGGCGCTGGTGTTGCCCGTCTGCGCGATATCCCTTGCGACAGCGACACTTTCGGGCATGTGCAGGGCCCGGATCAGCGCGTCGGTGATGCGCCCGTTGGCCTGGTGCGGGACGAAGGCGTCCAGATCCTCGGCCGAGACGCCCGCCTGATCCAGCGCGTCGCGGCAGGCCTTCTCCAAGAACGTTACGGCCCAACGGAATACGGCCGCGCCGTTCATCCGGATGTAGGGGCGCACCGTGGTGCCGCCGGCGGCCTCGGCCTCCGCCACCTCGGCGAAATACTGTTGAAAGTCCTTGTCCTGCTTGATCGCCGCGGTCTGGCTGCCGTCCGAACCCCAGGCCACCGGGCCGATGCCCTCCTCATCCGAGGCGCCCACCACGACCGCGCCCGCACCGTCGGCGAAGATGAACGCGCAGGTGCGGTCGTCCTGATCGAGCAGGTCCGAGAGCCGTTCGACGCCGATCACCAGCACGTGGCGGGCCTGCCCGGCGCGCACCAGATTGGCGGCGTTCGCCAGCGCGTAGCAGAAGCCCGCGCAGCCGGCCGAGACGTCGAAGGCGGCGGTGTCGTGCATGCCGAGTTCGGTGGCGACCACGGCACCGGCCGACGGGCCGAGCACCATCTGCGAGGAGGTGGCCAGGACGACCGCGTCGATCTGCTGGGCGGTGACGCCCGCGGCCTCGAGCGCGTCACGGGCCGCGGCGGTGCTCATGGACACAATGGTCTCGTCGGCCTCGGCCCAGTGCCGGGCCTCGATGCCGGAGCGGGTCCGGATCCATTCATCAGAGGAGTTGATGCGGTCGACGATCTCGGCATTGGGGACCACCCGGCGCGGGCGGTAGACCCCCAGGCCGAGCAGCGCGGCGTGGGCGACCGGGGTGGCGGTGGCGATCTGGGCTGGCATGCGCGACATATCCTCTGTTTCCCATATGAACCGATCGGTCCACATGGCTATGATTTAACATGGACCGATCGGTTCACACAAGTGCTGCTGGCATTTGATCGGATCTGGAGGAAATTGCATGACAGCGGGACCGCGCGCCCGATTGATCGCGAGCACCATCACCACGGTCCAGGAGCACGGCGTGCACGCGGCGGGTCTGAACGAGCTGCTCAAGCGCAGCAATGCCTCCAGAAACTCGCTGTATCAGCACTTCCCGTCCGGTAAGGGCGAATTGGTGGCGACCGCGGCCCGCATCGTGTCCCGCATGGTCTACTCGCACGTGAGCCGCATGGCCGACGCCCTGCCGGTCGCGCCGACGCTGAGCGGCTGGGTGGACGAGTTGCTCGGCTTCTGGCGCGGCCAGCTCGAGACCAGCGACTTCCGCGCCGGATCGTTCATGATGGCCGCCGCCCTCGACGAACTCGACCCCACCCTGCAGTCGACCGCCGGTCAGGCCTTCTCCGAATGGACCGCCCGCCTCGCCGACGGCCTCGTCGAGGCAGGCGTCGACAACCCCACCGCATGCTCCCTGTCCGGCTTCATCCTCTCGGTCATCGAAGGCGCGATCGTCCAGAGCCGAGCCCTCAAATCCGTCCTCCCCTTCACCGACGCCGGCACCCAGCTCACCGTCCTGCTCCGCCATCACCTCCCGAAGCGCGCCTGACCCTCGAATCGCAGTTGACTTGGAGCACACTCCAAGTCGTAGCGTCGTCGACATGATCGCGACACGGAAACTCGGAGAACTCACCGTCGGCGCTCAGGGCCTCGGCTGCATGGGCATGAGCAGCGCCTACGGCGTCCACGACAACGACACCGAATCCATCGCCACCATCCACCGCGCCCTCGACCTCGGCGTCACCCTCCTCGACACCGCCAACGTCTACGGCCCCGAAACCAACGAGCGCCTGGTCGGCCGGGCCATCGCCGACCGCCGCGACCAGGTGGTCCTCGCAACCAAATTCGGCATCGTCTGGGGCGACCAGGGCACCATGGGCTCGGCCCCCATGGGCGCGCGCGGCGACGCCGCGTTCGTCAAGGAATCCTGCGACGCCTCCCTGTCCCGCCTCGGCGTCGACCACATCGACCTGTACTACCAGCACCGCGTGGATCCGAACGTTCCGATCGAGGAAACCTGGGGCGCGCTCTCGGAGTTGGTGCAGGCGGGCAAGGTTCGCTACCTCGGTATCTCGGAGGCTTCGCCCGAGAGCATCCGCCGCGCCCACGCCGTTCACCCGGTGACAGCCCTGCAATCCGAATGGTCGCTCTGGACCCGCGATATCGAACCCGAAGTCCTCCCCACCTGCCGCGAACTCGGCATCGGCATCGTCCCCTTCTCCCCGCTGGGCCGCGGCTTCCTCACCGGCGCAATCACTTCCACCGCCGACCTCCCCGCCGACGACCTGCGCCGCAACCTCCCCCGCTTCTCCGGCACCAACCTCGACCGCAACCTCGCCATCGTCGAGGCCCTCCGCACCCTGGCCGCCGAAAAGTCCGTCACCCCCGGCCAACTGGCCCTCGCCTGGGTCCAATCCCGCGGCGACGACGTCGTCCCCATCCCCGGCACCAAGCGCCGCACCTACCTCGAACAGAACGTGGCCGCCACCGAGATCACCCTCACCCCCGAGGACCTGACCCGCATCGAAGCCGCCGCCCCCGCCGAAGCCATCGCCGGAGCCCGCTATCCCGAACACCTGGCCCGAGCCGCCGGCCGCTGACCGAATCCGCCCCACCCCGGCGGATACTGCCTCCATGAGGATTTCGGTAGCCGCCGACGAGGACACCGGCGTGGCCGCGGCCGTGGTCGAGGAACTGCGAGCCCGCGGCCACGAGGTGACGACGCACGGGGCGCTCGACCCCGAGGAACGCGACGATTGGGCTTGGGCCAGCGAGGCGGCGGCCCGGGATGTCGTCGAGGGGCGCGCGGATCAGGCCGTCGTGTGCTGCTGGACCGGGACGGGCGCGTCGATCGCGGCCAACAAGGTGCCCGGGATTCGAGCGGCCTTGTGCGTCGACGCGTATACCGCTGAGGGGGCTCGGAAGTGGAATGACGCGAACGTGCTGGCGCTGAGTCTGCGGCTGACCTCACGGGCGCAGCTCGGAGAGATTCTGGACGCCTGGTTCTCCGGGGCCGCGAGTGCCGACCCCGGCGATCGCGCGAACATCGAGCACGTTGATCGGATCGGGTGATCAGGCTCCATTGGCGAGATGGGCGTGGGCGGTGCGGAGTTCGCGTTTGAGGATCTTGCCGCTGGGGTTCTTGGGCAGCGCCGCAACGAATGTCACGTACTTTGGGACCTTGTAGCCCGCTAGACGCTGTTTGCAGTGGTCGATGATGGCGGCGGCATCCGGTTCGGTTCCGGTGCGGGACACCACGATCGCCGTGACGGCCTCGATCCAGTGGGGGTGGGGGATGCCCACCACCGCGGCTTCGGAGACGTCCGGGTGCTCGTAGAGAACTTCCTCGACCTCGCGGCTGGCTACGTTTTCGCCGCCGGTTTTGATCATGTCCTTCTTGCGGTCCACGACACTGAGGTAGCCGTCGGCGTCCATGACGCCTAGGTCGCCGCTGTGGAACCAGCCGTTGCGGAAGGCTTCCGCGGTTTTCACCGGGTCGTTCCAGTAGCCGAGCATGGCTTGCGGGGAGCGGTGGACGATCTCACCGATCTCGCCGATGCCTACGGGGATGTCGTCGTCATCGACCACGCGGGTTTCGACATTGAGGGTGGGGCGGCCCGCGGAGCCGGGCTTGGTGAGTTGGTCTTCGGGGGCGAGAACCGTTGCCAGCGGGGATAGTTCGGTTTGGCCGTAGAAGTTGGTGAGGCCGACGCCGGGTAGTCGTTCGGAGAGTTCCATCAGGACCTCGACGGGCATGATGCTCGCGCCGTAGTAGCCCTTGCGGAGGGAAGAGAGGTCGTACTTATCGAACTCCGGGTGGCGCAGCAGGGAGACCCACACGGTGGGCGGGCAGAAGAGTTTGGTGGCGCGTTCGGTTTCGATGGTGCGCAGGATGGTCGCGGGATCGGGGCCGGGCAGCAGGATGCTGGTGGCGCCGAGCCACAGGTCGGGGGTGAGGAAGCAGTGGAGCTGGGCGCAGTGGTAGAGCGGGAGGGCGTGGACCTCGATGTCGTCGGCACTCATGCGGCCGTCCACGACCACCGAGGTGTACTGGGCGATCAGCGCGCGGCTGGACAGGACCGCGCCCTTGGGGCGGGATTCCGTGCCGGAGGTGTACATGATCTGGATGGGGTCGTCGTCGCCGACGAGGATCTCGGGCGCGGAAGCGGCGGAATGGTTTTCCCATTCGCGCACGTCCTCCCAGCCGGGCGCGGCGGGCAGGCTACCCAGCCCGATCCACCCGAACAGCCGGATCTCGCTGTCGCCCAGCTGCTTCACCGCGGCCTCGGCCTCGCCGGCGAGGGCGTCCTCGGTGATCAGTGCGATGGCGCCGGAATGTTCGAGGATGAACGCCACCTCGTCGGCGGTGAGCATGAAGTTGATCGGCACCGAGATCGCGCCCAGCCGCGCCAGCGCGAAGAAGACGAGCACGAATTCCCGGCAGTTGTGCGAGTAGATCGCGACCCGATCACCTTGCGCCACACCGCGATCGGCCAGGCTGTGCGCGACCCGGTTCACCGCCGCGTCGAGCTCGGCGTAGCTCTCGCGCCGCTCCCGCCACACCAGCGCGGTCTTGTCCGGAACCCGGGCGGCGCTGCGCCGCAGGAGATCTCCGAGCGCCTGCGACCGCGCGCCCGCCACCGTCAGATCAGTGCTATCCGTGACAATCCGGTCAGTGCCATTCATGCGACCAACTTCTACCGCAAAAATGTGTCCCGCGTCATACAGTCTCGCTGACCAGGACCAGATCGCGCCGCCACGCAGCGCATTTCACCACGTAATGCGGCAACTGCTCGGATGCGAACGAAGAGGCAGACCAGTCTTGCTCTGCCACCTCGGCGGCCCACACATAGGTCCACGCGTAGACGACCCGCTCCCCCGCCGTCACCGTGACCGGCAGCAGATCGTATTCGTCGTCCTCGAAGGCATCGAGGACTCGCCACTCGTCGGCATTCAACCCGGTGAGCAGGAATCCCTCGGTGACGTTCGCGGCCGCGGTCACGAGCCCCGGGTACACCCGCCCCGGCAGCGCGGCCGCCCGTCGCCCCGGCAACCGCGCGGGCTCCAGATCCGGTACCCGCCCAATCAATTCGGTCAGCACCTCACCGAACCGGAGGGTTCCGTAGACGAAGAGCGGATCGCTCGCGAACGGGATCTTCCGTGCCCACCGGTCGGTCATCGGCCGACTGTACGCGCTGTCCGCGAGAAGATCCCGGCGTCGTGCGAGTTGATCACCGTCACCTGGTGCCCGTGCAGCTTCCGCAGCTCACGCAGCCGCCGCTGGTTGGCCCGGTAGGCATCCCCGGCGATGGCCCCGGTCTCGTACACCTTCCACCAGAACGGCGTGAACGGTTCCTCGGGATGAATGGTCGACTCGGTGAAGAAGGCGTCCCCTGCGTGCAGCAGCCACCCGTTGCCGTGATCGATCGCCACTCCGGCGTGCCCGCGGGTGTGCCCGGCCAGCGGCACCACCAGAATCTCCGGCGGCAGCCCCGGCAGATCGCGCACGGCGGTGAAGCCGAACCACTCCTCCGCGCCCTCGACCTCGTTCACCATCCACTTGGGCCCGTGCGCCCACTGCGCGGCCCGGTACCGCAGCTTCTCCGAGAGCGTGGGTGTGGCGGTGGCGGCCCGGAATTCGGGTCCGTGGATGTGCACGGTGGCCTCGGGGAAATCCGATAGTCCACCGGAGTGGTCGAGGTCGAGGTGGGTCAGGATGATGTGCCGCACGTCCCGCGGGTCGTAGCCGAGCGCCTGGATCTGGCGTACCGCCGTCTCGGCCTCCCTCGGCTTCGCCCCCATCAGGAAACGGCTGGCACCGACCATCTTTCCGGGTTGTCGCACGGCCTCGAGCCCGAACCCGGTGTCGACGAGCACGAGCGCGTCGCGGGTCTCGATGAGCAGGCAGTGGTCGATGACGCCGAATCCCATGGTGCCGCAGTTCAGGTGGTGAATCCGCATGAACCGAGCGTTTCAGACCCTCTGAGACGGCGCAACCGCGCACTCCCGGATGATCTCGGCGAGCAGGTCGTAATCGTCGCCCCGGGCCGTCGAGGAGCGGAAGGCCAGCCCGAGCGTGCGCCCCGGCGCGGGCGCGGCGAACCTCGCGATCTCCAATGTGCCGCGCGCGGTTTCGGCCTCCACCGCCATGGCCGGAATCAGCGACACCCCGAGATCGCCCGCGACGCACTGCACCACGGTCGCCAGCGACGTGGCCCGGGTGTCACCGACCGCACCCGGCTGCGCCTCGCTCGCCCGGCACAGGTCCAGGGTCTGATCGCGCAGGCAGTGCCCCTCGTCGAGCAGCAACAGCGGAAGCGCGTCCAGGTCCGCGGGTTTCAGGTTCTTGCGCCCGGCCAGCGCGTGCCCGCGCGGCAGCACCAGCACGAACTCCTCGGTATAGAGCGGTATCTCGACCAGACCGGCGGCATCGGCCGGCAGCGCGAGTAGCGCCACGTCCAGCACGCCCGAGCGCAGCCCGTCGAGCAGCCGTGCGGTCTGGTCCTCGATGATGTGCGGCGCCAGATTCGGCATTCGCCTGCGCAGTTCGGGCAGCAGCGTGGGCAGCACGTACGGGGCCACCGTCGGGATGATGCCCAGCCGCAGCGTGCCGCCGAGCCCCTGCCCCGCCGCGGATGCGACAAATCGGTCAGCGGCTTCGAGGGTGGCAATGGCTTGCGGCAGTAGCCGTTTGCCGTCGCCGGTGACCAGCACCCGGCGTGTGCTGCGCTCGATCAACTGGAGCCCCAGTCCGTTTTCCAATGATGCCAGGGCCTGCGATAACGTGGGTTGGCTCACGCCGAGCCGGGACGCCGCGGTACCGAAGTGCCGGTATTCCGCGACGGCCACGAACGCACGCAGCTGTGACAGGGTGGGCTGATAAGACTGATCAGTCACGCCTATCAGTGTAGTGCGACCGATCACGTTTACCTCTCAGCCCAGTTCGGCCAAGATCGAAATCGTATATACGTCTCGACACAATCGGCACGACTACATATGAGGAGCAAGCATGGCCCTGCTGACCATCGGCGACCAGTTCCCCGCCTACAACCTGACGGCTGTCATCGGCGGTGATCTCTCGAAGGTGAACGCTCAGCAGCCCGACGACTACTTCACCCAGATCTCGAGCGACGACTACGCCGGCAAGTGGCGCATCGTCTTCTTCTGGCCCAAGGACTTCACCTTCGTGTGCCCGACCGAGATCGCCGCCTTCGGCAAGCTGAACGACGAGTTCGCCGATCGCGACGCGCAGGTGCTGGGCGCCTCGGTCGACAACGAGTTCGTGCACTTCCAGTGGCGTGCCCAGCACGAGGATCTCAAGACCCTCCCGTTCCCCATGCTGAGCGACCTCAAGCGGGAACTGGCCGCCGCCACCGGCGTTCTCAATGCCGACGGCGTCGCCGACCGCGCCACCTTCATCGTCGACCCGAACAACGAGATCCAGTTCGTGTCGGTCACCGCGGGTTCGGTGGGCCGCAATGTCGACGAGGTGCTGCGCGTGCTGGACGCCCTGCAGTCCGACGAGCTGTGTGCCTGCAACTGGAAGAAGGGCGACCCGACCATCAAGGCCGGCGAGCTCATGACCGCGTCCGTCTGACGCCCACCGGCGTCAAGACGGCATCCACGCACCAAGGCACCCAAGGAATTTCGCAGTGACCATCGAGAACCTGAAGAACTCGCTACCCGAGTACGCCAAGGATCTGAAGCTCAACCTGTCCTCGCTCGCGCGCACCACCGTGCTCAATGAGCAGCAGCTGTGGGGCACCCTGCTGGCGTCGGCCGCGGCCACCCGCTCGGCCACCACGCTGCGTGAGATCGCCGAGGAGGCGGCCGATGTGCTGTCGGCCGAGGCGTACAACGCCGCGCTCGGGGCCGCGTCGATCATGGGTATGAACAATGTGTTCTACCGCGGCAAGGCGTTCCTGGAGGGCCGCTACGACGATCTGCGCGCGGGCCTGCGCATGCAGATCATCGGCAATCCCGGTGTGGACAAGGCGGATTTCGAGCTGTGGTCGTTCGCGGTTTCCTCGATCAACGGCTGCCAGCACTGCCTGGAGGCGCATGAGCACACGCTGCGCGAGGAGGGCGTGTCGCGCGAGGTGATCTTCGAGGCGCTGCGCGCGGCGGCGATCGTCGCGGGCGTGGGGCAGGCCGTGGCGTCGACCGAGGCGCTGGCCACCGTGTCGGCCTGATAAGCACAGTGTCGGCCTGATAAGCACAGTGTCGGCCTGATAAGCACAGTGTCGGCCTGATAAGCACAGTGTCGGCCTGATAACCACGGTCGCGGTCTGATTCACCAGTTCGGGAAAGGGGCTGGATACCGGAAGGTGTCCAGCCCCTTTCCTATTTGCTAATAGATTGCTGCAATCGGGTCACCGCTCGGCAACGATGACCGGATAGTCCGGATCGCCGCCATAGACTCCCCCGCATGCCCCCGCGCTCCCGGACCACCGCCCGGCGTCGCTGGAACAGATTCTTCGCCACCTCCGTCGTTCTCATCGCGGTCGCCGCGGCCGGCATGGCGCTGTACCTGAACCGCCACGAGACGACGCACGCCGAAACGACGTCCGCGGGAGATCCGGAGAGCACGCGACTGCTCGATGCCGGGCAGGCGCGCACCGGACTGGATCGGCTCACGGTCGCCTGGAATCGCAATTGGGAGTCCTACGACCGCAATGCGTTCGGACCCGGCTGGTCGGGGCGCGGCGGCGAGCCCACCCTGTCCGACGGGTGCACCGCGCGCGAGGACGTGATGAAGCGCGATCTCACCGAAACCCGCTTGGGCGACAGCAATTCGTGTCTGGTGCTGACCGGCACCCTGATCGATCCGTACACCGGCGAGCGGCTGCCGTATGACCGGTTCAAGGCCTCGGAGATCGAGATCGATCACGTGGTGGCGCTCGGCGACGCGTGGCGCTCGGGTGCGTCGAGCTGGAATCCGGAGCAGCGTGAGAAGTTCGCCAATGATCTGGGCAATCTGCTGGCGGTGCAGAAGCAGGCCAATCAGGACAAGGGTTCCAAGACGCCGGACCAGTGGAAACCGCGCGAGGCGTACCGGTGCGATTACGCGCGGCGGTGGGTGAGTGTGAAGTCCCGCTGGGGATTGACCGTGCAGCCCACCGAGAAGAGCGCCCTGGCGGACATGCTCGATTCCTGCTCGCCACCCGTGAATCGATAACTGTGGGTAAGCTCGGGTGCCATGACCGTTCCGGAAAGCGATGGCTCCCAGATCGAAGTCGTGCGCGTGTTCACCGATTCGGCCGGGCGCTTCGGCAACCCGCTCGGCATTGCCCGCTTCGCCTCGTTCGAGAATGTCGACCATCAGGCGCTGGCGGCCCGCGTCGGCTACAGCGAAACCGTCGTGGTGCACGATCCGGTGGACGGGCGGGTGGCGATGCGCATCTACACCCCGACCGTGGAACTGCCCTTCGCCGGGCACCCCAGCGTCGGCACCGCATGGTGGCTCAATGATCAGCGCAAGCCGGTCAAGGTCCTCGACGTGCCCGCCGGTCCGGTCGAGGTCACGGTCGCGGACGGCATGACCTGGGCGCGGGCCCGCGCCGAATGGGCACCGAACTTCGAATTCCACCAGTTCGAGGATGTCGCCGAGATCGCCACCCTGGACCCGGCCGACTTTCCCGAGGGCAAGCACTACTGCTGGGGCTGGACCGACGAACCGCGCGGTGCGGTCCGCGCGCGAATGTTCGCACCCGCCATGGGAGTTCCCGAGGACGAGGCCACCGGCGCGGCCGCCATCCGGCTCACGGCGCTGCTCACCCGCGGGTTGAACATCACCCAGGGCGAGGGGTCGCAGATCTTCACCGAATGGGATTCCGACGGCTGGGCCCGGGTCGGCGGGCGGGTCGTCGCCGACCACCCGATCCTGATCTAGCTCCCTCGGCTAGATCCGCTGCCCGAAGGCGAGCCGGTGGCCGCCGGGGATGCGGAGCACGAAATCGCGCAGTCCCCAGGGATGTTCGGTGAGCGGCGTAACGATATCGGCGTTGTGCAACACGCAGTACGCATGGAGCGCATTCACGTCTGTTACGCCGACATAGCCCGCGGTGGTCTCGTTGACGGCGGGATTCGGGGTGCGCACGATGCCCAGCCCGACCCCGTCCCGGCGGACCAGCGCCAGACCCATCTCGGGCTCATCGACCTCGACGACGAAACCCAGGACATCGCGCAGAAACTCGACGGTCGGCGTCAGGTCGGCCACCTCGAGGTTGGCTCGATAGCTCTCGAAGTCGGACATTTCCGCAGCATACCGCCGTGTGGGTACGGAAATTCGGTTGCGAACCTGTCGGTTGTGGGTGAGATGGTTGACGCGCTGCCGCCGGAATCGGCAGCCGCCCATCCCCCATCGGAAGGAACATTCGCCGTGGACTCGACCGTCATCGCACCCGCGCGGTCCGATCGGGCGGGCCGGCGCGAATGGATCGGCCTCGGGGTGCTGGCGCTGGCCTGCCTGGTGTACGCCATGGACCTGACCGTGCTGCATCTGGCCGTACCGCAGATCAGTGAGACGCTGCATCCGAGCAGCACGCAGCTGCTGTGGATCATCGACGTCTACGGGTTCATGCTGGCCGGTCTGCTCATCACCATGGGCACGCTCGGCGACCGGATCGGGCGGCGGCGGTTGCTGCTGCTGGGCGGGGCGCTGTTCGGCGTCGTGTCGGTGGTCGCGGCCTTCTCCCCCACCGCGGAGTTCCTCATCGTGTGCCGTGCGCTGCTGGGCATCGCCGGCGCGACCATCGCGCCCTCCACACTCTCGTTGATCTTCAACATGTTCCGTGATCCCCGGCAGCGGTCGCTGGCCGTGGGCACCTGGGTGAGCGCGTTCTCGGCGGGCGGTGTGGTCGGCCCGCTGCTGGGCGGCGTTCTGCTGGAACGCTTCTGGTGGGGTTCGGTCTTCCTGCTGGCGGTGCCGGTCATGGCGCTGCTGCTGGTGCTCGGCCCTCGCGTGCTGCCGGAATTCCGTGATCCCGAGGCGGGGCGGCTCGATTTGACCAGTGCCGCACTGAGTGTGGTCACCATGATCTCGCTGGTGCTGGCCATGAAGAAGGTCGCGCAGGACGGGGTCGGCACGGCGCCGCTGGTAGCCGTCGTGGTCGGCGTGGTGGCGGGCGCGCTGTTCGTGCACCGTCAGCTCACCCGGCCCGATCCGATGCTGGATCTGCGTCTGTTCGGGCTGGGCGCGTTCCGAACCTCGCTGGGCATCAATGTGATCGCCATCTTCGTGGCGTTCGGCTACTTCCTGTTCGTGGCCCAGTACTTCCAGCTGGTCCTGGCCATGACCCCGATGCAGGCCGGTCTCGCCATGGCCCCGTCCAGCGTCGGCTTCATCATCGGCTCGCAGGCAGCCCCGCGCATCGTGCGAGTCCTGCGCCCCGCCTACCTCATCGGGGTCGGAATGGTCCTGGCCGCAATCGGATTGCTCATGCTCACCCGCCTGTCCGTCGACGGCGGCCCGGCACTCGCGGTGATCGCCTCGCTGCTCATCGCCCTGGGCCTGGCCCCGGTCTTCGGCATCACCACCGAACTCATCGTCGGCTCGGCACCGCCGGAGCAGGCCGGGGCCGCCTCGGGCATCTCCGAAACCGGCTCGGAACTGGGTGGCGCACTGGGCATCTCGATCCTGGGCAGCATCGGCCTGGCCATCTACCGCAGCGATCTCTCCGATGCCCTACCCCGCAACCTGCCCGGAGCCGACTCGGCACGCGAAACCCTCGGCGAGGCGGTCCAGGTCGCCTCGACCTTGCCCGGCAATATGGGTGCCGCCGTTCTGTCGGCGGCCCGCGAGGCCTTCATCCACGGTGTCCACATCACCGCCGGCGTGGCCGCCGTCGGTGCGATCCTGGTGGCCGTCCTGGCGGTGGCCCGCCTGCGCCACGTGCCCGCCGGAGAACTATCCGGCGAGCACGGGCACTGATCGTCAGGCTGACGCGAATCAGCCCAGGGCGGTAGCGAAGCGGGACGCCATGTCCGCGACCTCGGCCTCGGTGATGACGAAGGACGGGGAGATCTGGAGGGCGCCCTGGCCGGCCGCGCGGGTCGAGACGCCGTGGGCGCGGAGGGTTTTCACGAAGGGCAGGGCCTCGGCCGGATCGGCGAGCTGGACGGCGGCGACCGCGCCCAGGCCGCTGCGGACCTCGGCGACGCGGGGGTGGTCGGCCAGCGGCGAGAAGTGCTCGTGCAGCAGGGATTCCAGGTTCTTGCTGGCGTCGAGGAGGTTCTCGCGCTCGAAGATGTCCAGGTTGGCCATGGCCGCGGCGGCCGCGCCCGCGTGACCGCCGTAGGTGTAGCCGTGCCGCCACCAGACGCCGCCGGAGAAGAAGGGCTCGGCGATGTGCGGGGCGATGAAGACCGCGCCCATGGGGACGTAGCCGGAGGTGAGGCCCTTGGCGGTGGTCATGAGGTCGGGCTGGAGGTCGAAACGCGAAGAGGCGAACCAGGATCCGCCGATCCGGCCGAAGCCGGTGACGACCTCGTCGGCGACGAAGAGGATGTCGTTGTCGCGGCAGATCTTGCGGACCTCGGTGAGGTAGCCCTCGGGCGGCAGGTACACCCCGCCCGCGCCGATGATGGGTTCGGCGAAGAAGGCCGCGATGCGGTCCGCGCCGATCTCCTCGATGAGGGCGGTCAGCGCCTTGGCCTGATCCCATTCGATGGTGCGGGTGTCGGGCATGAAGACGCCGGTGTAGCCCTCGCCGTTGACCGGGATGCCGGCCAGCGAGGTGCCGCCGACGTGCATGCCGTGGTAGGCCTTCTGACGGCCGACCAGGATGGTCTTCTCGGGGCGGCCCATCTCCTGCCAGTAGCGGCGGGCCAGCTTGGCGGCGGTGTCGATGCCGTCGGAGCCGCCGGAGGTGAAGAAGATCTTGCTGCCCGGCACCGGCGCGAGCGCGGAGAGCCGTTCGGCCAGATCGCGGGTGACCGGGGAGACCAGGTCACCGAAGTTGGAGTAGTGGGCGACCTGGGTCAGCTGCGCGGCGACCGCCTCGGCGATCTCGCGGCGACCGTGGCCGATATTGGCGAACCAGAGGCCGCCGGTGGCGTCGAGGTACCGCGTACCACCCTCGTCCCAGATGTGCGCGCCCTCGCCACGGGCGACCACGAAGGCCCCGTCACGCTCGACCGCACCCATATCGGCGAAGCCATGCCACAGCGAACCCATCCAGAGCACCTCCATCACCCGGTTACCTATCCTCACCATCTCACCACTAGGACGGTGATCAGGTCGAACGGCCCCCGGGATCGGACGGCCCCGCAGGATCAGGCAACGACCGCGGCCACCAGCATGTAGGCGGTGCCGAGATCCATGACCAGGTGCGGGACCACGGCCAGCGATCCGGCCGGACCCATCGGATGCGGGAAAACGCGTGGCAAACGGTGTCGCAGCGCGGGCACGGCCATCACCATGGCGTCCACCGCGAACAGCGCCGCGAGCGCGATCATCGGCCCGGGCGCGGGCCCCCCGTGCCCGGACATGGCTTGGCTATGAAACGACATGGCATGCCCGGGCGTCCCGTGCCCGCTCATCGCGTAGAGCATGGCCGCGGCCGCCACCACGTGATACCCGAACGCCCCCACCCCTCGGTCGGCATTCGCGATCCCGCTGCGCCACCGCAGCATTCGCTCTCCCAGCACCAGCGTGTACACGACCACCATGGCCGTCAGCACCCCGCGGACCGCCCGCGGGTCGACGGCCGCTGGAAACACCAGCATTCCCAGCATGACCAGGCACATCACCAGGTGCGCGGCATCGGACTCCCGATCCGCGCCCTCATCAACCTCCACGCCCTCATCAACCCGGAGCGGGCGCTGCCCCAGCCGGGCCACCACCAGCGCGGCGGCCAGGCAGAAGGCGATCACCGCGGCCCAGCGCAGCGCCCCGTACTGCTCCACGAAAACAGCCACACCCCACCACCTCTCACCGCGGCGACCGGCTCCCACCTCCATGGTGACACCGCGCGGGCCCGGCGCTTCCGCCCTTGCGCTGCCGAATCCCCCGCCCCGCCACCGCCACTCGCGACCGATCCGCCAGTGGGTGACCGATTACCCGGCCGATTCACTCGGGGCCGCCAGCCTGCACGGTTGCTACGCATACGTATGAAACAGAGGAGTACCCGCATGCGCTCGCGCCCGAACGCCGACCCGATCGACCCCATCGCCGACTTACGAGCGAATCTGAACCTGCTGCGCTATTCGGTGGAGCAGATGGCCGAGGCCATGAAGGGCATCCTGCAGGACATGCGGAATTTCGACGCGCGGCTCAGCGCACTCGAGGCACAGGCGGGCGCGGCCGGGGTTCGATCCGCCACCGCGTCAACGGATTCGGAAGACGGGCCCGTGGGGACGGAAGGGTAGCGAGGCGCCCGCGGGGATCAGAAACGCGTGCTCGCGCCGGATGCGCAGCACATCGATCATGCCGTCGGTGATGACCAGGATCGGTCCATCGGCCGGGAAGTCGTCGGCCTGTTCGAGCAGCCGGATGCCCGGCTGCAGCACGGTGCCGCCGCGACCGCGGACCCGGACCCCGGAGGCGATCTCGTCGACCGGCACATACCCCGCATCGTGAGCGGCCGCATCGCAGTACACGACTCGCGCACGCGGCACATCGCGCGCCGAGGCGTAGGAGGCGATCGCGCCCAGCCCCTTGCCCATGAGTTCCTTCGACATCGACCCCGAGGTGTCCAGCACGACCCCGAAGGTGGGCAGCCGCACCGATTCCTCGGGCCGCAGCCACGCCGGGCGCGGGATATCGGGCGTGGACGATTGGCGGCGTGAGGCGCGCGCGTAGCTGCGGCGCTTCTCGACGGCCGGGATGTGCTCGTCGAACCAGTTGGCGAGCTGGGCATCCCAGGGCAGCGGGGGCTGATCGAGGGCGCGGATCTCCTGTTCCAGCCCGGCCGGCAGCAGGCCGCGACCGCTGGACAGGTGGAAGGCCAGGCCGCGGCTCATGGCATTGCGGTAGTACTCGTCCAGATCCAGGTAGCGGCCCGGCGCGTTGCCGTGCGGCAGCGGCTCGCCGATGATGTCGCCCTTGCCGCGTCCGCGCAGCGTGGCGATCTTGCGCAGCCGCCGCAGATCGGTGGCGATGCGGTCGTAGATGTGTTCGGCGGACAGCCCTTTCAGCTGCGGGTCGTAGAGCAGTCCCTCGGGCAGCTGTCCGACGCCCATCTCCACCAGCCAGCCGTTGACCACGTAATCGCAGGCGACATTGAACAGGTAGTGGTCGCGCCACCCCGCGCGCTCACCGTGGCGCAGTGCCGCGTGCAGCATCTCGTGTGCGAGAACGAATCTCCATTCCGCCTCGGACAGCGTGCGCAGCGGATTGATATAGATCTCCGCGGCTTCGGCGTTCACCGCCGCGATCGAGATGTCCCAGCCGCGCGCCACGTCCGCGTCGGCGACGATCTTCATTCCGGCCGCCAGCGCACCCAGCAGCGGATAGGAGGAGACGAACCAGTTCAACGCCCGATCCCAGACGCGCAGCGTGGCGGCCCGCCCGCGGGTGACATCGCGTCCGGCGGCTTCGAGGGCGTCGCGCGCGGCCTCACCGATGCCGATGGCGAGTTTCGACTGGTGATCGAACTTCTTTGCGTCCTCGACAGTGCCGACGAAGAAGTCCGGATACTCACTGCGCCGATAGGCTTCCGGCACACTGGTCTGCCACCAGCGTTCGGCCAGCGCCCGCTCGTCGGAGCCGCCCGGCGCGGGCGGCAGATCGATCGGCGGCCGCCCGATCTTCAGCGTGAGCAGGTACTGATCGATCAGCGTGCAGCACGCGGCGCGATAGACCGGATGGGGTTGCTGCGACGCGCTGATCCAGGTGCGCGCGTAGGCGTTCGGTTCGAGCGCGCGCTCGGGTACCTCGCGGGGATCGAGGTGCCCGAATCCAGCGTGCAGCAGCAGATGCGCGAAGATCCAGGCCCATTCGTCGGCCGTGGCCCGCCGCTTCGAGTTGTAGTGCACCGTGCCCGACGGTGAGATGACGGCCATCACGTCGTCGGGCAGGCGGCCGTCGGATTCGGCCAGCCAGGTGTGCATCCGCCGGAAGACGGCCTGATTGATGACCTGCTTCCACCCGTTGTCGAGGTGTTCCTTCCACGGGTCGATCACCTTGCCGCGCTTGCGTTTCGAGCCTGCGGCCATAGCTACCTCCGGGCGGCCAGGCGCGGCAGGTCCCGGGTGACCTCGATCAGGAACCAGGACGGCAGCACCGGCAGCCCGTTGTCATCGGAGGCGATCACCAACTGCGCGCACTCCACCGAGATTTCCGCCAGCTCGGTGAGCATGGTCTTGGCACGCAACGAGAATCGCTTGATACCGGGTGAGGCGTGGTCGCGGGATTCGGGCAGTTCCTTGATCAGCCGTGCGCGGAAGGCCTCGGACAGGAAGTACAGCAGGTCGCGGTCGGCGGGATTGCGCGGCCAGCCCGCGTCGCCCTTGATGACGGCCTCGAGATCGAAGGCGTGCCGCACCGTCTTGACGAAGGCTCGGAAGCCGGAAGCGTGTGCGGCGGTGAGGATTCCGGAGCAGAGCACCCACAGCGTGGTGTCGTCGATGCCCTCGCCGTAGGAGTGCAGCGCGTCGGAGAGCATGTGCCAGCCGCGCGGGGTGGAGAACGGCTGTTCGGTCTTGGGCGGCTGCGACCACAGGTGATCGGGCCGCTGCATGACGTATTCGATGACCCACGGGTGAATGTCGTTGCTACCGGCCCACTTCAGCCAGTCGTCGACATCGGCGCGCAGGTGCACGTGCACCATGCGGTTGACCAGCGCCGAGGCCATGGGCCGGGCGAGTGCGTTGTCGGTGGCGCGGTTACCCGCCCCGATGACCACGGATCCGGCGGGCAGTTCGTAGTTGCCCACGCGCCGATCGAGAATCAGCGAGTAGAAGGACTTCTGGACCTCGGCGGGCGCGGCGTTCAATTCGTCGAGGAACAGGCAGTACGGCTGATCCCGGGCGATCATCTCCGGCGGCGCGAATCGGCTGCGGTTCTCCACGATTTGCGGCACGCCGATGAGGTCCTCGGGCGCGAGCTGGGTGCCGAGCAACGTGACGCATTCCAGCCCGAGCGCCTCGCCGAACGCGCGCACCAGCGAGCTCTTCCCGATTCCGGGCGCTCCCCACAGAAAGACCGGACGCACCACCGCGACGTGCAGCAGCAGCTCCGGCAACTGATCCGGAGTCACCGTGACAGTCGCTTCCAATTGATCCTTTCCCAATCGAACGTCGTCCCAGGTTAGAAGCGCCCGCCCGGCCGTCGCCACCGATTTTCGGCCGGGTGGGCGGCGGCCTACGCGCGCGACCGCGCGATGGCGGAAGGCACTGCGCCCGACCACCATTGCGGATCCGCGGTGCCGTCGGTGGTGCGCCCGTCGCGGTGGACGTGGTGGCGCACATCGCGTCCCGGCGTCGAGAACTCTCCGGCCAGGGCCCGCTCCAGCCATTCGGCGCCGAACCGGAAGACCTCGGCCGCCACGCCGCCGAGCGGATGGAATTCGCCCTCGTAGACGCGAATCTCCTTGGGCGCGCGCACCAGTTCGTAATTGGCTAGCGCCTGCTCGAGCGGTGTCAGCTCGTCGAACTCCCCGATGCCGTACAGCACCGGGCAGGTGATGTCGGCGACCAGTTCGTCCAATGGCATCCGGTCGGCCAGCTCACGGTCGAAGGCCGCCTGGTCGTGGTAGCCGGCCATGTACATGTAGTTGTTCTTGAACGTCGGCTGGGCCCGCTCGAAGATGGTCCGGAAATCACCGGTCGGCGCCTCGAAGGCCGCCAGCGCCGCCAGCCTGGGATCCGTTGCGGCCGCACGCGATCCCCAATATCCGCTCATGCTGATGCCGAACATGCCGATGCGGCGCGGATCCACCTCCGGCAGCTCGATCAGATAGTCGAGGTAGCGCCGCACGGCGCGCTCGTAGTTGGTGAGATCGACGGTCAGACCGTTCGCGCGGCTCTCGCCCTGGCCCGGACCTTCGATGGACAGCGCGACCACGCCCCGCGAGGTGTAGTACCGCTCGGCCGCGGCGATGTAGTCCTCCTTGATCATGTCCATGCCCGGGCCGAGAATCACCGCCGGCGCCCCCTGCACCGGCCCGGCCGGCAGGTGCAGCAGCGCGAAGATCTGCTTGCCCTCGAAGTCGAGGACCACCCGCCGGACCAGGCCGCCACGCAAGCTCCCCAGTCGTTCGACGCAGTGGTCGGCGCGCTCGCGGAAGGCGAGCTTGCGCGGGTCGGCGGCGTCGAAGAACGAATACTGGGCCCGCCCCCACATCACCGCCGCCCGGGTGTAGAGGTCGGCCGCGGTGCGCCCGAAGCCGTTTCGCTCGTGATGCGCGGCGCGCTCCTCGGCCTGGGCGGCGATGCTCGCCCACGCCTTGGGCAGCATCGCCCCGCTCTGCACCAGAGCGAAGACCTTGTCGAAATCGGTGTGGTCGTGCCCGAGCTGTTCCATGGTGCCCTTGGCCTGCGGATGCAAGGCGTCGAAACCGCCTTGCGCCAAGGCGATGTCGAGCGCCCAGCTCTGGCCGACGGATCGAGTGGTCATGGCGATTCCCTTCGATATAGCTAAGTACTTAATTGCTAAGTACTTATTCATTAAGTACTTAGGTTATGCTCGTTGTCAACCTGGAACGATCCGTCGACTGGAGAAGCCCGTGACACCGGACCGCGAATCCGACCGCGCCACCGCCCTCGATCTGCTGGCCCGGGCCGCGTATCGGCTCAGTGCGGCCGATTCCCGGCTGCGCGGGCGCGCGACCCGATCACCCGAGGCCCTCTCCCTCACCCATGCCCGGGCCCTGCGCGTGCTCGATGAACAGGGACCGCTGCCGATCGGCCAGCTCGCGGCCAAGGCCGAAACGACCGGCGCCGCAACCACTCAGCTGGTCAACGGGCTGGCCGCGGCCGGATACGTGACCAGGGAGCGCCTCCCCGGTGACAAGCGCTCGGTGCTGGTCGCGCTGACCGACGCCGGACGCGTCCGCTGCCGCGAGCGCATGACCGCCATGGCCGACGCCCTACAGGACGAATTGGGCGACCAGGACCTCACCGCGCTGCGCTCCGCCACCGAGGTGCTCGATCGGCTCGCCACGATTTACGACCGGCTGTGACACAGCCCGCGGCGCGCGAGTCAGTACAGCAGCGGGCCGAGGCGGGTGGCGCAGGCGAGGGCCGGGTCACGGTGGGACTCGAGGGCGGGGAGCCGGTTGCTCGGGCCGGTGAGGCACACCGCGCCCGCCAACGCGCCGAGGGCGTTGTAGATCGGCAGGGCCAGGCAGGCGATGCCCGGGACGAGTTCGTCCGCGGCCCTGGCGTATCCGGCGTCCCGGACCGCGTGCAGGTCGTCGGCGAGGGCGCCGTGGTCGACCTTGGTGCGGGCCGCGATGCGCACCGGATTCGCGACCAGCGCGCGCCATTCGGTCCGTGAGGCGAGCAGCAGTTTGCCCGCGGCGGAGGCGTGCAGGTGCCGGGAGAGTTCGCGCTCGCCCGGGATCGGGTGGTCGGGGTCCTCGCTGAGCACCTGCACCGCGGCGGGACGGAAGTTCATGAGGTGCACGGCGAATCGAGTGGAGGCGCGGAAATCGTCGAGCAGGTCGCGGGCGGCGGTGGAGACCACGGGGACGTTGACCGCGGCGGCGAAACCGCGCAGCCGCGCGCCCAGCGCGAACCCGCGCAGATCGCTAGTGCGGACCAGATACTCGTCCGCGACAAGGGAATTGAGCAGCCGATAGGTGGTGGCGGGCGCGATGCCGAGACGTTCGGCGATCTCCTTGGCGGTGACGCCCACACCGCAGTCGGCGACCGCCTCCAGGATGGCGATCGAGTTGGAGACGGTATTGGTCCGGCCGGTGTCCTTCATCAGCGCCTACCGGAAGGTCACGGTCGGGAGCAGGTCGGCGCGCTGCGGCTCATCGTAGATTCCGATGCCGCGCAACCGATCCGGCGCGAGAACCCGCAGCCCGATCGTGAAGACGACGGCGGCGGCCAGCACGGCCGCGTACGCGATCACCACGGTGACATTGTCATTGCGGGCCGAGACCGCCGCGGCGACCATGAGCGCGCCGAGCAATACGGCGAGCACCGGGCCGAGAATCGTCATGGCACGACTGGATTCGCCGATCCGCCGCAACAATGCCGGGGTGGCCAGGCAGGCGAGCAGATACGAGCCCAGATAGCCCAGCGCGCTCAGCGTCAGGAAGCTCCGAATCCCGTCCTGCGGTTCGGCGCCCGAGAGCAGGTACCACAGCGCGCACCCGGTCACGGCCGTCACGGCTACCACGATCGCGGGCGCCGGGGTCCGAAAGCGCGGATGCGCACGCCCGACGACCGCCGGTGCGATGCCCTCGCGGGCCATCGTGAACAGCACCCGCACCAGCGCATTGACGGAGGCGACGGTGCAGGCGAAGAACGACGCCGCCACCCCGAGATCCAGCACCGCGCCCAGGAATCGCGAATTGTCCTGCAGCAGCAGATCGGTGACCGGCGTCGAACTCGACGCCGTCCCCGCCGGCGCGGAGGCCAGCGCCACCGCCTGCGCCGCCACCGCGATCAGGTAGATCACGCCCGCCGCCACCGGCGTCCAGACCAGGGTCCGCGGCACCGACCGGAACGGCCGGTACGCCTCGGCGGACAGCGTTGTCGCGCTCTCGAATCCGACGAAGGCGCTGATGGCCACCACCGCGCTCATGGCGAGATTGCCGGTGCCGCCGTGCCATTCGAAGGCCGGTCCGGCGGGCGCGCCGTGCGTGTCGCGGGTGAGCAGATAACCCATGAGCGCGAGCACCGTCACCACGGACACGCACTCCACCAGCAGTGTCGCCGACGCGGACAGCCTAATGCCGCGCACCATGAGCAGTGCCGCCACCACGGCCGCGACCAGTAGCAGCCCGATAATCGTTGCGGTCCCGCCGAATCCGGCGAACCCGGCCGTGACCGCGATCTGATCCAGATAGGTCCCCACCGCGATCAGCCCCGCCACGCTCACACTCGCGTACCCGACGATCGCCGACCAGCCGACCGGTACCGCGACCGACGGCCCGAGCCCCTTCGCCACATACGTGTACAGCCCGCCGCTGACCGCCAGCCGCTGCGCCATGGGCCGAATCACCAGCGCCACACCCCAGGCCAGCAGCGCCGCCGCCAGGAACGCGGCCACGCTCGCGCCGCCCCCGGCCGCGCCGATCACGAAGGCCGGGGTCACCACGGCCGTGCCCGAGGGTGCGATGGCGGCCACCGACTGCGCGAACACCGGCACGAAAGGCAGTTCGCGCCGGGTCAATCCGCGCAGCGGCGACCGTTCGACCACCGGGGGTGGGCTCGGTGCGGCCGCTGTCATTCGCGCACGCCTCTCTCGGGTAGACACAGCTCTCTGGTTGCCACAGCGTCGCCGACGCGTATTGCGCCGACGTAAACGCGAGTAACGACGGCTTGTCGCGAGGCGAGACAAAACTCTCGCGCCTTTCTCGCCGACGGTCACCGTCGCAGGCCCGCCCCTGTTACAGACCGCCTATAACGTTCCGGCCCATCGGAAATGAACCCGCCACCCGGTGTTTCGGGGGCGGGCGCAGTAGAGAGACGGGTCCATGACGCAGCAGATCGACCGCGCTACCGCCGCGCCAACCGCCACCGCCCCACCCGACGGGGTGCATCGGCTGAAGGCCAATGCCGTCGGTTTGCTCGGTGTCGTCTTCATGGCCATTGCCACGGCCGCGCCGATCACCGCCATGACCGGCAATGTGCCGTTCATGATCTCGGCGGGCAGCGGTAAGGGCACGCCCGCGGCGTTCCTGATCGCCATGGTGGTGCTGGCGGTGTTCTCGGTGGGCTTCACCACCATGAGCAAGCACATCACCGCGACGGGCGCGTTCTACGGATTCATCTCCTTCGGCCTGGGCCGTTCGGCGGGCCTGGCGTCCGGAATGCTGGCGACCTTCGCCTACATGGTGTTCGAGGGTTCGCTGGTCGGAATCTTCTCCAGCTTCGGCGCGAGCACGGTGTCCGCGCAGCTGGGCTGGGATGTGCCGTGGTGGGTGTTCGCGGCCATCATGCTGGCGATCAATGCCATGGGCACCTGGTTCGGGGTGGCCGTGGCCGAGAAGTTCCTGGTCGTGCTGCTCGGTACCGAGTGCCTGGTGCTGGCCATCATGGGTGTCGCGGTGGCGCTGCACGGCGGTGGGCCGCACGGGTTCTCGTTCGCGCCGCTGAATCCGGTGAACGCCTTCGCCGGTCCGTCGGCGGGGCTGGGTCTGTTCTTCGCGTTCTGGTCGTGGGTCGGGTTCGAGTCGACGGCCATGTACGGCGAGGAGTCGCGCGATCCCAAGCGGATCATCCCCAAGGCCACCATGATCGCCGTCATCGGCGTGGGCATCTTCTACGTGTTCGTGTCCTGGATGGCCATGTCCGGCAACGGCATTGCCGAATCCGCCGACCTGGCCGCCTCGGCCAACCCGATGGACGTGTTCTTCCATCCGACCCAGACCTATGTCGGGCACTGGGCGGTCAGCGCCATGCAGTGGCTCATGATGACCGGTTCGCTGGCCTGCGGCATGGCCTTCCACAACTGCGCGGCCCGCTACCTCTACGCCCTCGGCCGTGAGGGTGTGTTCCCGGTCCTCAAGCGCACGGTCGGGCGCACCCACCCCAAGCACGGCTCGCCGCACATCGCGGGCCTGGTGCAGACCGCGGTCGCGATCGCGCTGGTGGCCGGGTTCGGTATCGCCGGTAAGGATCCCTACTCCGGCACCTACACACTGCTGGCGATCCTGGGCACCATGGCCATCCTGGTCGTGCAGGCCACCTGCTCCTTCGCGGTCTGGAACTACTTCCGCAAGAACCACCCCGAAACCCGGCACTGGTTCAAGACCTTCGCAGCACCGCTGCTGGGCGGGCTCGCCATGATCGGCGTGGTGCTGCTGCTGGTCACCAATATGGGCACCGCCGCGGGCACCGAATCCGGTTCCCTCGTTCTGAAGGCCACCCCGTGGCTGGTGGCCGCGATCGCGCTGGGCGGCTTCGGTTTCGCCGAATACCTCAAGCGCCGCTCCCCCGACCGCTACGCCCTGGTGGGCCGGACCGTCCTGGAGGAAACTCACGAACGCTGACTGAAACCCTGCCAACTCCTCATCCATTGGCAACGGCCCGGCGCCTTTCGGCTGCCGGGCCGTCTTGGGTTTTTCGGGGCGCCGTGCACGTATCCGACGCCCCGCGGTGGCACCCTCGGAAATAGTGCCCGCTGCGGTCCGCCCCACGACGTTCCGAACAGTCGGCGCGGGTCATTCGAGGTGATCTCGAAACCCGACCGGCCACAACGAGTGTCACCGCTGCGGGCAGACTCCGCGCACCGCTACGGCGGGGACGGCACGGGAGGTCGCCCGGTTGGCGCTGGAGGTCAGTCGATAGCGTGGCCCCATGCGCATCGTGATCGACGATCTCACCGGACCCGAGGTGATCGGGCTGCTCGAGGACCACGTGAGGGAGATGCTCGCCAACTCGCCCGAGGAGAGCATGCACGCACTGGACGTCGAGGCGCTGCGCAAGCCCGAACTCACCTTCTGGTCGGCGTGGGAGGACGGGGAGCTGGCCGGGTGCGGAGCGCTCAAGGAGCTGGATCCGACCCACGGCGAGATCAAGTCGATGCGGACCACCGCGGCGTTCCGGGGGCGCGGGGTGGCGTCACAGGTGTTGCGGCACATCATCGATGCGGGCCGGGCGCGCGGGTACGCGCGGCTGAGCCTGGAGACCGGGGCGGCGGAGTTCTATCTGCCCGCGGTGCGGTTGTACGAGCGCTACGGATTCGAATTCTGCGGGCCGTTCGCCGACTACGTTCCGGATCCGCACAGCGTGTTCATGACGCTGGAGCTAGCTCGCGACTGACCGGCGTTCGCGCCAACGGCTCGCCAGCTCTCCCAGCGAGATGATCGCGACCGCCAGGATCACGAAGGCGATGACCAGGACGACCAGCCCGATCGCCATCGACCCGTAGCCCTGCGACCGCGGATCGATGAACGGGTACGGATACCAGTCGACGATCGGGCCGCGAATCAAGGTGTAGACGCCGTAGACGATCGGGTACGCGAGCAGCGCCCCGATGAGCCGGGCGCTGATCCCTAGCGCGGCGGGCACCAGCAGCCAGTCGACGAACGCGACCAGCGGCGCCACCCGGTGCAGGGTGTCATTGGTCCACGGATACGCGATGCCGACGGCGATGTTCTGCAGCAGCAGCGCGTAGACGACGCCGGTGATGACGATGTACAGGGTGGCCGCGCAGCGGATCAGCTGCCAGCGCCGCCCCTGCGGATCGAACAGCGCGACACCGAGCCAGACCGCGATGATGATCACGTTGGATTGGATCGTGAAGTAGCTGAAGAAGTTTGCGATGGTCCCACCGGCGGTCAGATGGGTGGCGGTCCAGACCGCCGCCGCGATATCCAGCGCCGCCACCGCCAGCAGCACCAACCGACCCCACAGCGGATGCACCGCAACGTCGTTCATTCCCCGATATTCGCACGCCGGAGCCCGGAAATGCGGACGATACGCCGAATCGAGCATCCTTCGGGCAATCACGGATTCGGCCCGCGCGCAAGCCCGGATCGCGATCACCCGACACCGCGCCGACCGGCCCGGATCAACCTTTCGCTATCGTTGACGGTGCAATGACCAGGACCGCCGCCACCTCTCGCGAGCTTCGTTCCCGCCTGGCCGATCTCTCGATCCGCGACGAGTACCGATTGCGTCGCCGGCTCGACAAGGCCCGCGGCGGCGATCTCACCGAACTCGAAGCCGATATCGACGCCGCCCAGCGCCGGGTGGATGCCCGCCGGGCCGCCGTCCCCGCCATCGCGTATCCGGAACAGCTACCGGTGTCCGCGCGCCGCGACGATATCGCCAAGGCCATCGCCGAAAACCAGGTCGTGATCGTGGCCGGTGAGACCGGCTCCGGCAAGACGACCCAGATCCCGAAGATCTGCCTGGAACTCGGGCGCGGGATTCGCGGCACCATCGGCCACACCCAGCCGCGGCGACTGGCCGCGCGCACGGTAGCCGAGCGCATAGCCGAGGAGCTGGGCACCGAACTCGGTGACGTGGTCGGCTATACGGTCCGGTTCACCGATCAGGCGTCGGATCGCACGCTGGTCAAGCTCATGACCGACGGCATCCTGCTGGCCGAGATCCAGCGCGACCGGCTGCTGCGGCGCTACGACACGATCATCATCGACGAGGCGCACGAACGCAGTCTCAATATCGACTTCCTGCTGGGGTATCTGAAGCAGCTGCTGCCGAAGCGGCCGGATCTGAAGATCATCATCACCTCGGCGACCATCGATCCGGAACTGTTCGCCCGCCACTTTGCGAAGCAAACAGACGACCCCAGCAGTGACGAGAAGGGCACGCCCGCACCGATTGTCGAGGTGTCGGGGCGGTCCTATCCGGTGGAGATCCGTTATCGGCCGCTGTCGCTGGAACTTCCGGTCACCTCCGAGGATCCCGACGACGAGGACACCCAGATCGTCGATCGCGATCCCACCGACGCCATCGGCGACGCGGTCCGCGAGCTACAGGCCGAGGGCGACGGCGACATCCTGGTCTTCCTCTCCGGTGAACGCGAGATCCGCGACACCGCCGACTCACTGCGCGATATGCGACTGCGGCACACCGAGATCCTGCCGCTCTACGCGCGGCTGTCGGCGGCCGAACAGCACAAGGTGTTCGAGGCGCACACCGGGCGGCGCGTGGTGCTGGCCACCAACGTGGCCGAGACCTCGCTGACCGTGCCGGGCATCCGGTACGTGATCGATCCGGGCACGGCACGCATTTCGCGGTACTCCATGCGCACCAAGGTGCAGCGGCTGCCCATCGAATCGATCTCGCAGGCCTCGGCGCGGCAGCGGTCCGGCCGCTGCGGCCGTGTCGCGGACGGCATCGCCATCCGGCTGTACTCCGAGGACGACTTCGAATCCCGGCCGCAGTTCACCGAACCGGAAATCCTGCGCACCAACCTGGCCGCCGTCATTCTCCAGATGACCGCGCTGGGCCTGGGTGACATCGAGAGCTTCCCGTTCGTCGAGGCGCCCGACAGCCGGGCCATTCGCGACGGCATCGCGCTGCTCGAGGAACTCGGCGCGCTCGGCCGCGCCGAAGCCGAATCCAGCAAGCGCCAGGACATTCCGGACGCGAGCCTGATCCTGACCCCCATCGGCCGCGAAATGGCGCAGATCCCCGTCGATCCCCGCATGGCCCGCATGCTCGTCGAGGCCAACCGCGGCGGCTGCCTCGCCGAGGTACTCATCATCGTCGCGGCCCTGTCCATCCAGGACGTCCGCGAACGCCCCGTCGAGCACCAGCAGGCCGCCGACACCAAACACGCCCGCTTCACCGTCGAGGGCTCCGACTTCCTGTCCTACCTGCGCCTCTGGGACTACCTGCGAGAACAGCGCAACGCCCTGTCCTCCAACCAGTTCCGCCGCATGTGCCGCGACGAATTCCTGCACTACCTCCGCATCCGCGAATGGCAGGACCTGCACGGCCAGCTCCGCACCATCACCCGCGGCCTCGGCTGGAACACCGAAGGCTCCGACGCCCAATTCGACCGCACGGCAGCGGTTTCCGGCGACGGCGAGGGCACCTCACGCAACCGGCGCGGCCGGAATCAGGGCCGCGGGAACGGATCCCAAGGTAGGCGCGGCGGTGCTGCCGGCGGTGGACGGGCCGAGCTGGCGGAGAGCCTCGCCTCCAAGGTCGACAATGATTCGCTGCCCTGGGATATGACGTCGATTCATCAGGCGTTGCTGGCGGGCATGTTGTCGCATATCGGCGTGCGGGAGGCCGAGACTCGGGAATTCCTGGGTGCGCGGAACGCCAAGTTCATGATCTTCCCCGGATCGTCGCTGGCGAAGAAGCCGCCGCGGTGGGTGATGGCGGCCGAACTGGTCGAGACCTCGCGGTTGTGGGGGCGGACCGCGGCGCGGATCGAGCCGGAGTGGGCCGAGCGGTTGGCTGGGGATTTGGTGAAACGCACGTATTCCGAGCCGCATTGGTCGGCCAAGCGGGGGGCGGCGGCCGCCTACGAGCGGGTGACGCTGTACGGGATTCCGCTGGTGACGCAGCGGCGGGTGGACTTCGGGCGGATCGATCCGGAGCTGTCCCGCGAGCTGTTCATCCGGCATGCGCTGGTGCAGGGCGAGTGGCAGACCAAGCATCAGTTCTTCGAGCGGAACCGCGAATTGCTGGAGGACGTCGCCGATCTCGAGCATCGGGCGCGGCGCCGGGACATCCTGGTCGACGATCAGGTGCTCTTCGACTTCTACGATCAGCGAATTCCGGGCGACATCGTCTCGGTGCGGCACTTCGACAGCTGGTGGCGCAAGGCGCAGCGCCAGGACCCCACCCTGCTGGACTTCACCGCCTCCACCGTGGTGAACGAGGATGCGGCGGTACTGGATCCGACCGCCTACCCCGACAGCTGGCGGCAGGGCGAGCTGACCTTCCCGCTCACCTATCAATTCGAGCCGGGACAGGCCGATGACGGTGTGACCGTGCACATTCCGATCGCCCAGCTGGCGCACGTACGCTCGGTCGGCTTCGACTGGCTGGTCCCCGGCATGCGCGAGGAACTGGCCGCGGCCTTCATCAAGACCCTGCCGAAACAGTTGCGCCGCACCGTCGTTCCCGCCCCGGACTTCGCCAAGGCCGCGCTCGACAGCCTCACCCCGCGCGCCGAGCCGCTGCGCACCGGCCTGGCCCGCGAGCTGTCCCGGCTCGGCTCGGTGACCATCACCGCCGCGCACCTGGATCCGGCGGGCCTACCCGACCACCTGCGCATGACCTTCGCCGCCACCGACCCGTCGGGCACGATCGTCGCGCGCAGCAAGAGCCTGGCCGAGCTGAAAACCAAACTGGCCGAACAGGTCTCGAAATCGGTGGCGCGCGCCAACAATGCCGCCGAACGGGCCCCGGCCACGGTGTGGACCTCCGAATCGCTGGGCAACCTCCCGACCGCGGTGAAGCGCCAGGTCGGCGGTCAGACCATTACCGGCTACCCGGCCCTGGTCGCCGAGCCCGAGGGCGTGGCGGTCCGGGTCCTGAGCTCCCCCGCCGAGCAGGCCACCGCCATGCGCACCGGCACCCGCGCCCTGCTGCTGGGCGCGATCACCACCAACACCCGCGCCGTCACCGCGGGCCTGCCGCCCACCGATCGCCTTGCGCTGAGCCAAAATCCGTACGGCAGCCTGGACGCGCTGGTCGAGGACTGCCGCGCCTGCGCCGCCGACGAACTCATCGCCGCCAACGGCGGCCCGGTCCGCAGCCCCGAGCAGTTCCAGGCGCTGGTGGAGAAGGTCCGGCCCCAATTCACCACGGCCGTGGCGAATATCGTCCGCTCGGTGGTCCCGGTCCTCGCCGAGGCCCACCGGCTACGCGCCGCGCTCGCCGAATCCCGCGACCGCGACGCCACCGACGATGTCACCCACCAACTCGACGACCTGGTCTTCCCCGGCTTCATCGCCGAATGGGGCAGTGCCCGGCTCCGGGAACTCCCCCGCTACCTGGCCGCCGCCCGCCTGCGCCTCGAGGCCCTGCCCGCCTCCGCCAATCGCGACCGCGCAGGCATGGCCGAACTCGACCGCGTGCACGCGGCCTACGACCACCTGGTCGCCAACCTCCCCGAATCCCGCCGGGGCGGCCGCGACATCATCGAAATCTGGTGTATGATCGAGGAACTCCGGGTGAGCCTCTTCGCCCAGCAGCTGGGCACGCCATATCCGGTCTCGGCCAAGCGAATCGAGAAGGCCATCGACGCCGCCCGCCGCCCGCCTCAGCAGAAGCGCTGATGTATCAACCCCCGTCATCCCGGCATGCTTTTGGCCGGGATCCACAGCAGCCGTGGTGGATTCCGGCCAAAAGCGCGCCGGAATGACGGGGAGAGTCGGACCGACCGGGTTATTCGACGGTCGCGCCGACCGCGGTCTCCTCGCGGTGCTTGCGTAGGTCGGCGATCTCGCGTTCGAAATCCTCGGCGGAACTGAAGGATCGGTACACCGAGGCGAAGCGCAGGTAGGCGACCTCGTCGAGATCGCGCAGCGGGCCGAGGATGGCCAGGCCGACCTCGTGACTAGGCACCTCGGGGGAACCCTTGGCGCGCACGGCATCCTCCACCTGCTGGGCGAGCAGGTTGAGCGCGTCGGAGTCGACCTCGCGGCCCTGGCAGGCGCGGCTCACACCGCGAATGACCTTTTCGCGGCTGAACGGTTCGGTGACGCCGCTGCGCTTCACCACCGACAGAATCGCGGTTTCGACTGTGGTGAACCGGCGCCCACACTCCGGACAGGCACGCCGCCTCCTGATGGCGGTGCCTTCCTCGGCTTCACGTGAGTCGACCACCCTCGAATCGGGATGGCGACAATACGGGCAATGCATCCGGGATCCTTCGTCGATGCCTCGTTGGCTAAAACCTCGAGCAATCTCGAGGATACCGTGACGGCCGAGGTCCGCGGTGTCCGCCCGGGTCACGCGGCCGGAATCAGGTGGTCAACTGCCATTGCGAGGTCATATCGGCCAGCAGGTCCGGCAGCCGCTGGATCAGCCGCCCGTTGCTCAGCATGGTCGAGAACGGCACCGCCAGAACCGGTCTCGCGACGGCCGGATTCGCGCACAGTTCCAGATAGCGCGGCAGCAGGTCGTGGGTGATGTAGTTCCACCGCGTGTCGCGGTCGGCCCAGTTGAAGTCGGGCAGCGGCGCGCGCAGCGACATGGTGCCCGCGGTCACGGTGACGGGCGCGAAGACGCCGGGCGCCCGCACGCCGGGCACGGCCGCCTTGCCGCCGAGGGTGCTCACATAGGTCATGACCCGGCCCATGGCCCCGCGGCCGTGCGAGGTGTCATCCCACTGGTCGGCGATGATCTGGTTCTGCTCGCGGTCGGTCATGCGCAGCGCGGCGTCGGCGAGACCCTCCGGCGTGCCCCCGGCGATCTCCCTCCAGGCGGTGATGGCGTTCTCGTCGAGCACACCGGCCCGGTACATCTCCTCGACCCCGGCCAGGCCCTCGGCCGCATAGGCCTCGTGCATGGGGACCTGGTCGATGAAGATGTGCTTCTGCATGATCATCAGCCGGGTCTGGTACCAGGCCAGATCCTCGGCGGTGAGCCGCGCGCCCTCGGCGCCCAGGGTCCGGATATCGGCGGGCAGGATGTCCAGCAGCTGCTGCGGGGTGCCGCGCAGCAGATCCGCGACCGTATCGCCGACCTGATGCAGCCCCGGCACGCCGAGGATCGACGCGACATCGCCCATATCGAAGAAGCCCGAGGCGAACGATCCACCGGCCAGCCCGGCCAGACCCGTCCACCAGTAGTCGGTGTGAGCGTTGTTGAGCCGCAAGTAGTTCACGTAGACCTGGGTGAAGGTGCGGGTATTGGCCGCCACGCCGAGCGCGGGATCCCAGGTGGCCAGGTCGATATCGGCATTGCGGGTCGCGACCGCCAGCCAGTACTGGTGCAGCAGTGTCGCGTAGTGCTGCGGCGCGACGCCCGCGGCCCGCGCCTGATCCAAAGCTCCGCGCAGCGCGTCCGGGTCCAAGGGCAGCGCCGGGTTCAAGCCGCCGCCGGCCCCGCCGTCGCCATTGACCGACGGTAGATCCAGGTATGCGGCATAGGTGGATTCGGCGTGTGCGGCCGGTACCGTCACGAGCCCGATCATCAGGCAGGTGAGGACCCCGGCCAACCGGGTCAGCCCTCGTACTCTCGGCATTACGCCCCCTGTTGCGTTTGTAGCCTCGGTCACAGTCAGGGGGACGGTAGCAACACGTTTCAGTTTTCAATCTGCATTTTCGGCCAGCTTGTGGCCGTCGATCACGATTCCGGAGGGCGGCTACGTCACGGCAATCGGTCGAGCACCGCTGCCGCTATCGCGCGGGGGCGGGCGCCATCTGCACGGCGGGCGGGGTGGTCTGCGAATCGAAGTCGCCGGAACGCAATTGGGCCAGGCCGATGAGCCCGGCCACGGCGAGCGCGCTCACGAGCGCGGTGATGGCGAGGGCGGCGAAACCGGTCTGCGCGCGCTGCACGCGCACGAGCGGATGGATGCCCCGGGCGCGTCCGGCCGCGTGTCGCACGACGACATGATCGCGTCGAACACGGACCCGGGCGGCGGGCCGCACCTGCGGACGGCAGGGGCGACGGTCCGCGCCGGGCATCGCCACGACGTCGGCCATGCGGGCCGGTGACCGATCGGAACGCAGCTCCCACGGGATGCTGTCGAATCCCAGATCGCTTCCAAGAGTGTCGATTTCGCTGACCACGGTGCGCATCGAAGCAACCTCCAAAGTAGGGCGGACCGGATAATGCTGGACAACTGACTCGATCATGTGTTCGAAGAACTGATGTTCGAATTTCTACCACGGCCCACCGACAATGTCGACGATTTCCACGACATGCGTCGAACAGATGTTTGATCACTCGCGTCACACGGTCTACAGTCGAGTCACGAGTTCCCCGGACGCACGCGAGGGCCCCTCCGCACAGGAGACGGACCGCGCCCGGGAACGAATTCCGGTGAGCGACAGCAGTGAACGGAGGACGGCGGCGGTGAGCGAACACGGCGGCGCGGAAGGTGATAACGGACCTCTTGGTCTCCAAGGAGACGGCTCGTCCGCCGAGCAATCCGGCTCCGGCGCGGATCTGACCGTGCGCCAGCGCAAGGTGCTGGAGGTCATCCGCACCTCGGTGCACGACCGCGGCTATCCGCCCAGCATCCGCGAGATCGGTGATGCCGTCGGCCTCACCTCGACTTCCTCGGTGGCGCACCAGCTCCGGGCGCTCGAGCGCAAGGGCTATCTACGCCGCGACCCGAATCGCCCACGCGCCGTGGACGTCCGGGGCCTGGACGAGACGGCCATGCGCGCCGCGGCCGGCGCGCCGCAGCTACGCGCGATCAACGGTGATGCCGAATCCTCGGACGAGCACCCGATCCCGACCTACGTCCCGGTCCTGGGCCGGATCGCCGCCGGTGGCCCGATCCTGGCCGAGCAGGCGGTGGAGGATGTCTTCCCGCTGCCGCGCGAACTGGTCGGCGAGGGTTCGCTGTTCCTGCTCAAGGTCGTCGGTCAGTCGATGATCGACGCGGCCATCTGCGACGGCGACTGGGTGGTCGTGCGTCAGCAGAACGTGGCCGACAACGGGGACATCGTGGCCGCCATGATCGACGGCGAGGCCACCGTGAAAACGTTCAAGCGCACCGGTTCCCAGGTGTGGCTGATGCCGCACAACCCCCTGTTCGAGCCGATTCCGGGCAATGACGCCCAGATCCTCGGCAAGGTCGTCACGGTCATCCGCAAGATCTGACCGTGCCGCACTGTCGTGACCCGGTGACCGCCCCGCAGACCGGCCGCCGGGTCACGACAGTCGCCCCGTCATAGTTTTTCGGTTATCGGATTTTTCGGTTACTGGCCGACCACGCCATTCCACACGGCGTGCGCCCCCGAATCCCCGACCCGATAGGTCTGCCACGCGGCCGCACCGCCCGCCGCGATCGCCACCACCGCGAGCACGGCCACCACCGCCCGCCCGGCCGGCTTACCGCGCCCCTGCCGCACATGCGCGAGCACCAGCAGCGCGGCCGAGATCGCCAACGGCACAACGAAGTACAGCATCTGCCGCCCGAGCCGCGCGTGCTCGTCGAGCACCGGCGGCATTCCCAGCTTCTGCTGGAACCACTCCCCCGCCTCCACGGTCACCGGCGTCAGCGCGGTCACCACCACCGCCAGCGCGGCCGTCGGCCAGATCAGCCGGGCGCGGGCCGCGGGCCAGAGCGCGCACAGGATCACCAGCCCCGCCGTCAGCGGCACCAGCACGACGACCAGATGCACCAGCAGGACATGGGCGGGCAGCCCATTGATTGTCGACATATATCGGCTCTTTCGAACTCGGCGAAAAGCCCGGCGTATCAGTACAACGTAGGCCGAACCTCACCGGTTCAGCCCTGCGCCAAGTCGACTCGGCGAGTTCGGCGGATCAGTCGGCGTCGGCGGGCACCACGATGCGGGTGAGCAACTGAGTCGGGGCCTCGTCGATGTGCTCGACGGCCGGTGCGATCGGCTCGGCTGGCTCGGCAGTCGCCTCGGGCGTGGCCTCCGGGCCGGAAGCCGCGGGCTCGACCGGCTCGGCCGGCGCTGCCGCGGGCTCCTGGCCTGGATCCGCCGCCAGCGCGGCGACGTCCGAGGCCAGGGTGGCCAGGCGGCGGGCTCGCAGGTCATCGCTCAGCACCGCGGTCGTCGACTCGGCCGGGGCGTGGACGATGCGGCGGGTGGGGGTCTCCTCCACCGGCGTGGCCTCGGCCGCGCTCGGCAATCCCGAGCCCGCGGCGAAGCCCAGCACCTCGTACTGGGTGCCGATGGTCATGACGGCCGAATTCTTGTCGTGCGCAATGTATCCCTGGTTGGTGCCCATCACGCGGCGCAGGGACTCGAGCCAGCGGTGGTCCAGCACGCGGCAGTCGGCCCAGGGGAAGTACTCGAGGCCGGTGCGGAGGTAGAAGCGGTCACCGATGCGGGCGCCCCGCAACAGTTCCAGCAACCACGCGTCGATCAGATTCGGCTGGGCATTGCGATAGATGCGCGTGCGCGGCGCGACCGACCCGTTGGCGAATTCTCCGAAGGAGTTCAGCAACTCACCCGGAAACTCTTCTATCTTCCCAAAACCGACGACATCCAAACCGAGAAGTTGCTCCGGAAGTTGGGCGGCAATCCTGCGCTCGTCATGCAGTTTGAACTTCCTATTGATGTTCTCAGTGCGCATTTATCTCCGACTTCCCGTCCAAGCTTCACGGAACCCTAGCATGAACCCAACCGTTTCAAACCAGTTTGGTCGGCCGCCCAGACTACCGGTTCGGTAACGCCCGCTACGAACCCGCAACCAGGGGTTACGGCTATCACGGCGCAACGAAGGGCCCGCCGCGAGTCAGCCCGGCCGATGGCCCGTGATGATTTCCCCCTGCGTCGTGAGCCCTGGATTGCCAGGGTCCCAATAGTTTCCGTGCGCGAGGACATCAAGGGGTAAGGCGCGCAACACCGGAAGGTCGATAGTGGCCCCGGAAGATCTGAAAACTGTTGCGCGAAATTCGCGATCCACCGGATCGACCCCGTGCAGAAACTGCCCGAACCTCGGCACCGGATCGGCGGGGTCGGCGGTGGCAAACACATGCGCACCGTTGCGGCCCGCAGGAATACCCGCCAGCCGCAATTCTGAAACGTCATCGACCTCCACGCCGGGGCTGCCGACGAACACCACGGCATCGGCGTCCAGAGAGTTAGCTCCGGACGCGGCGGCACCGATCACGGTGCTGCCGTAGCTGTGTCCGAGGACGGTGTTGTGCGAGGCGATCCCGGCGTGGGTGGCGCGCAATCCGTCCTCGAACCCGTCCAAGGCGGCCGCGCCCGCCCGTGCCCGTCCGTCTCCCATCGCCGCGGCCAGATCCGGCGGTGCGTCGTACCCGTACCAGGTGATGACCGAGGTCCGGGCCGACGGATCCGCGTGCTGGGCCGCACCCAGCAGCGCTCGCGACCGGTCAACCCCCACCCCGATCGCCGTGAGCGGCGAGCCGGCGCCCGGCACGAAGGTCGCGACATTGGCGGCGGTGTCCGGATTGTTCAGCGCGATCACACCGTGTCCCCGGGCATCCACCGACAACAGCAACCGCTGATCGCCGTGCCCACCGAGTTGCTCGGCCAGCGCCGCGTACCCGGCCAGCCGTGTTTCGGCCTCGGTCTGCGCGGTTTCCCACTGCCGCAGCGCGATCCAGCCCGCGTCGGTGGTCGGCAGGTTCTCGCGCCGTGTCCAATCGGGATGCTGTTCGGCCAGCCGCCGGATCTCGGCCGATGCCTCGTCGCGCAGCCGGGTCAGGGCAAGCCGGTTGTAGTGGTCCCGGGCGAGCACGGGCAATCCGTCCCGAGTGCCGATCAGCGGGTCATAGGCGAACAGCGCGTCCTGATCGGCGGCGGGCAGCGAGTTCCACAGTGCGTTCAGCTCCTTCGGAGCATCGGGCAGGATCGCCGTGCCCTCGAGGATTCCGGCGACCCGCGGGCTCGGCCCGAGCGGCGCGAGGGTGAGCGCCGCGACGGCCGCCGCGAGCCGGGACCCGGCGCGCTCATCGGTGTCCCCCGCGGCGTCGAGCAATGGCACCAGCCGCGCCTGCAGCTCCCGGGCCTTGGCGTCGACAGCCGCCTGAAAGACCAAGTCCAGCGGCGCGTTTCCGGTGTCGAAGCGTGGCGCGGTGACGGTCCCGTCCTCGGCGATCCGGTACCCGTTGGCATATCCCTCGTCCCAGATCTGCCGGACCAGCTCGCACACCCGGTCCAGTGCACCCGCCTCCGCGAGTGCTTCGGCGATATCGAGCAGCGCCGCGCCGAGGTGGTTGGCGGCCAGCTGGGATTCCAGCATGCGCAGTGTCGCGGCCGTTCCCGCGGCGCCCTGCCAGCCGGCGACGGCCGCCTCGACCAATCGGCCGACGCGGGTCATCGCCCCGGAGAACTCCGAATCCGCCTCGAGCGCGGCCGCCCCGGCCGCCGTCGCCGCTTCCGGCCGCCAGGCCAGCACCTGCGACACCCTTGCCCGCCCCACACGCCCTCCCCCATCGGCCGGTACCGCTCCGAGCAATCCCGAAACTCAGGAGGGGGCGTGTAGGAAACTGTCGAGCTGGGCCTTCAGCGTCTGTTCGGTGTCCTCGTAAGTGGCGTGGGCCTGATCGGTCGCCTCGGCGAGGACGTGCAGCTGGTCCGCCATCTCACCCAGCGTGGCCGTCAGCGGTTCGCCCACGGTCTCAGCGGCCGCTCCGATGGCCGAATTGGGCATGGACCGGGCGACTTTCGCGATCTGGTCCACCGGGTCGATGACCGCGATCGCATCGGCCTCGTTCCGGATGCCCGCCGCCATGATTCGAAGCGCCACGATGTCGGCGCGCAGCATGTCCGCCATGCTTCCCCCTTCGTTGTGACCACACCCTAGCGGGGGCGGTACGACCAGGTGGGATGAGAAGTTCAGAATGTGGACAGCGCAGTGCCTGTTCACATCCTGGGTCGCCTGTTCACTTCTTCTCGCGGCGGGCGGCCTCCCGGGCCAGTGCCCGATCGCGATGCTCCTCGAACCGGACGACGTCCTTGCCGAGCTTGTCGAGGAAGGTGGCCAGCCGGTCGCGCGTGCGCTCACCGCGCCCGGTGAAGTCGTTGCGCTCGAAGATGTTCCATCTCCGCAGCACCGGCATGATGACCTCGTCGAGGTGCTGGCGCAGATCGTAGATGCCGTGCTTGGCGATGAGCACGCTGTTGCGCCGGAAGTCGGGCATGCCCGCGCCGGGCATGCGGAAGTTCTCGATGACCGCCGCGATGGCGTCGAGCGCGTCGTCGGGAACCAAGTCGAGGGCCGCGCCGCAGATATTGCGGTAGAAGACCATGTGCAGGTTCTCGTCGGCCGCGATGCGGGCGAGCATGCGGTCGGCGATCGGATCCTGGCAGGCCTTCCCGGTATTGCGGTGCGAGACCCGGGTGGCCAGTTCCTGGAAGGTCACGTATGCGACGCCGTGCAGCACCGCGTGATCGCCGGTGCCGGTGGGATCGTCGACCCCCTGCCCCATGACCGTCATGCGCGCCTGTTCCAGCGCGACCGGGTCGACGCCGCGGGTGACCACCAGGTAATCGCGCAGCACGATGCCGTGCCGGTTCTCCTCGGCGGTCCAGCGGTCCACCCAGGTCCGCCAGACGCCGTCGCGGGAGAAGGAGTCGGAGATGAGCCGGTGGTAGGAGGGCAGATTGTCCTCGGTGAGCAGGTTGGTGACCATGGCCGCGCGGGCCACCTCGCCGAGCCGGGATTGTTCGGGTTCCCAATCGATTCCGCCCATGGCCGCGAAATTGCGGCCCTCGTCCCAGGGCACGTAGTCGTGGGGATGCCAGTCCTTGGCCATCGATAGATGGCGGTTCAGATTCGACTCCGCCACCGGTTCGAGTTCGGCCAGCAGTGCGCGTGCGGGAATGGTTCGAGCTCGTGCGGAAATGATCTCAGCCACGTCGTATCCCTGCTCATGACGACTAGTCTCGTTTCGCGAGCCTACTCGGATATTCGCCGAATCGCCTTGGCGCTCTTGAAAGACGACCGTTCTGCAATGACGCCGGTCATTCGCCAGCGAGCTGGGTGGCGGGCACGTTAATGTGGGTCAGCGCGTGCGCGATTCACCGGGGAAACAACGTCTGCGATACCTGAGGAGGGGCAGATGGCGGCCGTTCCCGCAGCTGCGAGAAAGGCACTACCCACCGTCGGCTTCACCATTCTGGTAGCGGCCGCGGCGGTTTGGCAGCGGGATGCGGTGCTCACCGGAGTCCACGCATTGCTGGGGGCGGATCCGCGCTGGCTGCTCGTCGCCGGGCTCGCGACGCTGGCCCTGTGGCCCACCTCGGTTTTCATGCTGCACGGTTCGATTCCGGCGCGCACCGACGCCCGGCAGTTGTTCGCCCTGCAGCTCGCGGTGCCGGCCATCGGACTGGTGCCCGCCGCGTCGCTGCTGCTGCGGCTGCGGTTCCTGCGCAAGACGGGGCTCAGCCATACCGGCGCGATGGCGTCGATGGCGCTGATGGGATTCGCCGCGTTGATGGTGCGGGTGCCGCTGGTGGTGATCGCCGCGCTGGCCGCGCCGGGCCTGATGAGCCGCAATGGCGAGCCGCCGCCCTGGCACGATCTGGGCGCGCGGACCGGCGCACTGTGGGACCACTACATCGGCGAGAATCTCTGGCGCACAGCGGCAATCATGATCATCGGGCTGGCTGTGGTCGCCGCGCTCGCACTGGCCCTGCATCGCCGGGTGCGCACGCACGGCGGCTGGCGTCAGCTGCCCTCGCGCATGCGTCACGCCCGCTCGGATGCCGGGATGGCCTGGAAATCGGTGGCGGCCACCGCGATCCTGCCCCGCCGCGCGGCCGCCCTCTGGATCTGCGCGCTGCTGCAGCCGCTGCTCATGGTGGTGGCGCTGTGGGCGGTACTGCACGCGGTCGGCGCGAACCTGAGCCTGCCCGATACCTTCGTCGTCGAATTGGTGACCGTGGCGCTGGCGCCGCTGCTGCCCTCACCGAACGGGGTGGCCACCAAGGAGATCACCATTGCCGCGGGGCTGACCGCGGTCGCGGGGCTGACCGTCGGGGTGGCGGTCGGTGCGGCCCTGGGGTTCCGGCTCCTCACCTTCTGGTGCCAGATCCCCCTGGGCCTCGCGTCCTTCGCCTATCTGAACCACCGCCGCGCCATCTGACCGCGCGGCGGCCGCACTACTTGTTCAGCTTGCAATCGATGGTCGCGTACTTCGCGACACCGCCCCAGGTGGTCTGCGCGACGCCCATCGCCTGACGCTTGCTCCACTTGGCCTCGACGGCGGGCAGCGTCGGGAGCTTCTCCCCCGCCCAGGTCTCGGCATTGCAGGTGTAGGTCGGGACCCCGGCCTGCGCGGGCGCGGCGTCGACGACGGCCGAGACCGGCGCCAGTGCGAACACGGCTACCGGCAGACCGATCCAATACTTCTTGCTCACGGCGACTCCTTGTGCGATCTCGGGTGAGCTGGCGAACAGCAGCCCAGATTCTCGCACGGCTTCGGCGAGCCCGCGCCGCGAACGCCGCGATCATGGCCGAGGATGAGGGCACTTTCGGCGCTCCCGGAGCGTTGATCACATAAGGCGACCATCACGAAGGAGTGCGCCATGTCGTTCATCGGGAGCCTGCTCGGGCTGGTCCTGACCCTGTTCATGCTGCTGCTCATCGCACGCCTGATCCTGGATTGGATCGTCACACTCAGCGACAATCCGCAGGGCATCCGCAAGCCGCGCGAAATCGTCTACAAGCTGACCGAGCCGGTCATCGCCCCGGTCCGCAAGTTCCTACACCCGATCCGCCTCGGCGGGATCCAGATCGATCTGGCGTTCACGGTGGTGTTCATCGTGGTGCTGATCCTGCGGGCGGTCGCGTTCAGCCTCTGAGAAGACGGGCCGCAGGAGAAAGGCCGCCGCGAGAATCAAGACGCCCGCCAGCGCGATGGCCGAGCGCGGACTGGTGATCGCGGCGAGCAGCCCCCACAGCGCGGTCATCGCGGCCGTGGTGGCATTGCCGGTGATCGACCAGGCGGACAGGACCCGGGCGGTGCGGTCGGCCGGAGTCCGGGTCAGGCGGAAGGTGGCGTAGATCGGGTTGAAGACACCGCAGCAGGTGATGAGACCGAATTCCACGACGATCACCAGCAGCAGACCGGCCGGGCCGGTGCCGATGAACGCCAGTGCGAAAGACCAGCAGGACCGCAGGATTCCGCTGACGACGAGGATCCGGCCCTGACCGAACCGGTCCGCGAGCGGTCTGGCGATCCGGGATCCGAGCAATCCGCCCAGGCACGGCAGCCCGAACGCGAGACCGTATTGCCAAGGGGCGAACCCGAGTTCGCGCAGCATGATGACGGCCAGCAGCGGCGCGGTCGCCATGATCAGCGAATTCACCAGCACGGTATTGAGGAACAGGGGCCGCAGCATGCGGTGGGCGAGGATGTAGCGCCAACCCTCGATCAAATCCCCCTTGCGGAAACCCTGCGACGAATCACCTTCGGGCCGTGCCTCTCCCCCGCCGATCGCGCGAATCCCCAAGGCCGACAACAGAAAACTGACCGCATTCGCCGCCACCGTCACCACCGGCCCGAAGATCCCGATCGCCGCGCCCCCGAGCGGCGGCCCCAGTACCGACGCCGTCCACATGGTCGATTCGAACCGGCCGTTCGCGACCAGCAGATCCTCCTTGGCCACCAGTGTTTTCAGATACGCCCCGGAGGCCGACCGGAACGCGATATCGGCCGCCGCCACGATCACCGACACCACCAGCAGCTGCGCGAAACTCAACACCCCGAGCACATAGGCCAGCGGCACGCTGAGCACCACCGCGAAGCGGACCACATCGGTGGCGATCAATACCGGCCGCTTCCTGCGGAATTCGACCCACGGCCCCAGCGGCACCGCGACCAGCGCACCCACCGCCAACCCGGCCGCCGCCAGCAGCGATACCTCACCCGGACCCACGTGCAGGACAAGCACCGCGATCAAGGGAAAAGCATCGAACGCGAGCCACGATCCCGCGATGCTCACCGCGTACGCCGCCCACAACCACGCGAATCCGCGCCCCAGCGACCGCCCGCCCGCCATACCCGCCACCTCATCCTCCACCGATCTCGACCGCGAGATCGAAACAGAAGCGCCGAGGCAGGATCAAACAACTACTCGCTCGGCGAGCCACAACCCGCGGTTGTCCGCCGGGCCATTGCGGAATATCTGTCGGACCCGGGTGCTTGGATGGGGGCATGACGAGCGCTGACTTGCTGGTGGACGCCTTCGGACGAATCAAGGAAAACGTGCACGGCGCGGTAGCCGACCTGACCCAGGAGGAACTGGGCACGCAACTCGAACCCGGCGCCAACTCCATCGCCTGGCTGATCTGGCATCTGACCCGAGTCCAGGACGATCACATCGCCGACGTCGCCGACCTCCCCCAGGTCTGGACCGCCGCGGGCTGGTCCAAACGCTTCGACCTCCCCTTCGACGACTCCGCCACCGGCTACGCCCAAACCGCCGCGGATGTCGCCGCCCTCGCCTCCGTCCCCGCCGACCTGCTACTCGGTTACTTCGACGCCGTGCAGGCTCAATCCCTCGCCTACGTCTCCGCCCTCACCGATGCCGACCTCCCCCGCATCGTCGACACCCGCTGGGATCCCCCGGTAACCCTCGGCGTCCGCCTGATCAGCGTCATCGACGACGACATCCAGCACTCCGGCCAAGCCGCCTACATCCGAGGAATCCTGTTGCGCCGCCGGGCCTAGTGCCACTCGTAGGTGATTCCGGTGAGCTTCTCACTGAGCTGCCAGAGGCGGCGGGCCTCGAATCGGCTGTAGGCGATGGGATTTCGAAGAGTCCGCCGGGGGTAACCGAAGGCTTCGAAAGCCGGGCCGATATACGAATTTCCAGCGAGATTCGGCATTGTCGCGCCGTATAGCTGCGGCAGCGCGCCCAGAGAATCGGACTGGGCAAAGGAGAATAGCAACCGCTGCTGCATCGCCGCGAGGCGGCCGCCCAGGCCAGATTCCGGGTCGGAGTCGTAGAGGTTGGTGGCTGACAAGCCGGGGTGGGCGGCTACGGCGGTGAGTTGGGTGCCCGCCGATTCAGCCCGGCGTTGGAGTTCGGCGGTGAAAAGCAGGTTGGCGAGTTTGGATTGGCTGTAGGCGAGCCAACGGATATAGACGACACGCCAATTCGGGTCGAACCAGTTGATCAGGCCGCCCCACGCCGCGATCGAGGAGACCGTGACCACGCGGGGGTTCGGGGCGCGGAGCAAGCCCGGTAGCAGCAGGCCGGTCAAGGCGTAGTGCCCCAGATGGTTGGTGCCGAATTGCGCGTCGAAGCCGTCGGCGGTGCGTTCGTGCCGGGGTAACGCCATCACGCCCGCGTTGTTGACCAGGATGTCGATAGGCGTCTCGCGCACGTCGAGGTGGTCGGCGGCGCGGCGGACGGAGGTCAGATCGGCCAGATCCAGCGGCAGCACTTCGGGTTTCGGACCGCTGGCCGCATCGCTGACCTGCTGTAGCGCGGCGGCGGCCTTGATTTCGTTGCGGCAGGCCAGCAGCACGTGGGCGCCCTTGGCGGCCAGCGCTTCCGCGGTGCGCAGGCCCAGACCGCTATTGGCCCCGGTCACCACGGCGGTCTTGCCGGTCTGATCCGGGATGTCCGCGGTGGTCCAGCGGCGGGCGAACAGTTCTCTGGCACAAACCATGACGCGACCCTATTCTGTCTGGGACAATTTCGGAAGGGAACCGCTCAATGAACACCACCGTCATCGCCATCATCGCCATACTGCTCGTCCTCGGAGCACTCGGCGCGGGCATCGCTGTGTTCCTTCTACGCGGCTGGGCCACAGGGGTACTGGCCGGCGGCGGCTTCTCGGTCCGCCCGCTGACCGCCGAACAGATCGACCCCTTTCTCACCGACGCCGCCTTCACCGTCACCGTCCGCCGCGAATTCCCCTTCCCGCCGCACAAGGTCTGGGATGCGCTGCAACTCAATGGCACCTTCTCCTGGATTCCCTTGGTCAACGGCATCCACTATCGCGGCGACTATCGCCGCGAGGGCGCATCCCGCAGCTTCGACGGATTGCTGTTCGCCTGTGAGGAAAAGGTGGTCACCATGGCACAACACACGCGACTGTCGGTTACAGGAACACGAATCTCGATTCCCTTCGCCATAGACGCTTTCGCACAGGACTACCGGCTCGCCGAAACCGCGGGCGGCACCATGCTGACCTGGACAATCGCCTTCCGGCCGCGGCTGCTGACCTTCCTCCCGCTGCGCTGGGCCGCCCCGTTCGTGAAACCTTTCCTCTCGCTGGGAATCCGCGGATTGGCAGCACGCATCTGAGTGTCGTCCTGCTTCGACAGGATTTCCGGGCTAGCCTCGCAGGCGCTCGTGAATTCTCTGCAGGACATGCCAATTGGTCGAAAAGGATACGAAAAGTGAATAGCCTGGCAGACTTCTCCACTCGCAACGGCGGATTCCGCAATGTCGTGGTTACCGCGGTCGAGATGACCACCTCGATCGCACCCGATACGGAGGGCACCTGGCAGGGACTGCTGTCCGGGGCCAGCGGCATCGCCACCCTCACCGATCCGGAAATCACCGAGCTGAACCTGCCCGTCACCATCGGCGGCAAACTCGCGGCGGACCCGACCGACGAGCTGGATCGAATCAAGAAGCGCCGCATGTGTTACGTGCAGCAGATGTCGTATGTGATGGGAAAGCGCCTGTGGGCCACCGCCGGTAGCCCCGAGGTCGACAAGGACCGCCTGGGCGTGTGCATCGGCACCGGCCTCGGCGGCGCGGACACCATCGTCGACGCCAATGACGCCATGCGCGATCACGGCTACCGCAAGGTGTCGCCGTTCGCGGTGCCCATGTCCATGCCCAATGGCGTCTCCGGCGTGGTCGGCCTGGAGATCGGGGCGCGCGCCAGCCTGGTCACGCCGGTGTCGGCGTGCGCGTCGGGCAATGAGGCGCTGGTGCACGCGTGGCGCTCCATCGTGCTCGGCGAGGCCGACATGATCGTGGCGGGCGGCGTCGAGGGATACATCAATCCCGTTGCGATCGCCGGTTTCTCGATGGCGCGCGCCTTGAGCACCCGTCTCGACGAGCCCGAACGCGCCTCGCGCCCCTTCGACCGGGATCGCGACGGTTTCGTCTTCGGCGAGGCCGCGGCGCTGCTGCTGGTCGAGGCCGAGGACCACGCCCTGGCGCGCGGGGCCAAGCCGCTGGCGCGACTACTCGGTGCGGGCCTGACCGCCGACGGCTACCACATGGTCGCCCCCGATCCGGAGGGTCTGGGCTGCGCCCGCGCCATGCGCCGCGCGCTCGAGTCCGCCGGTGTGAGCGCCGCGGAGGTCGATCACGTCAATGCCCACGCCACCGGCACCAGCATCGGAGATCTGGCCGAGGCCAAGGGCATTGCCGCCGCCGTCGGCACCCACCCGTCGGTGTACGCGCCGAAATCCGCGCTGGGCCATTCGGTGGGCGCGGTCGGCGCGCTCGAGGCGATCATCTCCGTGCTCACCCTGCGCGATCAGGTGATCCCCCCGACCCTGAATCTCGAAAACCAGGACCCCGAGGTCGATCTCGACGTGGTGCACACCAAACCCCGCCACACCGATGTCGAATTCGCGCTGAACAACTCCTTCGGCTTCGGCGGCCACAACGCGGCGGTGCTGTTCGGGCGCTACTGACGGCCGTCCAGCTTGGCGGTCAGATAGTCGTCGATACGGGTCAGGACGCGAGTGCGCAGGCCGGTCAGCCTGTCCGGCTCGAGCACTCGCGCCGCCGCCCGAATGATCGCGCGTGCGGCCTGCTCGTCGGAATCAGGCCCCGGGCATACCGCGGTCACTCGTACCCCCGTCCCCGCGAACTCCAATCGCAAGCCCTCGGTGAGCATCTGCGCCGCCGCCTTGCTGGCGCAATACGCCGTGCTCAGCGGAACCGGCGTGAACGCCGCCACCGAGGTGACATTGATGATGCGCCCGCCGCGCCCGGAGTCGATCATCTGCCGCCCGAAATGCGTGCAGCCGTGGACCAATCCCCACACGTTCACGTCCATCAGCCGCTCCCAATCCTCGAGCGAATGCTCGAGAAACGGTCCGGCCGTGGCGTATCGGGCAGTGTTGACCAGCACGTTCGGTGTCCCGAACTCGGCGCGCACATCCTCGGCGAAGCTCTCCATCGCCACCGCGTCGGCCACATCCACCGCGAACGGCGCGGCCTCGCCGCCGAATTCCTCGATGCTCTCCACGGTTTGGACCGCCCGGTCCTTGTCCAGATCCGCGACGACGACCACGGCCCGCTCGCGCGCGAAGCGCCGGGCCACCGCGCGGCCGATGCCGCCGCCGGCACCGGTAACGACGACAACCTCGTTTACGAAGCCTGTCATGAGGTTCCTCTGTTTCCGCTGCTGCGGCGCTGCGTTCGTGAAATGAACATCCAAGTGGCGTCTACTGTCCCAGACAGTATATACTCTTCCTTCTCCACCGGAGGAGCAGAATGCAGCGCCTGATACGAAAACCCTTCCGCCCCGATATCGCGGTGGTGACCGGGGCGGGCAGCGGCATCGGCCGGGGCACCGCCAAGGCGCTCGCGGCCCGCGGCGCCGAGGTCGTGGTCGCCGACATCAACTTCGCGACCGCGAAAGACACGGTGTCCCTGATCCGTTCGGCGGGCGGCTCGGCCTACCCCTATGCCCTTGATGTCGGCGATCCCCTGGCGCTGGAGACCTTCGCCGACTATGTGGCCTCCCAGCACGGCGTCCCCGATGTGGTGGTCAACAATGCCGGAATCGTCGTCGGCGGCCCGTTCTTCGATATCCGGCCCGCCGACCTGCATCGCATCGCCGATGTGAACCTCACCGCCATCGTGCACGGCTGCAGGCTGTTCGGCGCGCAGATGGCCGCCCGCGGCCGCGGCGGGCACCTGGTCAACATCTCCTCCATCGCCGCCTTCACCCCGATGCGCCTGGGCACGCCGTACGCCTTCACCGCGGCGGGCGTCAAGCATTTCAGCGAAACCCTGCGCGCCGAACTGGCTTCCGAACGCATCGGCGTGACCGTCGTCTGCCCCGGCCTGATAGCCACCAATCTGGCCGCCACCGCCACCCTGGCCACCCTGAGCACCGAGCAGGTCGCCATCACCCGGCAGATCGTGGTGAAGGGCATGACACTGCTGGGTATGCACCCGGACAAGGCGGGACGCAGGATCGTGGAAGCGGTCGAACGCAATCGCACGATCCTGCCGCTGCGCCTGGAATCGTGGCTGGCCTACCGCCTGACCCGTGCCTTCCCCCGCACCAGCCACACCCTCATGCGGGTGGTCAGCGGACCCGAGGTAGAGCGGGTCGTCCGGTTCGTCATCGACCACCCCGGTTTCCTCGGCGTGGCCCGGGAAGCGGCCGAGATAATGCCCCAACGTCACGGTCTCCAAACGTATTGGGAGCCGCCGGAATACGATGACCCTCCAGCACCACCGATTCCACTGAGGAGATAACCGCGATGAGCGATCAGCCACCAGCCGAACCACCGACCCGGAGCGCCCGGGTGATCCTGGCCTTCATGGCGATCGCTGTCATCACCGCGCTGGTCACGGCCGCCATGGTGGCCGCCGGCTGAATCAGGAGTCGAGCAGAGCGGTCAGCAGTCGAGCACGGCGCGCAGCGCCGCGGCGAGCGCGGGGCTGATCGGGACGAGCAGGTCCACATTGCGGTCGGCGGGCGTACCGGCCGAGTACGGGCCGCCCACCCGGGTCGGCTCGATGCGGGACAGTTCCCGGTGCCAGGCCGCGAGATCCCACAGGTCCAGTGCGGCGCCCGGGCGGGCCGAGGCGGCGTGATCGATCATGGTCGACCGGATGGCCAGCAGATCACCGGTCGAATCCGGCTGCGGCAGCGAGATTTCCAGGGATCGGGTCTGACACGGCCACTCGCACAGGCCCGAGGTGAGCAGATGCCAGAAGCCGCCGTCCGCGCGGGCGTGCGGGACAACGGAATTGCGATGCTCGTGACCGGCGATCCAGAGCACCACATTGCCGAAGCGGTGCACGAGCGCCTCGAGGTCGGCGGCGTGACAGCGCTGTTCGTCGTCGGCGCCCGCGGTGGTGTTGTTCATCATGCCGAGTCCGTGATGCGAGGCGAGCACCACGACCCGATCGGTATTGCCGGTCCGCACCGGCGCCCCGTCCTCGCCCGAATACGACGAGTGCACCTCGGCCAGCCGTTCGATCAGCCAATCCCGTTGCCGCGCACCGATACTGCCCGTGACGTGACCGGCCGGATGCGTGGAGTCCAGCACGATCACGCGCAGACCGGGGACCGCGTCGTAGCAGTAGTAGGTGGTGCCGTCCGCGAGATTCTGCTCGGTGAAGCCGTGGCCGGGCGGCTGGGTGGGGCTGTCCAGGTGGGCCCGGACGTACTCGGCCGGGCTGATCACGCGGCGATCCGCGCGCGGCGGAATCGGCCGGGACTCACCGTGCGACAGGACGGTCGGATCGGTGACATAGAGATCCATCGGGTCACCCGACGGTTCGAACCCGAGTGCGACCGGCTGCCGGTCCCCCGTCACCAGCGCCTGGAACTCCGGCGTGAGCGGTGCCCGCCCCTGGACCAGGCAATCGTGATTGCCGAAGCAGCCCAGCCACGGCACGCCCAGCCCCTCGGTGACGAACGGCTCGCCCGCCGCGGCCAGCAGCCCCGGCACATCCGGGAATCCGTGGTCGCGCTTGTACACATCGCGGGACTCGGGCTCCGGATTGTAGAACTCCCCTGAAATCGCCCGCGACGGTTGCGATTCCGGGTCGCCGACACCGAAGTTCGGATCCACCTCGGCCCCGCCGTCGAGCAGCGCCAGCAACGCGGTCAGCTCATTGGCCTGCGCGCTGTCGATGCTGTCGCCGGTCGTGAGCACGAAATCCGTTCCGCCGCCCGCGATCTCGCGCACCGCACGCACGCTCGCCTCGATGGCGTGCAGGAGCAACGGCTCCTGCGGCCGGTAGGCCGGGAACATGAACCCCCAGCCGGGCCGACCGGCAAATCGGTGCAGGAACGTGAGTCTGCCCGGCGAATACGGATCCGCGATCTGGAAATCGGTCATCTGCACGAATCGCGCCAGCCGAGGGCCGGGCCCGGCCGAGCGGCCGGGCGCGAGATCGGTGCGGAGCAGGTGCGGTTCGTCGGTCACGCGATCCGATCCTCCAGCGTCGCGGGCCGGCCGCGGCCGGTATGGGCCGCCGAGAGTTCTTCCAGTGTGCGCCCCTTGGTCTCGGGAGCGAGGGCCACGGCAATGCTCAGCCCGATCACGCTGGCGCCCAAGAAGATCCAGAGCACATGGTGCAGACCCCATTTCGAGATGAGGGTGGGCAGCCACAGGGTGCCGACGATGGCGCCGATCCGCGAAGCCGCCGTGGCCAGCCCGTTCGCCGTGGCCCGCACCGCCGTCGGGAAGACCTCGCTGGGATAGACCAGGTTCACGATGCCGGGCCCGGAGTTGGCGAACAGCACCGCCGCACCGAGCAGCACGACCAGTCCGGTCAGTCCGGGGCTCTGCCAGAGCGCGAGAATCGTCAAAGCCACGAACATGCCGGTGAATCCGGTGATCAGCAGCGGCCGTCGGCCCACCTTGTCGACCAGCAGCACACCCGTCACCGCGCCGACCACGCCGACCAGCGCGATGATCAGCGATCCGGCGTACTTCCCCGCCGTACTCGTGGTGACCTGCGCGAGAATCGTCGGCGTGTAGAGCGTGATGCCGTAGTAGGACATCGTGTACATGAACCAGAACCCGCAGCAGAAGAAGGTGAATCGCACCAGCGGCAGGGTCAGCAGCGCCCGCCACGGCGAACCCGCCTCGGGCGCGGGCACTTCCGCCACCACCCCGCTCGTATCACCCAGCTCGGTCAGCACCGCGCGGGCCTCCTCCTCGCGCCCCTGCGCCGCCAGCCAGCGCGGCGACTCCGGAATGCTGCGCCGCATCCACAGCACGATCAGCGCGAAGACCGCGCCCAGCACCAGCATCACCCGCCACATCGAAGTGCCCAGCGGCAACAGCAGCAGCGCGAACACGTACGTGGTCGCCGCGCCGACGAACCAGGTCGCGCCCAGCCGTGTCATGAGGGTGCCGCGGCGGCGGGCCGGTGCGTACTCGGCCAGCAGCGAGGTCGAGATGGTGTAGTCCGCGCCGAGCGCGAGCCCGAGCAGGAATCGGGCGACCAAGAGCTGCACGGCATTCTGGGTGACGGCGGCCAGCAGCGCCAGCACCACGAATCCGATCAGGTTGACGAGGTACATCTTCTTGCGGCCCAGGCGGTCGGTGAGCCGCCCGAAGACCAACGCGCCCACGAACATTCCGATCACGGCCGCGGCGGACACCGCACCGGTCATGAAGCTGGACATGTGCCACTGCTTGGTGACGGTCGGCAGGGCCACGGCGATCACGGTGATGTCGTAGCCGTCGAGGAACATTCCGGCGGCCGACAGCACCGTCACCTTGCGGTGGAAGGCGGCCAATTCGGCGGAGTCGAGAACTGAGAAGGCATCGCGGGGCACGATGCTCCTTCCGGGTCGGAGCTTGATTACTCAATCGTTTTAGCAGAGGTAGCAGGTCCGCCGAAGGGTATCGCGCCAGAGTCCACCGAATGTTCAGACCAGCATCATCGGCGTTCAGTTCGTGTTCGCTAGGGTGTCGTTCGTGCCAGCTGCGCGGGAACCGATCACTCAACGCGATGTCGCTGCCTCGCTCGGCGTCTCGATCTCCGCGGTCAGCCTGGCGCTGTCGGGGCGGCCCGGCGTCGGCGAGGAGCTGCGGCAGCGGATTCTCGAGCGCGCCGCCGAACTCGGCTACCGCCCCAACGCCTCCGCGGTCGCCCTGCGCACCAGCCGGACCCGCGTACTGGGCCTGCTCATCCGCAACCTGCGCAATCCGCACTTCCTGGATGTGATCGACGGCTTCGACGAGACCTGCGCCCGCGCCGGATACGAGGTCATGGTCGGCTCCTCCCGCTACGACCCGACCCGGGAGACACAGCTGCTCGACGCCTTCCAGCACCGGGCCATCGACGGGCTGGCCATCGCGCCGATCGGAACGAACCATCAAGTCCGGGAACGGTTCTCGGCGACCAACCGCCCGATCGTGCTGCTCGACACGGCCGCGCCCGACCGGTCGGCCATGAGCGTCCGCTCCGATCAGGAGACCTCGGTCGAGCTGGCCGTGCGGCATCTGACCGCACTCGGCCACCGGCGCATCGCCATGGTCGTGGCGCCCACCGACAAGTCACCGGATCCCGAACGCCTGCAGCACTTCCGGCGGCTCGGCACCGAACTCGGCTTCACCCCCGACACCGTCACCACCGAACTCTCCGCCGACGCCGCCCGCACCGCTGTCCGCGCGGCCCTCGAGCGCGACCCCGCCGCGCGCCCGACCGCCTTCATCACCAACAGCGACTACATCGCCCACACCGTCTACCTCGCGGCCGCCGACCTCGATCTCGCCATCCCGCAAGACATCTCGGTCATCGGCCACGACGACCTGCCCACCTCCGCGACCCTGGCTCCGGCCCTGACGACCATCGCGGTGGACCGCCGCAGCATCGGCGAGCACGCGGCCACCCTGCTGATCGACTCGCTCGCGGGAAAATCCGCGGCGGAGCCGAATGTCGTCCTGCCGGTGGAGCTTCGAGTCCGCGCCAGCACCGCCCGGCCGTCTCGAACCTAGATTGTCTCAGACATGCCCGCCGCACTCATGCGGTAGCGCTGTGCGGCCGCTCCCCGGAATCGCCGTCCAGGCCCAGTAATTCGTCGAATCGGGCCAGCACCTTCTCGTGGTACATGGCGAACAGATCCTCGAACAGCGCCAGCTGCGCCTCGGACGGACCGCCCTCGGACTCCCACACCGCCAGCAGCGCCCGCCACACCAGCACGTGCAGATCGGCCGAGACCGAGAAGTACGCCTCCACCGCCTCGGGCACCTCGAAGAGCATCTCCCCCACCGAGTTCAGCACCGCGCGCTGCATGGTGTGGCCGAGATCGGTGAGCACCGCGCGCACCAGCCCGACCTCCAGCTCGAGCATGCGGGCGTGATCGGGTTCGGCACTGCGGGCCTGGGTTTCGAGCTCGTCGACCGCGGCCGTCAGCACCGCCGGGTCGATGCCGCGCTCGGCGGCGGTGTAATCGAGCAGGGCCTCGAGCACGATGGCCCGCTCGGCCGCCACGATATTGCCGAACATCTCCGCGGCCACCTCGGGCGCGTGCATGGACAGCCGGAACAGCCGCCGGTACACCTCCACCCCGCCGGCGCGGCGCACATCGCGCACGGTGAATCCGCGACCGCGGTGCGCGTCCACGAAGCCGTAGGACTCGAGCCGACCCAGAACCAGTTGCGCCGTCGCCCGATTCATCGCGAATTCCTCGGCGACCTGACGGACCGAAGGCATCAGGTCGCCGGGCACGTACTCCCCGATCGCGACACGGCGAGCGAGCTCGTCCGCCACATCGGCTACGACCGTCTGGGCACCCATCCTGTCACCTTTCGACAACTTTCGGATACGTCCCAGACAGTTTAGACTTTCGTGTGCCAAACTGCACGTGCATACGCGTTGCTCTGGCGGGTAGTGCCGCGCACACGACGAGGTGAGCCAATTGTCGATTCGGCGAATCGGTGCAGGATCCGGGGGCGACGGGGGCAGGCCACCGGTGCGTGCCGCCGTCCGCAATGCCCGAATCGCCAGTCTCCCGGTCGCATTCGCCGGACGCCAGGCCGCCGGGGTGGGCAAGCGGGCGCTGGGCCGTTCGGCCGACGAGGTCAACCGGGATATCCAGATGCGCACCGCCCAGCACATTTTCGAGGTGCTCGGCGAATTGAAAGGCTGCGCCACCAAACTCGGACAGTTGCTCTCCGTCTACGAGCTCGCCCTGCCCACCGAACTCGCCTCGCCCTACCGGACCGCCCTGGCCCAGCTGCAGGATTCGGTCCCGACCATGCTGCCCGGCACCGTGCACGAGGCCATGGCCGCGGGCATGGGCGAGAACTGGCGCTGGTATTTCACCGAATTCGACGACCGGCGCGCGGCGGCCGCCTCCATCGGTCAGGTGCATCGCGCGGTGTGGCGGGATGGCCGGCAGGTCGCGGTCAAGGTCATGTATCCCGGCGCACACGAGGCCGTGCTCGCCGATCTGGAGCAGCTGCGCCGAATCTCGGTGCTGGCCACCGTGTTCGCGCCCGGCGCGGACGTGCCCGCGGTGACCGAGGCCGTCTGCACCTGCGTCGCCGAGGAACTCGACTACGCCGCCGAGGCCGAACACCAGCGTGCCTTCGCGCAGGCCTACGCCGATGATCCGGATTTCGTGGTGCCGCAGGTGATCACCCAGCGCGGTGACGTGATCGTCACCGAATGGCTCACCGGCACACCGGTTTCCCGCATCATCGAATCCGGCGCGCCCGAGGAGCGCAGCCGAGTCGGCATGCTCATCATCCGATTCCTGCTCTCCACCTGGTCGCGCACCGGCCTGCTGTACTGCGATCCGCACCCGGGGAACTTCCGGATCCTGCCCGACGGGCGGCTGGGCGTGGTGGATTTCGGGGCCTGCACGCCCTGGCCGCCCCCCGGCTTCGAACAGCTCGTCGGCGAGGTCATGGACGCGGCCGTCAATGGCGGTATCCCCGAACTCGACGCCGCCATCCGCCGCCACGGCTTCGTCCGTCCCGGCCGCAGCTATGACGTGGCCGCCCTGGCCGAGGGTCTCGATGCCGTGGGCGAACCGCTCACCGTACCCACCTTCCGTCTCACCACCGCCTGGCTGCGCGGCCACGTCCGCTCGGTGTTGGCCCCACGCCTGTCCAATGTGCACCGCCAACTGGACATGCCCGCCTACTTCACCCCCTTCGCCCGCTGCTTCCTGACCGCGCTGGGCGTGGTCTGCCAGCTGGAGACCGAGGGCCCGATCCGCGCCGAATTCGCCCGCTGGTCCACGGAATTGGCGGCGGTCTTCGAACGCTACGACACCCGGCACGCCCAACCGCCCGACCTGGCGGTGGTCCGCCACCTGCGCGCGCTGCCCACCAACCGCCGCGCCTCCATCGTGGGCTGACCCGAATCGCCCTTGGCGTACAGCCCGTCCCGATACGCTCTCATCGGGAGGTGCACCATGCCAAAAGTGCTCTTGATCACCGGTGATGCCGCCGAGGACCTCGAGGTCATGTACCCCTACCAGCGTCTGCTGGAGGAGGGTTACGAGGTCGATATCGCGGCGCCGACTCGGAAGAAACTGCAATTCGTCGTCCACGACTTCGCCGACGGCTTCGACACCTACACCGAGAAGCCGGGCCGAACCTGGCCCGCGGACCTGGCTTTCACCGAAGTCGACCCCACCAAATACGCGGCCCTGGTCCTCCCCGGCGGCCGAGCCCCCGAATTCCTCCGCAACAACCCCGACTGCCAACGCCTGGTCCGCCACTTCGCCGAGACCGACAAACCCATAGCCGCGCTCTGCCACGGCCCGCTCATCCTCGCCGCCGCCGGTGTCCTCCACGACCGCACCTCGAGCAGTTATCCGGCCCTGCAGCCGGATATCCGCGCCGCGGGCGCCCAGTGGATCGACAGTCCCGACCACATAGACGGCAACTTGGTCACCGGCCGCGCCTGGCCCGACCATCCGCAATGGATGCGCGCATTCTTGGAGGTCCTGCGCAAATACGCGCCGCCACCGCAATAACCGGTCATAGAACCGATCTATGCATGCATCGGATTGTGGGTTCTACCGGGGAAAGGTAGGCCGCGCGAAGGTTGATGCATGACCACATTGACCTTCCGTAGAACTGCCGAGGTAACCGCTCCCGCCAAGGGACGTACCGGGACGGTGGCGCGTACGGAGGGTCAGTGGCAGCCGCTGCGCCATCTGGCTCCCAACTGGTTCGCCGTCGTCATGGGCACCGGCATCATCGCCAATGCCGCATCGACCCTGCCGTTGCAGTTCCCCGGGCTGCGGGCCGCCGCCACCGTGGTGTGGGCACTGGCCGCACTGATCCTCGTGGTGCTGGCGGGCGCTTGGATTCTGCACTGGCGACGCTACCCCGACGAGGCTCGCGGCCACGGCCTGCACCCCATCATGATGCAGTTCTACGGCGCACTGCCCATGGCGCTGCTGACCATCGGCGCGGGCACCCTGATGCTCGGCAAGGACGTCATCGGACTCACCGCCGCGGTCACCATCGACTGGGTGTTGTGGTCGGCCGGAACCGTTTTCGGCCTGATGACCGCCGCCAGCATCCCCTATCGGATGATCACCCGGCACAACTTCGATCCCGATTCCGCCTTCGGCGGCTGGCTGATGCCCGTCGTGCCCCCGATGGTGTCGGCCGCACTCGGCGCGCTGCTGGTTCCCTACGCCCCCGAGGGGCAGGCCCGGCTGACCATGTTCGTGGCCTGCCTGGCCATGTTCGGCCTGAGCCTGATCGCCTCGCTGGTCACCATCACCCTGATCTGGTCGCGCCTGCTGCACCACGGCCTGCCTCCCGCCGGCATGGTCGCCACCGTGTGGCTGGTGCTCGGTCCCCTCGGCCAGTCGGTGACCGCCGCGGGCAGCCTGGCCAATGTCGCCTCGGGCGTCGTGGATGACCGCACCGCCGCCGGGCTGGATGTGTTCGCCGTCCTCTACGGCGTTCCCACTTGGGGATTCGCCATGCTGTGGCTGGCGCTGGCCATCTCGGTCACCGTCCACGCCCGCAAGTCGATGCCCTTCAACCTGACCTGGTGGGGTTTCACCTTCCCCCTCGGCTGCTGTGTCACCGGCAGCACCGCCCTGTTCCAGCACACCGGCGCCGACCTGTTCTCCGTCATCGCCGTGGGTCTCTACGCCCTGCTGGTCGCCGCCTGGGCCGTGGTCGCCGCCAAGACCGTGCACGGCGTGGTCCGCGGGAACCTGCTGCGGCCGGCCAAATAATCCGAAACCGGCACGCTGTAACTCCTTTCGCTATCTACTGACAGACGTGAACACGCGTCGGTGGATGGCGAAAGCGGCGGTTCATGGTGCAAGGAGCGGAATCCGAGCGCCGGACGCGGCCTGGCGCGGGTACTGGCTCGGGTCGGGAGTTGCGGCTGGTGGCCGGTGACAGCTACGCGAGCTGGGAAGCGGTCTACCGCGACAACGCCACCTGGGTGTACGCGTTGATGTTCGGCAAGGTCGGCAACAAGCCCGATGCCGAGGATCTCACCGCCGAGGTGTTCATGGCCGCGCTGAAACCGCTGCGCATCACCGCCAGCGGACCCGAGGTCCGGGCCTACCTGCGCGCCACCGCGCGCACCGTGCTGGCCGCGCACTGGAAGGCGCGCATGGGCCGCGAGATCACCACGATCGAGGGCGATATCCCCGACGATCCGCCCGCGGAACTCCCCGATTCCGGCGCGGAGGGCCGAGCCAAGGCAGTGCTGGCCGAACTCCCGGACCGATACCGCAGCATCCTGGAATTGCGTTTCCTGCAAGGCCTTTCGGTCAAGGAGGCCGCGCAGAGCCTGGGCGTGACGGTGGCGAATGCGAAGGTGTTGCAGCATCGGGCGCTGCAGATGGCGTCCCGGCTGAACGAGCGAGGTGTGCGGTGAGCGGGCGGGAAGTGCGGCGTTTCGTCGATGAACTACTGGCCGGGAAGCGGTCCACGGGCTTCGAACCCGATGACGCCGAGGCCGAGGAGATGCGCACGGCCATCGAACTGCGCGCGGCCCGGCTGGGCAGCGACGCGCCCAGCGAGGAATTCCTGAGCAGCCTCCAACGCCGCCTGGCCGCGGAGATGGACGAAGACCCGACGGAAACCCGTCCCGCACCGAGCTATCGCCGCCGCAACCTGCTGATCGGCACCTCCGCCGCCGCGGCCGCGGCAACCGTCGGCGCGGTGGTCGACCGCACCCTCATCGGCCACGGCGAACCCGGCTCCCCGCCCGCCGCCCAGCAGGCTCCGCTGTCCCCCAACACCGGAGCCTGGCGGCCGATCGCCCGCTCCTCGGATCTCCCCGAGGGCGCGACGGTCGCCTTCGACGTCGGCACGATCAACGGATTCGTCCGGCGCGACAAGGGAATTCCCCTGGCCGTCTCCGGCGTGTGCACCCATCAGGGCTGCAAACTCTGGCTAGACGCACCCGCCGAACGCCTGCGCTGCCCCTGCCACTCCACCTCCTTCTCCATCGAGGGCGAGGTGGTGACCCATCAGCTGCCGATCGCGCCCGCTCCCCTGCCGACCATCCAGGTGCGCGAAAACAACGGCACCATAGAGGTTTTCGCGCCGACCGTGTAACCCGCGCCTCTATCTAGAGGCATGAGACCAACCCGCAACCCGCGCCGCACGGCCGTCGCGGTCAGCCTCGCCGCCGCAGCCCTGCTGACGGCGAGCGCGTGCAGTTCCGGTGGTGGCGGCAAAGCCCCCGACTCCGCCCCCGGAATCACCTACGCTTCCGGCACCGCTACGCCCGGCATGGTGCCGGACGGCAGCGGGCCGACCGGTATGCCCGGCATGTCCATGCCGGGTTCGTCCGCCCCCGCGGCGGCGCCGGCCGGCCCGAATGCCGTCACCATCGACAATTTCGCCTTCGGTCCGAGCTCTCTCAGCGTGAAGGTCGGCACCACGGTGACCTGGACCAATCACGACGAGGAGCCGCACACGGTGGTCGCCAACGACGGCAGCTTCCGCTCCCCGACGCTCGGCAACAACGCGACCTACACCTTCACCTTCACCAAGGCGGGCACGTTCGCCTATGTCTGCTCGATCCATCCCTTCATGCACGCGACCGTGGTGGTGACGCCATGAGCGACGAGCACGATCCCCAGCAGATGACCCGCCGCCAGCTCATGCGACACAGCGCCTGGTTCGGCGCGGCGGTCGGCCTGGCCGTGGTCGGCGGCGAGGTGGTGTCGCACATTGCGGGCACCGCTTCGGCCGCCGAACGCCCGACGCTGCGCTTCGCGCAGGTGAGCGACAGTCACATCGGTTTCACCGGCACCGCGAACACCAGCGTGACCGACACCTTCACCGAGGCCATCGCCCAGGTGAATGCGCTGGACTATCAACCCGATTTCATCATCCACACCGGCGATCTCACGCATCTGGCCACGCAGGAGCAGTTCGATCAGGTGAAGCAGATGATGCAGGGCTTCAAGACCCCGCACGTGTTCACCGTTCCGGGAGAACACGATTCGAGCGATGACGGCGGCTCGCGATACCGGTCGGTCTTCGGTAACGGCACCCGGGGCGACGGCTGGTACAGCTTCGACATCGCGGGCGTCCACGTGATGGGACTGGTCAATACGCTCAATCTGAAGGACCTCGGACATCTCGGACAGGATCAGCTCGACTGGGTCCAGAAGGATGTGGCCGGATTGTCCAGTGACACACCGATCATCGTCTTCAGTCACATCCCCCTGTTCGCCATGTACCCCCAATGGGGCTGGGGCACAGACGATGCCACCCAAGCGCTCAGTTACCTCAAGCGCTTCTCCTCGGTGACCTGCCTCAACGGCCATGTGCACCAACTGTTCACGAAGACCGAGGGCAATGTCACCTTCTACAGCGGCACCACCACCGCCTATCCCCTGCCCAAACCCGGTGACGGTCCGGCTCCCAAACCGGTCACCCTGCCCGCGGGCAAGCTGCACGAGGCCCTTGGTATTCGCGAGGTCACATACCAGAAGGGGCAACAGCAACTCGCTATCAAAGAACAAACGCTGAAATGACCACGCCCGATCGGCATGTCGCGCGCGGCGTCTCACATCGTTGTCATTTCGACAGCATGACCTGGCGATGGATGCTCGAGGACGGAAGGTAATCTACTAGGCTGAGCAGTAACAAGATGCTGTGCAGCAGTGCGGCGCACGGCGATTACAGGAGGGAAGCCATGCCACCCCGCCGTTTTCGGACGAACGCCGCAGCGAGCGCATTGCTCGCGCTGGTCCTGGTATTGGCGGCGTGCTCGTCCAATCTTCCGGACGGGAAGGTCGGTCCGCGCACGCCGGTCGCGCAGTCCATCACCCTGGTGCCCGCGCAGGGCAGCGACAAGGTGGACCCGTCGGCGCCGGTGAAGGTGAGCACCTCCAGCGGTGTGCTGACCGATGTCAGCCTCACCAATGACGCGGGCAAGGTCATCGAGGGCACCTTCACCCCGGACAAGACCGCGTGGAAGCCCAACGAGCAGCTGGGTTACGGGCGCACCTACACCCTGAAGGCCGCGGGCGAGGACGTGACCGGACTCACCGGCCCCATCACCTCCACGTTCACCACCATCACGCCGAAGAACCAGACCAAGGTGTATCTGAACACCACGGGTGGTCAGGCCATTGTCGACGGCAACAGCTACGGCGTGGGCATGGTCATCGTCGCGCACTTCGACGAGGACATTCCGGACCGCGCGGCCGCCCAGAAGCGCCTGGTCGTCACCGCCGACCCGCCGGTCGAGGGCGCCTGGTACTGGCTCGACAACCGCAATGCGCACTGGCGGCCCAAGGAGTACTGGAAGTCCGGCACCAAGGTGAGCGTGGCGGCCAACCTCTACGGCATCGAGGTCGGCAACGGCCTGTTCGGCCAGGAGGACGCCAAGGCCAACTTCGTCATCGGCCCCTCGCACGTGTCGATCGCCGATGACAACACCCACCAGGTGCAGGTCTTCGAGAACGGTCAGCTGGTCCGCACCATGCCGACCTCCATGGGCCGCGGCGGCAGCGAGACGATCGCCGGCAAGACCTTCACCTTCTGGACCATGCCCGGCACCTACACGGTGATGGACAAGGCCAATCCGGTGATCATGGACTCCTCCACCTACGGCCTGCCGGTCAATTCGCGGCTCGGCTACAAGGAGACCATCGGCTGGGCCACCCGCATCAGCACCGACGGCATCTACCTGCACCAGCTCGATTCCACGGTGTGGGCGCAGGGCAATACCGACACCTCGCACGGCTGCCTCAACCTCAATCTGGACAACGCGCAGTGGTTCTTCAACTTCGCGCAGCCCGGCGACATCGTGGAGGTCCGCAATACCGGCGGCGCACCGCTCGAGGTGTGGCAGAACGGCGACTGGACCCTGAGCTGGGATCAGTGGCTGGCCGGTAGCGCGCACTGATCATCTCCGGCCGGTGCCGCCGTCGCCGGGCCGGAGAAGTGATCGGCTAGGCCACGGCGGCCTGGAGGCGGCGGGCGTGTTCGGACAGCGCCACCGCGTCCGGGCCGCTGATTCGTCTTTCCACGGCCTCGGCGAATCGGTGGATGGTGAAGGCGCGCATGGCCGGACGGGTCAGGCGCAGCGACAGGTTCAGCGCCGGATCGAGCGCGGCGGGCAGGCCGAGATTGCGGCGGGCCGGGCGCGGGAGGGTGGCGATCAGCTGCGGGGTTATCAAGGCGGACAGCAGGAGTGGGGCCAGCTCGGGGAGCTGGGAGAGCGCGAAACCTCGCAACAGAGCCAGCGCCGGGGCTACCGCCAGATCCGCGCCGAAGGATTCGATCACCCCGTAGCGGTGCGCGATCCCGGCATAGTAGTCGGCCACACCCTGGCACGAAGTGGGAATCTCCTCCGGGTTCGCGCCCATCAGCACACCGAATTGCTTGGCCTCCAACCAGAATCGATCCCGGTCGGCCGGATCGAGCCGCGCCGGGCGACGCAGGCCCTCGTAGGCGAAGTTCTCGTAGACCAGCAACGCCGCCTGCATGATCGTGACGTGGGCGAAAAGCACCAGCTCCTCCCCCTGCGCGGCATACGGCTCACCGGTGCCCGGGATCGTGCCGGTCATCGACCGGTGATAGCGCCGCAGATGCGCCGCGGTCCGGTCGGCGGAAGCCTTGTCGCCCAGGATGATCGGAACCGGCACGCCGACCGTGCGCTGCGCCCGCCGAACAGCCATGATCGGACTCATGCTCCGCTGCGTCCGCCCGGCGACCGCCAGCGGATCATGATCGAGAATGACCGCCTGCATGCCGATGTGCGGCACCTCCAGCAGCGCGGTCACCGGGGCCAGGAATGGCGTGACCGCCGGATGTAGCAATACTCGCCAAACTTGCGAGCCCGGGCCGAAATACCCGTGATCCTCGCGATCCGCCGGAGTGGGGGCCGGACCGCGTCGCCAGATCCGGACATTCTGTGATGCCATGGCCGATCACCTCGTCGTGTTCCATATCGGCTGTCGCACAAGCGTATTGACCAGTCGGACGACTTGACAAGTCGCGCGACTGGTTTGTTGCAGGACCGGTATCGTGGGCGGGTGTCGGTAACGACGGGAAACACCAGGCGAAATCAGGCCGAGCAACGCCGCAGCCGCGCCGAGCAACGCGAGGACACCCGGCTGGCCATTCTCGACGCCACCATCGCCAGCTTGATCGAGAACGGCCATGCCGCCACGACTACGCGCGGCGTCGCCGAACGAGCAGGTGTGAGCCAGGGCGCGGTCCAGCACTACTACCCCACCCGCGCCGAACTCCTGGACGCCGCCATCGGCCGGGTCGCCGACATCACGGCACAGGCGGTCGTCGAAACCTATTCCACGGTAACGGGTTCCGACCGCGAGCGAGTCGGCGTCCTGGTCGACGAACTCTGGACCCTGGCCCAGGTGGCCCCCGTCAGCGTCGGCTTCGAATTTCTGGCCGCGGCCCGCACCGACCCCGAAATGTCCTCCACCGTTACCCATCTCGTGGAGCACATCGAGTCCACCGTCTTCTCCGTGGCCCGTCAGGTTCTCGGCGACCTGGCCGACCAGCCCGGCGCGCGGGACTGGATGCGCCTCACATTGATCACCGTCGCGGGCGTCCTGCTCACCGCCAGCGTCCCCGCCGCCTCGAGCCTGGTCCCCGACTGGCGCACCGTCCGCCATCACATCATGACCAGTTTCGACTCCTGGCGAGCGGAACCGTACCTTCCTGAGGACCGTCCGTAATATCCAGAATGGAGGGATTCGCCCACCGAAAGGTCGTACCGACGATGAAGTCCACCCGGATAGTCCTGGCCTCGCGCCCGATCGGCATGCCGGAGCAGGAGAATTTCCGCACCGAGACCGTCGAACTGGAGCTGCCGCCGGGGTCGGCGCTGCTGCAGACGCTGTACCTCTCGCTGGATCCCTACATGCGGGGCCGAATGAGCGACCTGCCGTCCTACGCGCCCCCGGTCGAGGTCGGCGGCGTCATGTGCGGCGGCACCGTCTCCCGGGTGCTCGAATCCACCGATCCCGCACTGCAACCCGGCGATATCGTGCTCGGCTACGGCGGTTGGCAGACGCATTCGGTCGAACCCGTCGCCAGCCTGCGCAAGCTGGATCCGGCCGCCGCGCCGCTGACCACCGCGCTGGGTGTGCTGGGCATGCCGGGTCTGACCGCCTACACCGGCCTGCTCACCATCGGTCAGCCCAAGCCGGGCGAGACCGTGGTGGTCGCCGCCGCCACCGGACCGGTCGGCGCGACCGTCGGCCAGATCGCGAAGATCAAGGGCGCGCGGGCCGTCGGCATCGCGGGCGGACCGGAGAAGGTGGCGCTGCTGCGCGATCGTTTCGGCTTCGACGCCGCCGTCGACCACCGCGCCCCCGATTTCGCCGAGCAGCTCGCCGCCGCGACCCCGGACGGCATCGACGTCTACTTCGAGAATGTCGGCGGCCCGGTCTTCGACGCGGTGCTGGGACGGCTGAACCAATTCGCCCGAATCCCGGTGTGCGGCTTGATCGCCAACTACAACGCCACCGAGCTGCCGCCCGGCCCGGACCGGGTGCCGCTGCTCATGTCGAACATCCTGCGCAAGAGCCTGACCGTGCGCGGGTACATCATGACCGAGTTCCTGGATCAGGCCGGGGCGTTCTACGCCGAGGCGGGGCCGTGGATCGCGGAGGGCAAGCTGGCGTATCTGGAGGACATCGTGGACGGGCTGGAAAACGCCGTCGAAGCTTTCCAGGGTCTGCTCACCGGCAAGAACCTGGGCAAGCTGGTCATCAAGGTGTCCGACTGACCTCTACCGCATGGCTGCCACATAGGGCCGCAGGCCGAGCGTGATGTCCACGCACGCGCCGAGCAGGATGTCCCGCTCGACCCGGTCGAGCGGGTGCCGCAGCCAGAGCCGGGTGCCGAGGATCGGGACGGGCAGCGGCTGCCCGGCCTGATCCCACCAGAAGGATTCGTTGTAGAGGTCGTCGACGATGCGCCGCACGGTCCACCCGCCGATCCTGCGGACCACGTCCAGGCGGCCTGCTTCCTCACCCATCCGGTCGAGCACCACCAGCCGGTACAGCTCCGGAGTCTTGGCCTCCTCGGCGTCGGGCACGAAGTGGAAAAGCGTTCCCGCCGTGGACCCTACGGCCGTGGAGGTGTCGGCCCGCTGGATGGTGCCGATGGCCGTCCCGTCCCCGCGGCTGAGCACGGTGGGCTCCGACGAGCGCGACTCCACCCACACCACCGACCCGTCGGCGTAGGTGATCCGATGCTTGCCGGTGCCGCCGTTCTTGAACCCGAACAGGATGGCGGCCTTCGCCCCGAGACCGTTGCCCGCGCCCTGCACCCCGACGGCCAAGGGATCACCGGGCCCCGCACTGAAGGTGATCTTCAGTGCATTGCTCACCTTGTGCACGACCCGGCCCTCGATCATCGTCGAGCCGTTCTCCGGCGCTGGCATCGTTCGATGGTAGGCCCGGAGCGCCTGCCCCAGAGGGGATTCAGCTCGGGAAACCGACCTTCGCCAGCGCCGTGGTCCAATCGGTGGCGATGGCCACCTGCGCGTCGACGAGCGCGACCTTGCCATCGCAGATCAGCGTGTGCAGCTTGGACTCGACGCCGTCCTTGGGATTGTTCGTCCCGGCCCCGTTCTTGTGGCCCGGCGACGGCGGTTCGACCCACAGATTGCGCGGATCATTGGGATCGCCGCCCAGTTCCAGCGAGATGAGGTGGTCGTACTCGGCGTCGCGGGGGTCGCCGGTGTAGTCGTAGGACTTGATATTGGCGGCCTTCTCCGGACCGGTGATCGAGGTATTGGGCCGAATCGAGGCCGTATAACCCGACTTACAGATGGTGTCGGCCAGATTCTCCGCTGTCACTTTGGGATTGGTCGCGCCCGGCGTGCAGTTCGCGTCGGGCAGCGGCTGGCCGTCGGAGCTCTTGCGATAATGGCAGCTGCCGGGCGCGGGCTGGGCCTGCACGGTGTAGGTGCCCGACGGTCCCGGACCGACCGGTACGCTGCCGCCGTTCTCCTTGGGCGCGGGCTGCGGAACCCCCTGTGCGGGAGCATTGGCCGGATGATTGGCGGGATGCTTCGCCGCCTCCTTCGAACAGCCGGAGATCAAACCAACGACCAGCAGGGCCGCCGCAAGCCCCTTGTGCGCCTTCATAATTTCCCCTGCTAGACCCGGATGGCAGCCAAGACAATACATACCGACCGGTTATGCTGCACGGATGACCGCAGATCCGTCTCGTACCACCGGAGTCCGCACCCGCGCTTTGGCTCTCGCGGGGCTGCTCCTCGGCGTCGGCACCCTGCATTTCGTCACTCCCAAACCGTTCGATGCCTTGATACCACCGCAGCTCCCCGGCAAACCCCGTACCTACACCCAGGTTTCGGGCGCGGCCGAGCTGACCGCCGGCACGCTGCTGCTGCTCCCCCGCACCCGCGGGCTGGGCGCGCGCCTGGCCGCGCTCATCTTCATCACCGTCTTCCCCGGCAATGTGCAGATGGCCTACGACTGGTGGAACAGCGACAAACCCGCGGCTCTGAAAGCCGGTGCCCTGCTGCGCCTCCCGTTCCAGATTCCGCTGATCACCAGCGCGCGCAAGGTGTACCGCGCCGGGCGGTGATCACTCCAGCGCGGCGGTGACGGCGGCGGGCACCGGTACGCCCCGCCGCACCACCTCCGCGACGAAACGGCGCACGAGCACGTCGCCCGGAGTCCCGATGAGGCACACCAGCTCCCGCTCGACCCCGGGCCGCAGGCGGCGTACGAGCATCGATCCGCTCAGCGCCGTGGTCGGCACCAGCGCCACGCCCACACCCGCGCCGGCTAATCGGGCGGCCGTCACGGCCTGCCGGGTGCGCACGGCCGCGGTGAGCACCACGCCCTGACGCGCCGCCTGGGCATCCAGCCAACCGCCCAGCCCGTTGTCCGGGTGATAGTGCACCAGCGGCTCATCCGCCAACTGCTCGAAGCCGATTCGCTTGCGCCCGGCGAGCGGATGCCCGGATGGCAGTACCGCCACCACTTCCTCGACGCCGATAACCTCCGCGCTCCCGGTCCACCGCGTCGGCCGCGGCCCGATGGCCACGTCGGCCTCCCCCGATTCCACCAGCCGAGCCAGCTCATCGGCGCTGGTGGCCTCGGTAAGCCCCAGCCCCACCAAGGGATTCCGCCGCAGCCACGTCTTCAGCACCGGTGCGAGCAGTCCCGCCGTCATGCTCTCCGCGCACGCGATCCGCAGATGCCCGCCCGCACCGCTCGCGGTCGCCCGCCCGGTACTCACCACCCGCTGCGCCGCCGACAGCGCGGCCCGCGCATCCGCCGCCACCGCGCGTCCCACCACGGTCGCCCGCACCCCGCGCGGCAGCCGTTCCAGCACCGGCGCCCCGATCTCCTTCTCCAGCGCGGCCAGCTGATGCGACAGGGCGGGCTGCGACATGTGCAGCGCCGCCGCGGCTTCGGTGATCGATCCGGCGTCGAGCACGGCGACCAGGCATTCGAGGGCGCGCAGGGTAGGCATTCGTTGATTCTATGGCAAGCATCGAAAGCATTCAGATCGCGACGGGATGATCAGGTCGCCGCCCGGCGCTGACTCCTGGCATGACGACATTGCAGAACAAGAAAATGGTGATCATCGGCGGCGGCTCCGGAATCGCCCGGCAACTCGCAGCCGACGCGGAAGCCGCTGGCGCACAGGTGATCTCGGTCGGCCGCCCCGAACTCGATCTGGCCGAAGAATCCACGATCGAGGCCCTGGCCGCCCGCGTCGGCGAGCTCGACTACCTCGTCACCCTCGCCGCCGACCCCGCCAACGGCCCGGTCACCGCGCTCGACCGCGACGCCGTGCACCGCGCCTTCGATGCCAAGGTGATCGGCCCCCTCCTGCTGGCCAAGCATTTCGCCGACCGCTTCCGCCCGGGCGGCGCGATGCTGCTGTTCTCCGGCGTAGTGGCCTGGCGTCCGGCTTCCGGCCGCACGGTCATGGCCGCCGCCAACGCGGCCGCCTCGACCTTGGCCGCCGCGCTCGCGGTGGAACTGGGACCGGTGCGGGTCAACGCCATCGCCCCCGGCATCGTGGATTCGGGCGCGTGGGACGGCCCGGGCAAGGACGATCTGTTCGCCGCGGTCGCCGCGAAGAACCCGGCCCGCCGCGTCGGCACGCCCGCCGACATCTCCGCGGCCGCCCTACTCGCCCTGACCAATCCGTTCCTGACCGGAACCACCCTGCACGTCGACGGTGGCGGCCGCTGGGCGTGAGAACCGGTGCGCTCAGGCCAGGATGAAGCTGAGCTGCTCGGCGAATCCGCCGCCCTGGCGCATCCAGGAATAGCCGAACCAGACTCCGGGCACGACCTCGCGGATCTCGTCGTAGAGCTGCGGGGTCGGCGACGGGGCGTAGTCGAGGATCCAGGTCGGTCCGCCGTCCACCACCGAGGGACCGGCGTAGACGTTCGCGGGCCAGGCCTCGAACCCCGCTCCGGTGATCCGGTTGAGGAGATAGCCGCCCGCGGGACCGGTGTAGAAGTCCTTGCCGATCCAGACCAGTGGCGTCCAGGACTGCATCTCGCGCGGCAAGGCGACCCAGCCGTCCTTCGCGCCGATCGGGACATCGCCGCGCGGGGCGTCCCGGTAGATAGCCCGCAGCTGTTCGGGCCCACATCTGAACCGCAGAGAGTCCACAGTTGCTGATGTGTTGTCGGAGAACAGAACACAGCCGTTGCCATAGTCGGCACCGGCATGGGCGAGCACCGGGACGACCATGACCAGCACCCCGAAACCGAGGGGCGCGAGGCTCTTTACTAGGGCTTTTCGGAGAAGCTGACCGCTGGTACCCATTGTTGTCTCCACCGGGATGAATCCCGACCCACCAGCGATCTTAGTTCGCGGCAAAATAGCTGGTCAGAACTGACGCCCAACCGAGACCAGATCGATCCGCAGTTAACAGGAAATTGACAGCTTCCCGCTGGAAATGTCTCGAGGTTCGTGTCGATGTATTGAGTCATGACCCCGATTCAGGCCCGCACACCGCACGCTCGGTGGACTTGGATCGCGGCCGGCAGTTTCGTCGCCGTGATCTCCCTGGCAGCACTTGGCGCGCCCCGCGCCCTGGCCACCTCTCGCGACCAGATAGGTCTCGACCAGCTTCCGGAGACGCCGCCGCCCGGCACGACACTGGTTGTCCCGCGCCCCATCTCGGTGACCGCGATCGCCCAGCAGATGCAGGCCGCCATCCAGGCCGCCTCGCCCGGCACCACGGTCGGCATCGACGTGGTGGACACCACCACCGGCGCGCCCGTGGCCAGCCTCAATGCCGACCAGCAGTTCTACACGGCCTCGGTGGTGAAGCTGCTCATCGCGCTCGACACGCTCGAGGACCAGAACTGGCAACCGGATTCGGACACCGCCGACCGGGTCAGCGAGATGCTGTCGGCCAGCAATGACTACATCGCCGACTGGCTGTGGGACACCGGCGGCAACAACGCGATCATCGACCGCATGGTGAGCGCCATCGGACTGAACGCGACCACCGCGCCCGAGGACATCGCGCAGTGGGGCGAAACCCTCACCACACCACGGGATGTCGTGTCGATCTTCCGCTACATCAGCACGGGTATCCCGGCCTCGGCGCGGGACCTGATTCTCGGTGCGCTGCACAATGCCTCGGAGACGGCCTCCGACGGCACCAACCAGTACTTCGGCATTCCGGACGCGCTGACGGGCGCGACCTGGGCGGTGAAACAGGGCTGGATGGAACTGAATTCCTCGACCACCCTCGCCACCACCGGGCTGGTCAGCCCCTCACCCGACCAGCCCTACCGCTACGCCGTGGTGGTGTTGTCCACGCAGCCTGCGGGGACCGACTGGTCGGTGGCGGGCGCGGCGCTCACGGCCGGAGTTCAGCTACTACACGCGGTGCTGAAGTAGCCGTCGCGGAGAACGTCAGGAGATGTGCATCGCCAGACCGACGCCGAGCGCGGCCAGCGGCACCGCCGCGACGGCCGCCAGCGGCACCCAGATCGGCGAGGTGAGCAGACCCAGCAGGATCAACATCGAATTTCCTTCCGGGCCGGTGGGTTACTGTCCGGCCTTCAGCTGCTGTACGTAGATGATCGGCAGGTACTGGCTCACGCAGTCGGCCACGACATCCTGGCCGGGGTGGAACTGCGCGTAGGCGGGCGGCGTCGAAAAGCCGCCGTTCCCCTGCTGATCCGCGGGCGGAGCCCAGCGCGGGGAGGGGTTCGGGTAGCTCACCACCGGCGGCGCGCCGACCTGGAACGGCTCCTGGGCGCTGTAGAGCGTGCACTTCCACCATTCCCCGGGCGGTGACTCGATCTTCACGACGCCACCCGGCTGCGGGGTGAGGATCGGCTGGGCCGATGCGGTGGCGGCGGTACCCGCGAGAATCGCACCGGCGGCGCCGACGGTTCCGAGAACCTTGATGGTCCGCGACATTTACGCCGAGCCCCACGCGTGCAGCAGGTAGGTCCACTGGGCCAGGATCGAGGTGATGGTGTCGGTCAGGTTGATGGCCGCCGAACCGAGATTGATAACCGGATGGTTGTTGTCCACGAGGTTCTCCTTCGATGCGATATGTCGGGATTCCGGGAAGCGCCGTTCGTGGGGCGCCGACCTTCACGTTATTGCAGTGCTAGTGCAATAGCCAAGGGATTGCTCGATTTTTGTGACGCATCGCACGGGCGCAACCATCGGACATCCGGTGGCGACGGGATAGGGTCGGCCGTCGGTTTCAGCGAACCGAGTGTTCGCAAGCAGGAAGGAAGCCCGCGTGGTCGACCCGGCGCCGCCGCCCGCAACCCCACCGGTCCCCCTCCGCACCATCGCCCGCGAGTGGACCCGCATCGGCTGCCTCGGCTTCGGCGGCCCACCCGCCCACATAGCCCTCCTCCGCGAGCTCTGCGTCACTCGCCGCGAGTGGATAGCCGCCCCCGATTTCGAAGACGCCATAGCCGCCACCAACCTCCTCCCCGGCCCGGCCTCCACCCAGCTGGCCATCTTCACCGCCTGGCGCCTGCGCGGCCGCCCCGGAGCGTTGATCGGCGGATTCTGCTTCATCACACCGGGATTGATCCTCATCCTGGCGTTGGCCGCGATCTTCCTCGCCTCCGACAACCCGGCCTGGGTCCGCGGCGCAGCCGCCGGAGCAGGGGCAGCGGTAGCAGCCGTCGCCGTCCACGCCGCCACCACCCTGATCCCGGCAAGCTGGCAACGCGCAGGCGAAACCCGCACCGCACGAGCCCGCTGGATCGCCTATGCCGCAGCCGGTCTCGCCTCCGCCGCACTGATCGGCCCGTGGCTGGTCCTGGTCCTGCTCGCGGCGGGCCTGGCGGAGATTGTCATCCGCGCCAGACCTGCGCACAGCGAACCGAAGCGCGGCAGGTCGGCCGCATGGCCCCTGGCGTCGGCAGCCGGGATCGCCGGTGGCGGATTGGGGGCTCTGGCCTGGGTGGCGCTCAAGGTCGGGGCGCTGTCGTATGGCGGTGGGTTCGTGATCATTCCGCTGATGCAGGCGGATGCGGTGGATCGGTACGGATGGATGACCGGCGAGCAGTTCCTCAATGCCGTTGCGCTGGGCCAGATCACGCCGGGGCCGGTCGTGCAGACGGTAGCGGTTGTGGGCTACGCCGCGGCGGGCGTTCCGGGCGGACTACTCGCGGCAGCGGTCGCTTTCGCACCGTCGTTCGTGTTCGTGCTGGCCGGTGGCCGCTATTTCGACCGGTTGCGCGGCGATGCGCGGGTGCAGGCGTTTTTCACCGGCGCCGGTCCGGCCGTCATCGGGGCGATTGCCGGATCCGCGATTCCACTGGCCCTTGTCCTGCAACACGTCTGGCAGTTCGCGGTGCTCGGCGCGGCGGCCGTGTGGCTGCTCGCCGCCCGGCGCGGGGTGGTCAGCACGTTGCTGGGCGCGGGCCTGCTCGGCGTCGGTGCCGCACTCGCGGGATGGCCTGTCGGCTGAGCCTCAGATCGTGATACCGAGCGCGCCCGCTACGGCTCGGGTCAGGTGGTCGGTCACCTCGCCCGTGGTCCAGTTGCGGTGTTCGGTCAGGTCGTAGACCACGCGTTCGTCGAAGATGGTGATCCAGAGCAGCACGGCGTAGGTGACGTCGTATTCGGTGGTTTTGCCCTGGAGGGCAAGGGAGTTCAGGACTTCGGCGAGCATGTCGTGCAGGGCGGTGATGGATTCGTCGCCGGCGGCCAGGCGCTCGATGAAGCCGCGCGAGCTGCGGACGTAGCGGACGGCGGGGCCCCATTGGGCGGCCTGGTCGACCCAGGTGCGGCAGCAGCGGTGGAAGCGATCGACAGGGTCGGGGCCGGCGTCCACCGCGGCCAGGGCTTCGACCAATTGCTCTATGGCGCGGCGGTGGAAGGCCTGCAGTGCGTCCTGCGGGGTGGGGAAATGCCGGTACGCGGTGGCGACTCCCACGCCCGCCTCGGCGGCGAGTTCGGGGATGGAGAAGCCGATCCGGCCGGTCCGCAAGAGGCTCTGGACCGCGTCGACCAGCAGCACTCGGCTGCGCTGGGCATCACTGCGGGTGTTCACGGGCACGCCTCCATCCTGCGCGAACGGGGGCCGTGATCGCCGCGCGGCACTCGAGTAGAGAAGTTCTTCTCAGTTAAGTATTCTCTAACAGAGAAGATCTCCTCATTTAGGAGCTCGGGGACCGCTAGGAGTCCAGGATGCGAGCAGCCGCGCCGGGTGCGCTGCTGGTGCTGATCATGGCCCAGCCGAATATGGCGACCGGGATGATGCCGTACTACCGGCACGCCTGGACGCTCGCGCCACTGCTCATCACCGCGATCTTCGCCGCGTACCTGTTCGCGCTGACTCCGACGCTGGCAATCCTGGGCACGCCGCCGGGCAGGCGAGCCTGGTGGTGGCGCATCGGGGTGGGCAGCGCCTTCGGCATCGCCGCGGATCTGGCCATGGCCGTGGCGCATTCACCGTGGCCGGTGGTCGCGGCGCGAATCTGCGCCGGATTGTCGGTGGGCCTGGTGACCGGCTCGCTGGCCGGATTGATCCTGGAGCGCAAGGGCGAGCGCGGCCGCACGGCCATGGCCGTGGCGACCGTGCTGGGCTCGGCACTCGGCACCATCGCCGCCGCCGTGATCGCCCAGTACCTGCCCGCGCCCGGCGTGACCGTGTATCTGGCGCACGCGGTACTGCTCACGCTCGCCGCACTCGCGGTGGTCGGCGACCGGGCGATGCTTCCGGTGGCCCCCGAAAAAGCCATCGCCACGACAGCCGCTACGACCGAACCCCGAATCGCCGGATACCTCAGCGGGATTGCCGCCTGGGTCTCGGCGGGCCTGGTGGTCGCGCTCCTGCCGAGCTACGGCGCGGAACTCCTGGGCACCACGAATCTCGCCCTGCTGGCCCTGCCCGTAACGCTCTACCTGGTCGCCGCCTGGCTGGCCCAGCGCCTGCTGCCACCGAACAAGCTTGCCGCCGAGCCGGTTTCGGCACAGTGGATCATCATCGCCGGAATCATCCTGGCCGCCACCGTCTCCTGGATCCCCAGCCTGCCCCTGCTGCTCTGCGGCGGCCTGGTGGCTGGTTGCGGCCAGGGCCTCGCCTACCGCGCCGGTCTCCGAATCGTCAGTGCCGCAACCCCTCCCGACCAGCACGCCCGCGCCTCGTCCCGATTCGCGGGCGTGGCCTACGCGTGCGCCGCGGTCTCGACGGTCGCGTTCGGCGCGATCGCCACGGCCGCCACCATGCGCGCCGCGGTGCTCGCCGCCGCGGCCGTCCTGATCCTGGTGGCCGCGGCCACCGCCGTCGTCCGTCGGCGCGCAATGGCGCGCGCCGCGGACTTGTCCTCCACTCGGAAGATCTCGACAACCGCATAGCAGAACACCTGTTACATTCGACAAAGCAATTCGAATGTCACGCGAATTCACGCGCGAATTATGTTCGCGCGCAATAGCGCATGCCGACCCGGAATTCGGTTGTCCTCAATTACAAATCACGCGAAACAAAGTGGTTACGCGAGTTCACCGCAACATAAACTCAGCCCCTTTCACTGGAATGCATACCGCTCAAACACATTCTCTCCGAATGGATTCCAGAAATGGCAGCACCAACACTCACCCGCAGCCTCGGCCGGGTGGACCTCATCGCCATGGGTGTCGGCACCATCGTGGGCGCGGGCATCTTCGTCACCACCGGCATCGCCGCCGCGACCAAGGCGGGACCGGCCATCGTCCTGTCTTTCGTGCTGGCCGGGGCCATCTGCGCGCTGGTGGCGCTGTGCTACAGCGAACTCGCGTCCATGACGCCGCTATCGGGCAGCGCCTACACCTACACCCGCGAAACGCTGGGTGAGACGCCCGCCTTCCTGGTCGGCTGGAATCTGCTGCTCGAATATGCCGTCGCGGCCTCGGCGATCGCGATCGGCTGGTCCGGATTGTTCGGCGCGGCCCTGGATTCGCTATTCGGAGTGACTCTGCCCAAGGCGATTTCCGCGGGCCCCAGCGACGGCGGCGTCATCAATCTGCCCGCCGTGCTCATTGTCGCCGCACTGGTCGGCGTGCTCGTCTTCGAGGTCAAACTCACCGCCGCCGTGGTGAAAACTCTGGTGGCCCTGACCATCGGCGTTCTGGTCCTGGTGATCGCGATAGGCGCACCCCATCTGCATCCCGGCAATTGGTCGCCGTTCCTGCCGTTCGGCGTGCACGGCATCGCGGCCGGGGCGGCGCTGGCGTTCTTCGCGTATCTCGGTTTCGATGTCGTCGCCACCTCCGCCGAGGAGACCCGCGATCCGCGTCGCGATCTGCCCTGGGGCATCATCGGCTCGGTCGTCATCGCCACCGGGCTCTATGTCGCGGTGAGCGCCGTATTGACCGGCGTCGCACCGTATTCCAGCCTGAACAACGCGGCACCGGTCGCGACCGCGCTGGCCGCCTTCGGCGCGGGCTGGATCGGCAAGGTGATCCTGGTGGCCTCGGTGGTCGCCCTCACCAAGGGCCTGCTCATGGTCTGCTACGGGCCGACCCGCCTGGTGTTCGCCATGAGCCGCGACGGCATGCTGCCGAAGGCCCTGTGCCGCACCGGTTCCCGGGGCACACCGGTCCGCTTGAGCCTGTTGCTGGGCACGATCGTCGCCGCGGTCGCGGGATTCCTGCCCATCGGGACGGTGGCGGAGCTGGTCAATATCGGCGCACTGTTCGCCTTCGTGATCGTGGCGCTGGGCGTGCTCATCCTGCGCCGCACCGCGCCCGACCGCCCGCGCCCGTTCCGAGTGCCGTTCCTGCCGGTGGTGGCGGTCGCCGCGATCGCCGGATGTCTCTGGCTGGCGACCACATTCGAGGCGCTGACCTGGCTGAGATTCGTGATCTGGAGTGCCGCCGGGTTGGGGATCTACCTCTTCTACGGCCGCGCACACGCTGCCACCGCCCCCGATTCTTCCCTGGCCGTACCCGTCCCCGCCGGAGGTGCCGCGTGACCGCTCAACTCGACAGCTTCTACCCCACCCGCGTCGATTTCGGGACCCTCGACGAAATCCACCGCGCCGCAGCGGCCGCTCTCCCGGCCGAGGTCATGGACTTCGTCGAGGGTGGGGCGGGCAAGGAGATCACCCTGCGCGACAACCGCGCCGCCTTCGACCGCTGGCGCATCCTCCCCGCCCCGATGAGCGGCGTCGGCGCGCCCTCGACCCGCACCGAGATCCTCGGCATGCCCTTGCAGACACCGATTCTCACCGCCCCGTTCGGTGGTGACGCCCTGTTCCACCCCGACGGCCATCCGGCGGTGGCCCGGGCCGCGCAGGCCCGGGGAGCGCTGTCCGTCGTGCCGGAGGCGGGCAGCTACTCCTACCAGCGGGTGCGGGCCGCCGCGCCGGGGGCGGCCCGCATCGCGCAGGTGCATCCCTTCGGTCACGTCGGCGCTGTCGCCGATCGCGTCGCGCGGCTGGGTTATGAGGCGCTGTGCGTCACCCTCGACTGTCCCGTCGGCGGCTTCCGCACCCGCAATATGGCGAACCGTTTCGATCCGGACCAGCGTCATTTCGCGGGTAACCTCACCGGTGAGGATGGCGCGCCCGGCGTCGCGGAGATCTTCGGCCAGCTGCTCAAACGCGGTGGCATGGTGTGGGATTGGGCCACGCTGGCGACCGCTGCTACCGGCTTCGGACTACCCTGGATCGCCAAGGGCGTGCTCACCCCCGCAGCCGCCGAGCGGGCCGTGGGCATCGGCGCGAGCGGGCTGGTTGTCTCCAATCACGGTGGGCGGCAGGTGGATCCGGCACCGGCCAGTCTCGACATGCTGCCGGGTATCCGTGCGGCCGTCGGCCCGGACATACCGATCCTGCTGGACAGCGGGATTCGCACCGGCAGCGACGTCTTCCTGGCGCTGGCGCTCGGCGCGGACGCGGTGATCATCGGCCGCGCGGCCATCTACGGGCTGGCCGCGGCCGGGGAGGCGGGCGTGGATCGGGTGCTCGAGCTGCTCACCGAGGAGCTGCGCACGCTCATGATCCTGGCCGGGACTCCCGGCATCGCCGAGATCGACTCCAGCCGAATCGTCAGGGCGAGCTCATGACCGCATTCCCGTCGGCCCGTACCGGTTCGGGCTTGATCTTCACTTCCGGCCTCGCGGCCATTGACCCCGAAACGTTCACCATCCTCTCCGACACCTTCGAGGGCCAGGCGAAAGAGGTGTTCCGCCAACTCGACCAAGCCCTCGACCAGGCCGGCTCCGACCGCACCCGAGTCCTCCGCCTGGAGTGCTATCTGGCCGACCGCAGCTACTTCCCGGCCTGGAACGCCCTCTTCGCCACCTACTTCCCGACGGCCGCACCGGCGCGGATCACCACCGTCACCACCCTGCCCATCGACGGGCTGCTCATCGAAATCCAGGCGATCGCCATCGCCACCGCTCAGGAAGATCGATCATGACCGCAGTCACCCCGCTCGTCCATTCCGCCTCCGCCATCGGTGATTTCACCATTCGAGACGTCATCGAGGGCCAGACCGCAGGCCAGCTCATCGTCGCCGCCGACGACTGGGGCTGGTGGGTCACCCTGCTGGGCGGCGACACCATCGCACCCACCACCGGCATCCAGCACACCGTCGCCGAGGGCCTGGTCCGCGCCGGATTCCTGATCCGGCGCGGACACCGCTACCAGCTCACCCACACCGGCCACGACGTCGGCAAGAACCGCGGTTTCGTGCGGGTCGCGGTGCGCGGCTGGGAGCCCACCTTCCGGCAGCTGTCCGACAGCCCGCATCGCGAATACATTCCTGCCGCAACGGAACCCGGCGAAGTGGCCAGGGGCTGCACCGACATCGCGCGCCGCCGTCCGGAGATCTTCGAAGCCATCGGCCGCGCCATAGCGACCGGAACCCCCGGCTGCACCATCGATCTCGGCTGCGCGGACGCGGGTCGCGTGATGGCGCTGGCCGGAATCGCCGGGCAGGAGAGATTCTTGGGCGTCGATATCGAGGACGGCGTAATAGATTCCGCCACCGCCGAACTCGCGACCCGCGGCCTCGCCAACCGCATCACCCTGCTGACCGGTTCCGTCCAGCCCGAGCCGACCCCGCCCGCCTGGCTGTCGGCCGTCGACCGCGACAGCGTTACCACCGCCATGTCCTTCTTCCTGCTGCACCAGCTGGCCTCCGACGGCGACGGCATCGCCGCCGTGCTGCGCGGCTGGATGGACTGGTTCCCCAACCTGCAACGACTGGTGATCGGCGACGGCTATCTCCTGGAAGCCCCGAATTGGACGCAGCAGCCGTGGTTCTCGCCCACCTACGAGATCTACCACGCGGTCACCGGCGTCCGGCTGTGGACGCGGCACGAATACGAGCAGGCCTTCGCCGAACTCGGCTGGACGGTGCGGCGACGGCTCGAGGATCACACCATGCTGGTGACCAGCATTCTCGAACGGGATTGAGCCGGATCGGACGGGTCGGTACGGTGAGGATCGATGGATCTCTCCCGGAGGCTCGATGCCGCGGGCCGCGTGGTGGTGGTATCACCGCATTTCGATGATGCGGTGCTGTCGCTGGGCGGATTGATCGCGGCACGGGCCGGCCGGGGGCAGGCGGTGGAAGTGCTCACCGTGTTCTCGGCCGAGGGAGCCGGGCGAGAAGGCGGAAGGCGACAGAAAGCCTTCTCGGACTATGCCTCTCGCATCACCGAGGACGATCGGGCACTGTCCACCCTGGGTGCTCGTGCCCGACGCCTCGGCCTGTTCGAGCGCCTGTTCCGCGATCCACCGCCACGCGGACCCCTCCCGCTGTTCCGGACCTCCGAGGATCTGGCCCGGGGCGCGTACACCGAGACGGTCGCCCGTACGATCCGCCGCCTGCTGGATTCCGAAAACACGCTGGTACTAGCCCCGTTGGGGATCGGCAACCATGTGGATCACGTGATCGTCGCCGTCGGCGCGCTCACCGTCGCTCGCGCCGACCCGCGAATCCTGTTCTACGAGGACTTCAACGCGCTGTCGGAACGCAATCGCCGCCGCCACCCGGTCTCCCGGCTCCGCCCGTTCCCCTACCGCTCAGCACCCGGCCGCGCCAGCCCGCGCATCGGCCTGGAGATGGAGGCCATGTCGCTACTGGCCCGGGGCCCGGACGCCACCGAGCTGGCCGGGCTACCGGTCCGGCGCGAGCAGTGGGATATGTCTGCGTTCCCTATGAGCAATGCACTGGAAAGCATCAAACTCCGCGCCATCGCGGAATACCGCACCCAGGCAACGGCTTTGGGCGGCGAACAACGACTGCGCGAAATCCTGCATCGCGCCCATGCCGTCCGCGGCGGCGAGCCGGTCTGGAGGTTCCAGCCGTCATGAGATGGATCGCGGTGCTGGCAATACTGTTCGGCTGGCCGGGCACACCCGCCCGAGCCGACACCACCGCGCGCATCGACCACATCGTCCACCTCACCGACCGCTGGCTACAGGTCTTCATCGACTCCCCCGCCATGGCCGCCACCGTCCAAATCGACGTCCTCCTCCCGCCGGCCGCCACCGGCTCTCACCCGACCGTCTATCTCCTCGAGGGCATCGACTCGGCCCGTCCGGATCAGAACGACTGGACCGCCCAGGGCGGCGCGGTGGACTTCTTCGCCGACAAGAACGTCAACGTCATCCTCCCCGTCGGCGGCGCGGGCAGCTACTACACCGACTGGCAACGCGACGATCCCGTACGCGGCCACCAGAAATGGGAAACCCTTCTCACCCAGGAACTCCCGCCTCTCCTGAACTCCCGCTTCGACGGCAACGGCCGCAATGCCATCCTCGGCATCTCCATGGGCGCGCAATCCGCCATGATGCTGGCCGAACGCTCCCCCGCCCTGTACTCGGCCGTCGCGGCCCTGAGCGGCTGCTTCAACACCAGCGACACCATCGGCCAGGCCGAACTCCGGTACATCGTCAGCACCAACGGGTCGGACCCGGACAATATGTGGGGCCCGGCAACCGATCCCGACTGGACAGCGCACGACGTCCTCGGCCATGCCGACCAGCTGGCAGGGAAGTCGCTCTACCTCTACGCCGCCTCCGGCCTATCCGGCGAGCACGAAAACGCGACCACCCCCGACCTCCCCGACGTCGTGATCGAAGGCGGCGCAATCGAATTCGGCACCCGCCTGTGCACCGATGTCCTCCGTCGAAAGCTGGAGTCCCTCGCCATCCCCGCCACCTACGACCTCGCCCCCGCGGGCACCCACAGCTGGCCCTACTGGCGCGACCACCTGGCCACCGCGTGGCCGGTGCTGGCCGCCGCGCTGGGCCCATAGTTCGAATTCGTCGGGGAGAACGGGAGTTCCAGGGTGCGAGTACTCTTCATCGCCACCCCGCTGATCGGTCACACCTTCCCGATGTTGCCGCTGGCATTGCATCTGCGCGAGGCGGGCCACGAGGTGCTGCTCGGATCGGGCGACGAGGTGGTCGGCGTGCTGCGCGACCAGCTACCCACGGTGACCATCGCCGACCCCATGAGTGTCCGAGTCCCCGTCCGCGCCTTGGCCTTCCACCCGATCGCGGCCCGCAACGCCATCCTCGGCTCCGCCGACCCGATGGTCGCGGCCCGCGTCTTCAAGTCGGTGAACGACAACATGCGCACCCGAGTCCTGACCCTGGCCGAGCACTACGCCCCCGACCTGATCATCCACGAACCTTTCGCCGCCGTCGCAGCCATCGCCGCCGAAACCCTGAAAATCCCGGCCGTCCTGCACAATATCGGCCTCGACCACGGCGAACGCGTCTGCGCCGGCCTCCTGGATCGCCTGGCCAGCCCCCACACCGCCGACACCGCCGACACCGCCGCCCTCAGCATCGCCCCGCCCAGCATCGTCTCCATCCCCGGCTGGCCCATGCAGTACATCCCCTTCTCCACCCCCGGCCCGCCCATGCCCGACTGGCTCACCACCCCACCCGACCGCCCCCGAATCCTGGTCACCCGCAGCACAATGCTCGGCGACCGCGCGACCCCGTTCCTCACCTCGGTCCTGCGCGCGGCCCCGGCCGTCGACGCCGAATTCGTCATCGTCCGCCCGGACCGCGGCGTGACCCGGCACAAGGCCCTACCCCCGAACATCCGAACGGTCGGCTGGACCATCCTCAGCGACGCCCTGCGCACCTGCACCGCCATGATCAACCACGGCGGCGCGGGCTCGGTCTACGCCGCCCTGAGAGCCGGTCTCCCCCAGATCCTCACCCCCGACACCGGCGACCGCGGCTGGAACGCCAGCCTCATCCAGCAACGCGGCTGCGGCCTGTCCATCCTGCCCCGCCGCATTACCGCCGCCGACATCACCCGCCTGATCACCGATCCGAATCTGGCTACCGCCGCCCGCGAGGTAGCCACCGAAATGTCCACCATGCCAACCCTTGCCGCCGTCGCCGCACGCTTGGCCGGGTTGGTCGGCTAGGCTCGCCGGGTTCGTTCGATGATGAAGGAGAGTTCGTGGGTAAAAAGAGCCGTCTCGCTTCGGGTTTCGGAGTGATGGCTGCCGGGGTGGCATTGCTGGTGGGGACGGCTACGGGGGTGGCCGGGGCGGAGCGGGCGCTCACGGCGCAGGAGCAGGTGTTCGTGAGTTATCTGCAGGCGCAGGGTGAGCTATTGACGGATCTGGATCAGCAGCTGGCGGCCATCGACGTCGGTAAGGCCGACTGCAATGCGCTGGCGTCCGGGCTGACCAAGGAGCACCTGACCGAGCAGCTGCCGGGCGGTGCGGCCGAAAAGGAAGAGGCCCTGCTGTTCCTGAACGCCGCGACGGCGCCGGGCAGCCTCTGCGGCTGAGCCGAATCGTAGAAGACCTGCGGGCGCTGCCGGATCGGGCAGCGCCCGCTGTTTTTTCACGACTGACCGCTGCTATCTGGTTGCGTAACTTATTAATTGCATACCTTGCGGAATTCTTCAGCAAACCTCGTATCGCACGGCCCGAGCGGGCGTAGCGTCACCGCACGCGAGAACCCGTCACGCCGCACGAGAGGAAGATCCATGGCGGACTTGGAGATTGCACTCAAGGACATGATGATGCTGGACGGCGCCATCGGCGCCGCCGTTGTCGACTATGGCAGCGGTATGCCCCTGGGCATGCTCGGCGGCAGCAAGAATCTCGATATCGAGATCGCGGCCGCCGGGAATACGGAGGTGGTCCGCGCCAAAATGCGCACCATCGAGCAACTCGGAATCAATGAGGAAATCGAGGACATCCTCATCACCCTGACCGGCCAATACCACCTGGTGCGCCCGCTCCGGGGGCGACGCTCCCACGGCCTGTTCCTCTACGTGGCGCTGGACCGCGCCCGCGGCAATCTGGCCCTGGCCCGCCACCGCCTCAAGGACATCGAAGAGAGCCTCGAGGTCTGAGGATTTTTTCGCGGCCGCGGTGTCGTATTCGCGGTACCCCGTTCGTGTAGGAGATGAACCCGGCAACCTGGCCGGGCAAACTCCCAGGAGCGAGCATGGGCACGATCACCGCGGTCGTCAACCTCACCCTCGACGGCGTCATGCAGGCCCCCGGCCGAGCCGACGAGGACACCCGCCACGGCTTCACCGGCGGCGGCTGGGCACACCGATACGCCGACCCGGTCCAGGCCGAGTTCATGGGCAGGCACATGGCCGCCCACAGCGGCGGCGGCCTGCTCTTCGGCCGCCGCACATACGAGGACTTCTACGGTTTCTGGCCGCACCAACCCGACAACCCGTACACCGAGGTGCTGAACAAGGCCGAGAAATTCGTCGCCTCCCGCACCTTGCGCGAACCACTCCCCTGGCAGAACTCGACTCTGCTGGCGGGCGACGCGGTGGCGGCCGTCCGGAAACTGCAGGCCGAGCGCCCCGACCTCGATCTCGTCGTCCTCGGCAGCGGCGAGTTGCTGCGCTCCCTCATGCGCGCGGGCATGATCGACGAGTACCTGCTCTCGATCCACCCGTTGACGGTAGGCCCCGGCACCCGGCTGTTCGACGGCGTCAATATCGGCCCGCTGCATCTGGCCGACAGCGTCACCACGACGACCGGCGTCATCATCGCCACCTACCGCCCCGCCGGAGAGGAGTCGCTGTGACCCAGTACCTGCTCAGCATCTACCAGCCCGACGACACCGCACCGCCGGACAATCTCGACCAGATCATGAGCGACCTGGCAGAGCTGAACACCGAGATGCGCGAGGCCGGTGCCTGGGTCTTCGCCGCCGGCCTGCACGCCCCCGACACGGCCACCGTGCTCCGCCGCCAGGGCTCCGAGGTCCTCATCACCGACGGCCCGTACGCCGAAACCAAGGAGCACATAGGCGGATTCACCGTCCTGGAGGCTGCCGACCTGGACGAGGCCCTGGATTGGGGCCGCCGCATGGCAGCGGTCATCGGCCTGCCCATCGAGGTCCGCCCCATCCAAGATGCCTGACATCCCCTCCGGCACAGTCGATATCGCGTCCGTAGCGACGGTCTTCACCGAACACTACGGCCGCACCGTCGCCAGCCTGATCCGCGTCTTCGGCGACGTCGACATCGCCGAAGACGCCGTCCAGGACGCCTTCACCACCGCCCTGGACCGCTGGCCATCGGACGGCATCCCACCCAACCCACCCGGCTGGATCATCACCACCGCCCGCAACCGCGCCATCGACCGCCTCCGCCGAGACGCCGCCCGCGCCGACAAATACGCCCAGGCCGCCCTCCTGCACGAGCAAGACGAACCCGCCGAGGAGGGCCCCGTGCCCGACGACCGCCTCCGCCTGATCTTCACCTGCTGCCACCCCGCCCTCTCCCCCAACGCCCGAGTGGCCCTGACCCTCCGCCTCCTGGGCGGCCTGACCACCGCCGAAACGGCTCGAGCCTTCCTCATCCCCGAACCCACCATGGCCCAACGCCTCACCCGAGCCAAAGCCAAAATCCGCCACGCCCGCATCCCCTACCGAATCCCGTCCGACGCCGACCTCCCCGCCCGCCTCGACACCGTCCTGGCAGTCCTGTACCTGATCTTCACCGAGGGCTACACCACCACCGCCGGCGAAGAGCTGACTCGCGCAGATCTGTGCGCCGAGGCCATCCGCCTAACCCGAATCCTCGCCGACCTCATGCCCGACGAGCCGGAAGTCTGGGGCCTACTAGCCCTACTCCTGCTCACCGAATCCCGCCGCGCCGCAAGAACTTCCCCCGAAGGCAACCTGATCCCCCTCCCCGAACAAGACCGCACCCTCTGGGACCCCGACCTGATCGCCGAAGGCCACACCTTGGTCCGCCGCTGCCTCCGCCACAACCACCCCGGCCCCTATCAAATCCAAGCCGCCATCCAGGCCGTCCACACCGACGCGCCCTCTGCCGCCGACACCGACTGGCCCCAAATCCTCGCTCTCTACGACCAATTGACCATCCTCGCTCCGAGCCCCGTGGTCACCCTCAACCGGGCCGTGGCCTTGGCCGAGGTGGAAGGCCCCGCCGCCGCCCTCGCCACCCTCGATGGCCTCGACCTCACCGACCACCACCTCTACCACGCAGTCCGAGCCGACCTCCTCCGCCGCCTCAACCGCAAACCCGAAGCCGCCCAGGCCTACCAATCCGCCATAGCCGCAGCCCGCAACGCGGCCGAACGCGAGTACCTCCGCGCCCGAGCCGCGTCGCTATAACGAGCAAGAACGAAAAGACAAAAGAACAAAAGATAAAGATGCCAGGAGGAGGGAGAGAGGCTGGCTGGGTTGGGCACCTCGGTGGCGGCACCAGCCTCCTCGAGGCTCGGGCGCGCAGCGGCCCGGGGAACAACACTCAAAAACGCCCGCCGCGTGTCCGATTCGCCCGGTTCCCGTCACCGAGCGGCACATTTTGGAGGCAGGATTAGGGAGGAACCGGACAAACGCCCTCCAGGATGTGCCGCTCGACGAAACAAGAGGCGGGCGAGGGGATGACGGGGAGGGGTTGGGGTCTTGGTCCCTTTGGTTTTGCTTTGGGTTTTGTCTTGGAAGGTGATGCGTGCGGTCCGTGGGCCGGGATCGGCGGGTCACGGCTCGCAAGTCGCGTCAGCGAAAGTCCGGTAGGGCAGGCGAGGTGACCACACTGCCCGGTGCATGCCAACGGGAGGATTCCGGTCGGCAGTGATCCGCGCGAGGAGTCTTCCCCCGGGTTACCTGGCCTCACGCCGCTGAATCACATGTTGCGGCCACGGGTCCGCCAGTACGCCTTGCGCTGCGACGGCGTGCAATACACGTGCATCATCTCCATCAGGCCATCGATCACCGGCCCCGCATCAATGAACGGGGAAATGGTTTCCGCATCGGGGACTCCGGCGGCGGTGACCGGCGACACGGGTTCGGTGGGGAACAGGAACGGTGTGCCTTCGGGGGTGGTGGTGATCGAATCGCCGGTGGGCGTGGTCCATCGCACCTCCCGATCCGGGAGATGATCAACCTTCCAACCATTGCAGTTGTTGTCGGCGAGAGTCTTGAGCCGGTGATGGCGTCGACACCGCGCCCCCAGATTGTGTTCGGTAGTGCGGCCACCGTTGTCGGGATTGTCGTGGTCGAAGCGGTCTTGGTGGTCGAGGTCGGTGTCGGCGGCGGGGACCTGGCAGCCGGGGGCGCGGCAGATGCCGTCGAGGGCACGCACCCGGGCGGCAACCCGGGCGGTGGGCCGGTAGGTCAATTCCTTGACGCCACTGGCCTTCTCAGACGCGATGGAGACGACAGCGCCAGAATCGGCGGTGTCGAGAGCGGCAGTGTCGGTATCAGTGATGATTTGGAAGCGGGCGTAGCGCGCGACCTGCCGGGCGAGGTCGGCGTCGATCGCCCCAAGACCCGCCAGCAGCGCCGGGTTGTCCTGCAGTCCTGCAAGTGTTTCCGCCGACACCCCCACCTGCACCAACGCCTTACGCGCCACCGGAGCCACCGCATCGAACGCCGCGCGCGGGCAGTCTTCGCGACCGCACTGACAGGTGAGACGTCCGGTGCCATCGGCGAGGGCCACCAAAGCGTCTGCGCGGCGCTGGTTCTGGGTGCGCGGGTCCTCGCTGCACACCTGGGTACAGGCCATCTCCCGCAGCTTCTCGAACAGGGTGCGGCCCCCGACAGCAGGCAGCACACCTTCCAGCACGGTGGTGCCGTTGTCGGCGGCGTTCACGCTGACGTAGCGTTCGGCCTCGGCTTCCTTGCGACGCTTCGCTTGCCCTTCGGGGTCGGCCTCGGTGATCCAACGCCGGGCGGTACGCCGAACCCGTTGCGGGTCCGCGTTTTCCGCATACGCGGCGATCTTCGGCTCCAACTCGGCGAGCTGGTCTTCGGGCACGTTGGTGAGGGTTTCGCGGATCGCACGCACCTGCGCCAGGTCGATACGCCCGGCAGCGAAGGCTCGCGCGGTGCTCGGGTAGCGGTGCTTGAGATCGAGCCCGATATTGATCAGGTTGTCCGCGGACCGCTGCGACATCTTGAGCGCGACACCGATTTCAGTGGCGGCGCTCTCGCCCGCATAGAGCTGCCCGACCCCCACGTCGAGCTGCTGGGCGCGGCGGGCCTCGTACAGCTGTGTCATGAGCGCGGTCTCTTCGGCCTGCAGCGCAGCTATCCGTGAGTGCACAACGCGAAGCTGTTCCACCACCCCGAAGGTGCTGGCCCAGTCATCAGCGAATTCACCCATACCATCGATCATAGTTTCGAATCCCTCGACACGACACCATGATCGAAGCAACACGCACTGTAAATCTCTAGCTATCACCAACTTTCGGCATCCGCGAGTTCAGGAACGGAGCTATCTGGGCGGCCCTCTCGGCGTTGAGCATTGCCGTGTGCCATTCGTCGATGCCGATTCGGTCGATGCGGCCGGTGATGTGCGGTCGCCAGGAGTCGACGAAGTGAGCCCGGTTGGATTCCCGGGCAGCGGTGAAGAGGAGGGCGTCGCCGGTGAAGCGGCCCGGGATGTATGGGAGCGGGTCGGAGAAGCTGGAGAGGACTCGTTGGATTTGTTGGGGTGTGAGGATTCCGGTCGCGGATATGCGGTCGGCGATCAAGGCGTAGAAGTCGTCGAGGTTGTCGACCTCGGGGACTTCGTCGAGGTTCAGGGCGTCTTGCCAGCCGCCGAGGATTCGGGATATGGCCGTGGTGACGTCCTGCCGGGTGGGTTCGTGGGCTTGGCCCATACCGGTTTCCGGGGTGGCGTCGACCAGCGCGAGCAAGCCGACGGAGTGCCCGAGGGACTGGAGGCGCACCGCCATGGCATGCGCGATCTGCCCGCCCAGCGACCAGCCCACGAGGTTGTAGGTGGTGTCGGGGAACTTTTCGAGGAGTTCGCGAACGTAGCGGTCCGCGTAGGCCGACACCGAGTCCAAGCGGTTCTCGTCAGCGACGATGTGCGGATCCTGGAGGCCGTAGACCGGGCGATCGGGGTCGAGGTGCGGCACGAGCGACCCATAGACCCAGGAGAGACCGCCACCGGGGTGGATACAGAACACCGGAGGCTGGCTGCCGGAGGACCGAAGCGGAGTCAGGACGCCCAGGGAAATCGGCAGGGCGTTCGTGCCGCTTTCGAGGGTTCGTGCCAGGGCAGCCGGGGTGGCGTCGGAGAAGAGCCGACCAAATTGCAGCTGACTCCCGCTGCGCGAGCGGACCAGAGACACGACTTGCACTGCGGTCAACGAGTTTCCGCCCAGGGCGAAGAAATCGTCGTCGGCGCCGACCCGGTCCACGCCGAGCACCTCGGCGAAGACGTCAGCGATGAGCTGTTCCAGGCGGGTCGCCGGTGCGCGGAACCGCTGGGATGTGGACTCCGGCCGCGGTAGTGCCCGGCGATCCACCTTGCCGGTGGCGGTCAACGGCAGCCCGTCGAGCACGATCACCACATCCGGCACCATGTATCCCGGCAGTCGTTCGGAAACCGATCGGCGAACGACCACGGGATCGATCGCACGTCCCGATTCAGGCACGACGTAGGCGACCAGACGAGCTGCGGCACTGTCACTTTCGCCGTCAAACCCATCGACAACCGCAACCGCCTGCCCAACCCCCGCCAACTCGGTCAGCGCAGCCTCGACCTCGCCCAGCTCCAGCCGCTGCCCACGCACCTTCACCTGGAAGTCGGACCGCCCGACGAACACCAAACCAGTGGTCCCCGAGTCATTTTCGTCAATGACCCAGCGCACCAGATCCCCGGTCCGATACAACCGCTCCCCTGGCGCACCGAACGGATTCGGGATGAACCGCGACGCCGTCAACCCCGCCCGCCCCCGATACCCGCGCGCCACACCGGGACCCGCAACATACAGCTCGCCGACCACCCCGACCGGCACCGGTCGCAGGCTCGCGTCCAGCACCACCGCGCCGGTCCCCGGAATCGGCCCGCCGATCCCGATCCCACTCTCGGGATCCAGTTCCGTACCCGTGGTCCAGATGGTCGCCTCGGCGGGCCCGTACAGATTGTGAACTCGGCGGCGACCGGCCGTATCCGTCCCAGCCCACTGCGAAACCAGCCGCTGCGGGCACCGATCGCCACCGGTCAAAACCACCCGAAGCTGTTCGAGCTCTTGCGGATTCAGCGTCAACGCCACCGACGGCGTCAGGAACGCATGCGTGACGCGCTCGGTGCGCATGAGCTCCGCGAGCGGCTCCCCGCCGTACACATCGGCCGGTGCCACCACCAAACTCGCACCCGCCGAAACAGCCAGCAGCAGTTCCAGCAGCGCCGCGTCGAAGGTGCGTGCGGCAACGGCCAGCACCCGGGAATCCGCGTCGGCCGCACACCGGCGACGATGATCGACAACCAGAGCAGCGAGACCGGCGTGGGTGACCTCAACCCCCTTGGGCAGCCCCGTGGAACCGGAGGTGTACACGACGTAGGCGGTATTGGCCGACCGAGGCAACGGGTGCGGCTCCTGACCGTCCGGCATCACAGTCCCGCGCGCCGGATCCGACCCGTCCAACACCATCCACGCCACGCCTCCGGGCAGCACCTCCCGATGCAGCTCCGACGTAATCCCCACGCGCACACCGGAATCAGCGCACACGAACGTATTCCGCTCGGCCGGATGCGCCGGATCCACCGACACGAATGCCGCGCCGGTCTTGGCGACAGCCCACACCGCCAGCACCCATTCCAGCGACCGCGGCACCCCGATCGCGACCACCGATTCCGGCCCGACCCCCAGCTCGACGAGCTTCCACGCCACCCGGCTCGACCGCTCGTCGAGCTCCCGATACGTAAGCCGCCGCCCGGAATCCACGACCGCCTCGCCATCGGGATTCGCGGCCACCGCGGCCGTCAGCAACGCCGGGAGCGTCACCTTCGCCGGGACAGCCGAGACCCGATCCATCCGCCCCCACTCGAGCACCAGACGCTCACGTTCCTGCGCGGACAGAATGTCGATGTCCCGCAACGCAATCGAGGTGTCCTCGGCAATGGCCGCCAGCACCCGATGCAACTGCCCCGCCATCCGCGCGATCGTGTCCGCATCGAACAGATCCGTGGCATAGCTCATCCCGACCGGAATCGCCCCGGTCTCATCGGGCGAGTCGGTGAGCGTCAGGGTCAGATCGAACCGCTCGACACCGATATCGGCCCCGAACGTCGATACGGCGAGCCCGGGCAGTTCCAGCCGCACCTCGTCGAGATTGTGGAATCCGAGCATGACCTGGAACAGCGGATGATGAGCCTGACTGCGCGGCGGATCCAGCGCCTCCACCACCTGCTCGAACGGAATCTCCGCATGCGCGAACGCATCCAGGTCCACGCCCCGCACCTGCGCCAGCAACTCGGCGAACGACAGCGACTCGTCCATCCGGGTCCGCAGCACGACTGTATTGACGAACATGCCGACCAGATCATCGAGCACCGCCGCCCCGCGTCCCGATACCGGTGTGCCGATCGCGATGTCGGTACTTCCCGACAACCTCGACAGCACCACCGTCAAGGCCGCATGGAACACCATGAACACAGTGGACCCCGACGCCTGCGCCACCCGCTGCAGCCCCGCCACCACCGCCGGTTCCATCGCGAACCCGTAGGTCGCCCCGCGATGCGAAGCGACAGCCGGCCGCGGCCGATCGGTCGGCAGTTCGAGCGCTTCCGGCAGGCCGTCCAAGCGCTCCCGCCAGTACCGAACCTGCTGCGACAGCATCGATTCGGGGTCCTGAGCCGTGCCCAGCAACTCCCGCTGCCACAGCGCATAATCGGCGTATTGCACCGGCAATGGCAACCAATCCGCCTGCCGCCCAGCGCTCCTGGCCGCATACGCCGCCGCCAGATCCCGGGCGAGGGGTGCCATCGAGAACCCGTCCGCATTGATGTGATGCACCACCATCACCAACACGAACTCCTCATCCCCCACTGCAAGCAGCCGCGCCCGCAACGGAATCCGTTCGGCCACATCGAATCCCGTCGACACCACATCGGCCACGGCATCGGAGGTCTTGTCCTCGTCCACGGCCATCGGCGTCAGATCGCTGTCGACCGCCGTGCCGAGCTCCGCGACCGGCACCACCACCTGATACGGCACCCCGTCGATATCCGGGTACCGCGTCCGCAGCACCTCGTGCCGCGCCAGCACATCCATGATCGCCGCCGACAGCGCATCGACATCCAGCGCGCCGGACAAGCGCAGTACCAGGGGAATGCTGTAGGACACCGATTCCGGCGCGAACCGGTTCACGAACCACATCCGCTGTTGCGCGAAGGACAGGGGCACGCGGTCCGGGCGGAGCTTCCGTTCAAGTCGTGGCCCGCTCGACTTGGTCAGGTCACCGGTCGTCTCGCCCATCCGTCCCGCGAGCACTCCCGCCAGATCACCGACCACTGACGCCTCGAACACATCGCGGACAGCCACCGGCACGCCCACCCCATCCGCCAGCCGCGCCGACAATCGCGTGGCCGACAAGGAGTTTCCGCCCAGCGCGAAGAAGTCGTCGTCGACGCCCACCCGTTCCAGCCCGAGCACCTCGGCGAAGACCCGAGCCACCGATTCCTCGACCGGCGTCGACGGCTCCCGGAAGTCCTGACTGCTGAACACCGGTTCCGGCAGCGCCTTCCTATCGACCTTGCCGCTGCTGTTCAACGGCAGGGCATCGAGCACGACCACCGCGTCCGGGATCATGTACCTGGGCAGCCGCTCCCCGACCGCGCGGCGGACCTGTGCGTCGTCCAGCCCCGCGCCGGCCACATAGCCCACCAATCGCCCACCGGCGGAGCTGCTTTCGCCCGCCAGGTGCACGACCACCGCCTGATCGACCCCGCCGACCTCGCACAGCGCGGCCTCGACCTCGCCCAGCTCCAGCCGCTGCCCGCGCACCTTCACCTGGAAATCGGACCGTCCGACGTACACCAGTGTCGCCGACCCGGATTCGGTCTCGACCCACCGCACCAGGTCACCGGTCCGATACAGCCGCTGCCCCGGCACACCGTACGGGTCCGCCACGAATCGAG
>NZ_BAFX01000093.1 GCF_000308815.1 Nocardia concava NBRC 100430
CCCGTGCCGGAGATCATCCGGCTGCTGAACGACGAGGGCGCGGAGTTCGACGTCGCCAGCGTCGGTGAGATCGAACTCTGCCTCGCGCAGGGCGTCGATCCGGCCGTCATGTGCTACGGCAATCCGATCAAGAAGGCCTCGCAGATCGCCACCGCCTACGCGGTGGGCGTGCGACGCTACGCCTTCGACACCGAGGACGATCTCGAGCGCATCGCCGAGCACGCCCCGGGCTCGGAGGTCGAATGCCGGTTCCTGTCCTCGGCACCGCAGTCGCAGACGCCGTTCGGCACCAAGTTCGGCTGTGCGCCGGGTGAGGCCAAGCGGCTGCTGGTGCGGGCGCACGATCTGGGCCTGACGGTGGTCGGCCCCTACTTCCATGTCGGGTCCCAGCAGCTGGATCCGAAGGCGTGGGGCATCGGCATCGAACAGGCGGGCGCCATCGCGGAAGCGTTGGCGGTCAAGGACATTCCGGTCACCGCGGTGAATATCGGTGGGGGACTTCCGATTTCGTACGCCGATCCGGCTCCCGGACTCGCGGAGCTGGGCGCGGCCATCGCCGACGCGGCGAGCCGCTATCTCCCGGAACACACCGCTCTGGTGGTGGAACCCGGTCGTGCCCTGGTGGGCAACACCGGTGTGATCCATGCCGAAGTGGTGAATGTTCGTGTAGCGCCGGACGGGCGGCGCTGGGTATACCTCGATATCGGCCGCTACAACGGCATGGCCGAAACCGAGAACGAGTACATCGCCTACCGATTCCACACCGACCGGGACGCGGATCCGAAGGGCGAAGCTGTCGTAGCCGGTCCAACGTGTGACGGCGACGATGTACTCTATCAACGCACGCGTGTCCTCCTTCCGACCACGTTGCGAGCCGGTGATCCCGTCCGGATCCTCGAAACCGGCGCCTATACGGCGAGCTATTCGTCGGTGTCCTTCAACGGTTTTCCGCCTTTGACTGTCCATGTCACTGGCGCTGAGCGAGAGTGAGTTTTAGCCATGATCACGGCAGAATTCACCGGCTGGCATGTGCTGGCCGAGTTCGGTGGTGTCGACGCCAACCTCTGCGACGACCTCGAACGACTCGAAACCGCGCTTCGAAAATCGTTGGTCGCCGCGGGGGTGACCATCTGCGATGTCGTTAGCAAGAAATTCGAGCCGCAGGGTGTCACCATCCTGGCCCTCCTGGCCGAGTCGCACGCCTCGATCCACACCTACCCCGAGTCCGGCGACATCTTCGTCGACGTATTCACTTGCGGCAGTATCGGTTCCGGGGCCACCAAGGCCGTGGAACTGCTGCAGCAGGAGCTGTCCCCGGGGTCGGTCAACATCGAGGTCATCCAGCGTGGCCACACGGCCCGCCGGATCCACGAGCCGGTGGGCGAGGGCCTGACCCGGGTGTGGAACACGACGGAAACCATCGTCGACACCAACACCCCGTTCCAGCACATGGTGATCGCGCGGACCGAGCAGGGCATCTCCCTGTTCTCCGACGACGACCGCCAGTCCACCGAGTTCTCGCAGCTCACCTACCACGAGGCCATGCTGGTCCCGGGGTACGCGCTGGCCGAGAAGCTGGAGAAGGTGCTGATCATCGGTTCCGGTGAGGGCGTCGCCTCGCAGATGTCGGTGGCCGCGGGCGCCTCGCTCGTCGATCACGTCGACATCGACCAGCTGGAGGTGGAGCTGTGCGCCAAGCACCTCCCCTACGGCTACACCGAGGCCGATCTGGCCGAGGCGGCCGCGCAGACCGGCCCGATCAAGATGCACTACGCCGACGGCTGGGACTTCCTGGCCAAGGCCGAGGCCGCGGGCGTGCGCTACGACATGATCTGTATCGACCTGCCGGACGAGCGGGTCGAGGACGCGCAGCACAACCGCCTGTACGAGGATGACTTCCTCAACCGCTGTAAGGCGCTGCTGGCCGAGGGCGGCGTGCTCGCCGCGCAGGCCGGCTGTCAGACCATGTGGCGCAACGAGACCCTCAAGCGGTCGTGGACCCGCTTCCACAACCTGTTCGAGACCGTCGTTCCCTACGTGTCCGACGAGCACGAGTGGACCTTCATCTTCGGTACCCCGAAGGCGATCGCCGATCCGGTCGCGAAGATGACCGAGACGCTGGCGGTGCTGCCGTACCAGGCCGAGACCATCGACGCGCAGGCCCTGGTCCGCGGCGCGATC
>NZ_BAFX01000092.1 GCF_000308815.1 Nocardia concava NBRC 100430
GAGCCGAGGACCGTAGGGCGGCGCGGCCGGGACCGGGCCGGAGGGTTGCCGGGCGTGCTTGACCGCCTCGATGTAGTCGTGGGTGTGCACCCGCAGCAGCTCCGATTCCCCGGCGGCTTCGGGTGTGACCCGCTCGACCCCCTCGAGCAGTCCGAGCCCCTCGGCGAGCGCCATCGTGAACTGCAGTCGAACCGGACGCATCGGATGCTCCGGCGTCCAGGTGTAGTCGAGGAACCTATCGGTCCAGACAACGGTTCCGTCACCACCAGCGAGGCCAGGCATACCTGCCACGCTAATGCGTCCGGCGCCTTCGTACGCTTTAGGCACCGCATGCTGTCGCTCCGGGATGGCAGAGCTGTCGTACCGGGATGGCAGGATGCCGCTCGCATGCCGACCGGCTCCGCGCGCTGTCGACAAACCCGCAGGGAACACGCTGCCCGTCCTGGGTGTTGACAGTGCGTTCGCGAAATAAGCTGTCGCCCGGTGCAGCCGCCGTGCATGGGTAGAATTCGTGCCGACGAAGGGGTTTAACAGGTGAAGGATCTGGTCGACACCACGGAGATGTACCTCCGTACCATTTACGACCTCGAGGAGGAGGGTGTCACGCCGCTGCGCGCCCGCATCGCGGAGCGCCTCGAGCAGAGTGGCCCCACCGTGAGCCAGACGGTCGCGCGGATGGAGCGCGACGGTCTGCTGACCGTGGCCGGTGATCGCCATCTCGAGCTGACCGACAAGGGTCGCGCCATGGCCGTCGCCGTCATGCGCAAGCACCGGTTGGCCGAGCGGTTGCTGGTCGACATCATCGGGCTGGAGTGGGAGAACGTGCACGCCGAGGCGTGCCGCTGGGAGCACGTGATGAGCGAGGAGGTGGAGCGCCGCCTGGTCGAGGTGCTCAACCACCCCACCACCTCCCCGTACGGCAATCCGATTCCGGGCCTGGACGAGCTGGGCGTGGTGCCCAACTCCGGCGCCGAGGAGAAGCTGGTCCGGCTCAGCGATCTGCCCACCGGGCAGGCGCAGGCCGTGGTCGTGCGACGCCTCTCGGAGCACATCCAGACCGACCCGGAGACCATCAACCAGCTCCGCGAGGCGGGCATCGTGCCGGACGCGCGCGTGACCGTGGAGAACAAGCCGGGCGCGGTGATCATCTCGGTGCCCGGTCACGAGGGATTCGAACTGTCCGACGAGATGGCGCACGCCGTCCAGGTGAAGTTGGTCTGATCTGTGAAGCTTCTGGTGACCGGAGGCGCGGGCTACGTCGGTAGCGTGTGCGCGCAGGTACTGCTCGAGGACGGCCACGAGGTCGTGGTCGTCGATGATCTGTCCACCGGCAATGCCGACGGCGTCCCGGCCGGCGCGAAGTTCGTCGAGGGCGATATCGCCACGGCGGGCGTCGAGCTGATCGGGGCCGAATCCTTCGACGGCGTGCTGCATTTCGCGGCCCAGTCGCTGGTCGGCGAGTCGGTGGTGGCTCCCGAGAAGTACTGGCACGGCAATGTGGTGAAGACCCTCGCGCTGCTCGAGGCCATGCGCGCGGCGGGCACCCCGCGGCTGGTGTTCTCCTCGACGGCGGCGGTGTATGGCGAGCCCGAGCAGGTCCCGATCGTCGAGGACGCCGCCAAGGCGCCGACCAACCCGTACGGTGCGTCGAAGCTCTCGATCGACTACGCCATCACCTCCTACGCGGTGGCGCACGGGCTGGCCGCGACCAGCCTGCGCTATTTCAATGTGGCCGGCGCCTACGCCGGGCTCGGCGAGAACCGTGTGGTGGAAACCCATCTCATCCCCCTGGTGTTGCAGACCGCGCTGGGTCAGCGCGAGTCCATCTCGGTCTTCGGCGACGACTACCCGACGCCGGACGGCACCGCGGTGCGCGACTACATCCACATCCTGGATCTGGCGCAGGCGCACAAGTTGGCGCTGGCGCAGTCGCAGCCGGGCAAGCACCGCATCTTCAATCTGGGCAGCGGCACCGGTTTCTCGGTGCGCGAGGTCATCTCGGCCTGCGAGCGGGTGACCGGCCTGCCGATCAACCAGGTCGACGCCCCGCGCCGCGCCGGTGATCCGGCCGTGCTGGTGGCCTCGAGCGCCAAGGCCGTCACCGAACTCGGCTGGCAGCCCGAGCACACCGATCTCGACGAGATCGTCTCCGACGCCTGGGATTTCCTGCGCGCGCTCGGCGACCGCGCGCACAGCGCCCGCTGAATCAACACAGCGCCCGCTGAATCAGCACAGCCCCCTGATTCACGACTCCGGCCCGAGGTCGATGCCGAGTTCGGCAGCGGCCTTGCGGCCGGAGTACGCGAGCCTGCGCAACCGGTCGGGCCGCATACCCGCCCGCAGCCCGGCCTCCAGCAGCACCGCCAGCCGATGCTCCGGATCGGCGGCGATCGCGGCGTCCAGCGCCACGCCCGCCAGCGGCCCGTCCCCGCGCGCGTAGGCGCAATAACCCAGCAGCGCGGCCGCTTCGGCGCGATCGGGATCCGGCAGGGCGCGGGTCAGCTGCAGCCACAGCGTCTCGGCGGCATCGGCGCGCGGACCCGGGGCCAGCGCGAGCATGATGTCGCGCAGGGCCGAATCCCGCAGCGCCACCGCCACATCGGCGATCTCGGCGGGCAGCAGCCGGGCACCGGCCTCCACCCGCCCCAGATACCGCAGCACCCGGCACACCTCGAATCGCAACGGCAGCAACGGATCAGAGCGCTCCACCGCGCGGGCCAGCCGCCGGGTCGCGGCACACTCCGCGATTTCCAGCGCCGCGGCGGTGGCCGCGCGTTGGACGGGATCGATGGCGAGGAAGTCGTCGAGTTCCTCGCGTGATCCCCGCACCGGCCGCCCCGCCAGCACCTGCCGCAGGGTGACCATCGACGCCGCCGGATCGGGTTGGCTGCCGCGGCACCGCGGACCGATCAGACTCCACCACGGCAGATCCGGGCCGATACCGCTCACCGCCCAGGCGCCGCCCAGCGGCACGGCCTCGGCGTCGAGCCGATGCTCCAGTGCCGCAATCAGATCCCGGTGCTTGCGCGCCCGCACGCCGCGATGCTGCCGGGTGGGCGGGGTCGCGCGATCGTCGACGATGACCGCCATGGCGGCGACGGCGTCATGGCGCACGCAGATGGCCGCGACCTGATCGACCAGGGCCCCGGTCGCGGTGCGCCCCGGATTGTCGAGATCCATGCGGGTCACCACCTCCACGCCCGCCATTCCCGACCGCATCGGGTCGGCGCGCAGGGCGGCCACCACCAGCGAGCGCACGGGCATGAAACCCAGTAGTGCGGGCACCGCCGCGATCAGGTCGCCGGGTGCGTGCAGGCGGACGTCGGGCTCGGGTTCGGGGTTGACGGATTCGGGTGGGGGCGAGTCGATGTGGGCTGTCATGCGATCGAGCGTGCGCCGGAGCCCCGCCACACCCGCGAGGCCGACCTGCGGTTTCACTTGGGCTGTGGATGTTTCGGCGCGCCGTGGATCATTCGGCGTGGCGCGGGCCGCGCGGACCCGGGTTTGTCGGTGGCCGTTGTTATCGTGCCCGCCGCTCGATGATCGGAAGATGATCAAAACATGAAATAGATTCGTTTCATTTTGCCCGGACGGGCGCGTTCCCGCTGTTACAGTCCGGCTCGGCACTCGTCATCCGAAGTGCCGGAAGGAGTATCGCGTGCAATGAAGAGCACGACATTCACCGCCGCGGCCGCGCTGACCGCGGCGGCGGTGCCCGCGCTGCTGGCCCCGATCGCCGCCGCCGACACCAGCCAGGTTCGCATCGACAATGTCTCCGACAGCCAGCAGTGCACGGTCGGCAAGGCCTGCTACGTGCGGATCCGGCTGACCGGCGAGAATCGCCTGAACCAGGTCGCGGTCGCGGTGAACGGCAACATCATCGGCTATGCCGTTCCGGTACAGGACGACTGGGACAGCAATGCCGCGACCGCGCAGGTCACCTGGGTGCCCTCGGATTACGGCAACTTCACCGTCAGTGCCGCGCAGGACAACTCGACCGCCTCGATCGGCTACACCCTGACCAACCCGAATCCCCCGGTGGGCACCGGCTCGCTCGCCAACCTGTTGCCCTCCGGCTCCTCGGGTTCCGCACGCTGAACTGACTATTCGGGACGACCCGCCAGGATCGCGAGGTAGTGCGGATTGGTCATGATGCCCAGCACATTGCCGAACGGATCCACCACCGAGGCGGTCACGAACCCGGTCCCCTCGCCGCGTTCGGTGATCGGCTCGAACTCGGTGGCCCCGAGTTCGAGCAGGCGCGCGAAGGTGGCGGCCACGTCATCGACATGCCAGTTCACGATCTGACCGCCCGGCCGATCCGGGCGGGAAGGCGCGTACTTGGCGTTGATGATCCCCAGCTCGGCCTGGTAGTCGCCGATACGGAACTCGTAGTATCCGCCGGGCACGGCGAAATACGGTGCGACACCGAGCAATTCGCTGTACCAGTCCTTCGCGGCCTCCAGGTCGTCGGCGTAGTAGTTGACGGTCGCCATGCCACGCAGCATCTTCGTTCTCCTCGATCGGGGTGATATCCGGTGATGAACCAATCATCCCGCTCAAAGTGCTCACCGAATGAGCACTTTTTCCGGGAAGATTTCGAGCATGCGCGCGGATCGCCTAGTGGCCACCCTGCTGTTCATGCAGACCCGGGAGCGGGTCACCGCCACCGAGGTGGCGACCGAACTGGAGGTGTCGGTCGCGACCGCGCGGCGGGATCTGGAAGCCCTGTCGGCGGCCGGGATTCCGGTGTATTCACAGCCGGGCCGAGGCGGCGGGTGGTCGCTGATCGGCGGGGCCCGCACCGATCTGAGCGGGCTCACCGCCAGCGAGGCGCAGGCGCTGTTCCTGCTGCTCGGCCCGCTCGCCACCGCCGCCCCGGCCACCCGTTCGGCATTGCGCAAACTGTTGCGCGCCCTGCCGCAGCCGTTCCGCCTCGAGGCCGAGGCGGCGGCGGGCGCGGTGGTGGTCGACGCGGCGGGCTGGGGGCGCGGCGATACCGAAATGCCCGCCCTGGTGGACGAATTGCAGCGCGCGGTGGTGCGCCGCCGCCGGATCGCGTTCGACTACGACCGCCGCGGGCAGCGGACCCGGCGGCTGGTCGACCCGTTTGGCCTGGTCGACAAGGACGGCATCTGGTACCTGGTGGCCGGAACCGAACGCGGACAGCGCACCTTCCGGGTGGATCGGATCGCCGCGCTCGAGGTCACCGACGAGATCGCCCACCGACCACCGGATTTCGACCTCTCGACGGCCTGGTCGGAGGTGGTGGAGGAGGTCGAGCGGCACCGCTCCACGCTCGCGGCGACCGTGCTGATCCCGGCGGCGCTGGCGCCCGTGCTGCGCGATCGGCAAGGGCGGCACTGCGTTCTGGACGGCCAGGCCGACGACGGACGGGTACGCGCCAGGATCACCGCGCCGACACCGCTCGATATCGCGCAGCAACTGGCGGGCTGGGGCGCGACCGTGGAGGTACTGGAACCGGAGTCGGTGCGGGCCGAACTGGCCCGGCTGGGGACCGAACTGGTCGAACGCTACGGAACTACCGCGCGGTAACGCTTCCCGGTCATGCAATAACCGAATCATGTTGCAGCAGTGGCGATTTCGCGAAATTCAGGCGACCGCCACTGTTACAGTCCGCCCGGCGCGACCCCTTCAACGCGCCGAAAGGAACCACCCCATGAGAAATCAACTCCCCCGGCCCATGATCGGCGATTTGCGGCGGCCCGCCATCGGTGTGGGCGCCGCGGCCGCGCTCGCCGTGCTGGTCGGTTCGATGGCCGCCCCGGCCGGCGCCTCGATCGACAACATCCAGATCGCCGGTCTCACCAGCGACAAGCCGTGCTCGGTCGCCGACGGCTGCATGATCCAGGCCGCGCTCAACGGTTCCGATCAGCTGAGCCCCGTCGACTTCCTGGTGAACGGCACGGTCATCGGCACCGTCACCCCCACCTCCTACGGCGCGGGCGCGGCCGCGAACCTGCCCTGGCACCCGGCCGATCAGGGCACCTACACCGTCGGCGTCCGGCAGGGGCTCGCGTCCGTGAGCACCGTCTACAAGGTGGGCACGGGCGGCACCTGCCCGCCGATCTCCTCGCTCATTCCGGGTTCGTCCAGCGGCGGCTCCTCGGGCACCGGCTCGGGCGACAGCGGTTCCGGCGGCACCGGTTCGCTCAGCGGTTCGGGCGGGAGCGGATCGGGCGGATCGGGTTCGGCGGGCAACGGTTCGGCCTCGGGTTCCAACACACCGCTGCCGGTCTGCTGATCGGGCCCGGGAGCCGAAACAGGCAGGGGTCGGCTCCCCTCCCGGAATTCTCCGGCCCTGCGTCTCAGCCCTTGCGGACCTTACGCAGCGCGGTCGTGAACAGGGCGTCGAGCCCCTCGCCGTCCGAGGTGGACCCGGACGTCATATAGGTCACATTGATTCGCACATCACCGATCTGGCCGACCAGCGATTGCATGGTGTGCTTCAGCCCGGTCTGGCTGTGCTCCATGGACACCGTGCGCTTGATGGCGAGTGAGTCGTCGGCATTGACCGGCGGCGGCGGATTCAGCTCGGTGGTCACGATCGAGGTGCTGCCGGAATGCCCGAGCCGCACGGTCCCGCACTGCTGCAACTGATCTCGCAATGCCGACAGCGGCTGCGTGGAGCGGGTCAGCACCACCGTGAGCGTGGTGCGGGCGTCATCGTCATTGCCCACCGCGGCGACCGGACCGCCGGAGGGTGTGGCGGGCATGCAGGTGCTCGGATCCACTTGCGCCCCCGGCAGATAGCCGTTCAGATCATCGGCGGCCTGCTTGGCGGTGTCGGCGGGCAGCACGATCGCGGTGTAGCGCGAGGGGAATTGGGAGGGATCGGGCAGCAGCTTGGCCAGCCCACCGTCCGCGTTCGCGGCCGGGGTCACCGGATTGCGCCCCGCGACCGGATGTCCCGACACCGTGGTCCCGCACGCGGCCAGCAGACCCGCCGCTAGCGCGAGCCCCGCCACGGGTGCGAACCTGCGGTACGGCCTGCCGGCGGGGATTCGGTGGGGCACGGTCACCTCGTCCACTATGCCGAAAATCGGCTGTTCACACCGAATGCCACGCCGCGTGCGGGGCCGCCGGGAATGCGTGTCACCGTCCGGCGTGTTGCACCCCTGGTGCGGGTGGTGCACACCTGTCATGCCCATGAGGGACAATGAGAGTTGGTCGCGCAAGTGGGCCACGCAGGAAGGAGTACGCGATGGACTACGAGTCGCGAATGTACGAGCTGGAATTCCCGGCTCCGCAGCTGTCGTCCGACGACGGCTCGGGTCCGGTCCTGGTGCACGGCCTAGAGGGTTTCACCGACGCCGGACATGCGGTGCGCCTCGCCACCACGCATCTCAAGGAAAGCCTCGAGCACGAACTGGTCGCCTCGTTCGATATGGACGAGCTGCTCGACTACCGCTCGCGGCGTCCCCTCATGACCTTCAAGACCGATCACTTCTCCGACTACACCGAGCCGGAGCTGAGCCTGTGGGCCCTCAAGGACACCGCGGGCACCCCGTTCCTGCTGCTGGCCGGGCTGGAACCGGATCTGCGCTGGGAGAAGTTCGTCACGGCTGTGCGGCTGCTGGCCGAACAGCTCGGTGTGCGCCGGACCATCGGACTGTCCGCGATCCCCATGGCGATTCCGCACACCCGCCCCCTCGGTGTGACCGCGCACGCCTCGGATTCCGATCTGATCGGTGATCACCAGCGCTGGCCGGGCGAGCTGCAGGTGCCGGGCAGCGCGTCCTCGCTGCTGGAATTCCGCATGGCCCAGCACGGGCACGAGTCGGTCGGCTTCTCCGTGCACGTGCCGCACTACCTGACCCAGACCGCCTACCCCGAGGCCGCGCAGACGCTGCTGGAGAACGTGGCCGAGAACGCGGGCCTGGAACTGCCGCTGGCCGCGCTCACCGATGCCGCCGCGCGGGTGCGCGAGCAGGTCAACGAGCACATCGCGGGCAACTCCGAGGTGGAGACGGTCGTCACGGCGTTGGAGCGTCAGTACGACAGCTTTGTCACCGCGCAGGAGAGCCAGTCCAGTCTGCTGGCCAGCGAGAACGACCTGCCCACCGGCGACGAGCTGGGCGCGGAGTTCGAGCGGTTCCTGGCCGAGCAGGCCGGGTTCAGCGACGGCGACGGACCGGAGAACCCGCCGCTGCGGTAAGAGGCATCGCGGTGGCCTGCGGCGATGCCGCGGTGGCCGTTGCCAGGATTCGGCGCACCGACCGGTAACGTTGGGTGACGTGCAGCTGTCCGAATTGGTTCCCGACCGTGCCGTCTCCGACGTGGACCCGGACTGGCTGTTCGAAACCTTCGCCGACTGGGCGAGTTCCGAAGGCCTGAGCCTGTACCCGGCGCAGGAGGAGGCGCTGCTGGAACTGGTCACCGGTTCCAACGTCATCCTCAATACCCCGACCGGGTCCGGCAAGTCGCTGGTCGCCCTGGGCGCGCACTTCGCCGCGCTGAACAAGGGCGAGCGCAGCTACTACACCGCACCGATCAAGGCACTGGTCAGCGAGAAGTTCTTCGCGCTGTGCGAGGTGTTCGGAGCCGACCGGGTCGGCATGGTGACCGGCGACGCGGCGGTGAACCCGGAAGCGCCCATCATCTGCGCGACCGCGGAGATCCTGGCCAATCTGGCGCTGCGCGAAGGCGCGGCGGCGAATGTCGGCCAGGTGATCATGGACGAGTTCCACTACTACGCCGATCCCGATCGCGGCTGGGCGTGGCAGGTGCCGCTCATCGAACTGCCGAAGGCCCAATTCCTGCTCATGTCGGCCACTCTCGGCGAGGTCGACTTCTTCGCCGAGGACCTGACCAAACGCACGGGCCGCGAGACCGCCATCGTGTCGGGCTCGGAACGGCCGGTGCCGCTGAGCTTCTCGTACGTGCGCACCCCCATCACCGAGACGCTCGAGGATCTGGTGACCACCAGCCTCGCGCCGGTGTACGTCGTGCACTTCACCCAGGCCGCCGCCATGGAGCGGGCGCAGGCGCTGATGAGCGTCAATATGTCGTCCAAGGCCGAGAAGGACGCCATCGCCGCGGCCATCGGCGAATTCCGCTTCGCCACCGGCTTCGGCAAAACCCTGTCGCGGTTCATCCGCCACGGCATCGGCGTGCACCACGCCGGCATGCTGCCCAAGTACCGACGGCTGGTGGAGAAGCTGGCGCAGGACGGGCTGCTGAAAGTCGTCTGCGGCACCGACACTCTCGGCGTCGGCATCAATGTGCCGATCCGCACGGTGCTGCTCACCGGGCTCACCAAATACGACGGCGTGCGCACGCGCCGGCTCAATGCCCGTGAGTTCCATCAGATCTCGGGCCGCGCCGGGCGCGCGGGCTACGACACCATGGGCACGGTCGTCGTGCAGGCCCCCGAGCACGAGGTGGAGAACGCGCGGCTGATCGCCAAGGCGGGCGACGACCCCAAGAAGCTCAAGAAGGTCCAGAAGAAGAAGCCGCCGGAGGGTTTCGTATCCTGGTCGGAGGACACCTTCGACCGGCTGGTCGCGGCGTCCCCGGAACCGATGCAGTCACGCTTCAACGTGACCAACTCCATGTTGCTGAATGTGATTGCGCGCAAAGGCAATTGCTTCTACGCCATGCGGCATCTGCTCGAGGAGAACCACGAGCCGCGCGCGGCGCAGCGCAAGCACATCCTCAAGGCGATCCGGCTCTACCGGGCGCTGCGGGACGCGGGCGTGGTGCAGCAGCTCGACGAACCCGACCAGTACGGACGCCATGCCCGGTTGATGGTCGACCTGCAGCGCGACTTCGCCCTCGACCAGCCGCTGTCCCCCTTCGCGCTGGCCGCGTTCGAACTCCTGGACAAGGAGTCGCCGACCTACACCCTCGATGTCATCTCGCTCATCGAATCCACCCTCGAGGATCCGCGCCAGCTGCTCATGGCTCAGCAGCACAAGGCGCGCGGCGAGGCGGTCGCGGAGATGAAGGCCGACGGCATCGAATACGAGGAGCGCATGGAGCTGCTCGAAGAGGTCACCTGGCCCAAACCCCTCGGGCCCGAGCTCATCGAGCCCGCGTTCGAGACCTACAAGGCCGGGCACCCCTGGGTGTCGGAGTTCGAGCCCTCCCCCAAATCCGTGGTGCGCGAAATGGTCGAGCGCTCCATGACCTTCGCCGAACTGGTCTCCGGCTACGAGCTGGCGCGCTCGGAGGGCGTGGTGCTGCGGTACCTGGCCGACGCCTACCGGGCGCTGCGGCGGACCGTGCCCGAACAGGCCCGCACCGAGGAACTCGACGACATCACCGAATGGCTGGGCGAGCTGATCCGCCAGGTCGACTCCAGCCTGCTCGACGAGTGGGAGCAGCTCACCAATCCGGGTGCGGAATCCGACGAGCAGCAGGTGGCGTTCGGGGCCGAGACCGTCCGGCCGATCACCGCCAACGAGCGTGCGTTCCGGGTGCTGGTGCGCAACGCCATGTTCCGGCGCGTGGACCTGGCCGCGCTGCGCAACTGGGACGCCCTGGACGAGATGGGCGACGACCTGGACTGGGCGGCCGAACTCGCCCCCTATTTCGACGAGTACGAATCCATCGGGACCGGTCCGAACGCCCGTGGCCCGCAGCTGTTCCAGGTCGAGCAGCGGCCCGGATTCTGGGACGTGCGGCAGGTGCTCGACGACCCCAACGGCGACCACGGCTGGTCGCTGAACGCCATCGTGGATCTGGCCGAATCCGATGCCGCGGGCGAAGTCGTGTTCGACGATCTGACGATCACGGCGGGCTGAGCGGCGCTCACGTCGGACACCGAGGTCACACTCTCGTAAGACGTCGCGCCGGGCAGATCCGCGAATCCCGGCGTTAGAGTGACGTAATCGATCGTCCACCGGTTCGTTTTTCCAGGCCCAACGCGTGTATCGTCTCGCAGGTTGCCTGAGTCCCAGCCGTTGCGGCCGACAGAAAAGAGTTCCCTTAGATTGCCCGGTCGAAACATGCCCGAGTCGCCCTGTCTGGTCATCGACCTCGACAAGGTCCGCGCGAACTACCGCGCACTGCACGCCGCCCTACCTGCGGCACGAATTCGCTTCGCCGTCAAGGCGAGT
>NZ_BAFX01000091.1 GCF_000308815.1 Nocardia concava NBRC 100430
GGCGAGCACATCGGCGAACCAGTGCTCCGGCGGCGGAGGCGGATTCAGCGGCGTGCCGGGAGTGTCGGGCGGCAGCGGCGGAGGGGCCGCCGGGGCGGTGCTGCCGTTGCCGGACGGCGTGGCGGCTGCGGGGTCGGCGGGATCAGTCACGGGGATCCTCCGGATCCAGGCCGAGCAGGCCGAAACTCGCCCGGCGCGTTGCCAATACGGATGTGTCCAAGGCTCGGCGGGCGCGGTCGGCGCGCTCGTCGCCGGTCTCGCGGCCGCCGCCGGGACCGTCCCAGCGAGCGAAGGCGATATCCGCGCCGTCGCCCATGGTCTCGGGCGCGGCCACCATCGGCGCGTACCGACCCACCTGCTCACGCCATTCGGGCGGGGTCGGGGTGGCCGGATCGATGGTGCGATCCAGAGCCGTGGCCAGCAGATGCGTCCACGCGCGTGGCACCACCCGGATCAACCCGTATCCCCCGCCGCCCACCGCGAGCCAGCGGCCCTCGGCGTACTGGTCGGCCAGGTCCCGCATGGCGATGAACGCCGCGCGCTGACCGTCCACGCTGAGTTCGAGATCCGCCAGGGGATCCTCCCGATGGGTGTCGACGCCGCACTGGCTGATCACGATCTGCGGCCGGAAGGCCGCCAGCGCACCGGGCACCACGGCGTGGAAACCGCGCAGCCACAGCGGGTCCCGGGTGCCGGGCATGATCGGCAGGTTGATCGCGGTGCCCTCGGCCGCGCCCGCCCCGGTCTCCTCCGGCCAGCCGGTATTGGGCCACAGTGTCGCGGGGTGCTGGTGGATGGACACGGTCAGCACGCGGGGGTCTCCGTAGAACATGCGCTGCACACCGTCGCCGTGGTGCACATCCACGTCGATATAGGCGATGCGGTCGAAACCGTTGTCCAGCAACCACGAAATGGCCACCGCTACATCGTTGTACACACAGAACCCCGCTGCCGAGGCGGGCATGGCGTGATGCATGCCACCGCCGATG
>NZ_BAFX01000090.1 GCF_000308815.1 Nocardia concava NBRC 100430
GGCATGCCGTGGCGCTCAACCGTGCCCGGATGCCGCGGATGGCCCGACGGTACGGCTCATCGGCGCGCTGCGGCGAATCGTCGTATCCCGCATCGGCGATGGCCGCCAGCTCCGGGGTCACCGGCACCAGCCGCGCCGACTGTGACAGCGACTTCTCCAGCTCCACAAGAGATTTCAGGTACCGATCGAAGGCCACCGCACCCGCGCGGTGGGTGGCGCGGTGCACGACCTCGGCGGTCACGAACGGATTGCCGTCGCGGTCTCCGCCGATCCAGGAACCCGGCCGCAGGATCGGCCGGTTCAGCAGCTCGTGCCCGGGCCAGCGTGAGCGCAAAGCCGCGCGGACCTGATCGTTGATGCGCGGGATGACATCGAACAGCGTCAGGTCGTAGTAGCGCAGCCCGACCTCGATCTCGTCCTGAATCCGCAAGCGCGCCAACCGGATCAGCGCTGCCCGCCACAGCTGCAGCACCTGCCGCCGGATATCGACCTCGAGTGCGTCGAACTCGGGCTCGTACTTGTTGTAGCGCTGGCGCTGGCGCATGAGTTCGGTGATGCGGCCCTGTACATCGAAGATCGTGCGCCGGCGGGTCTCGGTCGGATGCGCGGTGATGACCGGCGACACCAAGGCGTCGGCGAGCAGATCGGCCACCGCGTCCCCGTCGGGTCCGGTGGCGTCGAGCTTGCGGTAGGTGGCGGCCAGGCTGGAGTCCTGCGGCGGCTCCCCCGCCGCGATGTGCACCGCGCGCCGCCGGTCGCGCTGCAGGTCCTCGGACAGGTTGGCCAGCAGCAGGAAGTGGCTGAAAGCGCGGATCACCGGGATGGCGGTGCGGATGTCGAGATCGCGCAGCATATCCGCCACCGCGCTGCGTTCGACCTCGGAGCGGCGGATCTTGAAGGCCTCCACCCGGACCCGCTCGATGAGGTCGAAGATCTCCGCGCCCTCGTGGTCGCGAATCGTGTCGCCGAGGATCCCGCCGAGGAACCGGATATCGTCGCGCAGTGGCGCGGTCGCCGTCTCGATCTGGTTTACCTGCACTACGTTCACCTCTCCGAAGCGTTCGCTTCTTTGTGTCGCGAGCCGTTTGTGACGGCTGTTCAACCCTTTCGGCGCCAGCCGAGGTCAACCCATTCGGCGCGGACCGATATCGAACCTGTTGGGCTCCGGTCCGATCCGCACCCGTCCGTACAGCACGGCCGCGCCGTCGGGCGAGGCCAGCACCGGTTCGCACTGCAATTCCCGGACCTCCGGGAGGTCGTCGCAGAGCGCCGAGATCCGTTGTGCCAGTTCGGCCAGCGCGATCTTGTCCACCGGCTTGCCGATATCGCGGCCGCCGACGGTGCCCGACAGCAGCGGGGCGGCGCGGGGCGCGTCGATGAGTTCGGCCGATTCCGCCTCGGTCAGCGGCAGCGCCCGGTACACCCGGTCGCCCAGCAGATCGATGATGGTGCCGGACAGTCCGAAGCTGATCACCGAGCCGAACGACGGGTCGTCCTGCGCCCGGAAGGTGCAGCCGACGCCCTTGGTCGCCATGCGCTGGATGTGCACCGGATTGCCGGAGATCTCGGTCAGATCCGTGAAGGCCCGCCGCACGGCGTCGGCCCGCCACAGATCCAGGCGGACACCGGTGAGATCGGGCCGATTGCGCCACATCTCACCGGTGGCCTTGGCCGCCACCGGGTAACCCAGCTCGTGCGCCGCGGCCACCGCGGCTTCCGCGTCGCGCACCTCCCGGAACTCGACGACCTGGATTCCATAGCAGCCCAGCAGTTCCGCGGCCTGCAGATCGGTCAGCCAGTGCGCGGAGTCCTCGGACATCCAGCGCGCCACCAGCTCTCGCGCACGGGCGGTATCGAGCCCGCCGGGCCGGGCGATCGGTGACAGCGGCCGGGTCCGCCAGTCGGCATAGCGCCGCACCCGTGCCAGTGCCCGCGCCGCCCGCTCCGGATCGCCGAAGGAGGGGATGGAGCCGCGTTCGAGAATGCCGCCCGGCCCGCGGGTGGCCAGCAGATTCGGCATGCCCTGATCGGCGACGAAGGTGGTGAGAACCGGTGTCGCCGGATCGGATTGGGCGCCCGAGCGAATGGCCTCGGCGAACGAGGCCACCGCCGCGGGCACCGGCGGCGAGTAGATCACGATGACCGCCTGCACCGCCGGGTCGGTGACGGCCGCGGCGACCGCGGTCAGATAGTCGGCCGGACTCGCCTGCGGACCCAGATCGATGGGCTCGCCCACCTCGAGGCCTTCACCGCGGGCCGCGTCGACCGCCAGCCAGCTCAGCGCGGCGCTGTTGCCGATCACCGCGAGGCACGGCCCGGCCGGCAGCGGCTGATAGGCCAGCAGCATGGCGCAGTCGAAAAGCTCGGTGATGGAATCGACCTGGATGATCCCGGCCTGCGCGAACAGATTGCGCACCAGCGAGCGGTCCAGGTCCCGATCCCCGTCCATGCGGGCCACATTGCGGCCGCTGTTCACGGCCACAATGGGTTTGGTGTGCGCCAGCCGCCGCGCGATGCGGGAGAACTTGCGCGGATTGCCGAAGGTCTCCAGATACAGCAGCACCACATCGGTGTTCGGATCGGAGTCCCAGTACTGCATCAGGTCGTTGCCGGACACGTCGGCACGATTACCGGCGGACACGAACGTCGACAATCCCAGCTGCCGCGCCGCGGCCTCACCGAGGATCGCCGCGCCCAAAGGGCCGGACTGACAGAAGAACCCGATCCGCCCGCGGCCCGGCAGCACCGGGGCGAGCGTCGCGTTCAGCGCGATCGACGGATCGGTATTGGCGATGCCGAGCGCGCTCGGGCCCACCACCCGCATGCCGTGCGCGCGGGCGGCGTCGACCAGCTCGCGTTCGGCCTCGTAACCGCGCGGCCCGGACTCGGAGAATCCGGCCGTCAGCACCACCAGCCCCTTGACGCCCTTGGCCATGCAGTCGTCGAGCACCGACCCGATCTCGGTGGCGGGCACCGCGATCACGGCCAGATCGACCTCGTCCGGAATATCACGCACCGTCGGATACGCCCGGACCCCGCGCACCGCCGTGCGATTGCGGTTCACCGGGAACACCGGCCCCTGATAGGCACCCGACAGCAGGTTGGCCAGCACCGCGCCGCCCACCCGGCTGGTCGAGGGCGTCGCGCCGATCACCGCGACGGACCTGGGCGACAACAGGTTCCCGACACTGCGGGCCTCGGAGGCGCGCTCACGCGAATCCCGCACCGACAGCAGCGCCTCGGTGGGGTCGATGGCGAACTCCAGGTGCAGCACCGAGCCGTCACGGCTGCGCTGCACCTGATATCCGGCGTCGCGGAACACCTGCACCATGGCGTTGTTCTCGGCCAGCACCTCGGCCACGAAGGTCTCGATATCGTTCTCGGCCGCCGCACCGTTGAGATGCTCGAGCAGAATCGAACCCAGCCCACGTCCCTGATGCTCGTCGGCCACCACGAACGCGACCTCGGCCGCGCGCGGTCCGGGGCGATCCGCCAGGTACTCGTACCGGCCGACCGCGATGATCTCGTCGCCGAGCTCGGTCACCAGCCCGACCCGGTCGTGGTAGTCGACGTGGGTGGTGCGGTACAGGTCC
>NZ_BAFX01000089.1 GCF_000308815.1 Nocardia concava NBRC 100430
GCTCGCCCGCGCACGCGGTCCCGTGATCGTCTTATGGACATGTCGGTACGCTTCCGCCGGATAACCGGCGGCGCTGTAGTGACCGATATTTTCGGGAGGCAGCCACCCAGCTCTCGATCGGCCGGGTCGGTGAATCACACCAGTACGTCACCGAGTTCAGCACGGATTCACTAGCGGGCAGACACTAGGAACCAGCCAAGTCAGCTAACGATTGGCTACCATGCTGAGCGTGTCAGACGACAATGGTGGCGCGGGGAGCCTTCCAGCGGAAGATGAAGCGCGGGAACCGGTGTCCGGTGAGGGCCGGAAGGGGCGGCGGCGCTGGCTGATACCCGTGGTCGTCGTCGGGGTCGCGGTAGCTGTCGTCGCGGCAGCCACCGTGACACTGGTGCGGACCTACAAGGTTCCGGGGCGATCCATGGAGCCGACTCTGAACGCGGGTGACCGGATTTTCACGGAGAAGCTGAGTTACTACCGGGGTGACCCGAAGCCTGGGGATGTGGTGGTCTTCGTCGGCCCGACAGACTCCTGGAACCGCGGCAGGCCCCGCGACAAGGACACCCGGGTCGCGCGCGTGATCGCGGTGGGGGGACAGACCATTCAGTGCTGTGACGCCCAGGGGCGTGTCGTCGTGGATGGCGAACCGCTCGACGAGCCGTACGTCGACCCCAAGCACAACAACCCTTTCGATCCCAGTCGCCCCGACACTCCCTTCAACCTCGGAGGCCGCGCTTTCGCGCCGGTGAAAGTCCCGGACGGGCACCTCTGGGTGATGGGTGACAACCGTCGCGAAGCGGCCGACTCGCGGTACCACACCAAGGACGAATACCAGGGCACCGTCCCGGTGGCGGACGTGCGCGGCAAGGTCTGGAACGTGGAATAGGGGAGGCTCACTCCATTCACCAGGGCATTCACCGCATGGTGGCGATCGACAACGCGGATGTCCTGGAACTGCTGAACCCGTTCAAAATGGCACCAAAATGGCACACCGGGGCCTAGCTCAGCAGTTCGCAACCCGCTGACCAGCGGAAACGGTCAATCCTTCTTCATCATCTCGTAGATCCGCTTGCAGTCCGGGCAGACCGGGGAGCCGGGCTTGGCGGAGCGGGTGACGGGGAAGACCTCGCCGCAGAGGGCCACGACGTGGGTGCCCATGACGGCGGATTCCGCGATCTTGTTCTTCTTGACGTAGTGGAAGACCTTGGGAGTGTCGTTGTCGGTCGACTCGTCCACGGTCTCGTCGGGACGTACCAGGGTGTCTGCGCTCACCTGATCCATGATGCCAGGGTCGGGTCGGGGGCTCAGCGGAAGGCCCGGCACGGGCGGGCGTGTGCATCCGACGCTGCGTAGTGGAAGACTCGGGGGTATGCAGCGTGACGGCGAATCCCCAGCCGACGGCACCAGCGGCGAGGATCGCCCCGACGTCGAATTCCATCCCGCCGGTTCGATCCCCAAACCACCGCGGCTGTCGCAGGGCTACTTCCCGGGTGAGCAGAAGCAGCATCCGGCGCTGATCACCGAGGCCGCGACGTCGCTGGAGCAGCAGCACAAGGATCGAGTGCGGCGCTACATCATGATCATGTCGTTCCGCATCCCGTGCCTGATCGGCGCGGCGATCGCCTACGGCCTGTGGCACACCTGGTGGATTTCGCTGCTGATCATCGGCGTCTCGATTCCGCTGCCGTGGATCGCGGTGCTCGGCGCGAACGACCGCCCGCCCCGGACCAAGGAAGAACCCAGCCGCTGGGACGGGCGGCGCGATCAGAAGGCGATCGAATCAGGCCCGCACAAGGCCATCGACGGGTGAGGCCTTGCGCTGGATTCCGGCCGAGAGCAGTGCCGCCAGCCCGCAGAGGCCGCCGGCGATGAACCACGCGGTCGTGTAGCTGCCCTGCGCATCGCGAATCGCGCCCGCGCCGAACGCGGCCAGGGCGGCTCCCAGCTGGTGCGAGGCGAAGACCCAGCCGAAGGCGACCGGTCCGTCCGCGCCGAAGTGCTCGCGGCACAGGGCAACCGTCGGCGGCACGGTGGCGATCCAGTCCAGGCCGTAGAAGATGATGAACGCCCACATGCTGAGCTGCACGTCCGGACCGAACAGGATGGGCAGGAACAGCAGTGAGATACCGCGCAGCGTGTAGTAGGTGACCAGCAGATACCGGGAATCGAGGCGGTCGGTGAGCCAGCCCGAGGCGATGGTGCCCGCGACATCGAACAGACCGCAGACGGCCAGCAGGCTCGCGGCGGTGGTGGCGGGCATGCCGTGATCGTGGGCGGCGCTCACGAAATGGGTGCCGATCAGGCCGTTGGTGGAGGCGCCGCAGATGGCGAAACCGCCTGCCAGCAGCCAGAACACGGGCTTGCGGACGATCGTCGCGAGGACCGTGAGTGCCCGCGTGGCGCCGCCGGGCGACGAGGTGCGCACACCCGCGTCACTGCCGGGTTCGGCACCGTAGGCGCGGGCGCCGACATCGCTGGGGAAGTCGCGCACGAACAGCACCACCAGCGGAACGACCGCCAGCGCCAGCCCCGACACCACCAGAGACGGTGTGCGCCAACCGTGATCGCGGGCCAGGCTCGCGATCAACGGCAGGAACACCAGCTGCCCGGCCGCGCCCGCGGCGGTCAGCACACCGGTGACCAGGCCGCGCTGCTTGACGAACCAGCGGCCGGTGATGGTGGCCACGAACGACATCGACATGGATCCCACGCCGACGCCGACCAGCACACCCCAGGTCGCCATGAGCTGCCACGGCTGGGTCATGAAGACGGTCAGCCCGCTGCCCGCCGCGATCAGCAGCAGCGCGCAGGCCACCACGCGGCGAATCCCGAACCGGTCCATGAGCGCCGCCGCGAACGGCGAGAACAGGCCGTACAGCACCACATTCACCGAAACCGCCGCGCCGATGGTGCCGTGCGACCAGCCGAACTCCTCGTGCAGCGGATCCATGAGCACGCCGGGCACCGAGCGGAATCCGGCCGCGCCGATGAGCGCCACGATGCTCACGGCCGCCACGATCCAGGCGGGATGCAAACCCCGGCCCGGCCTCTCGCGCTCCGCGGATGGCGTCATGCCGTCCACCGACGGACTCTCCCCCAATGGCGTTGCGCCCTGCGCTGATTCCAGCTCGAGGTCGTCTCTCAATTCGCTCACCGCATGAGCGTGACCGAAATCTGCTTCCCGAACGAGTGGCCGGAATGCCACAATGCGTCAAGATCTAGCCAATACGGAAGGAGCATCGTGCCGACACCCCATCTCGTCGCGGTCCTCGTCCTGGAACCCACCGTCGGATTCGATATGGCCATTCCGCCCCTGGTGCTCGGCGCGGCCGTCGACGAGGACGGCAACCAGCTCTACGAGGTGCACACCTGCGGCATCGAAACCGGCGGCGTCGTGGCGACCGGCGGATACACCGTCATCCCGGAATGCGGTCCGGAACTGTTGGCCCGCGCCGACACCGTGATCGTGCCGGGCACCCGCATCACCCAGCCGCGCCGCGACGGCACGCTGCCGTCCCCGGTATTCGAGGCGCTGGCCACCATTCGGCCCGACGCCCGCATCGTCTCCATCTGCACGGGCGCGTTCGTGCTGGCCGCGGCGGGCATTCTGGACGGCCGTCGCGCCACCACCCACTGGCAGTTCGCCGACCGCTTCCGCGAGCTCTATCCCGACGTCCTGCTGGACGAGAGCCAGCTGTTCATCCAGGACGGAAATGTCTGGTCCTCAGCGGGTTTGGCGGCGGGCATCGATCTGTGCCTGCATCTGATCCGCACCGATCACGGCACCGCCGCCGCCAATGGCGCGGCCCGCTACTGCGTGGTGCCGCCGTGGCGCGAGGGTGGGCAGTCGCAGTTCATCGAACGCCAGGTGCCCGAGCCGGGCAGCGACGGCACCGCGCCGACACGCCGCTGGGCGCTGCACCATCTGGATCGGGAGCTGGACCTGAACTCCCTTGCCGCGCATGCTCATATGAGCGTGCGCACCTTCACCCGCCGGTTCAAGGCCGAGACCGGCATGGCGCCGGGCGCGTGGATCCTGCAGCAGCGCGTCCGCCATGCCCGGCACCTGCTCGAGACCACCGACCTGCCGATCGACGAGGTGGCGCGGGCCGCGGGGCTGGGCACCTCCGCGTCGCTGCGCCATCACATGCGCCTGGAACTGGGTGTGCCACCGCTGGCCTACCGCAAGACCTTCCGCAAGCGCGAGACCCTGCAGACAGCCTGACCGAGACTTGGGAGACAGCATGACGATTCGCTGGGTGTGGGCCTTCCTGGACCGTCCCGCCGCACAATTCGACACCGCCGCCGAATTCTGGACCACCGTCACCGGCACCACCCTCTCGCCGCGGCGCGGTGACCGCGACGAATTCGTCACGCTGCTACCGGAATCCGGCGCGCCGACCCTCAAGATGCAGGCCCTCGCCGACGGCCCGGCCCGCATCCACCTGGACCTCGACGTCGACGACGTCCCCGCCGCCACCGACCGCGCCGTCCAACTCGGCGCCACCCTCGCCGAGGACAACATCCTCACCGAACGCATCGGCTACGCCGTCCTGCACTCCCCCGCCGGAATGCCGTTCTGCATCACGCCCTTCCACGACGACGCGGGCGGCCTCACCCCCACGGTGACCGGCCCCTCCGGCGACCGCAGCCGCCTCGACCAGATCTGCCTCGACATCGGCGACGCCGACTACAACACCGAATCCCGCTTCTGGACCGACCTCACCGGCTGGGCCTGGCGCCCCAGCACCCTCCCCGAATTCGCCCGCCTCTCCGCCCGCCCCACCATCCCCCTCGACTTCCTCATGCAACGCCTCGGCGAAACCCGCCCCACCACAGCCCACCCCGACCTGGCCTGCACAGACATCGACGCCACCGCAGCCTGGCACGAGCAACTGGGCGCCTCACGCGCCGACCGCGGCAAACACTGGATAGTCATGACCGACCCCACCGGCCAGCCCTACTGCCTCACCAGCCGCAAACCAGCCTGACACCGAAGACGACCCGCCCGCGCGCACCACTCACAGCCACAACAGATTTCGCGAATACTCCTCACGAGTTGAATCAGTCGCGAGAGGCCCTTCGGCGATCGCGAAGGAGAAGCGGATCGTCTGGTCAGGGTGCCGGGACCGCGGTCGAGACGGCAGGCTCAGACGTCGGGGGTCAATTGTTTGCGGGTGCGGGCGACGCGGCGTTCGACGGCGTCGAGGTGTTTCTGGGCACGGTGGAGGGCCTCTCGGGTCGAACGTTCGGTGGCGGCGGTGAAACGGTGGCGGTGTTGGGCTTCGGTCAGGTCGGCGCGTAGGGCTTGGATGCGGGCGTCGAGGTCGGCGAGGTCGGCGGCGGCGGTGTCGTGGTCGGCGCGGGCGGAAGTCACGGCGGCGCGGGCGGATTCGAATTCGGCGAGCATTTCCTCGAGCTCGCGCCGGACGTCGGCCTGCGGGTCGGGGGCGGGGCCGGCGGCGGCCGTGGGATCGGCGCGCCGACCGGTTCGCGCGGCCGATTTCTCAGGACGATCCTCGGTGGGATCTGCTGTCGTCGAGGTCGTTCCGGAGCTGCGGTGCCCGTCGCCGGGAATCGCGGTCAGCGCGGCGGGGCCGAATCCCTCGTAACTGGCTGCGGCGGTGAGGGTTCCGGCGCGCAGCTCCTCGGCGACCGATGGATCGGCCAGGGCCGCCTGCAGGCTCGCGCCGATATCGCGCAGGACGGATTCGGTCAGGCGCTGGCCCTGGCCCGCGGCCAGTTCGGCGGCCTTGCGGGTGGCGGCGTTGACCACCTTCTGCCGCTGCGTGGTCAGGGCGCGCAACTGCTCGGCCGACAGTCGGCGCTGAGCATCGCGCAACGCCTCGCCCACCTCCAGCAGCGCGCGGACATCATCGCTCGCCTCACGAGACAGCAGATTCAACGCCCAAGCCGCAACCGTCGGCCGCCGCAGCTTCCCGATAGCGGCGGCCAGCGCCTTGTCCCCGCCGTCACGGGCCTGCCGCGCCCGCTCGGTACGCACGGCCACGAACTCGGCGGGCGGAAGCCCATAGAGTTCAGCCACAACCTGCTCAAGCGTCATGCCGCCCAAGCCTACGGGCACACCCGCCACCCGCCCCGCAGGATCAGAACCTGCGTCCATCAGAACCTGCGTCCGCCGATGGTCCGACCCAGGGTCACTCGGTCGGAACGAAGCGATACACCTGTGACTCCCGAGCCAGGAACCCGAGCCGCTCGTACAGCCGATTGGCCGCACCCCTGGATGGTCGCGAAGTCAGATCCAACGTCCGCGCCCCGGCAACCATCGCTCGAACCTTGGCCTCCTCGAGCAACGCCGCCCCAATCCCCTGCCCCCGAGCCGAGTCATCAACCACCACGTCCTCAACCCGAGCCCGAAGCCCCGACGGAATCCGAAACATCACCAAACTCAATGTCCCGACAATCTTCCCGCCGAGTCGAGCAATCAGAACCGTAGTCGATCCAGCGGAAACCAACTCCACCAACGCTTCTCGATCCACCCGCTTCGCGCTCTGCGACAGCTGCGGCAGCAATAGCTCGAAAGCCCCCACAATCTCGTCATCGACCTCGGTCAGCGCTTCCACAGTGACACCCACCCCGGCACTGTACTGCCCACCCCGAACCACCGCCCTCCTCACTCAACGAGGAACTAAGCGGAAGCTCAAGGCGCTAAGTGGATCTGACCGGCCGTGCGCTGTCTACCGCCTTCGCGATGTGCTCATGGCCGGTAGCAGTCAGTCCCTCGATGACGCCGTCGATATCCGCGTCACCGCGGTTCTGGCTGAGTTTGTATTTGGCCTCGATGCGAGTTATCGCGATCTCGATGCCGACGATGGCACGTAGTTGGCCGGCAATGAACTGCGGTGGCGCGTCATCGACAGACCACCGCTTCGGGCGACCGCCCTCGTGTCGATCGGTGAGGTCACGGACGAGTTGTTCCACCCATTGCGGATCGTCGTGCACGATCAGGCGACCGTACACGTGCGCGGTGATGTAGTTCCAGGTGGGAACCGCGCGCCCGTGCTCGGCTTTGCTCGGATACCACGCAGGTGAAACGTATGCATCAGGACCACGAACGATGACCAGTGCCTCACCCGTCACCGGCCGCCGCCATTGATCGTTGTTGCGCGCCACATGGCCTCGCAGAGCCCGTGACTCCGGGTCGTAGACGAACGGCAGAAGCGTGGCGACCAAACCGTCCGCTGTCGCGGTGATCAGATCCGCAGCACCGTGATTGGTGAGCAGATCATCCACGGCCTCAGCGTCGGCGGCGAAAGGCGCTGGAACATACATCTGCTCAGTGTCACCGATCCGGATTGATCTTGACCAGAACAATCCGGTCAGGTGGCGGCGAAGTTGGTCAGTTCGCGGCGTAGAAGCTGCGGCCGGAGAGGCCGCCGGAGACTGACCAGACTTCGACTATTCGGCCGTGGGTGGTGCGGAGGATGTCGGTGCCGCTGATGTCGGTGGTGGTGCCGTCGGGGGCGGTGATTCGGGCTCGGTAGGGTCTGGCGACTATGCCCGTGCGGGTTTCGTCCATTTCGACGACGGGGATGGCGTCGGGGGTGAAGGTCAGGCCGGGGACTTCGTCGTGGAAGCTTTGGATTTGGGCGATGAAGGATTTGGGGTCGTGGATGGTGTCGTAGGCGGAGGCGCCGGGTTGGGCGTAGCGGAGGGTGAATTCGGGGGCGAGGATCTCGTCGGCGAGGTCGTAGTCGCGGTTCCACATGGCGGTCCATTTGTCGAACAGGTCGATGCCGAAGTCGCGCATTTGTGCTCCTAAGTGGGGGTGATGGGTCAGGCGCCGAACATCGCTGCGGCTTCGCGGCCGTGTTCCTGGTTCGCGGTCACGTAGGGGCGCAGGCGTTGCTCGTAGGCGGCGAACGCGGTGGTGTGGTCGGCTGCTTCGGCGAGGCAGGTGGCCAGGGTGTCTGCGCCGATGAGGGCTTGGGAGGTGCCCATGCCCGAAGTCGGTGCGGCACAGTAGCCGGCGTCGCCGACCAGGACGATGCGACCACGCGACCAGTGATCCAGGTCGACCTGGCAGGCCGAGGAGAACATGAAGTCGGGTGCGTCGGACATTTCCTTCAGCAGGCGGGGCAGCTCCCAGCCCGCATCGGCGAATGCGTTGCGCACCAACAGTTCCTGGCGGTCGCGGTCGAGCAGGTCCACCTCGGCCGAGTCGGTGGCGAAGGACAGGCTCACCGTCATCCGGTCGGATTCGTTGCCGCTGAACAGCAATATCGCGCGACCTGGTGTGCTCTGCAAGACGACGCGATGGTCGAGCCCCAGGAAGTTGGCAGTGGTGAAGCCCGCGCCCGACATACCCAGATGCCGGACGAACTGGGCGTGCGGTCCGAAGGCGAGCCGCCGCACCGCGGAGTACACCCCGTCGGCGCCGACCACCAGGTCGAACGTGGCGGGCGCGTGATGCTCGAACCGGACCCGCACACCGTCATCGTCCTGCTCGAGCGCGGTGATCGAATCGCCGAACCAGTAGTCGACGCCCTCGGCGGTGATGCGGTGCAGGATGCGGGTGAGCTCCTTCTTCGGGATCTCCAGATCACCCGCGAACGCCTCGCTCGGCAGCTCCCCGGTCTTGTTCCCCTCGGCGTCGACCAGGTCGGTGCCGAGCATCCGGGTGTCGTGCCCGCGTACCTCGTCCAGAATGCCCATCCGGTCGAGAACGTCGAACGCGTCGCCGCGGAAATCGACCGCGTATCCGCTGCTGCGCAACGACGGTGCGCGCTCCACCACGGTCACCTCGTAACCCTGGCGGCGCAGGCCGTACGCCAGAGCGGGACCCGCCACGCTCGCACCGGAAATCAGTACACGTCTGCCCATCGGACACTCCTGGATCGATCGCTGTGCGCCGCCGGAACCCCTGTCCGCCAGCAACAATCGACCAGTCTGGTCACCGATCGCCGAGGGAAAAATACCCACTTTCGCACCGCACTGTTAAGCAGCGCGTACCTAGTCGACGGCTCCTTGGACATGGACGAGCCCTGGCCGGTTCCGGAAATCCGGATCCGACCAGGGCTGATCCTCGCCGATACCAAAGGGATTCGATCTCCCGAGAAGTCCCGGGAGTCGGTTACTTCCGCTCGGTTTGGGGCTGTTTGCGCGCCTCGCCGGAGTTGGCGAGCGCCTCCAGGTCCTCGAGGAACTTGTCGATGCTGTCGGCTCGCTGCTGGGGGGACCCCAGTTGTTCGCGGACCTTTTCCTCGGTGAGGGCCAGCATGGCGGCGGCCAGGTCTGCTTCGAGGTCGCGAATCATCTGCCTGCGGTACTGCAGGATCTGATCGCGGCCCTGCTTACGGACCCGTTCCACTTCGGCCGCAGCGGCCTCGCGCATCTGGATGATGATGCGGTCGGCATCCGCCCGGGCCTCCTCGCGCATGCGGTCGAGTTCGGCCTGGGCCTCGGCGACCGCGTTGTCGTAGGCGGCTTTCGCGGTGGCGAGCCGCTCGGCGGCCGCCTCGGACTCCTCGAGCTGCCGGCGAATCTGGTTCTGCGCGTTGTTCATGATTCGCTTCACCGGTGGCACAACGTATTTCGCGAAGAACCACACGATGACGGCGAATCCGAACAGCTGACTGAAGAAGACGGGCCAGTCGAATCGAATATCGTAGATACCCTCGGCGAGATGGGTACTGGTGAGGATCATTCCGACCCCCGTCCTCTCTGCTGGCCCGCGCTGGTCCGGGCACGATCGTTGCCGCCGAGGACCCGGCCGGCCAGGTCCTGGGCGAGCGGTTCGACGGCTTCGCGTAGTTCGGCGGCCACCTGGTCGGCCTCGGCGCGCAGGTGCGCCGTGGACTCGGCCACGATCTGGTCGGCCTCTTTCTGCGCCTCGCCACGCATTTCCTCGAGAATGGCCCGCCCCTGCGCCCGTGCCTGGTTGCGGATGTCGGCCGCTTCGGTGCGGGCCTTCTCGAGTGCGGATTCGTAGCGTGCCTCGGCTTCGGCGAAGGTTTCGCTGGCTTCCTTGGCGGTGGCCGTCGTGACCTCGACTCGTGCCTCCCGCTCCGCCAGCACTTTTCGGATCGGCGGAACCACGAAGAACCAGATGACCGCGAGCACGATCAGGAAGATCAATAACTCGGCGAAGAAGGTGCCGTTGGGGACCAGGAAGTTCCCCGCGGCCTCCACATCTGTTCTGGGAGACATGATGACGTCTACTTACCGGGAGTAGCGAATACGAACAGGGCCATGAACGCTAGATTGATGAAGTACGCGGCTTCGACCAGACCGACGGTCAGGAAGAAGTTCACGCGCAGTCGGCCTTCGGCCTCGGGCTGCCGGGTCACGCCGTTGATCAACGCCGCACCGGCCAGACCGTCACCGATACCCGCGCCGATGGCACCGCCCGCCAGAATGATGCCGCCGCCGATGAGAGCGCCCTGGACGATACTCGCGGTTGCTGGATCTGCCATTTTTTCACTTCCTTTTGCAAAAGGTTAGCCCTGAGTCGCCGAGCGGCTCAGTGGTTTTCACTCTCCAGCGACATCGACTGGCTGAAGTAGAGGATGGTCAGCAGGGCGAAAATGAATGCCTGAATGGCTCCGACGAACAGGTCGAAGATCTTCCAGATGGCATTCGGACCCCAGCTGATCCAGAACGGGAACAAGGTGATCACCGAAACCATCACACCGCCCGCGAACATGTTGCCGAATAGTCGCAAGGACAGCGACAGCGGTTTGGCGATTTCCTCGACCACATTGATGAAAACCATGGGGCCCCACCCGGTGTGACCCTTGAGCAACTGTTTCACGTGCCCGCCCGGACCGCGCCGCCACGCGCCCGCCGCGTGGTAGAGCAGGAATACGAACAGCGCCAGCGACAGCGTGAAGTTGAAATCGGACGCCGGCGGCGCGATCAATTCGCCCGAACCGTACTGAACGGGCAAGACCGACAACCAGTTCGACAGCAGGATGAAGGTGAACAGCGTGACCGCCAGCGGCAGCACGAACGGCGCGATCCGCATGCCGATCGCCGTCTCCACCTGATTGCGCATCTGGACCGTGACGGCCTCGAAGAACAGCTGCACGCCGTTGGGCACACCCGAGGTGATCTTGGCGCGCAGGTAGAACGACAGCCCCAGCACGATCAGCGCGGCGACCCCGGTGGACACGATGGTGTCCACATTGAAGGTCATGCCCCACAGATGCGCCTGGGCATGCTCGCCGACGTGGATCTTGGACTCCCCCGAGGATTCCTCGGCGGCGAGCAGCGCCGGCAGATGGGCAAGAGAGGCAACGGGAATGCTCATGATTGCTGTCGAAGCCCTTTCACCTCGGGCAGAACGGTGTGCAACACCAAGATCAGTTGAAAGAGGGCCAGCCCGAAGAAGATTCCGACACCGTAGGGACGGGTCAGGAACGCCACCAGAATCGACAACCCGGTCAGAATCACCAGGCGCGACGCCGAGGACAATGCCAGCTTTTGTTTGCTGGGAGTTTCCGCATCGGTGATGCGGACAATCGCCATCCAGGTGAGCCGGGCATTAACCCAACCGAGTACCAGTCCGGTGGTTATGAAAACACCCAGCAACAATCGATCGAACGCCCCTGTGACCATCAATGCCAGTATGCCGAAAGCGATTGCGATAGCAGTCGCTCTGCGCATCCGGAGCCTGTTGAGGTCCAATACGACACCGCCTTGCCGTCATCCCACCTCGTAGTGGGGCTGTGCATGATCAATAGCATACACAGCCCAACCTCGTTGCGGGCCAGTATTTTTGATCTTCAAATTGTTGATCTTGTAATTCTGAAACGCCTTTCAGCTAACTTTTCGCCATTTTAATCGGGCTTTACTGTCGCACAGCCTTTTCCGCTCCGATGCCGGTCAGTGACCGCACCTGCATCTCGGCATACTTGGCATCGTCGCGTTCCTTCGACAAGATCGTTCCCAGCCAGCCCAGAGCGAACGAAACGGGGATCGACACCAGCCCGGGGTTCGACAGCGGGAACCAGTGGAAATCATGGGATTTGATCATGGCGCTGGGCGCACCGGAGACCGCCGGGGAGAACACGATCAACACGACGGTGACCGCCAGTCCGCCGTAGATGCTCCACAGCGCGCCCGCGGTGTTGAAGCGCCGCCAGAACAGCGAATACAAGATGGTCGGTAGGTTTGCCGAGGCCGCCACCGCGAACGCCAGCGCCACCAGGAACGCCACATTCTGGTTCTTAGCCAGGATGCCGCCCACGATGGCCAGCGCCCCGATCACCACCGCGGTGATCCGTGCGACCCGCACCTCATGCACCTTGCCCTCACCGGTGCCGCGCTTGATCACATTGGCGTACACGTCGTGCGCGAACGACGCCGATGCGGTGATGGTCAGACCGGCGACCACCGCCAGAATCGTCGCGAACGCCACGGCCGCAACGAATCCCAGCAGCACCGGCCCGCCCAGCTGCAGCGCCAGCAGCGGTGCGGCCGCGTTCTCCTTGCCCGGCGCCTTGGCGATCTTCTCCGGCCCGACCAGCGCGCCCGCGCCGTAGCCGAGGATGAGCGTGAACAGGTAGAAGACGCCGATCAGCCCGATCGCCCACACCACCGAACGCCGCGCCTCCTTGGCGCTCGGCACGGTATAGAACCGCATCAGCACATGCGGCAGCCCCGCCGTCCCCAGCACCAGAGCCAGTGCGAGGGAAAGGAAGTCGATCTTCGTGGTGCCGGTCTTGCCGTACTTGAAGCCCGGTTCCAGCAGCTTCGCGCCGGTCTTGCCGCCGTGGTTCACCGCGTCCTGCAGCAGGCTCGACACATTGAAGTCGTAGCGCCCCAGCACCCACACGGTCATGGCCGCGGCCGCGCCGATGAGCAGCACCGCCTTCACGATCTGCACCCAGGTGGTGCCCTTCATGCCGCCGACGAGCACGTAGACGATCATGATCGCGCCGACGATGGCGATCACGAGATTCTGCCCGGCGGAACTGGATACGCCCAGCAGCAGCGAGATCAGCACGCCCGCGCCCGCCATCTGGGCGAGCAGATAGAACAGGCTCACCGCCAGCGTCGAGGTGGCCGCCGCGGCCCGCACCGGCCGCTGCCGCATGCGAAACGCCAGTACGTCGCCGAGGGTGAACTTGCCTGTGTTGCGGAGCAATTCGGCCACCAGCAGCAACGCCACCAGCCACGCCACCAGGAATCCGATGGAGTAGAGGAAGCCGTCGTAGCCGTACACCGCGATGGCACCGGCGATGCCGAGGAAGCTGGCCGCCGATAGATAGTCGCCGGAGATGGCGATGCCGTTCTGCGGCCCGGAGAACGCGCGCCCGGCGGCGTAATAGTGCGCGGCCGTGCGGTTGTCGCGGCTGGCCCAGACCACGATGCCGAGGGTGATGGCCACGAAGATGGCGAAGATGGTGATGTTGAGTCCGGGCCGACTGCCCTCGACTCCGGCTGCGAGCAGTGCGTTCATGACTGCTCCCCTTCCAGCTCGACGCGCATCGCCTCGGCCATCGGATCCAGCTTCCGGTCGGCGTACCAGACATAGAGGCCGGTGATGACGAAGGTCGAAAGGAACTGCCCCAGGCCGAAGAGCAGCCCGACGGTGATGTTCCCGCCCACCTTGTGCGACATGAAGCCGTGCGCGTAGTCGGCCAGCAGCACATACAGCGCGTACCAGATCAGGAACAGGGCGGTCATGGGGAAGACGAAGCGCCGGAAGCGGGTACGCAGGCGCTGGAACTCGGGGCTGTCGTAGGCCTGGGACCAGTCGGGTTCCGGTCCGCCGGTTTGTAATTCAGTTGTCAACTGCTTTACCTCCTGGTGATCCGGGTCACACTAGCAACGAAGTAGGCCGTGAACGGGGCGAATAACCGCAGGTGAGATCGCAAATTCATCGGAAAGTGAGCCGAGATTCACGGCGTCGATCCGCAGCAACCAACCGGTTTCCACTACCGCGGACCGGGCGAACCGGGCCCACTGCCGAATGCCCATCGGTTGCGGTGGCAGAGTTCCTGCTCATGCCGACGAATCAGACGACCACCTCGTCCCTGCTCGCCGACCTCGCGCCCGACCTACGCGCGGCGCTGACCCGCGTCCGCTACGACGCGGACACCCTCCTCGAGGCGCTGGGCGATGCGGCCCACGCCGCCCTCGGCCGCGGCGAACCCGTCCCGGTTCGCCGGGCCGCCGCCGACCTCGGCGAACTGGGCACCCTTGTGCGCCTGCTGCTGCTCGGCGACCCCGTCACCGAAGCCGAAGCGGCCGCGGCTTTCTCGCCCCTGAGCATCGACCGGGCCGTCGCCGCCGGACTGCTGGAGCGCGACGGCAACGAGATCCGCGCCGCCCTGGACCTGCGCCCCCTCGACCTCGGCCACGGCACCCGCTGGGTGCTCTCGGACCTCGACGACTCCATGCGCCGCCGCAGCCTCGACACCGATCACGTGCTCGGCGTCGGCCAGGCCTCCCTGTCCCTGCTGCGCGCCACCCCGACCCACAAGGTCGGCACCGTCCTGGATCTCGGCACCGGCTGCGGCGTCCAGGCCGTGCACGCCGCGGCCTACGGCCACACCGTCACCGGCACCGACCTCAACGAGCGCGCGCTCTGGCTGGCCGAGGCCACCGCCGCCCTCAACGACCTGGATATCGAACTGCTCCAGGGCTCCTGGTTCGAGCCGGTCGCGGGCCGCCGCTTCGATCAGGTGGTCGCCAATCCCCCGTTCGTGGTCGGCCCGGCCCGCGTCGAGCACACCTACCGCGACTCCGGCCTGCACCTCGACGGCGCCAGCGAACTCGTCATCTCCGGCATTCCGGACATGCTGAATCCGGGTGGCACCGCGGCCCTGCTCGCCTCCTGGGTCCATATCGAAGGCGAGGACTGGCGCTCTCGTGTCGCGAGCTGGCTGCCCGCGGACGGCATCGACGCCTGGATCGTGCAGCGCGACATCGCCGATCCCGCCCTCTATGTCGGAACCTGGCTGCGCGACGCCGGATTGGATCCGCGCGAGGGGGCCGCCCAGGCCCGCGCCGAACGCTGGCTCGACGCCTTCGCCGAATCCGGCGTCGTCGGCATCGGATTCGGTTTCGTCTATATGCGCGCCATCGACGGCCCGACCGAACTGCTGGCCGAGGACCTCACCCACGGCTTCGACGATCCGCTCGGCCCGGAGGCGCTGGCCTACTTCGAGCGCTCGGCCTGGCTGCGCGCCGCGGCCGCCGATCCGGACCTCATCCTCGACTCCCGCTACGAGGTCGATCCCGCCACCGCCCTCGAACGCGTCTACCTCCCCGGCGACGAGGGCTGGGCGCAGGCGGTGGCCCGGCTGCACCGCGGCGACGGCCCGCGCTGGCAGCACGAGGTCGACGACACCATCGCCGCGCTACTGGCCGGCATGCGCCCCGACGGCCTGCCGCTGCGCGAGCTCGTCGATCTTCTGGCCTTCGGCGAGACGGGTGAGGCCGCGACCGAGGAATTCGAGACCGCGGCCATCACGGTGGTGGCCGGGCTCGTCCGCCACGGCCTCATCCACCCCCGCTGAGAAACCCCGGAATCGCGCCCTGAGCGGCGGTGAGGTCCGTCACGATCGCGTGTCGCCCGCATATCGATGCGGAACTCCGAAGGAATGCGGGCGACCTGCGGATCGTTAGAAGGTTTGCTCGAATTTCGACGCGACGCCAAGGCCCATTCACACACGTCGGGCGCGTATTCGCTTGTCGCGTCAGGAAGTTCGGGTCCGGCGGGTGGCAACCACCCGGACACCGAGGGCCGTCCGCCGGGGGCGCGAGTTCCACAGGATACGCGCTTCTCAGGAACTTCTCAGACGTGCGCCGTAAAAACCGCAGCTCAGGTGCGGTTTACCGGCAGTCCGTCGGGGAACTTTCCTGTTGTCGGGTCCGTTGAACGGAGCGAGACACCACCGACAGGAGGCAAGTCATGACAAGCCCCGCCACCACTGACGTGCGCACCAGCGAACAAGACCTCGACGCCGCCAGCCCCGCCGCCGACCTGGTACGCGTGTACCTGAATGGGATCGGCAAGACGGCGCTGTTGACGGCGGCCGACGAGGTCGAGCTGGCCAAGCGCATCGAGGCGGGCCTCTACGCTCAGCACCTGCTGGAGACGAGCAAGCGTCTGTCCGCCGCGAAGAAGAAGGATCTGGCGATCCTGGTTCGCGAGGGTCAGGCCGCCCGCCAGCACCTGCTGGAAGCGAACCTCCGCCTCGTGGTCTCACTGGCCAAGCGCTACACCGGCCGCGGCATGCCGCTGCTGGATCTGATCCAGGAGGGCAACCTGGGTCTGATCCGCGCCATGGAGAAGTTCGATTACACCAAGGGCTTCAAGTTCTCGACCTACGCCACCTGGTGGATTCGACAGGCCATTACCCGCGGTATGGCCGATCAGTCCCGCACCATTCGCCTCCCCGTCCATCTGGTCGAGCAGGTGAACAAGCTGGCCCGCATCAAGCGCGAACTGCATCAGCAGCTCGGGCGCGAGGCCACCGACGCGGAACTGGCCAGGGAGTCGGGCATCCCGGTGGAGAAGATCGCCGACCTGCTCGACCACAGCCGCGATCCGGTATCGCTGGACATGCCGGTCGGCAATGACGAAGAGGCCCCGCTCGGCGATTTCATCGAGGACTCCGAGGCCACCTCGGCCGAGAGTGCCGTGATCGCCGGACTGCTGCACCGCGACGTCCGCACCGTGCTGGCCACCCTCGACGAGCGTGAGCAGCAGGTCATCCGGCTGCGCTACGGCCTCGACGACGGCCAGCCGCGCACCCTGGACCAGATCGGCAAGCTGTTCGGGCTGTCCCGTGAGCGGGTCCGCCAGATCGAGCGCGAGGTCATGTCCAAGCTCCGCAAGGGCGAGCGCGCCGACCGGTTGCGCGCCTACGCCAGCTAACCCCTGAACGTCGGGCCATCTTCGAGGCGCTGGCCCGATTCCGCCGACCGACCCGTTCTCCGTACGTCCCCCTCCGGAGAGCCGAGTCGGTCGGCGTTTTTGTGCACCCATGCGGACCGCCGCAGGGATTTGCGCGGTATGCCCGGCTTTTCGTATCACTCGGCGTGATCGACACGCGGGCGCGAGTGAGGTTGCGGGCCAGCGGCTCTCGGGAGTGGGACTCTGGCGCGTGTGACCGATTCGCTGACCATGATTGCCATGGACACCCTGTCGCAGTTGGTGAACTCCTACGCGAGCGAGGTCGCCGGGGCATCGCTACCGCCCGTGAGCTGGATGTGGGACTGCCGCGCCCGCCTGGACGCCAGCGGCGCGGACGCCGAATTCTGCGGCACCGTCCACCCCGATCTGCCTGCCGCCGAATCGAATACCCACCTGATGACCTGGGCCCGCGCCCTCGAACTCACCGACGCCACCGACCACCGCGACGCCTCCGCCGGCCGTCGCGTCTTCACCGGGCAGCTCGGCGAATCCCGCATCCGGCTCACCGCTGTCATCGAATCCGTCTATCCCGCAAGCGAAACCCAGCCGCTGATCGCCCTGATCTAACCGACCGACCGGACTGCCAAGAGTTCCTCCGTGAGCCGTGCGAGCCGTCGGGCATTTCCGGGATCGAGGCTGGACAGGGTCAAGGGCAGCGAGCGGCCGCGGTCGATGGCGGTGAGCGGTTGGGCGGGTCGATGGTCGACGAAGCCGTGGATCGGTGCGACCGCCTCCTCCACCGACCGCGCGAAGAAGCGCGCCAGGGTCCGGATGAGGATGCGGGGCAGCGGATTCAGCTGAGAAAGGTCGCCGCTGCGGGTGAAGCCCGGATGGAAGTGCACGAAGCGCACCGTCTCACCGAACCGCTGTGCGAAGTCGACACCGAGCAGATCATTGGCCCGCCCGGCCTGCAGCTGCGCCCGCATCGCGCTGTACCCGTGGATCAACTGCGGATCGTCCCAGTTGATCCCGCCCTTGGTGACGCCGACCCCGGCCACGGTCACGATCACCGGATCGGTCCCGCCTTCGAGCAGCGGCGTCAGCCTGTGCGCCAACAGGTACCGGCTCAGGTAGTACAGGGCGAAGGTGCGCTCGAGTCCATCGACGGTCTCCACGCGCCGCGCGCTGACCCGATTGGCGAAAAACACCAGGGCGTCGATCGTTTCGGAACTCGCGCCGACCATCTCGATCGCCCGCTCGTTCCCGGCGATGGAACTCAGATCCACGCACAGGAAACGCAGTCGCACCGCCGCACTACCGGCGGCCGCCCGCAGCGACTCCCCCTTGGCGGCATTGCTTCCGATCACTATCACGGCATCGCCGCGCGCCAGCCGCTCCAGGGCGAATGCCCGCCCCATCCCGTCCGTACCTCCGCTGACGACAACGGTTCGCGTCATGAATCCTCCACTACCCTCGAGATGACTACCTCGATCCTGGAGACCATCCGCGAGCTGCGAAAGAAGGCACTCTCATGTCGGATACGCACACGCGTGTGCCCTCCATGCTGGCCACGGTTCTGAACACGCCGGTGCCCGCGGCCGAGCACGGGGCCTGCCCGATGACCGACACGCTGCGTCGCGTGGGCGACAAGTGGAGTGTCCTACTGCTGGCCCTGCTCGGCGGCCGTCCCTACCACTTCAACGAACTGCACCGCGCGATCGAGGGCATCAGCCAGCGCATGCTCACCCGCACCCTGCGCTCGCTGGAAGCCGACGGTTTGATCTCGCGCACAGTCTTTTCCACGCTGCCCCCGACCGTCGAATATGCGCTGACCCCACTCGGTGAGTCACTGCTGCGCCCCCTCTCGGCGCTGGCCGACTGGGCCGTCGCGCACGAGGCCGAGATCGCCGCCGCCCGGGCAGCGGCCGTCAATTCGTGAGGCGGCGCGTCACGCTCTGGCAGGGGGTGGGGGCCGGGACGGCGCCGCGGAAGTAGGCCGTGGGCGGGACGCCCATGAGGGAGCGGAAGTCCGCGGTCATGTGGGACTGGTCGTAATAGCCCGAGGCGCTGGCCAGGTGGGACCACGGCGTATTGCCCGCGGCGGAAAGGACCTGGCGCAGACGTACGATGCGGGCGTAATGCTTGGGTGAGAGGCCGACTCCGGCGGTGAAGAGGTTGCGCAGCTGGCGCTCACTGATCGCCAGCGTGGCGGCCAGCTCCCCCACCGATGCGACGGTGTCCATGGCGGCGACGGCCGAGCCCACCAAACGTCGATGGTCGCGACGAGTGGCATCCTCGGCGAGGCGTTGCGGCAGTTCGTCTTCCAGGAACTCGGCCACCTGCTCGGGCTCGAGCTCGGCGAGAGCCGCGGCGAACTCCGCGGCGATACCGGGCATATCGGATAGGAGTGCCACCCGATCGGTCAACTCCGCGGCGGGCAGCCCCAACAGGGACCGCGCAGCGCCGGGTACCAGCCGAATCCGGGTACACCCGGCCGGCTTGTTCGGATCCGTATAGGTGGCCTTCGTACGCGGCCCCACCACCAGCGCATCGCGGCGGCCGGACACCTCCCGCCGCAACACGATCGTGGTGGCGGCCTGCGGCACATGGGTGAAAGCATCCGCACTGGGCCGAACGGTCGGGATGTGCGCGATCTCGGAGATCCACGGCCGCAACACCTCCGGCGGCGCGAGCAACTGCTCGAAATCCTCGGCGGTCACCACCGCCGCCGGTCCGGCCACGACGGCAGCCGCAGCGGGCGCGCCCCGAAGCCGGGTCGGCGCAACGGAAACCTGAGCGGATGAGGCCGGAGCCAGGATTTGCGCGGTCGTCACCCAATCCACTCTAGGCAGCCGGACCCGCACCGGGTGTGCCGGTTTTTCCTAGAGGCCGAGGGTGCGGGCTCGGCAGGGTAATGAGCATGATCGTTATCACCGGTGCCACGGGCACCATCGGCAGTGAAGTTGTCCGGCAGCTGGCCGCGCGGGGCGTGAAAGTGCGCGCGGTGACCCGGAATCCGGAGAGTATCGAGGCACCCGAGGGCATCGAGGTGGTGCGCGGCGACTATGCCGACACCGAGTCCATGGCCGCCGCCTTCGCCGGCGCGGAGGCCGCGTTCCTGGTCGGGCTGCTCGGCCCGGACTACATCGAACTGGATCGGGCGCTGGCCGCCGCCGCCCGCGAGGCGGGAGTTCAGCGGCTGGTGAAGTTGTCCGCCATCGGCACCGGCGATCCGGCCCTGGGTTCCGTCGGTACCTGGCACCTGCCCGGCGAGCAGGTGGTGCGGGAGAGCGGGGTGGCGTGGACCATCCTGCGCCCCAGCAGTTTCGCGTCCAACACGCTGAGCTGGAGCGGCCCGATCGCGGCCGGTCAGCCGGTGCCCAATATGACCGGCGAGGGTGCACAGGGCGTGGTCGATCCGCGCGACGTGTCCGCCGTCGCGGTGGAAGCGCTGCTGTCGGATCGGCATTCGGGCCGGGTGTACACGCTGACCGGACCCGAGGCGATCACCACCCGCGATCAGGCCGACGCCCTGGCCGCCGTGCTCGGCCGCGAGCTCGAGGTCGCCGACATTCCCCTCGATCTGGCCCGCGGATTCATGCTCGAGTCGGGAATGTCCGAGCAGTTCGCCGACGGCGCGCTGGCCGGGCAGGCCTTCGTGCGCGACGGCGGAAACGCCGTCGTCACAAGCGATGTCGAGGAGGTGCTGGGGCGCACGCCGCGCTCCTACGCCGACTGGGTGCGCGATCACGCCGCCGCATTCCAGGGCTGACAGCTCAGGGGTTGATGATCGAGCCCCACCCGTTCTCGATCAGCTCGAAAATCCGGGTGAGGTCGCCCGCCGGATCGCTACCGCGGCGGGCGACGTCGAGCGCGCCGAACACGAAGTGCGCCAAGGCCGTCACGGCCACATCATCGGGCGCGCGGCCCAGTTCCTCCGCGATGGCCCGGGCCAGCGCGCCCTCGTGCCGCTGCCACATCTTGCGGAAGTAGCTCGACAGCGCGGGCGTCTCCTCGACCAGCCGCATGAAATCGCGCATCTCCTCGGTCTCCGCCGGACGCGGGAACTTCAGGAAGCCATCGCGCAGACCCTCGAGCACGGTTGTGCCGGGGGCGCGGTCGCGGACCGCGCTCACCACCGCCGTCTCGCGGTCGGCGTCCATGTCGAAGACCAGCGATTCCTTCCCGTCCGGGAAGTGCGCGAAGAGCGTGGGCACCGAGACGTCGGCGGCCTCGGCGATCTCCTTGACGCTGACCGCGTCGTAGCCGCGCTCCAGCATCAGTCGCAGGGCCGCATCGGCCAGGGCCTTGCGGGTCTGGGCCTTCTTCCGCTCTCGGAGTCCGCTCATGGACGCACCCTACATCGGAGTCCTAAGTCATACAATTTTCTTAGCGGTTGAATTTCTTTAGTCGTTATGGTTTTCTGGGTCAGGGGCCGCTCGGCCCCCGCATCAGACTTCGACGAATGAAGGGAGGGACCGCTATGACCTCGACAACCACAGCTCAGGCACCACGCAATGTGCGCTGGATCCTGCTGGGCGTAATGCTGGCGATGCTGCTGGGCATGCTCGACAACATGATCATCGGCACCGCCATGCCGACGATCGTGGGCGAACTCGGCGGCCTCGACCGGCTGTCCTGGGTGGTCTCCGCGTACACCCTGGCCACGGCCGCATCCACCCCGATCTGGGCCAAACTCGGCGACCTCTTCGGCCGCAAGCGCAACTTCCTGGCCTCGATCGCGATCTTCCTGGTCGGCTCCGGACTGTCCGGGGCCGCGCAGAACATGGATCAGCTCATCGGTTTTCGCGTGCTGCAGGGCATCGGCGCGGGCGGGCTGGCCGCGGGGGCGTTCGCCATCATCGGCGAGCTCATCCCGCCGCGCGAACGCGCCAAGTACATGGGCATGACCGCGTCGGTGATGGCGCTGGCCACCATCGGCGGACCGCTGGTCGGCGGATTCGTGACCGATCACCTCGGCTGGCGGTGGGCGTTCTATCTGAATCTGCCGCTGGGTTTGATCGCGTTCGTGTGGTGCCAGGCCACGCTGCATCTGACCGCGCGGCGGCCCAACGCCAAGATCGACTATCCGGGCGCGGCGCTGCTGACGGTCACCATCTCGGCCATCGTGCTCGTCGCGACCTGGGGTGGGGCGCAATACAGTTGGGGCTCACCGCAGGTGCTCACGGCGATCGCGGTCGCGGTGCTCGGATTGCCCGCGTTCCTGTGGTCGCAGACCCGCGCGGCCGAGCCGATCATTCCGCTGAACCTGTTCGCGAGTCGCAATTTCGCGCTGGTCTCGGTGCTGTCGGTGGTGGCGGGCGCGGCCATGTTCGGGGCGGTCAGCTTCCTGCCGCTGTTCCAGCAGACCGTGCAGGGCGCGTCGGCCTCGAATTCGGGGCTGTTGCTGCTGCCGATGATGGTGCCGATCATCGTGGTCTCGCAGATCGCGGGCCGGGTGATGAGCAAAACCGGGCGATACAAGGTGTTTCCGATCGCGGGCGGCGTGCTGCTCACCGCGGGCAGCATCGCGCTGGCCACGGTGGGCACCGACACCAGCCGGTTCATGACCGGTGTCTACATGGCGCTGCTGGGTGCGGGCATGGGATTCCTCATGCAGATGACGGTGCTCATCGCGCAGAACAGCGTGGAGATGAAGGACATCGGTGCGGCCTCCGGGGTGCAGACGCTGTTCCGGACACTCGGCGGGTCCTTCGGGGTGGCGCTGTTCGGCGCGTTGTTCAACCGGCAGGTCAACGGGCACGAGCGGCTGGCGGGAATGGCTGCCGGAATCGACAGCATCTTCACCTGGTCGGCGGTGTTGTGCGCGGTCGGGCTGATCGCGGCGGTGTTCATCGTCGAACTGCCGCTGCGACAGGGTCCGCCCGCCAAGGCTCCGGAGCCGGAGGCACCGGCGAAAACGCCGGTGCCGCAATCCTGATCGCCGCGATTCCCCGGGTCTCAGGCCCGGGGAATCACCGTCTCCAGGCGATCGAGCATGCCCGCCCAGCCGCCGCCCATGATCGAGCGCGCCCGCTGCATGACCGCATCCTCCGGGTCGAAACCGGTGTGGCTGAACAGGATCCGGGTGCCGGTGCCCTCGGGGTGCAGGGCCCAGCTGATCACCCAGCCGCTCGGGCGGTCGGCATTCGCGTCGTTCCAGCTGATGCTGAGCAGTTCGGGTGCGATGACTTCCAGTACCTCACCGCGGATCTCGCCGGAGAAGTTCTGGCCGGGCATGGGCTGGGTCTTCATCTCGAAGACATTGCCCACCACCGGTTCGAAGCCGATGGGCTGCATCATCCACTGCCCCATCAGTTCCGGGGTGGTCAGCGCCCGCCACACCTTCTCCGGCGGGTGCGGGTAGAAGTGGTCGAGTTCGATCTTGGTGATGTCGTCGGTCATCATCGGTCCTTCTCCTCGGTGTCATCGGGCTCTGCAGCCTCATCGGGCATGGCGTCGAGTACCGCGCCCAGGTCGCGCAGCCGGGCCCGCCAGAACCGTTCGAACGGATCGAGCCAGGACTGCAAGTCGTGCAACGGATCCGGTTCCACTCGATAGAACCGCTGCCTGCCCCGCTTGTCCTCGGCGACCAGCCCGGCATCCCGCAGCACCTTCAGATGCTCGGACACGCTGGGCCGCGCCATATCGAAGCGCTCGGCGATCACCTGGACCGACTGCTCACCCTCGAGCAGCAGCTCGAGAATGTCGCGCCGGGTCGGATTGGCCAGCGCCCCGAACACCCGATCAGCGATTCCGGATTTCAAGCGGTAAGGCATGACACCCACGATAGGTAGGAAACTACCTACCTGTCAACCGTAGGAGTTCTCCTACCTTTATCTAGCCCGAGTTGCGCAGAGCGGTGGCAAGACCGTTCATGGTGAGGAGGATGCCGCGTTCGACGAGTTCGGAGGTGTCCCCCGCACGGCGGCGACGGAGTAGTTCGACCTGGAGTTGATTGAGGGGTTCGAGGTACGGGAAGCGGTTGTGGATGGACTCGGCCAGGGCCGGGTTGTCGGCGAGGAGTTCGTCGGTGCCGGTGATGGCGGCGTGCATGCGCACGGTGCGCGAGTATTCGTCGCAGATCATGCCGAAGACCTTGTCGCGCAACGCCTTGTCCGGGACCAGGTCGGCGTAGGCGGCGGCGATGTCCATATCCGCCTTGGCCATGACCTGGGCCAGGTTCGACAGCACGGTCTGGAAGAACGGCCAGCGGCGGTAGAGGTCGGTGAGGGTGGCCAGACGGTCCGGGTCGTCGCCGATCCACTGTTCGAACGCGGAACCCGTGCCGTACCAACCCGGCAGCATGACCCGGGACTGGCTCCAGGCCATGACCCACGGGATCGCGCGCAGGTCGTAGACGGAGTTGGTGGGCTTGCGGGAGGCGGGGCGGCTGCCCAGATTGAGGTCGGCGACCTCGGCGATCGGGGTGGAGGCGCGGAAGTAGTCGACGAAGCCGGGGGTCTCGTGGACCAGCTTGGCGTAGGCCGCGCGCGCGGATTCGGCCAGCTCGTCCAGCATTTCGTAGGCCGGTTCGGCATCCGCTCCCAGGCCCTCGACATCGAGCAGCGTGGATTCCAGGGTGCCCGCGACCAGGGCCTCCAGATTGCGGTAGGCGGTACCGGGATCGGCGTACTTGGTGGAGATGACCTCGCCCTGCTCGGTCAGGCGCAGCGCGCCGCGCACCGCGCCGGCGGGCTGGGCCAGGATGGCGTCGTAGCTGCGGCCGCCGCCGCGACCGACGGTACCGCCGCGACCGTGGAAGAGCCGCAAGCGAATTCCGGTCTTGCGGGCCACGTCGACCAGATTGAGCTCGGCGCGGTACAGCGCCCAGTTGGCGGCCAGATAGCCGCCGTCCTTGTTGGAGTCGGAGTAGCCGAGCATGACTTCCTGCCGCATCCCGCGCGCGGCGACGAGCCGCTGATAGGCGGGGACTTCCAGTGCGGCGGAAAGGATTTCGGCGCCGTCACGCAGGTCATCGATGGTCTCGAACAGCGGCACCACCCCGACCGGGCTGGCGGGCGGGGTGTTCGCGTCGCCCGGATCGAGAATGCCCGCCTCCTTCAAAAGCAGTGCGGCCTCGAGCATGTCGCTCACCGAGGTGCACATGCTGATGATGTAGTTGGGCACGGTATCCGGGCCCAGATCGTCGAGCGCGGCCTTGGCGGCGCGGACCACCGCGAGTTCCTTCTCGGCCAGTTCGCTCAGCCGGGCATTGGGTCCGACCAGCGGGCGGCGGGTGGTGAGCTCGGCCGAGAGCAGCTCGACCCGGGCCGCCTCGTCGAGTGCGGCGTAGTCGGAATGCACTCCGGCCCAGGCGAACAGCTCGGCGACCACCTGCTCGTGGGTCTCGGAGTTCTGGCGCATGTCCAGGCCCTGCAGGTGGAAACCGAAGGTCTCCACGGCGGCCCGCAACGCGGCCAGCTGATCATCGGCCAGCAGGCCGTCACCGGAGGCGCGC
>NZ_BAFX01000088.1 GCF_000308815.1 Nocardia concava NBRC 100430
AGGAGGGATTGGGCGGGGATTCGGCGGGGACACCGCCGCGGATCGCGGTCGTCACCGCGCACGCGTCGCTGGATCCGGAGAGCAAGCTGTTCACCGATACCGGGCCCAAGCCGATCATTCTCACCACCTCGACCGCGCCGTCCAATCGTGTGCAGCGGCTGCGGGACGCGGGGGCCGAGGTGATCATCGCGGGCGAGAGTCAGTGCGCGGCCGAGACCATTCGTGAGGAACTGGACGGTCTCGGGCTCAGGCGGGTGCTGTGCGAGGGCGGGCCGTCGCTGTTCGGCGAATTCGTCAGCGCGGGAGCCGTCGACGACCTCTGCCTCACCGTGTCACCGCAGCTGGTGGCCGGGACCGCGGGCCGAATCGCGGTGTCCCCCAAGGCCCTGCCCACCCCCATGTTCCCCCGCCACCTGCTGCTCGACGGCGACGGCACGATCTTGACCCGATGGGAACGCGCGCACACCCGAGGCTGAAACCGCGTGCCGGACCTGGCAGGCTGTAGCGCATGCGCTGGACTCGGGCCGCTCTGCTGGCGTCGACACTGTCGGTATTGGTGACCACCGCCTGCGGGGCGGGGCCGTCCAACCGGCCCGCGGTCGCCGTGGAGAAACCGCATCAGGCCGGCGCGAATGTCACCACCACCGCGCCCGACGCCGTCCCGCCCGCGCCCGAGGTCCCCAAGACCGAGCTGGCCTGGAAGGACTGCACCGCACCGACGTTCAGCCTGCTGTCGCTCGGCGCGCCGCCGCAGGGGCTGGTGCTGGAATGCGCCGAGTACACCACGCAGGTGGATGTCGCCGGGAACGTGGCGGGCAACTTCCGCAACGCGGCCATGCGGGCGCGCTACGACCGGACGCCCAAGGACGCCGCGCCGCTGATCCTGACCTCCGGGTCCGATCGGTCCTCGACGGCGACCCTGGCCGGGCTGGCGGCCGGGAACGCGAGCGCGCTGCTGGCGGCGCGGCCCATCATCGCGGTGGATCGGCGCGGGATCGGCAGCTCACAGCCGGTGACCTGCATGACCGACCCGCAGCGCAAGATCATCGCCGACCAGGGCCAATTCACCCGCGGCGCAACCGATCCCGTGGACGCCATGAGCACCGCCGGACGCAATGCCACCGTCGCCTGCCTGGACTTCCTGGCACCCGCCCAGGCCACCTTCGACGCGCCGCACGCCGCCGACGACATCGAGCAGCTGCGCAAGCAGCTGGGGGTGGAGCACATCGCGCTGCTGGGCACCGGGACCGGGGCGAATGTGGCGTTGAGCTACGCGCGCAAGTACGGGCAGCATCTCGGTCGGCTGGTGCTGGATTCGCCGCAGGCCGTCGGGCTCGACGCCAACGGGCGGGCCGAGCAGAAGGTGAAGGGACAGGAGGCCGCGCTCACCGCGTTCGCGCAGCGCTGCTCGTCGCTGAACTGCTCGCTGGGAGCCGACCCGCGCGCGGCCGTCATCGATCTCGTGAATCGCGCCGGGGCCGGGCAATTCGGTGATCTCTCGGCGTCGGCCCTGGTCACCACGCTCAGCGGCTTCCTGGGCGACTCACGCACGCAAGGCAATCAGCAGGTCACCGAATTCGCCGACGCGCTGGCCGCCCTCGGCCGCGGCGACCGCGGCCCGCTCACCAACTTCACCCTGCGCGCCGCCTCCTCGGTGGCCAACGACGGCGAATTCGTCAACCGCTGCAGCGACAACCACGAACCGTCCACCCCCGACAAGGCCAAGGCCCTCGAATCCGCCTGGGCCACCCAATATCCGGTCTTCGGCAAGGTGGCCGCCATCGACCTGATGGCCTGCTCCGCCTGGCCCGCCGCCTCCCCCATGACCCTCCCCGACAAACTCGCCCTCCCCGTCCTCGTCATGGGCGGCAGCGCCGACCCCGTCGTAGGCCAGGACGGCCGCCCCACCGTCACCGGCGCCCTCGGCGCGGCCGGCGCCCGCACCGCCACCGTCGTCTGGCAAGGCTGGGGCCACCCCACCTTCGTCCACTCCGGCTGCGCCCAACAATCCCTCGCCGACTACCTCAAATCCGCCACCCTCCCCGCCGACGGCACCGCCTGCCCCGCTTGACTGTCCCGCCTCTCCGCGACTTCAGCGGGCGGCTGAGTGCCGTCGACCGTCTCGCATCCGTGCCGGCGGTTCGGATGCCGAACCTATTTTGGGCGTACCCGACGAGTTACCCCGACCGTTGCGAGATCAGTTGTCACGTTGGCATACGGAGAACCGATGGCGGCGGGTGTGGAGTGCGCTTGACGGGGTTGGGCATTCGGGGTTGATTAGGGGGCGGCGGGTGATCGCGAGTGGGCTGTACGCCACGCAACTCATTAGGCGGGTCGGCGTGGGTGTGAACGGGGGATTCGGTGTACCGTGCCCGAGTGTTCCTTCGACAGCTCGAGCCGCGGACCGCTCGCACTACCGCTGAGGTATTGAACTTTGCGCTGTGGCCGCTCGCGATCCTCACCGTGATACATCGGGTGTTCATCAATGCTGTCAACTATCACGTCACCAATGACTTCACGCCGGTGTACAACGCCTCGCTGGCGTTCCTGAACCATCGCGCGGTGTACAACGCGAACTTCAACTCGACCGATCCGGCGTATCTGTATCCGCCGAGCGGGACGCTGCTGATCTCGCCGTTGGCGATTCTGGATCCGGAGAAATCGCGGTGGGGGTTCATCCTCGTCAACGCGATCGCGCTGCTGCTGGCCTGGTATCTGCTGCTCAAGCTGTTCAACTTCACGCTGAACTCGGTGGCCGCGCCCGCGCTGCTGCTGGCCATGTTCGTGTCGGAGACGGTGACCAACACCCTCGCCTTCACCAATATCAACGGGTGCCTGTTCCTGGCGATGATGGCCTACATCCACCTGCTGCTGAAGCGCAAAGACCTGTGGGCCGGTGTCGCTTTGGGATTGACCATCGCGGTGAAGGGCCCATTGACGGTGCCGCTGCTGCTGATTCCGCTGGTGCGCGGGCAGTGGAAGGTGTTCATCACCGCCCTGGGTATTCCGGTGGCGCTGAACCTGATCGCCTGGCCGCTGATCGTGGACTACAAGGAATTCTTCTCCCACACGCTGCCGTACCTGATGGAGGCGCGTGACTACTTCAACAGCGCCATCGTCGGCAATGCCGGGTACTACGGTGTCGCGGAGTGGCTGACCTGGACCATTCGCATCGTGATGGGCGTGCTGGTCCTGATCTCGCTGTGGCTGCTGTACCGGTACTACCGCGAGGACGAGGTGTTCTACATCTGCAACACCTCCGGCATCCTGATCACCGCGGTCATGCTGCTGGGCTCGCTGGGCCAGATGTACTACTCGATGTTCCTGTTCCCCATGCTGCTGACCGTGGTGCAGCGAAACTCGCTGCTGCGCAACTGGCCCGCGTGGGTGGCGATCTTCGGATTCATGTCCTACGACAAGTGGCTCTCCGACCGCTGGCAGAGCATCGGCCGCGATCTCGAGTACCTGCGCACCACCTTCGGCTGGGGCCTGCTGCTCATCGTGGTGTTCTGCGTGCTCGGCGACCGCTACCTGGCCGCCAAGCGCGAGGGCCGGCTCGAGACCGGCAAGTCGCTGGATCCGGCCTGGATGCACCCGGAATGGACCGCCGACGACACCGAGCTCCCCGCCGCGCCCCGGACCAAGGCCGGCGTCGCGTACTAGCGTGGAGCCATGAGTTCCGATGCTGATACCCCCGGGGACGCGGGGCTACCCGCCCCGCGCATCCAGCTGACCCCGCAGGAATGGCGGACCAAGCTGACCCCGGACGAGTACCGCGTGCTGCGTGAGGCGGGCACCGAGCGGGCCTTCACCGGCGAATACACAGACACCGAGACCGAGGGCGTCTACTCCTGCCGGGCCTGCGGCACCGAATTGTTCCGCAGCAGCGAGAAATTCCACTCGCACTGCGGCTGGCCGTCGTTCTTCGATCCGGCGAAATCCGATGCCGTGCTGCTGAAAGAGGACACATCCCTGGGCATGCGGCGCGTCGAAGTGCTGTGCGCGACATGCCACAGCCATCTGGGGCACGTGTTCGAGGGCGAGGGGTATCCCACGCCCACGGACAAGCGCTACTGCATCAACTCGATTTCGCTGCGTCTACACCCCTCGGGCAGCGCAGCAGACTGAGTCGCAGAAATATTATGGGGCGGACGGGATCCCGTGCATGCCCCGAATTCTGCGGGCAGGGCGGGCAGCGATCATTCGGCGAACGCCCTGATCATTCGGACACAACTCGGGCCCGGTCGCAGTGCGCGGCCGGGCCCGATGTCGTGAACCGCCTTACGGCAGTATCGAAACGCCTTACGGCAGTGCGTTGATCAGCTGCTCGAGCTCGACGCGCGGACCGGTGAAGAACGGGATCTCCTCGCGCACATGGCGACGCGCCTCGGTGGCGCGCAGGTCGCGCATGAGGTCGACGATGCGGTGCAGTTCGGGGGCCTCGAAGGCGAGGATCCACTCGTAGTCGCCCAGGGCGAAGGAGGCGACGGTGTTGGCGCGCACGTCCGGGTAGTCGCGGGCGGCCTTGCCGTGGTCGGCCAGCATCTTGCGACGCTCCTCGTCGGGGAGCAGGTACCAGTCGTAGGAGCGCACGAACGGGTACACGCAGATGTAGTTGCCCGGCTCCTCACCCGCGAGGAAGGCCGGAATGTGGGACTTGTTGAACTCGGCGGGGCGGTGCAGGGCGGCCTGGCTCCAGACCGGGTTGGAGATCTGGCCGAGTTCGGTGACGCGGCGGAAGTCGGCGTAGGCGGCCTGCAGGTCCTCGATCTTCTCGGCGTGCCACCAGATCATGAAGTCGGCGTCGGCGCGCAGGCCCGCGACATCGTAGATACCGCGCACGACCACACCGCGCTCCTCGAGCGATTCGAAGAAGGCCTTGGCCTCCTTGATCGCGGCCGCGCGATTGTCACCGAGCTCGCCGGGCTCCACCTGGAACACCGAGAACATGAGGTAGCGGATGGTGTCGTTGAGAGCCTTGTAGTCGAGTCGCGCCATGGGACCCATCGTGCCATTGCGCGGTGAGGCGCCCGAAATGGGGCATGGCCGACACGGTGATTCAGGTCTCGGGGTCGCTCTCTGCCGGGTTCAGGTCGCGGGCCCAGGAGTGGATGAGGCGGCGCAGGCCGTCGTGGAAAACCTCGTCGCTGGTGAGCAGTTCGCTGACCAGGTCCAGGTGGGTCGCCAGTTCCGGGTAGCGGTCCGGGTCGAGGGCGGCCAGGTCGGAGCGGACGCGCAGGCGGACCGGTTTGCGGTCGTGCTGGGCGACCAGGCCCGCGCAGCCGAGGGTGTAGAGGTAGCACTCGCGGTAGGCGCGGAAGGCGTCGCGGGGAGTCATGCCCTGGGAAAGGTTGTCGGCCACTTGGGGTTCGGTGAGGCGGGCCAGTAAACGCGGGCCCAGCCAGACGCGCGGGCCGCGCAGCATGACCAGGCCCGGATAACTGGTCAGCAGGTCATACCAGGCGACGAAGCGGCGTTCGGTGGCCTTGTCCCAATCGTCGGAACCGGCCGGGATTTCGGGCAGATCGTCGGCGAGCTGATCGGCCAGCAATTCGAGCAGGCCGTTGAAATCGCCTCCGCCCCTGCGCACCACGGTGGTGTGCGACACCCGCAGATGCGCGGCGATCGCGCGGAAACTCAGCTCGCCCGCACCACGGGTGGCGATGATGTCGAGACCGGAGCGGGCGATCGCCTCGGGAGTCGCCTCCTCCAACGACTTCGACTTCCTGGGCATGCGTCCAGCGTAAGTTACAGTGTAACCAAGCGGTAGATCGGCCCCAGCCCAGCGATGAAAACGAAAGAAGCGCAAGTGCACCCGACATACGCCGACGTGACATCGGCCGCCGACCGTATCTCCGGCCACATCCGACCCGTGGTGGTCGCCCGGGCGGACGCCGACACCGTCCCGGTGGCCGGCGAGGTCTGGTTCGCACTCGAACACATGCAGCACACCGGGACCTTCAAGGCGCGCGGCGCGGCCAATTTCGTACTCGCGCAGCGGGAACTGGGGCTGCTGCCCAAGACCGGCATCACCATCGCCTCCGGCGGCAACGCGGGCGTGGCGTGCGCGTGGGCGGCCCGCCTGGTCGGTTCCGCGGCCACCGTCTTCCTGCCCGACCATGCGCCCGCCGTCAAGGTGGCTCGGCTGAAAGCCCTCGGGGCGCAGGTGCTCTGCGGCGGCGCGGCCTACGCCGACGCGGCCGCCGAATGCGAGCGGTATGCCCAGGCCACTGGCGCGCTGCGGTCCCACGCCTATGACGATCCCTACATCGCGGCCGGAGCCGGAACGCTGATGGAGGAGATCATCGCGCAACTGCCCGGGGTCGACACCGTCGTGGTGGCGGTCGGCGGCGCGGGGCTGCTGACGGGAATCACCGTGTCCGCCAACCACCATGGCGTGCGAGTGGTCGCCGTCGAACCCGAGACCTGCCGCGCGTTCAACGCCGCCCTCGAGGCCGGAGAACCCGTGGATGTGGGAGTCGACTCTGTCGCCGCCGACGCCCTAGGCGCGCGCCGAATCACCCCGATGGCACTCTCCGCGGCCGCCGCGGGCGACGTCATCTCGGTCCTGGTCAGCGACAAGCAAATCATCGCCGCCCGCCAAACCCTCTGGGACTGCCGCAGACTCGCCGTAGAACACGCCGCCGCCACCGCCCTGGCCGCGTTGCTCTCCGGCGCCTACGTCCCCTCCCCCGGCGAACGCGTAGCCGTCATCATCTGCGGCGCCAACACCGACCCTTCCGACCTGGTCAGCTAACCCGCCGCCCGGGGCGAAGCCCTCCGTCCCCGCCCTCCGTCATCCCGGTATGTTCCCTCCGTCATCCCGGCATGTTTTTGGCCGGGATCCACACTGCGATGGTGATGAACGGCGCGTGTGGATTCCGGCCAAGAGCACGCCGGAATGACGAGGTAGGTCAGCCGAGATGGGCGGCGACCTTCGCGGCGGCCTTGGTGCCGGAGGCAGCACAGGCCGGGACTCCGACGCCGTCGAGATAGGCGCCTGCCAGGGCCAGTCCGGGGAGATCGGCTGTGGCGGAACGTAGGTCGGCGATTCGGGTGGTGTGGCCGGGGGCGTATTGGGGGAGGCCGCCGGGCCAGCGTTGGACTACGGCGTGGAGGGGGCGGATGTCGATGCCCGTGACGGTGGTGAGGTCTTCGACGGCGGCCTGGATGAGCTCGTCGTCGGACCAGGACAGTGGGGTGGGGTCTCCGAAGCGGCCGAAGGAGGCTCGGACCAGCGCCACGTCACGGGCGGCCAGGTGGGGCCATTTGCGGCTGGAGAGGGTGAAAGCCTTGGCGCGCAACGGCTCACCGGTGGCTACGAGGATGCCGGAGTTGTCGGGGAGGGCGGTGTCCGCCGGAAGGGCAAGTGCCACAACGGCGGAGGAAGCCAGGTCGATGCCCGCGGCGAGTTCGGCGGCTTCGGGAGCCACCTCGCGCAGGAGTTCCGCGGTCACCGGGGCAGGGGTCGCGAGAATCACCGCGTCCACCTCGCCGACCGGGTCCAGGTGCCAGCCGGTGGCGGTCCGGGTGAGGCGGGTTGCGGCAGTGCCGATTTCGGCCTTCACATCGGCGGCGGCGCGCAGGGCGTCCAGCAGTACGCCGTAGCCGTCGCGGATACCGCCGAAGACCGGCGTCGTGCTCGGCGGCGGCAGCGCCTCCGACACAGCCTGGGTCAAACTGGTCGCGCCACGGTCCAGCGCGGCGGCCAGTGTCGGCAGCGCGGCCCGCACCCCGATCGAATCAGCAAGTCCCGCATACACACCCCCGAGCAGCGGATCGACACTGCGCCGAACCACCTTCTCCCCGAATCGATCCCGCACCAACTCCCCCACCGACATATCCCCGCCCGCAACCCACGTCAACGGCCGATTCGGCTCATCCTCGATCAAGGCCACCGTCGCCGCATCCACCAGCCCCGCAACCGATTCCGCCTCAGCGGGTATCCCCATCAACGTCCGCTCCGGCAGCCGATGCCCGGCCCCCTCCGACCACACCAACGGCCGCTTCCCCGCCGGATGCACCAGCTGCCCCTCGATCCCCAACTCCCGCATCAACTCCGGAATCTCGGGCCGCCGCCCCACAAACGCCTCGGCCCCCAAATCAACCGGATCCCCCTCGATCTCCACCGTCCGCAGAATCCCCCCGACCCGGTCTCTCCGCTCGACCAGGATCAGTTCCGCCGACTCCCCCAATGCCTGCCGCACCCGATAGGCAGCCACCAGCCCGCTGATCCCCCCACCGACAACCGCGACCCGCATCGCCAATCTCCTCGTCACCTAGTCCTCGCCGCGACGCCTCGACGTAGAGCCGCTCCCAGCCGAACCTACTCCCGCCGACCGCGACCACCGAAGCCCGACCCCCGCCCGCGACATCCCGGCCACGCACCCGACAACCCACTCTCACCTGCATTTTCATGGCTCGATAGGGCACTAGGTCACCTCCGACCCGAAACACCCCACCGAGAAACGTGATTGACACCGCGCCGCCCTCGACCCGGCCGGCGCGCACCGCACAGGGTCGGCCGAGCCGGACGACACCGGCACCGGTGGCCCGATCCGGGCGTGGCCGACCGCGGCCGACAACGGCCAGCGATGCTCAGCGGCAGCAGGCTGACGGCCGCGCGTAGGTGGAGCGCCGACGCCGAGCCTGGGGCGCGGCCGCCGGGGTGATCGGAGGCGGCCGGAACGGCGCCCCATCAGGCGCGGAGCAGGTCGGCGGTCCGGCCACACAGCCGTCGGTGGAGAGCAGGCCGGGTGTCAGGGCCGCCGATGAGGCGGAACCGGTGGTGACCGCTGCGAGAAGTGCGGTCGCGGGCCGTCACCGTCGACCGGGGCGAGGTTGGCTCGGCCGCCCATGCGGGCAGCCGGTACCTAATGGCCTCCGCTGACCCCGCCGGGCGTTCGCGCGCCGAAGATATATCTCCGGCCGCGGTCTCAGAGGGGAGTCGGGAGGCTGTGGATGAGGGCGACGGTGTCGGTGATGATGGTCGGTTCGGTGTTGGGGAGGACGCCGTGGCCGAGGTTGAAGATGTGGCCCTTGGCGCCCAAGGTGATTGCCTCGTCGGCTTCGCGGGCGATGCGGTGGACCTCGGAGTTGATGGCGGCGGGGCCCGCGAACAGGACGGCGGGATCGAGGTTGCCCTGCAAGGCTTTTCCGGGGCCGACGCGGCGGGCGGCTTCGGGCAGCGGGATGCGCCAGTCGACGCCGACGACGTCCGCGCCGGCTTCGCCCATGGCGCCCAACAGTTCTCCGGTGCCGACACCGAAGTGGATGCGCGGGATGCCCGCGTCGGCGATCTCGGTGAAGACCCGTTCCGAGTGCGGCATAACGTATTCGCGGTACTGGGCCTGGGTCAGCGCACCGGCCCAGGAGTCGAACAGCTGCACCGCGTCCACGCCCGCCGCGATCTGCGCCTGCAGGAATTCGATGGTGATGTCGGTGAGCACGCCCAGCAGCTGATGCCAGGTTTCGGGGTCGGCGAGCATCATCGCCTTGGTGCGCTCGTGGTTCTTGCTCGGCCCGCCCTCGACCAGGTAAGACGCCAAAGTGAACGGGGCACCGGCGAATCCGATCAGCGGGGTGTTGCCCAGCTCGTCGAGCAGCAGCTTCACACCGGCCGTGACCGCGCCCACTTCCTCGGGCCGCAGCCGCGGCAGCTTGCGCACATCCTCGACGGTCCGCACCGGTTCGGCGATGACCGGCCCGACGCCCGGCACGATGTCGAGGTCGATGCCCGCGGCCTTGAGCGGAACCACGATGTCGGAGAACAGGATTGCCGCGTCCACGTCATGGCGGCGGACCGGCTGCATGGTGATCTCGCACACCAGCTCCGGATCGAAACACGATTCCAGCATGCCGATTCCGGCGCGCACCTCGCGGTACTCCGGAAGGGACCGACCGGCCTGTCTCATAAACCACACCGGACGCCGATGCGGCACGCCACCGGTGGCGGCGGCAAGGAACGGGGCATCGGTCAGCTGGCGGCGGGCGTGAGTACTCATCACCGCCCATCGTAAAGGCCCCCGGCGGCGCGCCTCGCACCACGCGGCACCCGCAAGGTCTACGGTGCCTTTCGTGACACCGCTCGACTTCCGCGACGGCGCTGCCCCGACCCCGGAGCCCGAAGAACCAGCCCGGTTCCGCGCCGCGGTCGAGGCCATGGGATCCGCATCAGTGCACCCTCGAATCGAACTCGCACCGATCCGTCCGCCGCAGCGCCTCGCCCCTTACTCGTATGCCCTCGGCGCGGAGGTCACGCGACCCGACACGAATGTGGTGCCCGTCGACTCCGACGGTGACGCGTTCGGCCGCCTGATCCTGCTGCACGACCCGGCCGGGCAGGAGGCCTGGCACGGGGTGTTCCGCTTGGTCGCCTACATCCAGGCCGATATCGACTCCGCGCTCGCCGCCGATCCGCTGCTGCCGGAGGTGGCGTGGAGCTGGCTGGTCGACGCCCTCGACTCGCGGACACCGTTCACCGCCCTCGGCGGCACGGTCACCTCGACCAGCTCGGTGCGCTACGGCGATATCGCCGGACCGCCGCGCGCGCATCAACTCGAGGTGCGCGCCTCCTGGACAGTGGGCGACACCGCCATGCGGCCACACGTGGAGGCCTTCTGCGAGGTGCTCGCCTATGCGGCCGGACTGCCGCCCGCCGGGGTCACCCGGTTGGACGTGCGCCGCGGTGAGGACAGCGAATAATTGGACCCGAGATCGGGGCGGCCGGATCCCGAATTCCCGCCCCCGCTGCCGGGAAATAGCCCCTCGCCTGCGAGAACGTCTGTACTGCAACGAAATCGGGGCGGCCGACGTACGATTCCCAATGGCCCGACGCAGTGTCACGGCCGGTCGTTTCACCGCCGTGACGCGGCCCGCCCTTGCCCTACCCGTAGAGTTCAAGACCATGTCCGTACCAGATGAACCCGAAGCCACTGCCGCGGTACCGTTGCTCGCGCCAGTGGACGGTGTACCGCCGGTACTGGACTCTGCCTCCGAAGTGGCCGAGGCCGCCCGTCGATTGGCCGCCGGCACCGGACCGCTCGCGGTCGACGCCGAACGCGCCTCCGGGTTCCGCTACTCCAATCGCGCCTACCTGATCCAGTTGCGGCGCGAGGGTGCGGGCAGCTTCCTCATCGACCCGATTCCGGTGGACGGGGATCTCGCACCGCTGGCCGAGGCCATCAACGATCTGGAGTGGGTGCTGCACTCCGCGGACCAGGATCTGCCCGGGCTCGCCGAACTCGGGCTGTACCCGGCCCGGCTCTTCGACACCGAACTGGGCGGGCGCCTGGCCGGATACGAGCGCGTCGGCCTGGCCGCCATGGTGGAGAAGCTGCTCGGGCGCGAGCTGAAGAAGGGCCACGGCGCGGCCGACTGGTCCACCCGGCCACTGCCCGACGACTGGCTGAACTACGCCGCCCTCGACGTCGAGCTGCTCCTCGAATTGCGCGAGGCCGTCGCCGCCGATCTCGCCGAGCAGGGCAAATCCGACTGGGCCGCACAGGAATTCGAGCACGTCCGCACCGCCGAACCGTCCGGCCCCAAGGCCGACCGCTGGCGGCGCACCTCCGGCATCCACACCCTGCGCCGCACCCGCCAGCTCGCCATCGTCCGCGAGCTATGGACGACCCGCGACCGCCTGGCCCGCCTGCGCGATGTGGCCCCCGCCCGCATCCTGCCCGACTCGGCCATCGTGGCCGCGGCCACCAACGAGCCCAAGTCCATCGCCGGACTGCGCGCCCTGCCGATCTTCGGCGGCCCCCGCCAGCGCCGCTACTCCCGCGAATGGCTCGGCGCCGTCGAACGCGCCCGCGCCCTCCCCGACAACGAACTCCCGCCCCTGACCCAGCCCTTCGACGGCCCACCCCCCGTCAACCGCTGGGAACGCCGCGACCCGGCCGCCGCCGCCCGCCTCCAGCGCGCCCGCTCGGCCATGACCGACCTCTCCGCGGAGGTCTCCATCCCCGTCGAGAACCTGCTGACTCCGGATCTGCTCCGCCGCATGTGCTGGGACGGCCTCCCCAAATCCGCCACCAACGGCGACGCCCCCACCCTCATCGAGGACTACCTCGCCGCCGGCGGCGCCCGCCCCTGGCAACGCGAACTAGCGGTCCCGCGGCTGGCCGAAGCCCTCTACCCGAAGGCCTGACCCCAGCTCCATCGCCCAAGAAAGTCGGGGCACCCCGCTTTTTTGAAGTGGACTCATTTCACTGTTGGTGAAAGTTAGATTCTGTCAACCCAAACCGATGGGTACGAACAGGAGTCCACCGATGTCCGCCGCCCGCCACTTCGCCTGCGCCGCAACCCTTGTCGGCCTCACTGGAACCCTCGCCGCCCTGTCCCCCGGCCTCGCCAACGCCGGCAGGTTCGGCATGGATGTACTGGACTGTTCGAGCGGGACCTGCACGACACCAACGACTTTCGTTGTCGGACAAAGCTATACCGTCAACCCGCCCTATGACGGTACGGATCAGACCCAGGCCGTCAATGACCTCTATGACAATGGCGGCTGCATCGGCAGCAGGTCCCTCACCTACACCTGGGTACCGCTCACCACCGGCACCCACACCCTCACCAGCCACACCTACGACCTCCTCGGCTTTGCGAAGACATCGGTTTCGATCACGGTGACCGTGGTCGCCGCACCGGCCGGAGCACCGACACCGCACCAGCCCCAACAAGGCGGCTGCGGTGGCGGCGGCAGCTTCGGCTCCGGCAGCTCGAACCTGCGGCCCGGCAGCTAGCACCAGAAGCCCGAACGCAGCAAGGAGTCATCGATGTCCACCACAAACCGCCGCATCGCCTGGGCCGCAGCCCTTATCAGCGTCGCAGGAACACTCACCACCCTCTGCCCCGGCCTCGCCGCCGCCTCCAGGTTCAACTTCGACGTGGAGGACTGCGCGAGCGGAACCTGCACGCCCGCCACCTCTTTCGTCGTCGGGCACAGCTACGCGATCGTCGGCGCCTGGGACGGCACGAACGGGGCCATTCCCACCTACAACTTCTACGACAACGACGCCTGCATCGGCGGCGGCACCCACTCCGTCATCTGGGTTCCGCTCACCAGCGGCAGTCACACGCTGTCCGTGGGGAACGTCGGCACGCCGCGAGAGACGCAGATAGTGACGGTAACTGCCGCGCCACCCGGAGCGCCGATCGCGCAGCAGCCCAAGCAGGGCGGCTGCGGCGTCGGCGCCGCCGGGCTGATCGAGCAGCTCATCTCCGGTAGCGCCGGGCTGCTCCGCAGCACCGGCTCCTGAGCACACCACACACCCCCGAGATCTCTTCACCGATACGAGGAATACAACAATGCACACCGGATCCCGCTCTTCGCGCCGTATCGCCTGGGCCGCAAGCCTTGTCGGCGTCGCAGGAACTCTCACCACACTGTCCCCTGGCCTCGCCGCCGCCGGTATCCACGGCATCGAAGTCGAGCAGTGCGACGCAGCCGGAAGAAACTGCGGAACACCCGCTTCCATCGTTGCCGGACAGACATATTGGATCGAAGGGCCGTACGACGGCGTCAGTATCACCGGTCCCACCAACAGCTTCTACGACAACGGCTCCTGCATCGGTGGCGGCGGCTACTCGGTCTTCTGGGTCCCGGCCACCGCCGGAACCCACACGCTGTCCACCATCGACACCAAGGGTTTCAAGGATTCGGTGACCGTGACCGTGGTGGCCGCACCCGCCGGATCGCCTGTGGCACAGCAGCCCCAGCAGGGCGGCTGCGGTGGCGGCGGCAGCTTCGGCTCCGGCAGTGCGGACCTGTTGGGCTCCGGCAGCGCCGGCCACTGAGCGAGCGCCTCGGCCCGGCAGGGGGACCGAGGCGCTCCCGGCCGTCGCTCAGTCCTTGAAGTCGGGTGAGCGGCGGTCGCGGCGGGCTCGGATGGCCTCGTCGAAGTTGTCGGTGGTGAGGCGGACGTAGAGCTGGGCCAGGCCCTCGTTCTGCATGTGGGATTCGAAGGAGCTTGCTTCCAGGCCGTTCCAGAGGAGGCGTTTGGTGAGTTCGCCGCCTACTCGGGACCAGCGGATGATCTGGTCGGCGGTGTCGTAGGCCGATTCGAGGAGTTTGTCGGAGGGGACGACACGGGAGACGATGCCGATGCGCTCGGCTTCCGTGGCGTCGACATCTCGGCCGGTGAGCATGATTTCGAAGGCGCGGGTGGAGCCGATGGCGCGCGGGAGGGTGTAGCTGATGCCGAGTTCGGCTGAGGTGAGGCCGTTGTTGATGCCGGCGGCGCGGAAATAGGCGTCCTCCGAGGCGATCCGGATGTCGGTGCCCATGGCCAGGCAGAAGCCGCCGCCGATGGCCGCGCCGTTGATGGCGCTGATCACCGGCTGATGCATGCGCTTGATGGTGAGCATCACATTGTCGAGCAGCGTCATGCTGCGGCGCGCGATGCTGGTGCGTGTCAACCCCTCTACCCCCGGCACCTTGCCCGCGTGCTGCAGGTCCGCGCCCGAGCAGAACCCGTGCCCGGCCCCGGTGAGCACCACCACCCGCACCTCGTTGTCGGCCGCCACGTCCTCGAGGGTCTCGCGCAGCGGCACCATGACGTCGAACGCCATGGCGTTCATCCGCTCCGGCCGGTTCAACGTGACCAGCGCGATCTGGGGACGCGGCTTCTCGACAAGAACGAACGACATCCGAAAACTCCTGACCCGAAACTGTAACCTGTTTCAGAATCTACGCGAGAAGGCCAGCTCCGCATAGAAAAACGGACCCGCGATCGTGGATCGCGGGTCCGTCGGTATGCGGCCGAGACTATTCGGCGGCGTCGAGCAGCGCTTCCTCGATATCGGCGCCGGAGGCGTCGGCGGCACCCAGCCACACGTGCACGCGCTGGGCGATCTCACCCGGGGTCAGCCCGAGATCCTGGTGAATCTTGGCGCGCAGGGCGTGGTCCAGGAACTGCTGCGGCACACCGAGATCGCGGGTCGGGACGTCCACGCCCGCGCTGCGGAGCCGGGCGGAGACCGTGGAACCGATGCCGCCGTGCAGCCCGCTGTCCTCGAGGGTCACCACGAGGCGGTGGTTTCCCGCCATCTTGACGATGGTGTCGGAGACCGGCAGCACCCAGCGCGGGTCGACCACGGTAACCGAAACCCCTTCGGCCGTCAGCAGATCCGCGACCTTGAGCGCGAGATCGGCGAACGCGCCGACCGCGATCAGCAGGACGTCGGCGTGCACCGAGTACGACGCGGCGTCCTTGACGTCCGGCAGCCGCAGCACATCGACGCCCTCGAAGCGCTCGACGGCCGGAATCTCCTCGACCGCAGCGCCTTTGGGGAACCGGATGGCGGTGGGGCCGTCGCTGATGTGCAGCGCCTCCCCCAATTCCTCACGCAGCGTGGCGGCGTCGCGCGGGGCGGCCACCCGGATGCCGGGCACGATGCCGAGCACCGACATGTCCCACATGCCGTTGTGCGAGGCGCCGTCGTCACCGGTGACGCCCGCGCGGTCGAGTACCAGGGTCACCGGGAGCTTGAGCAGCGCCACATCCATGAGCAGCTGGTCGAAGGCGCGGTTGAGGAAGGTCGAGTAGATGGCGACCACGGGATGCAGACCGCCCAGCGCCATACCCGCCGCCGAGGTCATGGCGTGCTGTTCGGCGATGCCGACATCGAACATGCGCTCCGGGAAGCGGTCCCCGAACGGCGACAGACCGGTCGGTCCCGGCATGGCCGCAGTAATGGCCACGATGTCGTCGCGCTGCTCCGCCTGGGCGATGAGCTCCTTGGAGAACACCGACGTCCAGCTGACACCGGACGAACCGCCCAGCGGCTCACCGGTCTCCGGGTCGATCTGGTTGATGGCGTGCATCTGGTCGGCCACATGATCCTCGGCCGGTTTGTACCCGCGACCCTTCTGCGTCACCGCGTGCACGATGACCGGACCGCCGAAGTCCTTGGCGCGCCGCAGCGCCGCCTCCAACTGCACCTGATCGTGGCCGTCGACCGGGCCCACGTACTTCACGCCCAGATCGCTGAACAGCTCCTGCGGCGCGACCGCGTCCTTGATCCCGGTCTTGATGGCATGCAGCATCGAGTACGCCGAATCCCCCACGCGCGGAATGCTCTGCACGATCCGCTTGGTGGCATCCAGCGCGTGCTCGTAGGCGGGCTGGGTACGCAATCCCGCGAGCCGCTCGGCGAGCCCGCCGATGGTCGGCGCGTAGGAGCGGCCATTGTCGTTGACCACCACGATGACCGAACGATCCTGGCCCGCGGCGATATTGTTCAACGCCTCCCAGCACATGCCGCCGGTCAGCGCGCCGTCCCCGACGACCGCGACCACGTGCCGCTTCTGCCGGGTCAGCGCGAACGCCTTGGCGAGACCGTCCGCATAGGACAGCGAGGCCGAGGCGTGCGAGGACTCCACCCAGTCATGGGCGCTCTCGGCGCGACACGGATAGCCCGACAGCCCGCCCTCTTTGCGCAGCCGATCGAACCCGTCCTTGCGGCCGGTGAGGATCTTGTGCACGTACGCCTGATGCCCGGTATCGAAGATGATCGGGTCGGCAGGCGAGTCGAAGACCCGGTGCAACGCGATGGTCAGCTCCACGACGCCCAGATTCGGCCCGAGGTGCCCGCCGGTGACGGCGACCTTCCGCACCAGGAACTCGCGAATCTCCTCGGCCAGCTCGTGCAGCTCCGGTACCGACAGCCGACGCAGATCCTCGGGCGTGTCGACCCGGGAAAGCACTCCCACGGCTATTGCTCCCTCCGGATGTCTCCTGTGATTGCAACAGTCTACGGAGCCCGTTCCGGCCCCCGATGCCAGGAACATTTGTCACCTGCGACATCCCCGGGGGATGTGAGGCTCCCCACACGTTACGCCGGTTACAGTGGCCCCGTGGACCCCTCCGGCGGCGTCGTGGCCCGCATCATCGACGAAGTCTACGAGCTGTGCCGGACCGACACGTCGGGAACACTCGCCGACTACATCCCGGAACTGGCGGCGGTGCAACCCGATTCGTTCGGCATCTGCCTGGCTACCGCCGACGGACGGGTGTACGGGAGCGGAGATCTGGACACCGCGTTCACGATTCAGTCGATCTCCAAGCCGTTCACCTACGCGCTGGCGCTGGCCGATCGAGGTGTCGAGGCGGTGGGCGAGCGCATCGATGTGGAGCCGTCCGGGGAGCCGTTCTTCGAGATCAGTCTGGACCCCAAGACGCAGCGGCCGCGCAATCCGATGATCAACGCGGGGGCGATCGCGGCGGCGTCGTTGATCAAGGGCACCGACGCGGCCGACCGGTTTGCCCGAATCAAGCGGAGCTACAGCCGATTCGCGGGACGCGAGCTGAGCATGAACGAGGCGGTGTACGCCTCGGAGGCGCGGACCGGGTATCGGAATCGGTCGATCGGGTATCTGCTGCGCGGCGCGGGAATCATCGACATCGATCCGGACGAGGCGGTGGACCGGTACTTCCGGCAGTGCTCGATCGATGTCACCTGCCGCGATCTCGCCGTCATGGCCGCGACGCTGGCCAACAACGGAGTGAATCCGCTGACCCGCGAACGGGCGCTGACCCGGCCGCTGGTCGAGCAGGTGCTCTCGGTCATGACCACCTGCGGCATGTACGACTCCGCGGGCGACTGGGTGACCACGGTCGGGCTGCCCGCGAAAAGCGGTGTGGGCGGCGGCATCCTGGCGGTGCTGCCCGGGCAGATCGGGATCGCCGTCTACTCCCCCATGCTCGACGCGCACGGCAGCAGCGTGCGCGGGGTCAAGGCGTGCCGGGAACTCTCGACCCGGCTGGGGTTGCACTTCCTGCACGTCACCCGCGCGGCGCACACCGCGATCCGCGCCGCCTACTCGGTGGCGGAAGCGCCTTCTCGCCTGCGCCGCGATACCGACGAGTTGACAGTCCTGCGCGAATTCGGCGACCGCGCCCGCATCTTCGAACTCCACGGCGACCTGTTGTTCGCCGGTGCGGAATCCACGGTTCGCACAGTGGAGGACGCGGCCGGGCTCACAACCCGCCACAGCGTGGAGACCACCGCCGCGAACTCCACCGGAGCGGACGACTCCGCGGGGTCGGCCGTCACGGTCGGGCTCGAGGCCCTCGTCCTGGACTTGCGCGAGGTCGGCGATGTGAGCCCGATCGCGATCCGCATGTTCAACGATCTGGAGGCCGAACTGGCCGCCGCCGGTTGCCGTGTGGCCCTGGTGGATCCGGACGGCAAGCTCGAGCACCTGGTGTCCAGCCTCGACCCCAGCGATCCCCGCGGCCGCGTCTTCATCGACCGCGACGCCGCCACCGAATGGTGCGAACAGCTCATCCTCGACCGGCACCGCCCGCCCGGCCAGGAATGCCCCGTCGCCTACACCATCGACCAGCATCCCGCCCTGGCCGAAATGCCCGACGACGAACGCGCCCACCTGGCAAAGGAATTCGAGACCCGCACCATCGCCCGCGGCGAACTCATCGTCGCCCGCGGCACCCAACGCTGCGGCCTGTTCCTCATCCTCGACGGCCGCGTCCGCTTCACCTTCACCGACCGCGAGAACCGCCGCCACCGCCTGATCACCCTCACCCCCGGCATGTCCTTCGGCGAGACGTCGATGCTCGCGGGTATGCCCTACACCAACGACGTCTACGCCGAAACCACCGTCCGCGTGGCGGTCCTCCCCCCGGCCCGCTTCGACCAACTCACCAACCAGGCCCCGCACATCAAACTGGCTCTCCTCGAACGTCTGGCGGCCGCGGCCTACACCCAGGCCGACGCGGCGGTCCGCGCGGTAGCGGCCCACGGCAACATCTGACAATCCCTCGAGGTCACCCCCGATCATCGAGTGGCACACCAGCGCGGGGAATTCAGACAAATCCCCTCGCTGGTGTGCCACTCGGCGGACTACTGGGGGTCGGGTCAGTAGCCGTATTCCTGCCAGCGGGTGAGGACTCGTTGCTGGATGTCGGTGGGCCAGCCGTTTTCGAAGCTGCCCTTGACGGGGCGGCGGCCCTCGGGGAAGTGGTCGGCCAGCAGGCAGTTGTAGATGACCTTGCCGGCCATGAAGGAGTGGGATTCCTCCGGGGACAGGTAGACGGCCAGCTGGTCGGAAACGGCGGGCGGGTAGTGGAATTCGCCGCGGTTCACATCGGGGTGGGAGCGGGTGGCGAAGGCCCAGACCACCTCGTCGAGGTTGGTGATGTCGACGTCGTCCTCGACCACGAGGATCTTCGGGGCGTTGACCGAGGGCTTGCCGGTGAAGATGACCTTGGCGATCTGGTCCACCAGCTCGTGGGAGCCGAGGCCCGTGGTCTCGTGCCAGTCCTGCTTCACCGCGAGGGTCAGCCAGTGCACGGCGGCCTCGAAGTTGTACCAGGCCGAGGAGATCGGGAGTCCGGCGCGGCGCAGCAGGTACAGGATCTCCGCGGCGCTGGTGGTGCCGATGATGGTGTGGTCCTCCTCCACCGGCGGGCCCGCGGCGACGGTCGGCTGGATCGCGCCGTCGCGATGGGTGATGGCCGAGACGTGGAAGACCTGCTTCAGGCTGGCCTCGGTGGCGTTATAGCCGGGGAATTCGTTGAACGGGCCTTCCATGACCGTTTCGTCGAGCGCGATGTGGCCCTCGATCACGATCTCCGCGGTGGCGGGGACGAGCAGGTCGACAGTTTCGGCGGGGACCAGCTCCAGGCCCTCGCCGAAGAGCGCGCCCAGGTAATGGGACTCGTCCTCGCCCTCCGGGATCGGCATGCCGCCCACCCACGGCAGGCCCGGCTCGACACCGATGGCCAGGGCGATCGGCATCGGCTTGCCGATCTCGGTCCATTTCGAGCGGATGATGCCCAGATGCTGCGGGCCGGGGATCAGGCAGGCGAGGGTGTTCTTGTCGTGGATCATCATGCGGTTGATCGACCAGTTGGTCCACGAGCCGTCCGGCGTCTTGACGATGTTCATGCCGTAGGTCTGGATATAGCGGCCACCGTCATTGCCGTGCAGTTTCGGGGTCGGGAACGCCCACAGGTCGATGTCGTCGCCGAGCTTGATGTTCTCCTTGCACGGCGCGGTGGCGCGATCCACCACGACCGGCGGGATACCGGGCTTGGTGCGGGCGTCGGCGAGCACCTCGACGATCTGCTGGCCGGTGGCGTCGGCCGGAAGTCCCAGCGCCAGCGCGATTCTCGCCAGCCGATGCGCCGGACCCGACAGCGCGCCGGGCGCGCCCAGCACGCGGAAACCGCTGCCCTGGTAGCCGGTGATATTGGTGAACAGGGGCGCGGGGGCCTTCAGGTCGTAGGAGCGGCGGATGATCGCGCCGAGCTCCATGTTCCAGTCGACCTCGGCGGTGATGGTGTTGATCTCGCCGAGGGCGTCGAGGGCCTCGATGAATTCGCGCAGGCTCTTCAGATGTGGCACAGGGGTTTTCCTTCGAGTCGGGTCACTCACCCCAGCGGGGCAGGTCGGGCACCTCGATGCCCAGCAGGTCCAGGGCACGCCCGGCGGTGTGATCGACGATGTCGGCCACCGATTCCGGGTTCAGGTAGAAGGCGGGCACCGGCGGCATGACGATGCCGCCCATCTCGGTGACCGCGGTCATGGCGCGCAGATGCGCCAGGGTGAGCGGGGTTTCACGGACCATGAGCACCAGGCGGCGGCGCTCCTTCAAGGTGACATCGGCGGCACGGGTGAGCAGATTGTCGTTATTGGCGTAGGCGATCGCCGACAGCGTGCGAATCGAGCAGGGGGCCACGATCATGCCCGCGGTGCGGAACGAACCCGAGGCGATGGCCGCGCCGATATCGGCGGGCCGGTGGACGACGTCGGCCATGGTCGCCAGATCCGCGGAGCTCAGGGCGGTTTCGTAAGCGCGGGTCCGCTGCCCGGCCGGGGTCACCACCAGGTGCGTCTGCACCCCGGCCTTGCGGGCCAGCTCCAGCACCCGGACCCCGTAGGCGATCCCGGTCGCACCGCTGATCCCGACCACCAAACGCCGTACTTCGCTCACAGCCAAAAGAATGGGGCAGCTGTCGGATAGCCATCAACGGCGAGATTCGGGATGATCGATAAGAAATGCTGATCGAAGATACTTTTCGCGAAACCCGGGTCGACCCTGCCGAATTGGAAGCCTTCGTGGTGCTGGCCGAGGAACTGCACTTCGGGCGCACCGCGATCCGGCTCGGGCTGTCACAGCCCCGGGTGAGCCAGCTGATCCGCAGCCTGGAACGGCGGGTCGGGCGACGGCTCGTGGAGCGCACCAGCCGTCGAGTAGCGCTGAATCCGCTGGGCGAGCATCTGCTGGCGCGGGTCCGGCCCGCCTTTGCCGACCTGCACCGCGCCCTGGCCGAAACCCGGACGGCCGCACGCGGATTGCGGGTCGGGTTCCTCGGCCCGTACGGGTCGACACTGGATACGGCGCTGGCCGGATTCCGGGAGCGGCATCCGGAGTGCCCGGTCACCCTGACCCAGATTCCGTGGACCGACATCTACGGGCCGCTGCGGCGCGGGGAGGTCGATGTCCAGATCTGTGTGGCCCCGGTGGAACAACCCGATTTGACCGTGGGACCCGAACTCGGGACGTTCCCGCGCCTGCTGGCCATCGCGCGCAGCCATCCGTGGTCGGCGCGCGAGAGTCTCGATATCGAGGATCTGGCCGAATTGCGGGTGGTCGCACCGCATCCGGATGTGAGCGCCGAATTCGCGCGCAGTTTCTGGCCGCCCGCAACCACGCCGTCGGGCCGCCCGATCCCGCGCTCCGCGCCCGCGCGCACCGAACCGGAGATGCTGTCGGCGGTCGCCCACAACGATGTGGTCTTCGCGACCACCACCGCCATGCCCACGTATTTCACGCATCCCGAGGTCGCGTTCGTGCCGTTGACGGGGATGCCCGCGGCGCGGGTGCTTTTGGTGTGGCGGACCAGCAACGATCATCCGCGGGTCGCCGAATTCGCCGGGCTCGCCGCCGAAGCCGCGGTCGCCCGCGCCGGTACGGCCACCCAGGGGATCGGCGGTGATCCATCGGCGGGTGGAGCCGTACGTCAGCAGGCGTAGCGGTGATTACGTCCGCGTGTGCAGGCGCGTCGTCGAGAACGCGCCTACGCTGGCGGACAACGAGATTCCTTCCCTCCGATGAGGCGGATGTCATGACCGAATTCGACCCCGCGGTGTACGGGCCGCCCGATGTCCGCGTCGGCACCGCGGAACGCGAGCAGGCGGCCGCGGCACTCGGCGAACATTTCGCGGCCGGCCGTCTCGACGTCACCGAATACGACGAGCGGGTGGGGCGCGCGTACGCCGCCAAGACCGCGGGCGAGCTGGCCGTGTTGTTCGGCGACCTGCCCCGGCCGCAGCCGCCCGCCCCGCAGATCCTCACCCCGCCGGTCGCGGTCCCGCAGCGTGCGCTGCCGCTGGCTCCGATCGGTGCGGCGGTGATCCTGGTCTTCGGGATCGCGTTCGCGGTGGCCACCCACTTCTTCCCGTTCTTCCTGTTCCCGGTGCTGTTCTTCGCGTTCATCCGAGGTCGGCGCGGGTTCGGGCCGCGCGGGCCGCGCTTCGGGCCCCGCGGGCCGGGGTACTACCGGACCTGAGCGCTACGCTGGATCGCGTGGGTGTCATCGGCGAACTATTCCCCGGCAAGAAGCTCGAAGACGACGGCAGCGAGGCCGGCGACGGTCAGCAGCATCGGCCGCGCCTGGAACTCGATCTGGACGCCGGCGTGATCAAACTGTCCCCGCCCGCCGCGACCCGCCCGGACCCGGATCCGGAATCGCCCGCCTAGCAGGCCCAGTGCGCACCCGATAGGGTGACCGGCGAGAGGCCGAGGCGCATCGGCGCGGCCGCGAGCAGGGGTGACATCGCGTGACGGACAACCATGAGCAGTGGCCGAACCCCTCGGGACCCGCGAATCCCAATCCGCCGCAAGCCAACCCGCCCCAGCCCGCCCACCCGGACGCCGGGCAGCAGGCTTGGACCAACCTCGACCCCAACCAGCCGGGTTGGAACCGCACCGACCCCACTCAACTGGGCTGGGGCGCAGCGACTCCGAACCAGGCGGGTCCGGGGCAAGCCGATCCCACGCAGCTCGGTTGGGGTGCTCCGGTTGCGGGGCAGCAGGGTTGGGGGAATCCGGGGACCGGGGCGCAGCCGGTCGAGTATCCGCCGTATCAGCCGCAGGGGTATGCGCCGCAGGAGTATCAGGCTCAGGGCTACCAGCCTCAGGGGTATCAGCCGACGCAGCAGTTCTATCCGGGGCAGCAGCCTGGGGTGGATTTCACTGGGCAGCAACCGGTTCCGGGGTATGGCCAGCCGGGGCCGCCGTCGGGCGGGTCGAATCGCACATGGTTGATTGTGGCCGCGGTTATCGGGGTGGTTGTGCTGGTCGGCGGCGGTATCGCGGCCTATGCGCTGACGCGTGACGATTCCGGCGGCACCACCGCCGCGCCGACCACCACCGTCAGCGCGGCGCCGACCAGTAAGGCGAGCCCGTCCGGCGGCCCGTCGGGTGCACCGAAGTCCGGCTCCCGCACCGTGGTCGCCCCGTCGCTGGGTATCAGCTACGACGTCCCCAGCGGCTGGACCATCGCCTCCCCCGCCGAGACCTCGGCCCAGGCCGGCGCCGACGGCTCGGTTCTCGGCTACGGCAAATCCAGTGAGGGCACCAACTACTGCCCCGGCTCGGCCTACCGCTCCCTGGCCTACGTCGCCCAGGTCGACGGCACCGACCTCGGGGCCGCCGCCACCAAGATGGCGAAGATCTCCATCGAGGGCGGCTACGACGACCCCACCGGCGGCAAGCCCGGCGCCCCCACCCCGGTCACCACCAAGTCCGGCATCAAGGGTCAGCAGGTCGAAGCCTCCGGCTCCTGGAAGCCCACCGTCTCCGGCTGCACCACCAACGCCTACTCCGTCTACACCTTCGCCTTCCAAGGCCCCCACAACGCCACCCTCGCCATGGCCATCCTCGTGGATCGCGGCACCACCGGCGAACTCGCCGCCGACCAGGCCAAACAAATGATCGCCAGCCTCCGCACCTCCTGAGGCGCCGATCCGGCGGCGCGGCAGGCAAATAGAATGATCGAATGCCGCTCGTCGAGGTGACCTACAAGCCGGAGCTACCCGATACCGTGTTGCGCGAGTTGGGGGAATGGCTGCCGCATCTGGTGTCGCTGGCGGTGGAGTGCCCGGAAGAGCCCTACGACGGGGATCTACAGCCCGGGGATGTGGAGATCCGGTTCCGCGAGCTGGGGAAGTTCGATCGGTCGGGGATGGATCTGGTGATCGAGGTGCGGTCGAAGTACTTCGCGAGCCGGGCGGAGAATCGGCAGGAGCGGTGCGACCGGCTGCTGGCCGATGTCGAGAAGTTCGTGGACGCGAATATCGGTGTGTACCTGACGCTTCCGGTCGCGGGCTGGGCGCAGAGCGAGTAGTCAGGACTCGCCGGCGCGGCGGTGCTGACGCCACTTCCAGTACACGAGGGCCACGACGGCGAGGATCGGGACCACGATCATCAGGTCGGTGTCGATGTGGCGGAGGATGACCGTGAAGGATTGGCCGACCAGGTAACCCGCCAGCACCAGCACCGAACCCCAGATGATCGCGCCCGCCGCGCTGGCGAGCACGAAGCGACCGAAAGGCATGGGCGACATACCGACCAGCTCCGGGAGCATGGTGCGGAAGAACGTGCTGAATCGGCCCACCAGGATCGCCCAGCCACCGTGGCGTTGCAGGAAATCGCCTGCGCGGGTGAGGTTATCGCGATATCGGTCGAAGATCGCCCACTGCATCATCCGGGTGCCATAGATCCGCCCGAGCCAATAGCCGATGCTCGCCCCGATCACCGCGGACGCGATGACCAGCACCAGCACGGTGGCGATACCCAAATGCCCCTGACTCGCGGCCACACCCGCAAGGATGGCCGCGGTGTCACCGGGCACCAGCAGCCCGAACACCATGGCCTCCTCCGCGATCACGAGCAGCGCGACGACCAGATACGTCCAGCCCGCCGGGAAGCTCAGTATTCGCTGCACGACCGAGTCCATGTCGCTGACGCTAACCGTCCACAGCTCACCGCACCGGCCGACACACCCGGTGATCGATAGCCGGTCACAGCCATTCAATCAATGATTGAAATACTGATTGAATCGTGTTTCGATGCTGGGCATGGTCGAGAAGATGGCGGCGGGAACCCGCGAACGACTGCTCGCGGCGGCGGAGCGATTGCTGTTGACCGAGCCGTATGACGAGGTGTCGGTGCGGGCGGTCTGCGCGGCGGCGGGCGCGAATCCAGCGGCGGTGCACTACCACTTCGGGTCCAAGGAGGCGTTGGTCGGCGCGCTCATCGAGGATCGGCTGGGTCCGCTCTGGGCCGAGGGACTGGCGGGGGCGAGCGCCGGGCGGGATTCGGTGCCCGCGGTGGTCGACACCATCCTCGCGCCGTTCCTGGAGCTGGCAGCGGATCCCTTGGGGCGCTTGCATCTTCGGTTGCTGGCGCGCTTCGTACTGGGGCGGCATCTGACGTCGTGGCGCGGGCCGTGGTTCCGGATGGATTCCTGGGCGGCGCTGCTGCCCGAACTCGCGCCCGCCGAGGCCAAGCGCCGCTGGATGCTGGCCTTCGACCTGATCATCATGCGGTTCGGCACACCGGAGCTCGACAAGCACGGGATGCCCGGACCGGCGCTGACGGCCCTGCGCGACTTCGTGGTGGCCGGGCTCACCGCACCGGGAGAACAACGATGAACGAGATCTTCGCACCGGCCAAACTCGGCCCGATCACCGTGCGCAACAGGGTGATCAAGGCCGCCACCTTCGAGGGACGCACCCCGGACGCGCTGGTCACCCCCGAGCTGATCGACTTCCACCGGGAGGTCGCGGCGGGCGGGGTGGGCATGACCACGGTCGCCTACTGCGCGGTCGCACCGGGCGGGCGCACCGACCGGCACCAGATCTGGATGCGACCGGAAGCCGTTGCGGGACTGCGAGAATTGACCGATGCGGTGCACGCGGAGGGCGCGGCGGCCAGTGCCCAGATCGGGCATGCCGGGCCGGTGGCCAACGCCGCATCCAATCGCGTGCCCGCACTCGCGCCGAGCAAACTGTTCAGCCCACTGAGCATGCAGGCCATGAAGGTCCCCGACGACGCCGAAATCCGGGAACTCATTGCCGCACACGCGAATGCGGCGCGGCTGGCCGAGCAAGCCGGTTTCGATGCGCTCGAAATCCATTTCGGCCACAACTACCTGGTGAGCTCGTTCCTGAGCCCGCTGCTCAACCGGCGGCGCGACCGCTGGGGTGGCTCACTGTCCAACCGCGCCCGGCTGGCCCGCGAAATCGCCTGCGCGGTAAAAGAAGCCGTAGGCGATCGCCTCGCGGTCACCGCGAAACTGAACATGGAGGACGGCCGCCGCGGCGGCCTCACCGTCCCGGAAAGCGTGCAGGTCGCCGCCTGGCTGGAAGCCGACGGCGCCCTCGATGCCCTCGAACTGACCGCAGGCAGTTCACTTCTCAACCCGATGCTGCTCTTCCACGGCGAAGCACCCCGCAAGGAATTCGCGCAGGTCCTCCCCGGCCCCGCCCGCCTGGGCTTCCGAGCGGTCGGCCGCGCCTTCCTCAAGGAATACCCGTACCAAGAGGCATTCCTCCTCGAACGTGCCCGCCACTTCCGCCGCGAACTGACCATGCCCCTGATCCTCCTAGGCGGCATCACCAACCTCGACACCATGAACCTGGCCATGACCGAAGGCTTCGACTTCGTCGCCATGGGGCGCGCCCTTCTGCATGAGCCGAACCTGTTGCGCCGCATCCAATCCGATGCGAGCACCCGCTCGGCCTGCGTGCACTGCAACAAATGCATGCCGACCATCTACACCGGAACCCGCTGCGTGTTCCGGCCGGATCCAACCGTCATCGACTTCGATGGCAAGCAGCGCGCGTGAAACTGGAGGAAAGACCTGTGAGCGGACGACTCGAAGGGCGGGTAGCCCTGATCAGCGGTGCGGCGTCGGGGATGGGGGCCTCGCATGCGCGGGCGTTCGTCGCCGAGGGAGCTGCGGTGGTGATCGGGGATATCGCGGATGAGGCCGGGGCGAAACTGGCCGCCGAACTCGGTGATGCCGCCGTATTCATCCACCTCGATGTCACGAGCCTCCTGAACTGGCAGGCGGCGGTGGCCACGGCGGTGGAGCGGTTCGGGAAGCTGGATGTGCTGGTCAACAATGCGGGGATTCTGGACGGCGGGCCGCTGGGGATCTATACCGAAGAGCAGTGGAACAGAACGCTTTCCATCAATCTCACCGGGCCGTTCCTGGGGTTGACCGCCGCGCGTGATGCGCTGGTGGCATCCCGGTCGGCGTCGGTGGTGAACATCTCCTCGGCCGCCGGGATCCAGGGCGTGCCGGGCCTACATGCCTACACCGCATCGAAATTCGGTGTGCGAGGCCTGACGAAGTCGGCGGCGCTGGAGCTGGCACCGCATGGCGTCCGCGTGAATTCCGTTCACCCGGGCGGGATTCTGACCCCGATGATCGGCGCACCCGAGGGCACGACCGTCGACCGCGGTGAGAACACCCTCAAACGGTGCGGCCTGCCCGAGGAGGTCACCCCGCTCGTCGTCTTCCTCGCCAGCCACGAGTCGAGCTACTGCACCGGCAGCGAGTTCCTCGTCGACGGTGGCATGACCGCCGGCTGACAGCCCATCGAGCGGCACATCCTGGAGGGGATTTGTCCGGTACTTCCGGAATCGGCCTCCAGGGTGTGCCGCTCGATGGAACTACTGCTTGTACGTGGCGAGGAAGCGGCCGATGCGTTCGATGATCGCCTCCAGTTCGTCGGCGTGGGGCAGGGTCACGATGCGGAAGTGGTCGGGGCGGGGCCAGTTGAAGCCGGTGCCCTGGACGATGTGGATCTTCTCGCGCAGGAGCAGGTCCAGGACGAACTGTTCGTCGTCGTGGATCTGGTACATGTCCAGGTCGATGCGGGGGAAGACGTAGAGCGAGCCCTTGGGCTTCACGCAGCTGACGCCCGGGATCGCGTTAAGGGTCTCCCACGCGCGATCGCGCTGCTCGCGCAGGCGGCCGCCGGGCAGGGTGAGGTCGTAGATGCTCTGGTGTCCGCCGAGGGCGGCCTGAATGGCCTGCTGCGCAGGGACATTCGCGCACAGGCGGAGGCCGGCCAGCATGGTCAGGCCCTCGAGGTAGTTCTCGGCGTGCTCCACCGGGCCCGAGACCACCAGCCAGCCGCCGCGGAATCCGGCGGCGCGGTAGGACTTGGAGAGCCCGGAGAAGGTGAGGCACAACAGATCCGGGGCCAGCGAGGCAGTGGCGGTGTGGGTGAGGCCGTCGTAGAGGATCTTGTCGTAGATCTCGTCGGAGAACACCACCAGGTTGTGGCGGCGCGCGATCTCGAGCATCTCGCGCAGCACGTCGGGGGTGTAGACCGCGCCGGTGGGGTTGTTCGGGTTGATGATCACCAGCGCGCGGGTACGGTCGGTGATCTTGGATTCGATATCGGCGAGGTCCGGCATCCAGTCCGCGCCCTCGTCACAGATGTAGTGCACGGGGCGGCCGCCGTTGAGCGCGGTGGAGGCGGTCCAGAGCGGGAAATCCGGTGCGGGAACGAGGACTTCGTCGCCGTTCTCCAGCAGCGCGGTCATGGCCATCATGATGAGTTCGGAGACGCCGTTGCCCAGGAAGACCTGTTCGACGTCGACCTCGGCGAGCCCGAGCGTCTGGTAGTACTGCACCACCGCGCGCCGGGCCGACAGCAGACCCTTCGAGGTGGAGTAGCCGCTCGACATCGGCAGGTTGCGGACCATGTCCTGCAGCAGTTCCGCCGGCGCCTCGAAACCGAAGGGCAGGGGGTTGCCCGTATTGAGCTTCACGACGTGATGCCCCTCGGCTTCCAGCCGTGCGGCATGCTCGGCGACGGGCCCGCGGATCTCGTAGGACACGCCCGCCAGCTTGCTCGACTGCTTCACCTGCATGAACGACCCCTTCTCGGTGTGGTTGCCGCACACTCTACTTGGAATTTCCAAGTTTGCACTTTGTTTTTCCAAGTTCTTGGTTACAGTGGGGTCGTGCCACGTCGAAGCTACGACCACTACTGCACCGTCAGCCGCGCCCTCGATATCGTCGGCGACCGATGGAACCTGTTGGTGGTCCGCGAATTGTGTTCGGGCCCGCGCCGATACAGCGATCTGTTCGCCGACCTGCCCGGCATCAGCACCGACGTCCTGGCCGCCCGGCTCAAGGACCTCGAACGTGACGGAATCCTCACCAAGCGCCGCACCGGCCCCCGCGCCGGCCCCCGCGCCGGCACCGCCCTCTACGAGCTCACCGAATCCGGCGCCGCCTTGCGCCCGGTCCTCGACTCGCTTTCCGTCTGGGGGGCAGGACAACTCGGCGATCAGCGCCCCACCGACGCCGTCCGCGCGCACTGGTTCGCTCTCCCCCTCGGCCACGCCGTCGCCGCCCACCTCACCACCGGCACCGTCACCATCCGCATCGGTGATACCGCCTTCCACTACGTGATCACCGAAACCGGCCTCACCCACCACGACGGCCCGGCCACCGCGCCCGACCTCGAGCTCCGCCTCGACCTGGCCACCGCGAGCGAGATCGCCACGGGCACACGCACACTCGCCGAGGTGCTCGGGGAGACCTCGGACCCGGGGCAATCGGTCGCCTGACCGCGGCGCGGCGGGATCCGGCCGCGACGCGGCAGGTGGATTCACCCTCGGCGCGGCGGAAGGGCGCGGGCGCCGCGCGGCTCGGGCGCGGCGTCGGGTGGCGTCGGTAGCATCGGCTGGGTTGTGGCCATCCGATCGAGGAGGAATGCGTGACCAGCGAGAATGCCAACGGCACGATCACGATGATCGGATCCGGCAGTGCCAGTGCGACGCCCGACATCATGCGGGTGTCGATCTCGGTGGAGACGCGGGCCGAGACCGTGGCGGCGGCCTACGCGCGGGCCGGGGAGCGGGCCGATGCGGTGATCGGGTCGCTGCGGGGCGACGGGGTGCAGGGACGCGATATCAATACCAGCGGGCTCACCGTGCGGGCGGAAACCGTGTGGACGGACGGGAATCGGGAACAGCTCGTCGGATACATCGCGGGGACCTCGCTGACGGTCACCCTGCGTGACATCGCCGCACCCGACGGGGAGGCGAAGTCCGATGCCGAGGGCGGGCCCGCCGCGATCATCGCGCACGCGGTGGATGCCGGAGGGGACGATGTGCGGCTGGGCGGGCTGACCCTGACGGTCGCCGACGAGGAGACCCTCACGGTCCGCGCCCGCGATGCGGCCTGGGATCACGCGCTCGGCAAGGCCGAACAGTACGTCCACCGTGCGGGCCGCAAACTCGGCCCGGTCATCGAGATCACCGAGAGCATCTCCGATCCCGTCCCCCAACCCCGCATCGCGTTCGCCGCCGAAAAGATGTCGGCGCCCGGCGGCTCGGTGCCCGTCCAGCTCGGCGAAACCGAACTCTCCGCCAGTATCCGAGTCACCTGGCAACTCAACTGATCGCGAGCTTCAGAGTTCTACTGCGGCAAGGAGAGTCGACGCCCGGGCCACCGTGAGCTGGATGCGGAAGCGGGTGGCATCCGGGCGGGTTCGGTACGGGAAGGGATTGTCGGAGACCAGGGCTCGGAGGTCGTGGAGGAGGCGGGTGCCGGCGGCGATGGTGAGGCGGCCGGTGTCCACCAGGTGGCGGACGTTGGCGGTGACATCGAGGTCGCCGGTGCCCGCCGCGTAGGCCGTGATGTGGCGCAGGGCTGATCTGAGGCGCTTCTCACAGGCCGGGAAGCGGCCACGCTCATGGTGTTCGAGGGCTTGTCGGAGGTGATCGAGGGCGGTCTGCTGGCCGCGCACTTCCAGTTCGGTGGCCAGTAGGGCGACCCGATCGGCGAGTCGGATGGGCAGTGCCGCCGTGGGTTTCAAGCGGCATCTGACCCCGCCCTCGGCGCCCACACCGAACCGGTCGATCTTCAGTTTGTACCCGTCCACCAGCAGCGCCGCTCGCAATCTCGGCATCCACGCCGGAAGATGCTTGCGCTGCAACGGCTCTCCCTGCAGGAACCGCGCCACCGTCACCTCGACCAGATCCAGCAGCGCCCGATCCGCCTCCGCGCTCCCGCCCAGCGCCGCCATCCGCGCCCCGTACACCGGCGTCACCAGCCGCCCCCAATAGCTGTCGGCATTCACCCACAACTCGCCCCGGTACTCCGGCCGCTTGAGATCCACCCCCAGCAGCAACGCCTCCAGCGAGTGAAACCGCGACTGATCCCCATAGATCAGCTCGACCACCGACGCCAACGTCGGATCCGACAACGTAGTCACGGCACCATCTTGGTGTACCGCCAATTCGCCCGTCCGCCAACCCTTCCGCTGGCATCGACACGCCACTGGCCCAAATTGTGAAAAGGTTTCGCGTCAGCGCTCCAGTACGGCGATGCATTCCACGTGATGGGTACCTGGGAAGGCGTCGAAGACGCGCAGGCCGACGGGCTGGTACCCGGCGGCGCGGTAGAGGCCGACATCCCGCGCGAAAGCGGCGGGGTCGCAGCCTATGTGGATGATGCGGCGCGGGGAGCGCTCGCTCATCGCGTTGATCACATCCTTGCCCGCGCCCGCGCGCGGCGGGTCGAGCACGACGACATCCGGTGCGGTGGCGGGCTGGTCGTGGATCCAGCGCTCGACTCGCTCGGCGGTCAGATCCACCCAGGGCATATCCCGCAGCGCCACACGACCTTCGCTGACGGCGCTGCGCGCGAACTCGACACCGTGCACCGCACCCCGATCCCCTACCCGATCCGCCAGCCGCGCCGCGAACACACCGACTCCGCAGTACAAATCCCACACCAGCGATCCGGGCGCGGCATCCGCCCACTCCCCCACCACATCCGAATATGCCTGCGCCGCACCATAATGCGGCTGCCAGAACCCGGTAGCCGACAGTTCCCACCGCCGATCCGCCACATACTGCACGGCCCGCCCGGTCCCCTCGACCACCCGCTCCTCCCGAGCCCCGTGCGCCGCCGCCCGCCGAGCCGCGGTACTGCGCCGATCCCCACCGCGCCGCCCCGCCCCGCCCCGGCCGCGTCGGTCGCCCTGGCCGCGCTCCCCCTCGGCCGAAGCCACCTCGACGATATGCCGCATCCCGTCCCCATCCACGGCCACAACAAGATCCGCGCCGGGCGTCCATTTCTGCTCGGCGATCCCATCCATCGCCCCCGCCATCGGCTGCGGACACCGCAGATCCGCCAGCACCTCGGTACTCCGATACCGATGCACCCCGGCCCGCCCGTCCGCATCCACCACCAGCCGCACCCGACTCCGCCACCCATCGGTATACGCGGCCGGCGATACCTGACCGCCCAGCGCGACGTGACTCGCTTCACCCGGGCGAGCGATCAATGCGCTCGCCAAATGCGTCGCCACGCCGCCGATTCGGCCCGGCGCTGCGGGGGTGGCATCAGCCGGGGCCCCAGCGGACTCCGCCTCCCGCGCGGGCTCCGAGGTCAGTTTGGCGCGCTGTGCTGCGGACGGTCCGGTGGGCGCGCCCAACAGTGTCGAGGCGAGGCCGGTTGCCACACCTCCGAGCCGGACCGGGCCGTCCGGGCGGGCGGGCGAGCCGGGGCGTGAGTCCTGTTGTGCCACGACGCCGCTCGGCAAGCCGAGTGGCACCGGGATGGGCTCGACTATGAAGTCGGGTTCCCAGTTGGCCAGGCGGCGGAGTTGGTCGGCGACTACTTGGCGCTTCAATTCGCGTTGGGCTTCGGGGGTGGCGAAGGTGAAGTCGCAGCAGCCGGCGCCGCCGGGGCCGGAGACCGGGCAGGTGGCGGGGATGCGGTCGGGGGAGGGTTCGAGGATTTCGAGGGCGTCGGCTCGGCAGAAGGAGCCGCCTCGGTCCTCGGTGACCTGGGCGCGGACGAGCTCGCCGGGGAGGCCGTGGCGGACGAAGAGGACCCGGCCCTCGTGGCGGGCGACGCAGAAGCCGCCGTGGCCGGGTGGGCCGAGGCGGACCTCGAAAATGGAGCCGTACCAGTCGGGTCCGCTCATCCTTCGTCTCCGAAGCCGCGGCGGACATAACCGGGAGCGTTGACCACGCGGCCGGGGCTGGCCTTGCCCGCCGAGGAGGACAGCTGCCAGGGGACGCTGGTGACCATCACGCCGGGTTCGAAGAGCAGACGGCCCTTCAGGCGCAGGGCGCTCTGGTTGTGCAGCAGCTGCTCCCACCAGTGGCCGACCACGTATTCGGGGATGAACACGGTGACCACGTCGCGCGGGGAGTCCTTGCGCACCCGCTTCACGTAATCGACCACGGGCTTGGTGATCTCGCGATACGGCGATTCGATCACCTTGAGCGGCACCGCGATATCGCTCGCCTCCCACTGCCGCACCAGCGCCCGGGTATCGGGCTCGTCCACGTTCACGGTGATCGCCTCGAGCGTGTCGGGCCGGGTCGCCCGGGCGTAGGACAGCGCCCGCTTGGTCGGCAGGTGCAGCTTGGACACCAGCACGATGGAGTGCGTCCGGCTGGGCAGCACCCCGTCCCATTCGCTCTCGTCGAGCTCCCGCGACACCGTGTCGTAGTGGCGGCGAATGAGTTTCATCAACCCGAAGATCGCCGCCATGGTGACGATGGCGATCCACGCGCCCGCCAGGAACTTGGTGACCAGCACGATGCACAGCACGGTCGCGGTCATGGTCAGGCCGATGGCGTTGATCACCCGCGACCGCTTCATGCGCGCCCGCTGCGCCGGATCGGTCTCGGTGCGCAGCAGTCGAGTCCAGTGCCGCAACATGCCGGTCTGGCTCAGCACGAACGAGACGAACACGCCCACGATGTAGAGCTGGATCAGGCGCGTCACCTCCGCACCGAACAACACCACGAACGCGATCGCCGCACCCGCCAGGAACAGGATGCCGTTGCTGAACGCCAACCGGTCACCGCGGGTGTGCAGCTGGCGCGGCAGGAAACGGTCCTGCGCCAGAATCGAACCCAGCACCGGGAACCCGTTGAACGCGGTGTTGGCGGCCAGCACCAGGATCAGCGCGGTGACGATGGTGATGAAGTAGAAGCCCACCGGGAAGCCGGAGAACACCGCCCCCGCCAGCTGCGCCACCATCGTCTTCTGCTCGTACCCGTCAGGCGTGCCGGTCAGATCCGAGGTGTCGTGCGCGTACACGATGCCGACCTTCTGGGCGAGCACGATCATGCCGATGAACAGCGAGACGGCGATGCATCCGAGCAGCAGCAGCGTGGTCGCGGCATTGCGGGACTTGGGTTTGCGGAACGCGGGCACACCGTTGCTGATGGCCTCGACACCGGTCAGTGCCGCACAGCCGGAGGAGAACGCACGCGCGATCAGGAACACGAATGCCAGCCCGGCCAGATGGGACTCCTCGGCCTTGAGCCCGAACCCGTAGGACTCGGCGTGCACCGCTTCGCCCATGATCCCGATCCTGGTGAACCCCCAGATCAACATGACGAACATGCCGATCATGAACGCGTAGGTGGGAATCGCGAAGGCCGTACCGGATTCACGCACACCGCGCAGATTGATGGCGGTGAGAATCACAATCGCGGAGACCGCGAACAACACCTTGTGAGTTGCGACGAACGGCACGGCCGAGCCGATATTCGACGCCGCCGAGGAGATCGACACCGCCACCGTCAGCACATAATCGACCAGCAGCGCCGAGCCGACGGTCAATCCCGCGGTGGGCCCGAGATTCTTCGTCGCGACCTCGTAGTCACCGCCGCCGGACGGATACGCGTGCACGTTCTGCCGGTAGCTGGCGACCACCACCGCCATCACCAGCGCGACCGCGAGGCCGATCCATGGCGCATATGTGTAAGCGGACAACCCCGCCACCGAGAGCACCAGGAAGATTTCCTCGGGCGCGTAAGCCACCGATGACAAGGCATCCGAGGCGAAAACGGGGAGCGCGATCCGCTTGGGCAGCAGCGTATGCCCGAGAGAATCGCTGCGGAATGGGCGGCCGACCAGCATGCGCTTGGCGGCCGTCGTCAACTTCGACACTCCAGGCAGCATAAGGCAGTGCGGGAGCGTCCGTGCCCGCGGCGCGACGCGCGACCCTCACGGTCGTAGGGTGGCGGACGAGGGCTGTGAGCTTTTTCCGATTCGGTTTGAACTACTTCCGGAGGGGGAAAATGCCCGCAATGCGACTCGAGCGGTACGGTTGCCACCCGAACAGGGCAACCAAACCGCACAGAAGGTTTTCGGGAATGGGGTTCGTACGGTGTACGTGGTGATCATGGGCTGTGGACGGGTCGGTTCCTCGCTCGCCCGCGCCCTCGTCCGCATCGGACACGAGGTCGCGGTGATCGATCAGAACTCGAGCGCCTTCCTGCGCCTGGGCCGCGATTTCCCGGGCCTGTGCATCACCGGCGTCGGCTTCGATCGAGATGTGTTGACCCGCGCCGGAATCGAGCGCGCCGGCGCCTTCGCCGCGGTGTCCTCGGGCGACAACTCCAACATCATCTCCGCCCGCGTGGCCCGCGAGACCTTCGGCATCGAGCGCGTGGTCGCGCGGATCTACGACGCCAAGCGCGCCGCGGTGTACGAGCGCCTGGGTATCCCGACCATCGCCACCGTGCCGTGGACGACCGACCGGTTCCTGCGCACCCTGGTCTCCGATCAATCCACCACCACCTGGCGCGACCCCACCGGCACCGTCGCGGTCACCGAACTCGCGCTGCACGAGGACTGGTACGGGCATTCGGTGCAGGCCCTGGAAGAGGCCATCGGGGCGCGGGTGTCGTTCATCATCCGATTCGGGCAGGGCGTGCTCCCCAACGGCAAATCCATGCTGCAGGCCGACGACCAGGTCTACATCGCCGCCACCTCCGGCACGGTCGGCGAGGCCGTCGCCCTGGCCGGCAATCCCCCCGCGAGCGAGGTCTGAGATGAAGGTAGCCATCGCCGGAGCGGGAGCGGTCGGCCGCTCCATCGCCCAGGAACTACTGCGCGGCGGCCATCAGGTCATGCTGTTGGAACGCCGCCTCGACCACATCGACCCGACCGTCGCGCCCACCGCGGTGTGGACCCACGCCGACGCCTGCGAGCTGGAGACGCTCGAGGAGGCCGGGCTGGAGACCTACGACGTGGTCATCGCCGCCACCGGCGACGACAAGGTGAACCTGGTGTTCAGCCTGCTCGCCAAGACCGAATTCGGCGTCGGGCGTGTCGTGGCCCGCGTCAACGATCCGCGCAACGAGTGGCTGTTCGACTCGTCGTGGGGCGTGGACGTGGCGGTCTCGACCCCGCGCTTGCTCGCCTCGCTCGTCGAGGAGGCCGTATCCGTCGGCGATCTGGTCCGCCTGATGACACTGCGCCAGGGTCAGGCCAACCTGGTCGAGATCACCCTGCCCACCGATACCCCCTTGGCGGGCAAGGCCGTTCGCACCCTCACCCTGCCCCGCGATGCCGCCCTGGTGACCATTCTGCGCGGCGGCCGCGTCATCGTCCCGCAGGCCGACGACCCGCTCGAAGGCGAGGACGAGCTGCTGTTCGTGGCCTCCGTCGAGGCCGAGGACGATCTGCGAAAGGCGCTCGGCGTCAACGGCTTCGGCAGCCAGGCCGAGCACGCCGAAACCGCCTGATCGGATATCCACCGCTGAACTGAAACCGCTGGCGGATCGTGAAAACGACTGTGGGCCGGGCGCACTCCCCAGTGCCCGGCCCACATTCCTCTCACTCATCGTTGAGCTGTCCCCGAATTATCAGGAGGCCGCCCGCAATTCGGCCCGCAGCTTGTTCAGCGCGCGGTGCTGCATGACCCGCACCACGCCCGGGCTGGTGCCGATGGCCTCGGCGGTCTGCGCCGCGGTCCAGCCCAGCACGATCCGCATGACCAGCACCTCTCGGTGGGTGGTGGACAGCACCTGCATGAGATCGCGGGTGGCCATCCGGGTCTCCATCGCCAGCGCCCGCTCCTCCGGGCCGGCCTCGGTCCCCGGGGAATCCGGGAACTCCGCCACCGGGTAGGCCGGGTGCATCTGCGCCCGCCGGAAGGCGTCGGCGACCTTGTTGGCCGAGATGCCGTAGACGAAGGCCAGGAACGACTTGCCCTGATCCCGGTAGCGCGGAATCGCCTGCACGGTCGCCAGGCAGATCTCCTGCGCCACATCGTCGGCGGTCACGTGCAGGTGGCCCGCCCCGCTCATGCGTGCCGCGCAGTAGCGCCGCACCAGCGGGTAGACGATCTTGAGAATCTCGGAGACCGCCTCCCGGTCACCGGCCGCGGCCGGGCCGATCAGCTTCTCCAATTCCGCTGCGGCGCGCCGGGACTCCGACGTCGCCACCGTGCTCGTGCTCTTGCTCCCCCGCCCCGCCGGGTGCCGGCGCGAGGCGACTGTCTGCACCGCCGTCACGGGCCCCTCGCCCCGATCCTGCGCTGCCACTGCCTTGCTGTCGGTAACCAACTCCGCGATCCTTTCTCCGTAGCTTCTGAGAAAGATCGTGCTCGCAGCGGGGGTCCGGAAATAGGTACCCCAGGGGTGGGTTGGTCACCCCCTCTTGGCCCCCAATGGCCCCGAAGGTGTTGCGCCCTGGGCTTTTAGCGCGATAAGTGCCCGAAACCAAGCGACCGACCGCAGACCGAACGGTCTTACGCGGCCGGTTCGGCGGTTTTCTGGCTCGGCAGATGCCCGGCCTTGCGGACCGCCCAGAAGGTCACCAGCGCCGCCACCGCGGTCAACGGCCAGCCCATGCCGATGCGGGCCACCGCCAGCAGACCGGTGCTGTTGGAGTCGTAGAGGTGGTTCTGCACCAGGTAGCGGGCCACGAACACCACCGCCCACACCGCGGTCGCGATGTCGTAGAGGCGCATGGCGCGCTTGTCGGAGCGCCAGCCGGTGCCGTGCCCGTTGAGCGCGCCCCAGATGACGCCCGCCAGCGGCCAGCGCACCACCAGCGACATCAGGAACGCGCCGCCGTAGATCAGGCTGGCGTAGATGCCGAACAGGAAGAAGCCCTTGGCCTCACCCATCCGGTAGGCGATGAACGCGCACACGCCCACCCCCAGGAAGCCGGAGATGGCGGGCTGGATCGGATCGCGACGCACCAAGCGCCACACCAGGATCAGCGCGGCCACACCCAGTGACGCCCAGATCGCGGCGGTCAGGTTGGCCAGCGAATTCACCGGCACGAACACCAGCACCGGCAGCGAGGAGTAGATCAGGCCGCTGATGCCGCCCATCTGCTCGAGCAGCGTCTGCTCCGGCTCGTCGTCGGACTCGGTGTCCTGGTCGGTGTCGTGGCCGGAACCGGTGGCCTCGCGCTCCAGCGCGGCCAGTTCGGCGCCGACCAGGGCCTGCATGTCCTCATCCAGCATCGCGTTCTCCAGGCGCAGCGGTGGCTCGTCGGCGCCGCGGGCGGCGGGGAGCTGGACCGTGGGCGGATCGAACGCGGGCCGCGCGCCGAAAGCCTCGGTCGGGGTACGGCTCTCGTCGCTGCTGCTGGTGGGGTTCGGCATAAGTGTCAGGTATTCCCGCGGAGTTCGTAGTAGGGGTTGAAGATCACCTTGCCGCCGTCGCGTTGACCGACGCGGCCGCGGACCAGGATACGACGTCCCGGCTCGATTCCCGGAATGCGACGCCTGCCGATGAAGACCAGCGCCACCGAATCGGTGCCGTCGAAGAACTCGGCCTCCACCTCGGCGCCCGCGGACTTGGGACAGGCCTCGACGCTGCGCAGTCTGCCGACCATGGTGACCTCTTCACCCCGTCGACACTCCGATGCCCGGCACGCCCCCGACGCCTCCGACGTCTCGGCGAGCTCCTCGGCATCCAAACGATCAAGGTCCTCGGTCAGGCGACGGCTGAGCCGCCGGAAATAGCCTGACGGGGTGTCCTTCCCACCCTCGGATGGCATCTCGCACGCTTTCTTGTAGAGCTCCACGGCGTGGATCACACGTCGTTCGATCTTTTCCCACGCCGATCCGGTGGTTTGCCACCCGACCGCCGATGGCCGTACATGGGCCACTGTAGATGCACTGTCCTGCACCCGCCACGCGTGCCCGTCACCAGCCATACCCGCTCCGACCCGCTCCCCAAACCCCGCCCCGCTCAGGCATATGAGATCGACTCCGCCGCGTGACCCACCACCGCTCCGGCGCCCGAACTCGTGACCGATCCGGCGCCCGGACCCCGGCGTCGGCCCGGTGCCGGGGATCGGGCCCACCCCGAATTCGCCCTGCTCAGGTGGCGGGGCAGGCCGACCGGGAAGCACACCGCCCGCGGGGACCGCGTAGCGGCCGGCGCGGGTGCCCGACGCGAAGGCCGCGATCCCGTCCCGGAGGCCGGTGCCGGTTCCCGTTGCGCCCCTGCGGCCCGGCTACTCTCGGCCGGTGCCCGAACTTCCACGTCCGGCGGTCGCCGTGCCCGGTCCGGCGGTGACCCCGTCGACCTCGGCCAAGGCCGCGCCGGGTCCGGCGATGGCTGTTGCCCTGCCCGGAACCGGCTCCGATGCCCTTTTCGCCCGCCGCGCCTTCGGATCCGCCTGCGCCGCATTGGATCTGCCGTTTCTGGCGGTTGAGCCGGATCCGCGGCGGGTGATCGACAGCTATCGCGCGGCCCTCGACACCGCCGCCCGTTCGGGGCCGGTGCTGATCGCGGGCATCTCGCTCGGCGCGGCCGTGGCCGTGGAATGGGCCGCCCAGCACCCGGATTCGGTCTACGGAGTGGTCGCCGCGCTGCCTGCTTGGACCGGTGCCGACACGACCGGCTGCCCGGCCGCGGCGAGTGCCGCTGCCACCGCCGCCCAGCTTCGCGCCGACGGCATCGACGAGGTCCTCGCCCGCATGCAGGCCTCCAGCCCCGCCTGGCTGGCCGAGGCGCTCACCCATTCCTGGACCGCCCAGTGGCCGGATCTCCCCTCCGCGCTGGAGGAGGCCGCTGCCTACGCCTGGCCTGAGCCCGAACTCCTGGCCCAGGTCAGCGCCCCGGTCGAAATCATCGGAGCCGTCGACGATCCCGTGCACCCGATCGCGGTCGCCGAACGCTGGACCGATCTCATGCCCCGTGCGACCCTGCACCGCATCACCCTCGAGGACCTCGGCGCGGACCCGTCGATTCTCGGCACCCGGGGCATCACCGCCCTGCTCCCCCGCCGAGTCCCGGCCCCCTGACCTGGGTTCTGCCACAACGCCCTTGGTATGCGCCGCCGCCCCGCAGTCAGCGGGGCGGCGGCGCTTCCGGCTTGTTGCGCTGAGAGCGAAATGGGGCACCGCCACACTGGCGGTGCCCCATTTGTCTTGTTCTACAGCCGGATCCGGCGGTCGGCCGGACCGGTCAGTTCAGGCCGAGCTGCTGCATGGCAGACCCCTCCGCGCCGCGACGCGGTTCGGTCGGGGGCTGCTCGGGCTGGTAGGCCGGACCGCCCTGCATGGCGGCCATCTGGGCCTGCATGGCCTGCTGCTGGGCGGCGAGCTGCTGCTGATGGGCGGCGGCTAGCTGGTCGGCCAGCTCCTGGGGTAGGACCACCGGAAGCGGCTCGCGGACCGGGAGCGGTTCGTCGCCGCGGCGCACGACGGTCTCGCTGAGCACCGCGCGGGCGGCGGACACCAGCGGCGAGTTGTCGTCGGCCGCGCCGGTCGGACCGGCCGCGACCAGGCGAACCATCCAGCGGTAGCCGTCCACACCGATGAAGCGCAGATCCGCGCCCTGGGTGACGGCGTGCAGCTCACGACCCCACGGGCCCTGCACGACCGAGACGGTCGCGCCGTCCTTGCGCAGCGTCTCGGCGAGATCGGCCGCCACCGAACGCCATTGGCCCGAGGTCTTGGGAGCGGCGTAGGCCGCCACCGTGATCCGCCCGTGCTGGGTGGCCAGGTGCACCGCCTGCGGCGTGCCGTCCGGGGTCATCTCGACCTGCAGCTGCCCGCCCGGCGGCACCGGCACGATCACCGAGCCCAGATCCAGCCGCTGCTCGGCGATGGCCGCGAGCCGATCGGCGACATCCTCGTAGTCGTAGGGTCCCGACTTGGGGTCGGCGGCGACGGTCACCGGCGCGAAGTTTGCGGTGTCGAACTCGCCCGCGCCCACGCCGGATTCGTCGTACTCGTCCTCGTACTCGTCGTATTCGTCGTACTCGGTGTACTCGTCGTCGTACTGCGGCGCGTCATCTCTGTCGCCGCCCTTTTTCTTCCGTCCGAACACCATCGTCATGCCTCCTTGCCGGTCGCCTGACCCGACCCACCGGACCCAGCGGACAGGCTGGCATGCCCACCACTGGACCCGTATCCTCCTGCGCCGCGCGCGGTCTCGTCGAGCGTCTCGACCTCCACGAAGTCAACCAGTTCGACCTTCTGCACCAGCAGCTGGGCGATCCGGTCACCCCGCCGGAGCTCGATGGCCGCCCGCGGATCGTGATTGATCAGGCACACCTTGATCTCACCGCGGTAGCCCGCGTCGACCGTGCCGGGGGTATTGACGACCGAGAGACCCGCCTTGGCCGCCAGTCCCGAACGCGGATGGATCAGCCCGACCGTGCCGATCGGGAGCGCCACCGCGATGCCGGTGCCGACGAGCACCCGCTCCCCCGGTTCGATGATGACGTCCTCGGTGGTGCACAGGTCCACGCCCGCGTCGCCCTCGTGGGCACGCTTGGGTACGGGGATGCCGGGATCGAGCCGCAGCAGGGGAATAGGTGGAATACCGGTCACGTAGGCCGAGCCTACGCGTTCACCCCCGTCGCCATTGACCTAGTCTGATGTCGTGTCCGACCAGCCCCCTCAGGTGACCATGGAACCTAAGCAGCAGACCCGACCCATCTACGCCGAGCGCCTCTGGGTGCCGCTGTGGTGGGTGCCCGCTGCCCTCGTCGTGACCGGGCTGCTGGCAGCCGAAATCCACATGGGCGCACCGGGAGTGCGGGCGTGGCTGCCCTACGTGCTGCTGTTCCCCTTCGCGGCGTGGGTGCTGGCGTGGTTCTCCCGCCATCGCGTGGAGGTGACCGTCGACGCCGACGGCGTGCCGGAACTGCGCACCGATCGCGCCCACCTGCCCGCGACCTTCGTCAAGCGTGCCGCCCCGGTGCCGGCCAGTGCCAAGAGCGCGGCGCTGGGCCGCCAGCTCGACCCCGCCGCCTTCGTTCAGCATCGGGCCTGGGTGGGGCCGATGGTGTTGCTCGTGCTCGATGATCCGGACGATCCGACGCCGTACTGGCTGGTCAGTACGCGCCATCCGGAGAAAATCATTGCCGCTCTCGGCCTGAAGAACGCGACCGAGCAAGCCTGATCCTGACCGCGCTCGGCGAACCGAGCGCGGGCTGACGGAATCCTCTTTGTCGGATCCGCTACGCGGACAGTGCCTTACGCAGCGCAATCCATGCAGATCAGCTGACCGCCGGCTTCGCTGGCCAGTCGGCTGCGGTGGTGCACCAGGAAGCAGCTCGAACAGGTGAACTCGTCGGCCTGCTTCGGGATGACCCGGACCGAGAGCACCTCCTCGGAAAGGTCCGCGCCGGGAAGCTCGAACGATTCCGCGGTATCGGATTCGTCGATATCCACGACGGCGGACGCGGCTTCGTTGCGGCGAGCCTTCAGCTCCTCCAGCGAGTCCTCCGAAACCTCATCGGATTCACTGCGCCGCGGTGCGTCATAGTCGGTTGCCATGTCGTTTCCCCTCGTCCTTACTCCGTATATCCCGGAACGGCACCCACCTGACCGGCCCCTCACGGGGTCGGATCGGGAGGGAATGCCGCCCCGCCCGTGGTGTACGTCACGCGTACACCGGTCACAGATCCGAGCCGGATAGTCCTTCATCCGCAGCGGATCGCGCTCGGTCAACGCAGGACATGCCCTTGTTGTTCCCGAAACCGACCCCCAGTTTCACCTGGGTTGTACGATCTGGGCCGCCAGACAATAGCGGACCCCGGGTCAAAAGTCGCAATCAAAACCCTTGCGAGTTGAAACTGAGGGGGAATCGTCACCGACGAGGGAACTCGCCGAGATCTACCTCGCAGGCTCCGAGACCTGGCCGGGACCTGTTTCCCCGCGTTGCCCGCGACAGCGCCGCGCCGACTCACCGCCCGACTTGCCGGTGGCCGTGCACGCGCCGACCTCTTCGTTTTCGTAGAGTGTGGGCGTGGTTTCACTGATCACCCAAGGTAACTCGACCGATCCCAACGGCCGGCCGTTCATTCGGCGACGCTGGGAACCGTGGGCGGCCATGGTGGGGGTCATCGCTCTGATCTGCGTCGGCGTGTGGTTCAAGGCGCTGACGACGACCGAGGGTGACCAGGGCGCGATGACCTGCAACTCGCCCAGCCCCGCCTCGAGCACGTCCGCGGCCAAGCCCGCCCCGCTCGGGGAGCGGGTGTCGAACTCGCGGTTACGGGACGTGGAGCCCGCCGCCCTCGGCGCGTCGAGGGTTCGCGTCTTCAATGCCAACAATCAGCGCGGCCAGGCCGCGCACGTGGCTTCCGAGCTGGGCGATCTCGGGTTCGCCAGCGCGCCGGACGTGCAGATCGGCAATGACCCGGTCTATGTGAACGGGGACTTGGAGTGCACCGGGCAGATTCGCTTCGGCGTGAAGGGGCGCCCGGCCGCGGCTTCGGTGCAGCTGGTCGCGCCGTGTGCGGAGCTGATCGAGGATCAGCGCCAGGACGAGACGGTGGATCTGGTGCTGGGCACGCTGTTCCGCGATATCCGCCCGGATACGGATGCCGAAGAGGTGCTGAAGTCGCTGAAGAATCCGACACCGGGCACCGCGCCCGCCATCGACCCGAAGCTGCTGGAAGCGGCGCGTAAGGCCAAGTGTTGAGAATCTCTTTCCGAGCGCGCCGGCTCTGACTCGCGGGGGCGTCGCGAAACCCTTTCCGGCGCAACAAGATATATGAATCGGGACGACGGAATCGCCGCGACCTTTCGGTCGCGGCGATTCGTTTTGCGTGGTTCGTCCGGCGGGTCCGGTTCATCCGGACCTGTTCAGTCCCCTGTCACGGAACCGGGATAGGGGTGGTGACGTCCAGGCGCTTGAACAGACCGAACAGTTCGTCAGCGATGCCGGGCGCGGCGGCGCACACCAAATCGCCTGCGGCGCCCGGCGAGTCGGGTGCGGGCGGCAGGATCAGCCGAGCGCCCGCCTCGGCGGCGATGAGCGCGCCCGCGGCCCAATCCCACTGGTTCAAACCGTGCTCGTAGTAGGCGTCCGTACGGCCCTCGGCGACGGCGCACAGATCCAGCGCGGCCGAACCGAAGCGCCGGATGTCGCGGATGTAGGGCAACACCTGCGCCACCAGCTCGCCCTGCCGGGTGCGGCGCGGCGTCGCGTAGGCGAAGCCGGTCGCCACCAGCGCCATGGCCGCCGTGTCGACCGCGTTGGCGCGCAAGGGAATCGGCTCGCCACCCGGGGACGTGCCGTCCGGGCTGGAGGCGGCGCGCTGCGCGCCCAGGCCGAGCCCGGCGCTGTAGGTGACCGCGTGCGCCACATCGGCGACCGCGCCCGCGACGGATCGCCCGCCGCGCACCGCGGCCACCGACACCGAATAGGACGGGATGCCGTAGAGGAAGTTCACGGTGCCGTCGATGGGATCGACGATCCAGTGCACGAGGTCCGGATCGTCGGCCAGGCTGCCGCCGTCCTCCTCCCCCACCACGCGGTCGCCGGGGCGCAGTTCGGCGACCAGCTTGCGGACCAGCTGTTCGGTCTCGGTGTCGACGATGGTGACCGGGTCGGTCGGGGTGCTCTTGGACTGCACGGCATCCTCGGCGCGCGCACCCGGGCCGAACACCTCGGGGCGGCGGGCGCGGACATGCGCGGCGGCGGTCTCGGCGAGATACACGGCGACGCGGCGCAGTTCGGGTATGTCTGAAGTGTCGGTGTTCGTGGATGCGGCGGGGGCGGTGGATGTGAAATTCGATTCCGGCACGACCTCCATCGCAGCACAGATCCGGCATCCCGCGCATTAGGCTTGTCGTGCACAACACAGCTCATCGGCCGGAGAGCTGCGACTTTCCGGCAAATCACTTGGAGAACTGAGGAGTGGTTCATGTCCGATCCCGGGCACGCGTTCGGCATCGATATCGGTGGCAGCGGTGTGAAGGGCGCCGAGGTCGATCTCGCGACCGGTGAACTGTGCTACGACCGCATCAAGATCGAGACACCGCATCCCTCGACACCCAACGCCGTCGCCGAGGCGGTGGCCAAGCTGGTCGCGCAGTCGGGCTGGGACGGTCCGGTCGGCATCACCATGCCCAGCGTGGTGCTGCACGGTCAGATCCGCACCGCCGCCAATATCGACAAGACCTGGGTCGGCATCGACGCGCGGCATCTGTTCTCGGTGGCGCTGGGCGGCCGCGAGGTGACCGTCCTCAACGACGCCGACGCCGCGGGCATGGCCGAGGACCGGTACGGCGCGGCAAAGGATCTCAGCGGATTGGTAATGCTGCTCACCTTCGGCACCGGGATCGGATCAGCGATCATGTACAACGGCGTGCTCATGCCCAACAGCGAGCTCGGGCACATGGAGGTCGACGGCCGCGAGGCCGAGCACCGGGCCGCCGCGTCGGTCAAGGATCGGGTCGGCATGACCTATCCGGAGTGGGCCAAGGAGGTCTCCAAGGTGCTCATCACCTTGGAAAACCTGTTCTGGCCGAACGTGTTCGTGGCCGGCGGCGGCATCAGCCGCGACTACCAGGAATGGATTCCCTTGCTCACCAACAGAACCCCCGTGGTCCCGGCCGCGCTGCGCAATACGGCGGGCATCGTCGGAGCGGCCATGGCGGTGTCGGCCGGTATCGCGCCATAAGTAAGCTGGTTCGATCGTTACAATGGAACACATGCCCGGCGGTGAGCCGGAAACCGACACCGGCACGAGAGCCGGTTTACCCCCCCGACAGAACCGCTCCGCCGGATCACCACTCTGGCGTGACGCCGCACGAGACCGTCACGAAAGGGCGTACGTGGTAGCCACGAATACCCGAGAGACCGCCGAATCGGCCGAAGCCGCCGACTCAGCAGACACCACTGCAGCATCGCCGGTCAAGAAGGCTGCCGCCAAGAAGGCCCCGGCCAAGAAGGCCGCGGCAAAGAAGGTCGCGGCCAAGAAGACCGCCGCGAAGAAGGCCACCAAGGCCACCGCCAAGAAGGCGGCGGCGAAGAAGGCCTCTCCGAAGAAGGCCGCCGAGCCCGGCATGGAAGGCGCCGAGGGCGACGAGGTCCTCGACGACGAGTCGCTGGAGCTCGACGACCTCGATGACCTCGAAGTCGACGAGGACGACCTCGGCGACGAAGAGGAGATCGTCGACGAGGTCGACGAGGACGAGGAAGCCGTCCCCGCGGCCGCCGACGCCAAGGGCGAGGAGGCCGAAGAGGCCGACGAACCCTCGGAGAAGGACAAGGCCTCCGGCGACTTCGTCTGGGACGAAGAGGAATCCGAGGCGCTGCGCCAGGCCCGCAAGGACGCCGAGCTCACCGCATCGGCCGACTCGGTCCGCGCGTACCTGAAGCAGATCGGTAAGGTCGCGCTGCTCAACGCCGAGGAGGAGGTCGAGCTCGCCAAGCGCATCGAGGCCGGCCTCTACGCCACGGAGAAGCTGCGCGAGTTCGCCGACAAGGGCGAGAAGCTGCCCGTGCAGTCGCGCCGCGACCTGCAGTGGATCATGCGCGACGGCAACCGCGCCAAGAACCACCTGCTGGAAGCCAACCTGCGACTCGTGGTGTCCCTGGCCAAGCGCTACACCGGCCGCGGCATGGCGTTCCTGGACCTCATCCAGGAAGGCAACCTCGGTCTGATCCGCGCGGTCGAGAAGTTCGACTACACCAAGGGTTACAAGTTCTCGACCTACGCGACATGGTGGATCCGCCAGGCCATCACCCGCGCCATGGCCGACCAGGCCCGCACCATCCGCATCCCCGTGCACATGGTCGAGGTCATCAACAAGCTCGGCCGCATCCAGCGCGAACTCCTCCAGGACCTGGGCCGCGAGCCCACCCCCGAAGAGCTCGCCAAGGAAATGGACATCACGCCCGAAAAGGTGCTGGAAATCCAGCAGTACGCGCGCGAGCCCATCTCCCTGGACCAGACCATCGGCGACGAAGGCGACTCCCAACTCGGCGACTTCATCGAAGACTCCGAAGCCGTTGTCGCAGTCGACGCAGTGTCGTTCACGCTGTTGCAGGACCAACTCCAGTCGGTCCTCGAGACCCTGTCCGAGCGCGAAGCGGGCGTCGTCCGCCTGCGCTTCGGCCTGACCGACGGCCAGCCCCGAACCCTGGACGAAATCGGCCAGGTCTACGGCGTAACCCGAGAACGCATCCGCCAAATCGAGTCCAAGACCATGTCCAAGCTGCGCCACCCCAGCCGCAGCCAGGTCTTGCGCGACTACCTGGATTAGTTCCAACCCGAGAATGGGCCGCTGAGCTGAAGCTTGGCGGCCCATTGTCGTATCGGGTCCCGGTGGGCGGCGGGAGAAACGTTGGAGGAGAGGGTTTTCCGTCCACTCGATCGGGAGATCGAAGCCATTCGGGGCTGCGGCGCTCGGTGCAGCCGCTACGCTCGGGTTTGTGTCAACTGCTCAGCAGGTTCTCGTTGTCGGGTTCGATCCCAATAGTGTCGACTTCTCGACGCCCGAGATGGTTGCGGCTCAGCTCACCGCTGAGGTGGTGCTTGCCGGGATCGCCGCTGAGGATGAACGGATCCGGGAGCTCGGCTACGCCGTCGAGCGGTGCCACATCACGCCTGATACCGACTTGCAGGTCGTTCGTGAGCGGTTGACGTCGAATAAGTGGGATGCGGTGTTGATCGGCGCGGGGCTGCGCACCCGGCCCCAGGCACTGCTGTTGTTCGAGCAGGTGCTCAACCTCGTGCACGAGCTCGCGCCAGGGGCGCGCATCGGCCTCCCGGATGGCCCCACCGGTGCGGCCGACGCGGTCCAGCGCTGGCTGTAGGCCGCGAAGCTGCAGCTTCGCGGCCCATTTCTCTCACGCGAGGAGTTCGGCTTTCAGTTCTGGGCGGTCTTCCTCGTCGGCGAATGGCAGGGCGCGGCTGTACAGCAGGTCTACGAAGTAGGCGTACGGGCTGTCGTCGCTGTGGACGGCCATCGTGAAAAGCAATGCTAGAAGGTCGTTTTCAGATTCTTGGGACCACGGGTAGCCGATCGCCGGGCCGTACCCGTCGTAGATCGCGGCACCGTTGTCCGGTGAGTTGAACCAGACGCCCTCGATGCGGCGCACCAGCCATTCGCCGATGTAGGTGATGAATTGGTCTGCGAGATGGTCGTTTTCGGGGGTGTAGCTGCCGTTCTCGTCGAGCACGGCGGCTTCGACGAGGGAGACGATTCGGTCGAACGCGGTGGCGCTGAACCGGTCATCGGGAAGTGGGCGGTTCTCGGTGCCCTGTGCCGCTTCCAGTCGGGGCAGCGTCTCGGTGAACAACGTCTCGATGCGGGCATCGACCGCGGTTCGGTCGCTCCAGGCCAGCCAGGCCTCGGACTGCTGGGCTTCGGAGTCGAAGAATCCGGGGTCCAGGGCGCTGTCGGCCGCGGTGGCACGCCTTGCCTGAGCCATCATGCTCCCCTCGTGTACAGGGGAAGACCTTCGAGGGCGGCTTTCCAGAGTGCTTCCGCGGCACCGTCACCGTCCAGGGCCTCGGGGTATTCAACCTCGGAGGCACTCAGCGTGCGGGCCTTCGGATCCTCGACGATGACATCGCCCCGGTCCCATGCTTCGAGCCACGCTTCCGCGGACGCCGCACCGTGTACGACAAGCATTCCCATGTCGTAGAGCTTGGTCAGCACCAGGCCCTCGACGGTGAGTGAGCCGCCGATGAACAGCACGCTGTCCATGAGGCACATCAGGTGTCCGGCGGTGACCGAGCCGGTGACGTAGAGCGGCGTGTAGACGTCCGCGTTCAGAAAACGCATGGGGCCGTTGACCGTCAGGTCCCCATCGATGACGTAGACGGTGTCCGGTGCCACGCCAGGGTCGTTGCCCAGCGACAGCGGCCCGTCGATGGTGAGGTCACCTCGGTGAACGAAGAAGCACTCGGCTTCCTCACTCAGCAGATCGTCCAGATCCTCCACGAGTTCCGCACTGGCTCGGCAAATGTCATAGCGCTCCGCCGCCTCGGAAACCGGCACCGATTCCCAACTTGTACACCATTCTTCGAACGACACCTGACTCCTCGCGCTCTATCCGATCCCGATTGCTGTGCGGCACAGCAGAACTCACCCGAGGAGTCTCGCACATGCGGGTGTACCGGAAGCGTCAGCGGTCGGGTTGGCCCGGGGCTCAGGTGAGTTTGGCTTCGGGAGCGAAGGCGGGGAGCTTGTCCAGGCTGGTGCGGACGGCTTCGGCGCCGTAGTCGAGCATTTGTCGCTCGTAGTCGGAGACGGCGGGGAGCAGGTTTCGGCGGCCAGCGAAGGCGTCGATCAGGTTGCGGCGCAATAGGTCTGCGTCGCGGAGGGCGGTGTTGGCGCCGTTGCCACCGGTTGGGGAGGTGGCGTGGATGGCGTCGCCGAGGAGAGTGACGGGGCCGGAGGGCCAGCGGTTGGCGGGCTTGACCACTCGGATCGAGAGCAGGGTGCTGTTGTCGGGGTCGGCCTGCTCGATCAGGGCGCACAGGGTCGGGTGCCAGCCCTCCATTCTGGAGAGGACGGCGTCCTGGGCGGTGAGGTTTTCCAGGGAGCCGTTCGGGGGAAGGATCATGGCCCAGCGGACGTAGTCGCCGATGTCGGGGAGGGTGACTTCGGGGGCCAGTTCTTCGGCGGCCCGCTTGGGCGGGGTGCGAAAGCGCATCGCGCCGAGTAGGAGGCTGACGCCGTCGCCGGCGATCTTCGAGCCGTAAGCCTTTGACAGGGTGGCGAATTCGTCGGTCAGCGGGGTGCGGCCGATGACGAAGCGGACGCCGGTGTCGGTCGGGGTCGTCTGAGGTGAGAGCACGCGGCGGACCGCGGAAGTGATGCCGTCGGCACCGACGAGCAGGTCGGCGGTGGCGGGTTCGCGGTGGGCGAAGCGAGCTCGGACCTGACCGTCGGGTAGCAGGTCGTAGCCGGTGAGCGCGGCGTCGGTGTGCACGGTGAGGCCGGTCAGCAGCAGGTGCCGCAGCACCTGCCGGTCGACCACGAGGCCGGTGCGGCCCGCGCCGAGCTTGCCGATCTCGTTCAGTTGCGGATCCAGGATCAGCTGCTCGGCGGAGGCCTCCATGACGATCTCGTCGAGCAGCGGGTGCCAGCGCATCGGCAGACAGTCGCGCACCGACTGGAAACCGATCTCGTTCAGGACGAGCCGGTAGCCCTGGAACCGCGCGACGATCCCTGGGTCACGTTCGAAAACCTCGGCCTCGATTCCGGTACCGCGCAGACCTTGTGCGAGAGCCAAACCACCCAGACCGGCTCCGACAACGGAAACTCGCATCGCACACCTCCGAGACAGAGAAACGAACTAAGTTCGTTCAGACGATCTAAGTTCTACTTAACGAACATTGTTCGTGTCAAGCTATAGTGACCGTCATGACCGCCGCTCCCCGCCAACGCCGCGCCGCTCGCCACGCCCAACTCGGGGCAGACGCCGCCACGCCGGCACCGCGCAAGCGGCCGATCACCGCCGAGCGGATCACCGACGCCGCCTTGGAGGTGGTCGCCACCGAGGGCTACGACGCACTGACCATTCGCCGCGTCGCCACCCTGCTCGGCACCGGTCCGTCGTCGCTCTACGCGCACATCGTCAACAAGGACGACATCGACGACCTGTTGATCGGGCGGCTGTACGCCGAAGTCGTTCTCCCGCAACCGGACCCGGACGCCTGGCGGGAACAACTGCTGGACGTGTACACGCAGATCCGCGATCTGTACCTGAAGTACCCCGGAATATCGCGCGCGGCCCTGGCCATGGTCTCGACCAACCTGGAGACCCTGCGCGTCGGCGAAGGAATCCTCGCGATCCTACTCACGGGCGGCATCGACCCGAAAACGGCCGGATGGGCCCGCGACGCGCTGTCCCTCTACGTCAGCGCCTACGCCCTCGAACAGTCCCTGGTCCAGCAACGACGCCGGTCCCCGGACCAGGAATGGGTGCTCAGCCAGGACGAACTGCTGGACCGATTCACCGCGCTGCCCGCCGAGAAGTTCCCCCAGACCCAACGCCACGCCGCCGAACTGATCTCCGGCACCGGCCCCGAGCGCTTCGAATTCACCCTCCGCCTGCTCATCAACAACCTGGAGCCCGAATCCAAGTGACCGCGGCAAACGGTGGTCGGTCAGATGGTGGTGATCAGGCCGCCGTCGATGGTGAAGTCCGAGCCGGTGATGTTGGCGGCGCGGGGGCTGGAGAGGTAGACGGCTAGGTCGGCGATTTCTTCGGGGCGGGTGAATCGCCCGGTGACGGACTGGGCTGCCGCGGTGCGGGCCACGGCGTCCGGATCGCCGCCGGCGGTGCCCGCGATGGTTTGTGCCACCCCGTGCTCGCCCAGCCAGAGATCTGTGGCGACCGGCCCGGGGCTGATGGTGTTTACTCGAACGCCCTGCGCGCCTACCTGTTTCGACAGGGATTTGCTGAAGTTGGTGAGTGCGGCCTTGGCGGCGCTGTAGTCGATCACGGTGGGGTCGGGCAGTTTGGCGTTGACCGAGCTGATGGTGACGATGCTGCCCTGCCGGGCCTCGAGCATGCCCGGCAGGAGCGCGCGCGTCACCCGGATCGCGGCGAGCAGGTCCAGCGTCAGGGTGGACAGCCATTCCTCGTCCGCGATGTCGAGGAAGCCGTTCAGCCGGGGTGTCACGCCGCCGACATTGTTGAACAGCATCGCCGTGATGCCGAATTTCGCTGCGACGGCACCCAATTCGGTCGCGCCCTGCGCGGTGGACAGATCCACTTCGGCCGGGTGGACGCGGCCGGTGTCGGCGAGGGCGCGCAGATCGTCACCGGTGTGGCGGGCCGCGGCCACCACGATCGCACCCTCCTCGACGAGGGTGCGGGTGATGGCCAGGCCGATGCCGCGGCTCGCGCCGGTCACCACGGCGAGGGTGTCGGTGAGTCCCAGATCCATGCGCCCTCCTCGGTGTCAGAAACCCTTGTCGGCCAGCCAGGCCAGGACCGCGTCGGCCACGTCCTTCCATCCGCTGTCGACGGTTAGAGAGTGGCCGCGGCCCTCGAACTGCTTCAGTTCGGTGACCGCTGTGGAGTCGCGGTATTGCTTCAGGGTCGAGCGGGTCACCACGTCGGGGACGGTGTGGTCCTCGAGACCCGAAATGAGCAGCAGCGGGCCGCGATTCGAGTTCGCGGTGTCGACCTTCGCCTCCGAGTGCAGGACGAAGTTCGCCGCGGCGGCCTGGAAGAGGGGGCGGGCGGGTGAGGGGATGGTCCAGCGCTCGAAGAGTTCGGCCGACTCCTGTTCGCTGACCGCGTTGCCGAAACCGAAGCGGAACTCCTTCTCGGTCAAGGACACCGCCTTGTGCAGGTTGGCGGGGTTGCCGAGGGCGGGCAGGCCGGCGCGCAGCTGGGCGAGCGGGAGCGGGAGGACGCCCTTGATCTGGGCCGGATCGATGGCGACACCGGCGATGCCGAGGTTCTGGCCCATCAGCTTCTCGGTGAGCAGGCCACCGAAGGAGTGGCCGATGATGATCGGCGGGGACGGAAGGGTCTGGATGATCGATGCGAAATGCGCTGCCGCATCATCGATTCCGATGTCCGCGACGGCCTCGGGGTGGGCGCGGGCCGCGGCGACGGTGTCGGGCTCGTTGGGCCAGCCCGGGGCGATGGGGGCGTAACCGGCGGCCCGGAAGTGGTCGAGCCACGGCCCCCAGCTGGTGGCGTGCAGCCAGAGTCCATGGATGAAGAGAACCGGTGTCGGCGACATATCACTCCCTTTCGGCTCATTCACTTCAGCATCGCGACTCGCGGCGCGTCCAAGTCGTAATGGACCACGATCGATAACCGGAACCGCATACTTGCAGGTGACTTGCGGATGGACCGGCGGAGAAGCGGGGGCGGGCAATGGATCTCGATCTGCGACAGCTGCGCTACTTCGTCGTCCTCGCCGAGGAACTGCATTTCGGCCGGGCCGCCGCCAAGCTGTTCATCACCCAGCCCGCGCTGTCCAAGCAGATCCGCAAGCTCGAGGAGCGACTCGGCGGCGCGCTGCTGGAACGCGACAGTCGCCACGTCACACTCACTGCGCGCGGGCAGCGGGTACTCGCCGACGCGCGCGAGATGATCGCGCTCGCAACGCGTATCGGGCGCGGGACGGCCGACTCCGATGTGGTGCGGATCGCGCACATCTTCGAATTGCAGACCAGCCGGACCGTGGCCGACGAATTCGCGGCAGTCCATCCCGCGGTTCGCATTGTCGAGCGGTCCCTCGACAGCACCCGGCAGCTCGAAGCACTGCTGGAGAACCGCCTCGACATCGCCATGCTCCGGGTCACCGCGGCCATGACGGCACAGCATCCGACCGGATGGTGTTTCCGCCGCCTGCGCCTGGAACCGCTGCTCCTGGTCGGGCGCCCCGGCGATCCACCGCGGCCGGAAGTCTCGCTGCACGAACGTCCGCTGGAGGCCTTCGCCGACGGACCGGACTCCGGCCTCTACAACGTCCACGGCGAATACCTGACGACATTCGAACGCCAAGCCGGTGTTTCGCTGCGATGGCTGGGGAATCCGGGCACCTTCGGCCACTGCCTGGCCGCCCTGAAACGCGCCACCACACCCGCGCACATCCTCGAATTCGAAAGCTACGCACTGCGATACGAGGAGTTGGGAGTCCCTACCCACCGCCCGTCGGAATTCCAGCCCTACTATCCGTGGTCCATAGCCTGGCGCGACGAACCACTCCCCCCTCCCGTCGCCGAATTCCTGGAGATCGCGGAGAAGACGGCCAGTGATCGCCAGTGGTGTTCACCCTCTTCGCGATTCGCCCCCGCCTGGTTCCCTCCCGATACCCCGATCGATGCCCCACAGACCCGGCCGGAGTAGATCGCCGGGGCGCGAGGTCGTCGGCGTGGCGGTCAGGGCTGGTAGTCGCGAACGTAGGGGGTGTCTACTCCCAGAGAGCCGAGACTGGTTGCGCTGACGCCGTCACCGATTGGATCGGGGCCAGAAAGTTCCGCGCCATCTGGCATCGACGGACTCCGCCGAACGGTCCTGCAGCGGACCTGCTGGAGCTCGCCACCCGGATTGAAGCGGCCCGCATGCGGCCGAAATAGACCCTCCCCGCATCCGTCAGGCTCGCGGGGTAATATAAGTGGCAACTTATCAAAGGAGGTTGTCGTGACGTTGTTGCCAGATCCTGTGCGACAGGCGGGGATGGTTACCCGCGAAGTGCGGACGAGTACGCGCGATGGCGGGCCGACCCGGATCGCCGTCGCGAGGCGCAAGTATCCGACCGATCAGGCGGATCTGTGGGAGGCGTTGACCAGTGCGGAACGGATTCCGCGGTGGTTCCTGCCGATCAGCGGGACGCTCGAAGAGGGCGGGAAGTATCAGCTCGAGGGGCAGGCCGGCGGGACGATCGAGCGGTGTGATGCGCCGAAAACGTTTGCCATCACCTGGGAATTCGCGGGGCAGGTTTCTTGGGTCGAGGTCAGCCTGCGCCCAGCCGGGGAAGGCACCGAGTTGGAGTTGCGGCACGAGATGCCGTTCGATCCCGTCTTCTGGGGCCAGTTCGGTCCCGGCGCGGTGGGGGTCGGGTGGGATCTCGCATTCCTGGGGCTGGACGCGTACGTGTCCACCGGCGAGGCGGTGGATCCCGAAGTGGGGCAAACCCTGCACAAGACTCCGGAGGGGCTCGCCTTCATTCGAGCCGCCGTAGACGCGTGGGGTGCCGCGGCGATCGCCGACGGGGATGACCCCGGTGCCGCGCGGGCGGCGGCAGAGGCTACGTTCGGGTTCTACACGATCGAACCCGAGGACAGCCCCGAATCCTGATGACCCCTTCTCCCCCACAGACTTTCGAGCCAGGCGGTGATCCAAGGATTTTCGAGGCGCTCGGCGATCCGATCCGCCGCTTCATCCTCGAACTCGTCGCCGCGGGCGAGCAGCCCGCGGGCACGATCGTCGAGACGGTCCGGGACCGGCACCCGATCTCCCAACCCGGCGTCTCGCAGCATTTGAAGGTGCTGCGGGAGGCCGGGCTGGTGATCGTGCGCGCCGAGGGAACGCGGCGGTTCTACAGCCTGGATCCGGCGGGGGTCGAGACGGCGAGCATGTGGCTGACCGCGCTCGCGGATCCGTTGCGGTACTTCGCGAATCCGCTCGACGCACTCGGCACCGAGGTCGCGTGCGGCAAGCGGGAACGGCGGGCTAGCGAATCGACGCGGCGGTCCGCGACAGGATGAGCGCCGCCAGTTCGGCCGGGCGTTCCTCGGGGACCCAGTGGGTGGCGTCGAGAACCTCGTGGGCGAAGGGGCCGGTCACGTAGTTGCCCGCGAGGGTCGCGTTCTTGGCGACCATGAACGGGTCGCGGGTGCTGGAGACGTGAGTCGTTGGCGCACTGACCTTTCGGGATGCCGCCAGCGGGTTGGTGATCAGCATCGCCCGGTACCAGTTGATCGAATACTTCAGCGCACCGGAATCGAGAATGTCGCGCAGGATCCGGTCGAATTGCTCGGCATCCATGCCGGAGAGCGCGAGGGCGCGGGCACGGCGATCGGGGTGGCGTGCGACGCGAAGAACTCGCGAGATCACCAGCTCGGGGATCCACGGGACCTGGAACAAAACCATGTAGAACGTGCGGAAGAACTGCGTCGTGGTCAGCATCGTGCGCATGAACGCCATGGGATGCGGGACGGACACCGAGGTCAGCGTGCGCACCAGTTCGGGGTGGGCGGTGGCGGTGGACCAAGCCACCGCGGAACCCCAGTCGTGGCCGACGAGATGGACGGGCTCGCCGCCCAGCGCTTCGATCAAGGCGACGATGTCGCCGACCAGAACGCTCATGCGATAGGCGTAGCGACCCCGCGGCCGCGCACCCGGCGAGTACCCACGCTGCGTGGGAGCGATCGTCCGATAGCCGTGTTCATGCAGGTGAGGAGCCAGCCGCGACCACTGGGCGGCCGTCTGCGGCCAGCCGTGCAGCAGCACGATCGGCGTTCCGTCGAGCGGACCCTCGTCGACGACATCGAAGGTCCAGCCGTCGTTGGAAAACGTCGTCAGTCTCGTATTCACCTGTCCCCCTGGACTTTCTGACCGATCCAGCCTCAGCCAGGACTCTATCCCCCTAACTGGCCCGGCCCATGTCCATTTCCCGCCAGACTATTTTGTTTCACGCAATCAAATTTTATAGTTGATTCATGGAAGCAAATAAGGACCAGGTTTCGAAGCTCGCCCGGGCCACCTCCCGGTTCGCGGAAGCCATGCGGCAGGGCACTTCTCGCGCCTACGACCCGGTCCGGGTGGGTGTGCTGCAGTGCGCGGCCGAATCCGGCCCGCTGCGCGCCGGGGAGATCGCCGAACGCCTCGACGCGCTGCCGTCTTCCATCACCCGGCACGTGCAGGCCTTGATCGATTCGGGCCTGGTCGCCACCTCCCCCGATCCGGCGGACCGGCGGGCCGTGCTCGTCGAGGCCACCGAGGCCGGGCGGGCGGAGCTGGCGCAGTTCCTGGAGATCGGCGATCAGGTGTTCGGCGCGGTGATCGCCGACTGGTCGGCCGAGGACGTCGAGACCCTGACCAGGCTGCTGGATCGCATGATCGAGGCCTGGGCCACGGCGGGAGCACATCAGCAGCAACGGGCGAATCGTAAGCGCCCGGGCAGGTTCGGCTGGAGCCGGATCTGAGCACGACAGAGGCCGGCACACGAGAGGAAATGTCATGGCCACCAACACACCCCTGCACGTCATCATCGCCGGCGGCGGCATCGGCGGGCTCGCGCTCGCCAATGGACTGCGCCGCGCCGGAGTGAGCGTCAGCGTTCACGAACGCGAGACCCAGCGCACCGACCGCTTGCAAGGTTTTCGCATCCACATCAACCCGCACGGCAGCGACGCCCTGGCCGAACTGCTCTCCCCCGAGCTGTATTCGACCTTCGTGGCGTGTGCGGGCCGGGGCGGCAACGGGTTCGGCTTCGTCACCGAGCAGCTGCGTGAACTGCTGCAGATCGATCCGAGCGAAGACGCGAGCGGGCATTACGGCATCAGCCGCATCACCCTGCGGCAGTTGCTGCTGGCCGACCTGGACGGAGTCGTGCACTACGGCAGCATGTTCGATCGCTATGAGCGACTCCCGGACGGGCGCGTACGTGCCCACTTCGCCGACGGCACCTCGGAAACCGGCGACGTCCTCGTCGGCGCGGACGGCGGAACCTCCCGCGTCCGGGCGCAATATCTGCCGCACGCCGAGCGCGTGGACACCGGAATCGTCACCATCGCCGGGAAATACGGGCTGACCCCGGAATCCCGTGCCCGCCTGGACACGAGGCTGTTGCGCAATCCGCTCAGCGTCATCCCGCCCAGCGGCTGCGGAATGTTCCTGGCCCCGCACGAATTCGACATCCCCGAGGGCGCCGAACACATCGCGGGCAACCAGGCCGGACTGCCACCGGGCCTGCTGCACGACAACACCCAGCCGTACGTGTTCTGGGCCTTCGCCGCCAAGCGGGAACGCTACGGCGCCGACCTCGAAACCCTGTCGGCCGCGCAACTGCACGCGCTGGCGGTGCGCATGACCGCGGGCTGGGCGCCCGAACTGCGCACGCTGGTCACCGAATCCGATCCCGAGACCGCCACCCTGCTGCCGATCAAGACCTCGGTGCCGATCCCGGCCTGGGAGACCACGAATGTCACGCTGCTCGGCGACGCGCTGCACAGCATGACCCCGTTCGCGGGCATCGGCGCGAACACCGCGCTGCGGGACGCGCTCGGGCTGTACCGCGCGCTGGTCGCCGCCGAACGCCGCGAACACGGGCTGATCGAGGGCCTGCACGCCTACGAGGCGGACATGATCGACTACGGTTTCGCGGCCGTGCGCACCTCGTTGACCGCGGCCAATCAGTCGGTGTCCGACAGCCGGTTCGCCCGGGGCGCGGGCAAACTCGTCTTCCGCACCGCCAATGCCATTCCGGCCATGAAGCGAAAGATGTTCGCGGACATGGGCGCCGAGTGACTGCCGACACAGTCGGTGCGTCTCCGCTCTGATTTCACAACGTCTGCGTGACGGGAGCGCGAGACTCGAAACCCCCACGCGCACAGAACATTCTGTCTACCGGAGGGTTGCTGACCGATCGGAAATCTCCCAGCCGGAAGTAATTTACATGAAACATTCCCTTTCAATTTCCCAATCCGAATCCTGCCCGGTAGTGTGCCCCCGTCGCAGTTGGCGATAGCGAAACCCCTGTTCTGGCAATGGAGTTCGAGTGCTGGAAATTCACCACTTCAGTTATGGGTGGGTCACCCCCGTGCTGGCGTACATCATGTCCGTCACCGGATCCCTGCTCGGCCTGCGTTGTACCGCGCGGGCCCGGACCGGGGACGGACGCACCGGCTGGCTGGTCTCGGCGGCCATCGCCATCGGCGGCACCGGCATCTGGGTCATGCACTTCATCGCCATGCTGGGCTTCAGCATTCACGGGGCGGTGATCCGCTACAACGTGCCGCTCACGCTGCTCAGCGCGGTGATCTCGATCGTGGTGGTGTGGCTCGGGCTGTTCGTGGTGGCGCGTGAGCCGTTCGGGCGGCTGTCGCTGTTCGCGGGTGGCGCGGTCACGGGGCTGGGTGTGGGGGCCATGCACTACTCGGGCATGTACGCCATGAAGTCCGACGCCATGATCGATTACAACCCGGGCATCGTGACCGTGTCCCTGATCATCGCGGTGGTCGCGGCCACCGTGGCGCTGTGGTTCACGCTGGTCATCAGGGGTATCTGGGCCACCATCGGCGCGGCGCTGATCATGGGTGTCGCGGTGTGCGGCATGCACTACACCGGCATGGCGTCGATGAGCGCGCATCGCATCGACAATGCGGTACGGCCGGGCGGCGCGGGTGCCATGGAATTGCTGGCGCCGCTCATGATCAGCGTCAGCATGGTGACGCTGGTGCTGCTCATCCACGTCGGTCTCACCGAGGTGGACGAACGCTCGATGATGCCTGAACCCGTACGGCCGCAACCGGACTCGCGCGCGGCCTGGTCGCTGCGGTCCGCCTCGGCGGCGCCCGGTGCAACGGCGATGGTCGCCGGGGCCGCGCCGACGGCGGCCGGGGCAGCGGGCTCGGGATTCACCGCGGCTCACGTGGACGCCTTCGGATCCGGCCAGGACCACCCCGGCCCGACGGACTATCGAACGGCCGGCCTCTACCCGCCCGCCTCCGACTATCCGGTGCCGGGTCGGCACGCCGCCGCGCCCGACTACCCGCGTCCCGGGCAGTACGAGCCGGTCGGCGCGGCTCCCGCGGGCCGGGACCGGAATACCACCCGCCCGCGCACGCGTCGCTTCTCCTGAACCGAGCCGCCCGCCGGCCAGCTGAGGATTGCCGTGGCGGTTCGCTGAGAATACGGACCGGTTGATCGACTTTCGGGCATATCGGCAGCAAACTGGCTGCCGTGGCGCACCACCAACTGGAGTTGATCTTCGCGGTCCTGTTCGCGACCATCCTGGCGCAACCGCTGGGACGGCGGCTGGGCCAGGCTCCGGCCGTGCTCATGACCGCGTTCGGCGTGGTGCTCGCGCTCATCCCGCAGGTGCCCGAGATCCATATCGATCCCAAGCTCATCCTGCCGTTGGTGCTGCCGCCGCTGCTGTACGCGGCCGCGCGGCGCACCTCCTGGCGCAGCTTCGCGGAGAACTGGGGCGCCATCACCATGCGGGCCGTGGTGCTGGTCATCGTCACCACCGCGGCGGTGGCCTGGGCTTTTCACCTCTGGTATCCGGCCGTTCCGATCAGTGCGGCGATCGCGCTCGGGGCGCTGGTGGCGCCGCCGGATCCGGTGGCGGTGTCGGCGCTGGCAGGAAAATTGGGCCTGCCGCGGCGTCTGGTCGCGGTGCTCGAGGGCGAGGGGCTGTTCAACGACGTCACCGCGATCGTGCTGTACACCGCCGCGGTCACGGCGGTGACCACCGGAAAGTTCTCGGCCTGGGGCGCATTCGAGGAGTTCCTGATCTCGGCGCTGGTCGGCGTGCTGGTCGGGCTGGTGCTCGGCTGGGCCGGAAACAAGCTCATGGTGTGGATCGACGATGCGCCTTGCCGGGTCGCGCTGGGATTGCTGCTGCCGTTCGCGGCGTACGGGGTCTCGGAGGCGCGGGGCGGGTCGGCGGTGCTGGCGGTGCTGGTGTGCTCGCTGTATCTCATCGATGCCGCAACGGATTTCAGCGACAGCGACTACCGGCTGATCGGCGACTCGTTCTGGGAGATCACCGAGATGCTGGTCACCGGTTTCGCGTTCGGGCTGATCGGGCTGGAATTGAGCACGGTGCTGCATGATGCCGGGCCCGACTGGCCCAAGTTCATCGGCGGCGCGGCGGTGGTCATCGCGGTGGTGGTGGGGCTGCGGCTGATCTGGCTGCTCGGCACCACCGCGGTCTTCCAGGGCTGGTGGCGCACCCGGGACAAGGACGAGCCCTACACCTGGCGCGAGACGATAGTGACGTGGTGGGCGGGCATGCGCGGTGTGGCGACGGTGGCGCTGGCGCTGGCCATCCCGTTCACCACCGACGACGGGAAGCCGTTCCCCGGACGCACCGAAATCCTGTTCACCGCCTTCGCGGTCGTGCTCTTCACGCTGCTGCTGCAAGGCCCGACCCTGCCCGCGGTGGTGCGCGCGACCGGCGTGCACGCCGACACCGGTACCGAACGCGCCATGGAACGCCAACTGTGGACGCGCGTACTCCAGGCCGAACTCGCCCGGCTCAAGGAGATCTCCCAGGACGAGCAGCTGCCCGACGAGGTCTACGACCGCCTGCGCACCAACTTCGAACGCCGTCTGGCCCAAGCGGATCCGGAGGCGGCCGACGACAACGCCCGCATGAACACCGACCGCACCCTGGCCTTCACCAAGAAAATGCGCGGCATCACCAACGACGTCCTGGAGGCCGGTCGCGCCGAAGCCCTCGCGGCCCGCCGCGAACCAGGCATCCCACCCGACGTCGTCGACCGCGTCATGCGCCGCCTCGACCTGCGCGGCAACTGACGGGCCCGAACTTCACCCGAAGGGTCTGCGCGGCAACCGATCCGCCGCTATCGAGGGCCGCGCCACCCCGCCGGAGTCACCAACACTGCCACGAATTCGCGCAGGAACGACTTGCGCACCAGCAACCGCGCCGTTCGAGCCCCGGTCACCTGCACCCGCAACCCCTGCCGCCGCGCCAGCCCGGCCGTCCGCAACACATGAAAGTCACTGGTAACCACCGTGATTCGCACCACCTCGGGATCGATCCCTCGCCCCCGCAGCTCCCGTGCCGTGAACCGCAAATTCTCCTCGGTATTCCGAGACCGCCCCTCCCGAACGATGACCTCCCCCGAAATCCCCTGCGACTCCAGATAATCCGCCATCGCATCCGCCTCGGCGACCGACTCCCCGCTCCCCTGCCCACCGGACACCACCACCAGCGGCATCCCACCCCGCCGCCACTCCCCCCGAACCACTTGGACCGCCCGATCCAACCGCCGCTGCAACATCGGCCCAACCCGGTTGTGCCGCAGCCGACACCCCAGCACAACCACCACCTCCGCCCCCCGGCAGCGGATCCCGCCGAGCCCGCGTCACGGTGTACCCGACAAACCCGCCCAAGGACGCCAACAGCGCGCCCCCCACCACCGAAAGCCCCGCTCCCCACAACCGCCCCGCCACCGCACCTCCTCGACAGCCCACTCCAGCGCCGTTCGACGCCGCGACACCACATCGACGGTAGCGGCTCGGATCAGCTCCCCCTGGGAGCGGGCAGGCGCGCCGGAGCAGAGGCTGGAATCCGACTGGATTTCAGGCGGAATCGGCGTCCAGGAGTAGCGGCCCGGATGTGATCGGGACGTCTGTCTCGACAGTGCGCGCGTCGAGGAGTAGCGGTTCCGCCGACGCGGGCGTCAATGCCGAGGTCGTGGACGTGTCCTTGAGGTCGACGCCGGAGCGGCCGAGGCGGCGGGCGCCGTCGACGAGGCCGGTGGTGACCTGGGCGGCTCGGGCGTAGGTGAGGCCTTCGGGCGGGTGGATGTTGGAGATGCAGTTGCGTTCGGAGTCGGCGCGGCCCGGGCGCGGGTAGTGGGTGAGGTAGATGCCGAGGCTGTCGGCCACCGACAGGCCTGGGCGCTCCCCGATCAACACCAGCACCGTGGTGACGCCGAGCGCCGCGCCGATATGGTCACCCAACGCCACCCGCGCCTGGGTCGCGATCACCGGAGGAGCGAGCGTGTACCGCTCCCCCAGCGCCTCGGCCAGCGCCGCCAACATCGGCACACCGTGCTCGGCGAGCGCCAGCGGCGAAAGCCCGTCGGCCAGAACGAATCCCACATCGGCCCCGCTGTACGGCACCGCCGACAACGGTCCCGAAGGACCCACACCGGCGAACCCCGCACCACCCGCGTGGATATCGGCACCCGCAACCGCGCCGCCGCCCTTGCTCGCGTCGCCATCGCCACGGGCTCCGGCCCCGTCGGGTCCGGCTCCGGACCAGATCGTATGGCCTGCAGTGGAATTCGCAGCTCCGGCTCCGAGAGGGCCGGCGGGGGCGACGCCTCCCGGCAGTCGGCCCAGGTCCGGTCGCCGCAGGTATTCGGATCGGTTACCGGCGAGGCTGCGCACGTGGACCGGCTCGCCCAACCCCAGCGCCGAGACTTCGACGGCCAAGGCCGCGACGTCGAGCGGATTGTGTACCGCGTCGCGAGCTGCCGCGTGTGCCGCGCGGAACTCCAGTACGTCGGCGGTCGGCAACGCGTCGCCAGCGCGACCGAGGCCGATTCGCGCCTGGGTGGTTCGGCGCAATCCATCCCAGAATGCCTGGGTAGCAGGGTCATCCGCGCGTCGCGCAATGCCCGACGATTCCTTCGAAGTCATAGCTCCCTCTCCATGTCCACCACACCCCGAGCCTTCGTCTGCCACGCCATCCGCACCTCGGTCGGCCACGCACTTCGCTCCTCCGTCGGCCACGCATCCCGAGCCCTGAATTTCGGCACGGCGCTCGCGCGGCAGTTCCCACCGATTCGTCGGCCGATTCCGCGCGCCGTCTGGATGCCGCCGTCCTCGCTGAGTGGCACACCAGTGCGGGGATTTGCCCGATTCGGCCGAGCTGGTGTGCCACTCAACGGGGATCGGGTCATGCCGCACCCCTGGTGAGGGCGCGCAGCGGGGAGGCATGGGGGCTGGTCGGGAGGATGCGGCCGGTGGGGTCGAGCATGCCGAGGTTGTCGAGCCAGGCGGCGAATTCGGGGGCGGGGCGGAGGTTCAGGACTTTTCGGGCGTAGAGGGCGTCGTGGTAGGCGAGGGATTGGTAGCCGAGCATGACGTCGTCGGCGCCGGGGACGGCTATGACGAAGGGGCAGCCTGCCACGCCGAGGAGGGTGAGGAGGGTGTCCATGTCGTCCTGGTCGGCTTCGGCGTGGTTGGTGTAGCAGACGTCGACGCCCATGGGGAGGCCGAGGAGTTTGCCGCAGAAGTGGTCTTCGAGGCCGGCTCGGATGATTTGCTTTCCGTCGTAGAGGTATTCGGGGCCGATGAAGCCGACGACGGTGTTGATCAGCAGCGGGTCGAGGTCGCGGGCGACGGCGTAGGCGCGGGTTTCGAGGGTCTGCTGGTCGACGGGTTTGCCGCCGGTGCCGAGGTGAGCGCCGGCCGAAAGGGCCGAGCCCTGACCGGTTTCGAGGTACATGACGTTGTCGCCGACGGTGCCGCGGCGCAGCGACCGGCCCGCCTCGTTGGCCTCGCGCAGCAGCGAGATATTCACGCCGAAGCCGGAATTCGCGCCCTCGGTACCGGCGATGGACTGGAACACCAGATCCACCGGCGCACCGGCCTCGATCAGCCCGAGCGTGGTGGTGACATGCGACAGCACACACGACTGCGTAGGGATGTCGAACCGCTGGCGCACCTCGTCGAGCAGATGCAGCAGGTCCGCCGTGGCCTGCGGCGAGTCGGTGGCCGGATTTATGCCGATGACCGCGTCACCGCAACCCAGCAGCAGCCCGTCCAGCACGGCCGCGGCGATGCCGCGCGGGTCATCGGTGGGGTGATTCGGCTGCAACCGGGTGGCCAGCGTGCCCGGCACGCCGATGCTGGTGCGGAACCCGGCCCGCACTTCCACCGCGTGCGCCACCGCGATCAGATCCTGATTCCGCATGAGTTTGCTGACGGCCGCGACCATTTCGGGCGTGAGCCCGGGCGCGACCGCCGCGAGGGTGGCCGCGGCGCCGGGCGTGGCGGCCACGGCCAGCAGCCAGTCCCGTAGCCCGCCCACGGTCAGATGCGAAATCGCCTGGAACGCAGCGCGATCGTGGCCGTCGATGATCAACCGGGTGACCTCGTCGGTCTCGTACGGCACGACCATATCCTCGAGGAACGTGGTCAGCGGCACCTCGGCCAGCGCCCACTGCGCGGCCGCCCGCTCGGCGTCGGAATGCGCCGCGCACCCGGCGAGTTCGTCGCCGCTGCGCCGTGGCGTGGCCTTGGCCAGCAGATCGACCAGACCGTCGAAGGTGTGGGTGGTGCCGCCCAGGCGCTGGTGATAGATCACTTCTCCGATGGTCCGGGCCTATGTTGCTGCGACGTAACCACCGTTTTCCCCGGGCATTAATCCGCGTTACGCGTGCCGGATACCATGGCGAAATGGGATTGGGCACCTACCAGCCGCCCTGGCTGCGCACCATCGACCTCGGCGACGAGGTGCACGCGCTCCGCGACTGGTGGGAGCGCCCGCACCGGCTGCGCCGCGCCGTGCAGGCCTATCGCGATCTGCTGGCGGTCACCCCGGCCTGCATCGCCTACGCCTTCACCCTGTTCATCACCTGGTGGACGCTGCGCGGGGCCAGCGATATCGTCGGTCGGCGGCTGATCTTCTCGGCGTCGACCAATCTGCGCAATATGCAAAAGGATCCGATCCAGGTCCTGGTCGCCTCGGCGTTCTGGACCGACGGCGGCTTCCCGTGGGGCGACATCCTCATCCTGATCACGCTGATGGCCCTGGCCGAGCGCTGGCTGGGTTCGCTGCGCTGGATTCTGGTGGTGGCCATCGGCCATGTCGGGGCGACGCTGATCACGGTGCTCGGCATCGCGCACAAGATCGACAAGCAGTTGATCCCGACCCGGGTCGCGTTCGCCTCGGATGTCGGCCCGAGCTACGGGATCTCGGCCATGCTGGCGGTGCTGACCTTCCGGCTGCGCGGCCGCGCGCGTTGGGGGTGGGCGGTATGCATGCTGGTCTGGTACGCCTACGGCGTCTATGACGGACGCACGTTCACCGATTACGGCCATTTCTTCGCGCTGCTCATCGGATTCACGGTGGGCGCGATCGCGGTGGCGATCTCGCACCGCCTGGTCGCGCTGCAGCAGCGCAAGGCCGCCCGCAACCTCGGCCCGGCCCAGCCGGATTCAGCCGGGGCCATACCGAACTCAGCCGGGGACGGGGTCGTTGCGTCGCCGATCCCGCTGGACGAACCGGACCGCGGGCTCGACGACGCGCGCCACGATCGGGCCGAGCACGGCCATCATTAGCACGTAGGCCGAGGCCAGCGCGGCCAGCTGCCCGTCCACGCCGCCCAGCGAAACCGCCAGTCCGGCAATGACGATGGAGAATTCGCCGCGCGCCACCAGCGCCGCGCCCGCACGCGCCCGGCCCATGCGGCGGATCCCCTGCCGCGACGCCGCCCACCAGCCGGTGGCGATCTTGGTCAGCGCGGTCACCACCGCCAGCAGCACCGCCCAGCCCAGCACCGGCGGGATCGCCCGGGGATCGGTGCTGAGCCCGAAGGCCACGAAGAATATGGCCGCGAACAGATCTCGCAAAGGTTCGAGGAGTTTCGCCGCCTCCTGCGCGGTGGATCCGGAGATGGCGATGCCCAGCAGGAACGCGCCCACCGCCGCCGACACGTTCAGCGCCGAGGCCGCACCGGCCACCAGCAGCGCCGCGCCGAGCAGCTTGAGCAGGAACTGCTCCCGGTCCTCGCTGTCCACGATCGCCGAGACGTAGCGGCCGTATTTCAGCGCCACGACCAGCACCACGGTGATCGCCACCAGCGCGATGGCCAGTGACCGCAGCCCGCTGAGGAAGCTCAGCCCGGCCAGCATCATGGTGAGAATCGGCAGGTAGACCGCCATGGCCAGATCCTCGAACACCAGGATCGACAGCACCACCGGCGTCTCGCGGTTACCCAACCGGCCCAGATCGTTGAGCACCTTGGCGACGATGCCGGAGGAGGAGATATAGGTGACCCCGGCCATGGTGACCGCGCCGACCGGCCCCCAGCCCAGCACCAGCGCCACCACCACGCCCGGGGTGGCATTGAGCACGATGTCGAGCAGGCCCGCCAGCCAGTCCCGGCGCAATCCGGTCATCAATTCGGCGGCGGTGTACTCCAATCCGAGCAGCAGGAGCAGCAGCACCACGCCGATCTCACCGGCGAGATGGCCGAATTCGGTGGCGGCCCGCATATGCACGATGCCGCCGTCACCGAAGGCCAGACCGCCGAGCAGATAGAGCGGAATCGGCGACATGCCGAAGCGGGCGGCCAGCCGCCCCAGCATGCCGAGCGCGAACAAGATCGCGCCGAGTTCGAACAGGGCTAGACCGGTCGAATCCATACCTTCAGCCGTCGGCCAGGATGCGGGCGGCCGCGTCCAGCCCGTGCGGGGTGCCGACGACCACGAGGATGTCCCCCGAGTCGAGCACCTGATCCGGTCCCGGCGAGGGCTGCACCTGCCCCGCCCGCATGATCGCCACGATGGAGGCCTTGGTGCGCGTGCGCATGCCGGTCTCGCCCAGCCTGCGGCCCCGATACGGCGAGCTCCCGCTGACGCTCAGCTGTCTGGTGGTGATCCCGGGTAGGTCCGAGTGCTCTTCCCGCAGCTGCTGCACCAGTTGGGGCGCGCCCAGCAGATTCGCCATCACCGCGGCCTCGTCCGGGGTCAACGGCACCTGCGCCAGGCAGGCGTCCGGATCGTCGCGCTGCGACACGATCAGGTCGATCCCACCGTCGCGGTGCGCCACCACCCCGATCCGCCGCCCCGATCGGACCTCGAAGTCCTTCCGCACACCGATCCCGGGCAGCGCTGTCACATCGACGTTCACGCTGTCCACATTAGGACAAGCCGCGCGAATCCCGGGGAGCCACCGTCCACCGCCCGACCCGCGCTACGGCGGAGATCGATCAGTTCACCTCGAGCGGGGCGAAACTGCCGTCCGGGCCGGGGCGGAATTCGGTCACCTCGGTGACCGCGGCGAGCGGGAGCGGTCCGTAGAGATGCGGGAAGCGCATCGAGGAGGGATCGGTGGGAACGCCGGGCTCCCACTTGACCGGGGCGTCGAGGTTGGCCGGATCCAGGTGCAGCAGTACGAGATCGGTGCGTCCGGCGAAGAGCCGGTTGGCGGGCAGATGGGCCTGGTAGGGGGCGGAGAGGTGGATGAATCCGGCCTCGGCCAGCGAGTCGGCGCGGTATTCGCCTGCAGCGCGGGCGTTTTCCCATTCCTCCCGGGTGCAGATGTGCAGCAGTGTCGAGGGCGTCATGTCCTGTTCGGTTCCCACCCGGACCAGCCTAATTCCTGACCGAATTCCTGACCGAAACGATCAATGAGGGAAAGTTCCCGAAACTCTCACACACACCTAAGTGAAGTGCTTATATTTCACATCGCATTGGCTGCTGCGCCGGTGCGAAGTACATGCGAGAGGTATATCAAATGGGCAAGATCCAGCGGGTCGGCTTCGGCGCCGGCGCGATCGGCGCAATGGCCACCGCCGCGGTGTTGGCGGCGCCGCAAGCGAGCGCATTCGTCATCAACGTCCAGCTTGCGTCCAACAATCCGATCGTCGGATGCGCGGATGTCATCACGGCGAATGTGGACATCACCGGTGTGGTGGTGCCGGTGGACTTCACCGACAACGGCGTCAGCATCGGCTCGGCCGCCCCGGCGGTGGGCGTCAACCAGGCGACCATCAAGTGGTACCCGAAGACCGCTGGGGCGCACAAGATCACGGCCAGCCAGCCGCTGAGCAGCAAGTCCATCGATGTCACCGTCTCGGCCGCCAACCCGTTCTCGTCGGGCTCGGGCGGCGCGGGGTGCGCGGCCAGCGGCGGCTCGTTCGGTTAAGCCGCACCGGTTTCGGCCGCGGCCTTCTCAGTAGGGCCGCGGCCGGGCCACATGCGGAGAAATGTCGTTGACACCGACTCGCAACGGCGCGAATCGGCCGACGGCCCGGGCCGCGGCGACGGTGTCGCCGGTCCACAGGCTCACGCACGGTCCCGCTGGGGAGCGGCGGGCGAGGTCGAAGGCCTCGCCCGCATCGGCGACCCGGACCACCGGCAGCACCGGCCCCAGGGTCTGCTGGGTGAGCACCGACATGCTCGGATCGACCCCGGCGAGCACGGTCGGTTCGAAGGCGTGGTTCGCGCCGGTGCCGCCGCAGCGCAGCGTCGCGCCCTTGACCAAGGCGTCGCGCACCTGATCGCGCACCAGCTCGACCTGGGCGGCCGAGGTCATCACCCCGGTGCCGATCTCGTCCCCGAGAATCGGCCCGAAGGCGGCGGCCTCGGCCACCAGTTTGTCGAGAAAGGCGTCGTAGGCGGCGGACTCGACGTAGATGCGCTCGACGCTGTTGCAGCTTTGCCCGTTGTTCGCCAGCCCGCCGAGGGCAATGCTGGCGGCGGCCCGGTCCAGATCAGCATCGGACAAAACGACCGCCGCGGACTTGCCGCCGAGGTCCAGGCAGCACGGAATCAAGCGCGCGGCGGCACGCAAGGCCACCACCTTCCCGGTCTCCACACTTCCGGTGAACCGGACATAATCCACGCAATCGAGGACAGCCGGTCCGGCGTCGCCGCCGGCCACGGACTCGAAAACCGCAGGGGCCCCGAGGCTTGCCCAGCCGTCGGCGATCGCGCGCAGCGTCAGCGGCGTCTCCGAGGACGGCTTCACCACCACCGCGGACCCGGCCACCAGCGCGGGCACCGCGTCGAAAACGGCCAGCGCCAACGGGTATGTCCACGGCCCGATCACCCCGACCACCGCGCCCGCCGGATGCGTCACGGCCAGCTGCATGGCCGCGCCCGGGCGCAGGGCGACCTGCGGGTGTCGCCCGCCCAGGAATTCCGCGCCGTGCGCGCGATAGTGGTCGAGGGCATCGAGGGCCAGGCCGAACTCGGCATCGGCCTCCGACTCGGTCTTTCCGGTCTCCGTCCCCAGTAGCCGTACCAGACCATCGCGGTTGTCCAGCAACCAGTTTCGGAACAAGGTCAGCCAGTGGATCCGACCGACCACCCCGAGCGAGTGCCAGAGCGCGGCACTCTCCCGCAGCCGGGCCACGGCGGCGCGCACCTCGACGGGCGATGCGGTGGCGATGGTGTCGACCACCCGGCCGTCGGCGGGTGCGATCACGGTGAGCATGGGCGGACGGACCTTTCCGGCATCCGGCACCTGGGTCTGTGAATGTTGCGCGGTGCGCATGAATCTCACCGTATGGCTGAGGGTTTCGGCCGACCAGCTTCCAATCGGCCACGAATCGGCGAATATGGGCCGTACCCAGGCAACTTACCCGCCGGTAACGGGCATGCGGAAGCCCAAAGTTTGCGAGACTTCCTGAGTGACCGAAGAGTTGGTGCCCCTGCGTTCCATCTTCAGCACGGCGCTGGTGGCCGACTTCGCGCTGGGCCGAGGCATTCCGATGGAGACGGTGCTGCGGGACACCGGCATCAGGGAAGCCAACCTGCGCGATCCCTCGGCCGAAATCACCATGGCCCAAGAGTTCTGCGTGCTGCGCAATGTCGTGGCGGCCACCGACGACGAGCCCGGGATGGGGTTGCTCGCGGGGTTGCTGTGCCATCCGCCGTCCATGGGGGTGCTCGGTTTCGCGCTCATGAGCAGCTCGAATCTGCGGCACGCCATGGACATTGCGCTGCGCTACGCGGATCTGTCGTTCACCGCCGCCCGGCATTACACCGAGAATCGCGGCAACGAGGTGTGGGTGCTGCGCGACGACAGCGCGCTGCCAGAGGAGATCCGGCGTTTCGCCCTGGAACGCGATCTGGCCGCCATCGCCACCATCCAGCAGGACCTCATCCCGACGCGGATTCCCGCGGTGCGGGTCGAGCTCTACGTGGAGGCCCACCCCATCTACGAGATGTTCGGCGCGGTGTTCGGCGTCGAGGAGGTCACCTTCTCGGCGCCCCAGTCCCGCATGGCGTTTCAGGCCACCACGCTGGAAACCCCGCTACCCCAGGCGAATGTGTCGACCGCCCGGTTCTATGAGCAGCAGTGCGCCGACCTCATGGAATCCCGCCACAGCCGCTCCGGCCTCAGCGGCCGGGTGCGCCAGCTGCTCATCCGCCACGGTGGCTCCGCCGACCAGACCCGCATCGCCTCCGACCTGGACGTCAGCGTCCGCACCCTGCGCCGCCGCCTCGCCGAGGAGGGCACCACCTTCCGCGAGCTGAGCCTGGAAACCGTCGGCATGCTCGCCGAGGAACTCCTCATCGCCGGCCTCACCGTCGAACAGGCCGCCGACCGCCTCGGCTACTCCAGCGTCTCCGCCTTCGCCTCCGCCTTCCGCACCTGGAAGGGCCAATCCCCCGGCCACTTCGGCCGCGCCCACCGCGGCCGCGCCCCGGTCCGCACCCGCTAGCCCTTCACACCCTCGAGACTGGACGTCTGGTAGGACGGCAGGTGTAATCCCGCCCGCCGACCGTCTGAGGAAGCATGAACCCGTCCAGCATCATGTCCGCCCGCGATCTCGAGTTCCTGCTGTACGACTGGCTGGACGTGACGGCGCTGACCGGGCGGGAGCGGTTCGCCGATCATTCCCGCGAGACCTTCGATCAGGTGCTGCGGCTGTGCCAGGATCTGGCGACCACCTACTTCGCGCCGCACAATCGCGAGAACGATCTGCACGAGCCGACCTTCGACGGCGAGCGGGTGACCATCATCCCGGCGGTCGGCAAGGCGCTGAAGGCGTTCGCCGAGGCCGGGATGATCGGCGCGGCAATGGATTACGAGATCGGCGGGATGCAGCTGCCGCATTCGGTGTATACGGCATGCATGTCGTGGTTCCACGCCGCGAACGTGGGCACGGCCGCGTACGTGCTGCTCACCACCGGCAATGCGAATCTGCTTGCCGCGCACGGCAGCCCGGAGCAGATCGACGCCTACGTCCGGCCCATGCTGGACGGGCGCAACTTCGGCACCATGGCACTGTCGGAGCCGCAGGCGGGATCCAGCCTGGCCGATATCACCACCCGCGCGGTCCCGGCCGCCGACGGCTCGTACCGATTGTTCGGTCACAAGATGTGGATCTCCGGCGGCGATCACGACCTCTCGGAGAACATCGTGCATCTGGTGCTGGCCCGCATTCCGGGCGCGCCGGAGGGCACCCGCGGCATCTCGCTGTTCATCGTCCCGAAGTTCCTGCCCGACGCGGACGGAAAGCCCACCGTGCGCAACGATGTCGCGCTCTCGGGCATCAATCACAAGATGGGCTGGCGCGGCACGGTCAATACCGCGCCCGTCTTCGGTGACGGCAATTTCACCCCCGGCGGGGAGCCCGGCGCGATCGGGTACCTGGTGGGCGAGCCCAATCACGGTCTGGCGCAGATGTTCACGATGATGAACGAGGCCCGCATCGGCGTCGGCCTGGCCTCCACGGCCCTGGGCTACACCGGCTACCTGAAGTCCCTCGAGTACGCGCGCAGCCGCCCGCAGGGCCGCCCGGTCTCCGCGCGCGGCGGCGCGCAGGTGCCGATCATCGAGCACCCGGATGTCCGCCGCATGCTGCTGGCCCAGAAGTCCTATGCCGAAGGCGCTTTGGCGCTGCAGCTGTATTGCGGCCGGCTGGTCGACGAACAGCGCACCGCGGCAACCGAATCCGAGCGGGCCCGGGCGGGCACCCTGCTGCGCATTCTCACCCCCATCGCCAAGTCCTGGCCGAGCCAGTGGTGCCTGACCGCGAACGACCTGGCCATCCAGATCCACGGCGGGGCGGGCTACACGCGTGACTACGACGTGGAACAGCACTACCGCGACAATCGGCTCAATCCGATTCACGAAGGCACCCACGGGATTCAGAGCCTGGATCTGCTGGGCCGCCAGGTCACCCTGGACAATGGCGCGGCCCTGGCCGCCCTGCTCGAGACCATGACCGCGAGCATCGCGCAGGCCCGCGCCACCGGCGACGCCGAGCTCGGCGGGTACGCGGACGCCCTGGAGGCGGCCGCGACCCGCCTGGCGACCACCACGGCGGGCCTGTGGCGCGACGGCAATCCCGAGGCGGCGCTGACCAATTCGGCGGTCTACCTCGAGGCGTTCGGCCATGTGGTGCTGGCCTGGATCTGGCTGGAGCAGGCCGTGACCGCGCACCGGCTGCCCGCGAGCGACGGCCGGCACCGGGATCGCGCGGCATTCCTGCAAGGCAAGAGACTGGCCGCTCGGTACTTCTTCCGCTGGGAACTCCCCCGCACCACACCGCATTTCGACCTGCTCGATTCCGGCGATCGCACCCTGACCGAGCTCGACGAGTCCTGGTTCTGAGGTTCGCGGCTGTTCGCGTTCGGCGAACAGCCGCCGACCCGCCTACCCCGGTACCGTATGCACGCCGGTACGTGTGGCGAGGTCAAGTACGTCGCGGCCAGGTCTCTGATCCAGCCGCCTTGATTACGGTTTGCTGGCCTCCCGGCCACAAGAACCAATCGGAGTGTGAGTGTCGGCGGGCGCGGGTAGTCTCCCGGTAGACAACTCGATCAGCGTGTTCGAACAGGAGATGTCGCGCTCCCTGTCGTTTTAGGTCAGAGCTGGGGACCGATTCCCAGGACCTGTTCGCTTTCAGCGAAATCCCAGGTCGTGTTACAGAAAACACACGGGAAACTCAACGGGAACAAAGACCTCTCCCCGAACGTCTGACAGAGTAGTCATCAGCCACTGCTGGGAAGTAGCGGTAGCGAGGTTCGCGGAATGGTCCGCGGGCCCCCACACCAGGCGAATGGTGTGCGAGCACCAGGAGCCAGGACGGAGGAGTCATGCCAGGAACCCTGACAAGCACCCCACTGACCGCGGTCGACCGTTGCGACCGCTGCGGTGCAGCCGCGCGAGTGCGCGCGACCTTGCCCGCAGGTGGAGAGTTGCTCTTCTGCCAGCATCACGCCAATGAGCACATGGACCGACTTCGTGCGCTCGAGGCCGTGATCGACACGGAGTCGGCACCGGCGCTTTAACAGCTCCTCCAACCCGGAGGGACGGCACGTACTCCGGGGAGCCCGCTCGACAATTGAATCTTCCCAACAGAAAACCCGGCAGCGGGCGACCAGCAGGTCGCCCGCTGTTGCTGTGCCAGGGGTGGATTCGGTCATAGCGATGACCGTCTCATTGTGCGGTCTGCCACATCCGTGACCGAAGACACGCGAAACCGGCTGTGCGCAACGCGAGAAGCGTCATGTGCACACGGCCGGATCGGGCTAGTACAACGGATGGGTGCCGCAGACCTCGCAAGCTACCTACCTGCAGGATCGACATATGATCGCGCTCTGGACGTGGACGGGCCACGCCACCGGGCGCGCGCCGAAGGGCGTGGGCGAGGTGGAGACCCTCGCCCTGGCCGTTCCGGGCCGTGACGGAATCGGCGTCACGGACGTGGAATGCGCTCTCGTGGAACCGGAACGGTTATGTGCTATCGCTATCGAAAATCCGGGGGAATCGATACATCTACTACGTCAGGCGCTCGAGACGGACGTCGAGACGCGGCTGCTGCCCGCGGCCGCGCATGCCGTGCCGAACGCGACCCGGACCGCCGTCGTGTCGGCGGGACGCGCGCTGCGGGCGCTGCGGGAGACCGTCGCGCTCGCCGCTGAACTGCGGTCCGGCCTGAAGGCCGAGTTGCGGCCGTACCAGGCACGGGGCATCACCTGGCTGCGGGAGGCCACCGCGGCGCACGGCGGTGCGGTGCTCGCCGATGAGATGGGCCTGGGCAAGACCGTGCAGGCCATCGGGTATCTGCTCGGGAAGGCCGGGGACGGACCGCAACTCGTGGTGTGCCCGACCTCGCTGGTGGGCAACTGGGCGCACGAGATCGAACGGTTCGCGCCCGGACTGCGGGCGGTGGCCTGGCGGGGCGGGGACGCGCCGCAGGCGGAGGCGGGGACCATCGTGGTGACCGGGTATCCGACGCTGCGCGGGCACGGGGAGGCGCTGGCCGGGCAACGCTGGGCGAGTGTGGTTTTCGACGAGGCGCAGGTGCTGAAGAATCCGCGCACCCAGGTGGCGAAGGCGGCGCGGGATATTCCGGCGGACGCGCGGATCGCGTTGACCGGCACGCCGGTGGAGAACCATCTCGACGAGCTGTGGGCGCTGCTGAATCTGGTGGTGCCGCAGGAGTTCACACACAAGGCGCAGTTCCGGCGGCGGTTCGTGCGGCCGATCACCGAGGGGTCGGCGAACGCGGTGCTGCGGTTGCGCGACGCGCTGGAGCCGGTTGTGCTGGGCCGCCGCAAGTCCCAGGTGGCGGCCGCGCTGCCCGCCAAGATCCACACCGATCTGGTGTGCGACCTGAGCGCGGAGCAGGAGGAGCTCTACGACCGGTTGCTCGACCAGGCCGAGGCGGCGGGCTTCGGCTCGGGTGCGCAGCGGCACACGCGGGTGCTGGCGGTGCTGACCGAGCTCAAGCAGGTGTGCAATCACCCGGGGCTGATCACCGGGGAGCTGGACGAATTGCTCGGGCGCTCCGGGAAATTCGATGTCTGCTCCGACATCCTGGCCAGCAACCTCGACAACGACGCGCCCACCTTGATCTTCACCCAGTACCGCAGGACCGGTGAGCTGCTGGTCCGGCACTGCGCCGAGGAGTTCGGGGTGACGGTGCCGTTCTTCCACGGCGGGCTGGACCAGCAACAGCGCGGCGAGATCGTGGCGAACTTCCAATCACCCGACGGCCCACCGGTCCTGGTGCTCAGCCTGCGGGCCGCGGGCACCGGTCTGACCCTGACCCGCGCCGCCGACGTCGTCCACTTCGACCGCTGGTGGAACCCTGCCGTCGAGGCGCAAGCCTCCGATCGCGCCCACCGCATCGGCCAGACCCGCACCGTCACCGTCACCACCCTGACCTCGGGCACCACCATCGAGGAACACATCGCGGGCATGCACGACCGCAAATCCGCCCTCACCGACCTCACCGACGCCGCCGGCGTCGCCGAACTCGCCCGCCTCGACGACGAACGACTCATGGAACTGCTGCGCCGGAAGCGGGGAAACTGACATGGCCGACAACGAATTCGGATACACCGCCTGGGGCAAGGACTGGGTCCGCCTCGCCGAACCCCTCAACCTCACCAAACCCGAGCCCCTCCTCCCCCGCGCCCGCAGCATCGCCCGCAACAACGGCGTCCAAATCGACATCGAAGGCAATGTGGTCCGTGCCCGCATCCACCGCGGCTCCGAGGCATCGGTCACCCACCTGGAACTGACAACGCTGCCCCGCACCACCATCGACGCCCTCGCCACCGTGATCCCCGCCGACACCATCACCCTCAGCGACGAACTCCACGCCGCAGTGGTCGCAGCCGGGATCTCAGTGGCCCCGATCCTCGCAGGCACCGACTGCTCCTGCCGAGCCCGCAATGCCCGCTGCCTCCACATGCTCGCCACCTGCTACGCGGTAATCCGCCTCATCGACGAAACCCCGTGGCTCGCCTTGGATCTCCAGGGCTACCGCAGCGCCCCACCCGAGACGGCCGACGAAGCCCCGGCCTCAGTTCCCCGCTGGACACCCATCGACGCACTGGATCCGGCCGTCTACTTCGGCTGAGGGCCACAGACTTCCCGGATCCCGGTCAGAAGGCCAACGTCGGCATCTGACCGCGGCCATCGACGCGCCCGGTCGTGATCGACACGGCCTGGCCGTGGGTGCCGTGGGCCGGTCAGGGGCGGCGGGCTCGGAAGCGGAACATGGTTGCGCCGGTGTCGATCTCGACATCGGCGAAACCGGTGCGGGTCAGGCGGTCCGTGAGGGTGGCGGGCGGGACCGGGACGCAAGTGTCGCCGATGTGCATGAGGCGGAAAGCCAAGCGGTCCAGGCCGTCGCTACCGGCGAAGACGCCGCCGGGGCGGAGGACACGGAAGGCTTCGGCGAAGAGATCGTCCTGCTGAGCCGGGGACGGGACGTGGTGGAGCATCGTGAAGCAGACGACCGAGCTGAATTCCTTGTCCGGCAAGGGCATCGCGGTGCCGTCGCCCTCGATGACGCGCAGGTCGGAGCGGCGGGTACGGAGGCGGGCGACGAGGGCCGGGTCGATTTCCAAGCCGGTGAGTTCGGGGACGCGGGCACGGAGGGTACTGATGTTCGCGCCATAGCCGGGGCCGACTTCGAGCGCCTGATCGCCGAGATCGAGGCCGTTCAGCGCCCAGGGGATGATGCGGGTGGCGCTGGCGCGCTCCCACACGCTCGAGCGGCAGAGCACCTGGTGGAAGTAGTTCATTGCCATAGCCGAAACGCTATGCAGCCGCTGACATGACCACCACAGACTACGATGACAAATCATGTCGCGAAACGGTCAGGGGTCGGTGCTCGCCGGTCGAGCGCCGCTGTCCGGGGGCCCATCACACGTACCCGAGGGTCCGACGCAGGTGCTCAGCGCGCCGTCCGGCCCGACCGCCATGGTGTTCGGGGCTGGGACACTGCCCGCCGGGCACTGGTTCGACGAGCATGAGCATCCGCAGCATCAAATCGCCTGGGCGGCACGGGGAGTGCTCACGGTGGAGACGGCGGGCGGGCACTGGGTGCTGCCGCCGACACGCGCGCTGTGGATTCCGGGCGGCACACGGCATCGCACCGGCACCCTCGAAGGCGCGATCATGCACGGCATCTTTCTGACGCCGGAGCGCTCGCCAGTGGCCTATCTCGTTCCGACCATGCTGCGGGTGGGCAGGCTCATGCATGAACTGTTCTTGCATCTGACGTCGGACGCCACCTCCCCCGACCAGCGGGAACGGGCCGAAGCGGTGATCTTCGACCTGCTCGATCCGGTCGATGTCATCCCCATCGGCGCGCCCGCACCGGAGGATCCGCGCATTCGCGGTGTCGTGGAACTGCTGCGCGCCAACCCCGGCGATCAGCGGACCCTCGCCCAATTGGCCAAGGCGGTCGCCACCAGCCCGCGCACGCTGGCCCGCGGCTTCCTGGCCGAGACCGGAATCACTTTCGGCCAGTGGCGAACCCAGCTCCGACTGGCCGCTTCCCTGCCCCTCCTGGCCTCCGGCCTACCTGTCGCCCGGATCGCCGAACGCGTCGGCTACGCAACCCCCAGCGCCTACGTCGCCGCCTTCCATCGCGAGGTCGGCGTCTCCCCCGCCCGCTATTTCACTCGCTGATCTGTCGGTCGTGAGCGATACGGTCGGCGGTATGGCGAACCGCGAGTACTCGTTTACGGCTGAGCTCTGGGAGTGGGAGGCGCAGGCGTCCTGGTTCTTCGTGAGCCTGCCCGAGGCCGTCGCCGACGAAATCGAGGAGCGGTTCGGGCATACCGCAGCGGGATTCGGGTCGATCAAGGTCAAGGTGACCGTGGGTAGCAGTCGCTGGTCGACTTCGATCTTTCCCGACGGCAAGCGCGGGACCTATGTGCTGCCGATGAAGAAGGCTGTCCGGACCGCCGAGGGACTGACCGTCGGCGATCCGGTCGAGGTGGAGCTGGAAATCGTGTGATTCCCGCGCCGCTCGGTGGATCAGAGGCGGCGGAGGGCGGCTATGCGCTCCGTCAGCTGGTCGGCGGTGGCGAGAGCGGTTGGGGGGCCGCCGCATTCGCGGCGTAGGTCGCCGTGGATCACGCCGTGGGGTTTGCCGGTGCGGTGGTGGTGCATGGCTACCAGGGAATTGAGTTCGCGACGCAATTCCGAGAGGCGGTCGGAGGTGGCGGCGCGTTCGGCGGCGGCCTCGACCGCGGGGCCGGCCGGGGCGGCGGCGATGGCGCTGCGTTCCTGGAGTTGGCGGGATTGGCGTTCGCGGAGCAGGGCACGCATCTGGTCGGCGTCGAGCAGGCCGGGGATGCCGAGGTAGTCGGCTTCCTCGTCGCTGCCGGAGAAGGTGGCGGTGCCGAAGGAGTCGCCGTCGTAGATGACCTGGTCGAGTTCGGCGTCGGCGGCCAGGGCGATGAACTTCTTCTCCTCCTCGCCCGGTTCGTCCTTCTGCTTGTTGGCGTCGATGAGCAGTTCGTCCTCGAGCGCGTTGGCCTCGCGGTGCGGCTTGCCGATGACGTGGTCGCGCTGCAATTCCAGCTGCGCGGCCAGATCCAGCAGCACCGGCACCGAGGGCAGGAAGACGCTGGCGGTCTCACCGGCCTTACGGGCACGCACGAAGCGGCCGATGGCCTGCGCGAAGTACAGCGGCGTCGAGGCGCTGGTCGCGTAGACACCGACGGCCAGACGCGGCACGTCGACGCCTTCGGACACCATGCGCACCGCGACCATCCACGGATCGGTGTTCGCGCTGAACTCGCTGATCCGCCCGGAGGAGTCCGGATCGTCGGAGAGCACGATGGTCGGTTTGGTGCCCGAGATGTGTTCCAGCAGTTCGGCGTAGTCGCGCGCCTTGTCCTGGTCGGTGGCGATCACCAGGCCGCCCGCGTCGGGCATGCCGGTGGCGCGCAGCTGCCGCAGGCGGGTGTCGGCGGCCTGCAGCACCTTCGACATCCAGTCACCGGCGGGATCGAGGGCGGTGCGCCAGGCGCGCGCGGTCTGTTCCGCGTTGAGGGGTTCGCCGAGGCGGGCCGAGTACTCCTCGCCCGCGCTGTCGCGCCAGTGCGCCTCACCGGAGTAGGCGAGGAACACGACCGGTCTGACGACGCCGTCGGCGAGCGCCTCGGAGTAGCCGTAGGTGTGGTCGGCGCGCGACTTCTCGAAACCGGACTCGTCGACCTCGTAGGTGATGAACGGGATCTTCGAATCATCGCTGCGGAACGGGGTACCCGTCAGGTGCAGGCGGCGGGTGGCGTCGCTGAACGCCTCCTCGACGGCCTCGCCCCAGCTCTTGGCGTCACCGGCGTGGTGGATCTCGTCCATGATCACCAGCGTCTTGCGGTTCTCGGTCCGCACCCGGTGCTTGAACGGGTGCGACGCGATCTGCGCGTACGTCACCACGACACCGTGATAGTCCGAGGAGGTGGAGCCGGTGGAGTTCGAGAAGTTCGAGTCCAGCTGAATCCCGTTGCGCGCGGCCGAGGCCGCCCACTGGTGTTTGAGGTGCTCGGTGGGCGCGACCACCGTCACCTGATCGACCGTGCGGTCGTTCAACAATTCGGCAGCCACCCGCAACGCGAAGGTTGTCTTACCGGCGCCCGGAGTCGCAACGGCAAGAAAATCGCGTGGCTTGGTCGTCAGATACTTGGTTAGTGCCCTGCGCTGCCATGCACGTAACGAACCGCCACCACCCGAAGTCACTCGGTAGAGAGTAGCGATCGAACCCGACAGCTTTCCAATCCGACACAGCCCCTTCGAGTGCGCCACGACACATTGCGGGTCCGCTCCCATTCGAACCGCTGGTAGGCGATGCTTAGGCCACGATGAACGCGCCCGACGACTCTCCGCAACACGCCGACGCGCCCGCGCCCGCAACGCCCGTCGTGCTCGCCGCCACCCGTTGGGGTCGCATCCGGCAACTCGTCGTGCACGTCGCGGTGAAGGCCTGGGACGATTCGATCTTCAACAAATCCGCCGCGGCCGCCTTCTGGCAGACCCTGTCGCTGGCCCCGCTGCTGCTCGGACTGCTGGGCAGCCTCGGCTATGTCGGCCACTGGTTCGGTCCGGACACGGTGAGCATCGTGCAGTCCAAGATCGTCAGCTTCGCGCGGAAGGCGTTCAGCCCCAGCGTGGTCGACAGCCTGGTCCAGCCGACGGTCAACGACGTCCTGCACAGCGGCCACGGCGGTGTCGTCTCGGTCGGATTCGTGCTGTCCCTGTGGGCCGGTTCCTCGGCCATGGCCACCTTCGTCGACGCCATCACCGCCGCGCACGGCCAGGCCACCGCCCGCCACCCCGTCTGGCAGCGCATCTTCGCGCTGCTGCTCTACGTCGGCTTCCTGCTGATCGCCGTCCTGATCCTGCCCCTGATCGCCCTGGGGCCGACCATCATCGGCCGCGTCCTCCCCCACGCCTGGCGCGAACCCGGCCTGCGGCTGATCGACACGTTCTACTACCCCGCCACCGGCCTGCTCCTGATCGTCGGCCTGACCTTCCTCTACAAGATGGCCCTGCACCGCACCCTCCCCTGGCACCGGCTCTTCGGCGGCGCTCTGGTCGCGGGCGTGTTCTTCATGGCCGCCAGCGAGGGCCTGCGCCGCTACCTGGCCTGGATCACCAAGACCGGAATCTCCTACGGCGCCTTGGCCGCCCCCATCGCGTTCCTGCTGTTCACGTTCTTCCTGGCCTTCGCCATCATTCTGGGCGCCGAATTCAATGCCAGCGTCCAAGAGTTCTGGCCCGCCCGAGCCACCCGCCTGTCGCAGGTTCGCGCTTGGTGGAATTCACGCAAGCACCGTCGAGTCCTTCCGCCCGTCGCCGACACAGCGACCGTGCCGGAGGATCCGCCCCCGCCGCCCGCCACCCCCACCTCCCAGCCCGTGCAGATCAACCCGGGCTAGCCGCAGCACGTTTCACCGGCCCGCGAACGGGCACGCCGGAAACAGCCATCCGGTCCTGGAAAGGGAAGGCTGATGTCGGTTCCGCTGTGCAGCGCCGAGGGCGCGCCACTCGAATGCCTCGCCGTGGGGCTCGGTTGGGAGCCTTCGCTGCCGTCGGTCGACCTCGGACTGGACCAGCGCACCGCCGTGACGAACCGGTTCGATCTGAATCTCGCGGCGCTGTTGTTCAGCTCGGATCAGCTCGTGGATGTCGTCTTCTACGATCACCTGGCCTCCGCGGACGGCTCGGTGCGCCATTCCGGCGACGATCTCACCGGTGAAGGTCTCGGCGACAACGAGACGATCATCATCGACATCCCCCGCATCGCGCCCTCGGTCTCCGCCGTCATGTTCGTCGTAAGTTCCTACACCGCAAGGCCGTTCACCGATATTCCGAATGCCTACTGTCATGTGACCGACGCGGCGTCCCGCCTCGAGGTCGCCCGCTACGCCCTCACCGGCGGCCCCTACACCGCCTATGTCGTCGGCAAACTCACCCGCACCCCGGACATGTGGTTTTTCGCCGGCATCGGCGCGGGCGTCGCCGCGACCCACGTCGCCGAGACCGTCCCCTATCTCTCGCCCTATCTACCCTGATCAGGAGGTGGCGACATGAGGCATGTCGACAGCGATGACCAACGCGGCGGGCAACCACGGACACCCGAGAATTTCCCGCGCCTGACGGTGTTCGACCGGTTCGCCACCGCCACGGCAATACGGGCCTCGCGCGCGGGATTCTTCGTGTTCTGTGTGGCGCTGGTGCTGATCTGGATACCGTCCATCGTGGTGGTCCGCAGCGTGGACACCTGGCAGCTGGTGATCAACACCGCCACCACCATCATCACCTTCCTGCTGGTGGCGCTGCTGCAGAACACTCAAAGCCGCAGCGACGCCGCCATTCAGGCCAAACTCAACGCCATCAGCGACGCCCTGGCCGACTTCATGGGCGAACTCAGCGCCGAATACCCCGAACTGGAAAAGCACCGCCGCGAACTCACCGACGCGGTCGGGCTGGAGGACCGGGAGGGCAGCAGTTGAATCGCCGGATCCCTTACGACGACTCGCGAACCAGGGGCACGCGCCGACGGCGGCGACGCTTCCGGGCCGGAGGCTGCGAGCGGCGCGGCCGGGCGTAACGCATCAGTTCCATCAGCAGATCCTCCGCGCGCGGAATCGCGAGATGTCGACCCGTAGCCGCCAGACGAGTTCCGGATCGCCCGGCTCCAGCACGGTCGCGCGCACCGGCAGCACATAACCGGCGATCCCGGCGTCGATGAGCGCGAAAAGCACTCGGTAGACCTGAGATTCAGGCAGATCCGCCAGCACACCCCACGCCCGGGCATTCAACCCATTGGCCAAACCGCGTGCGGGCACCCAGTGCGTGGCCGCACGCGATCCCGACCACGGATCGGGAACCTCACGCGCCGCCGTCATCGTGCCAGCCCTCCAGGGAATCGGATCAGTCCTCCTCATCATCTCCCAGATACTCCGGATCGGCGTCACTGCATGGCGAATTGCAGCAGGGCCTGCATGTCGCCCTGCTTGACCTTGCCCTTGCGGTCGAGCACTTCCAGTTGCCAGTTCGCGCCGTTACGGAAGGCTCGGCAGATGGCGTTGGCGTTGTCGGCGCCCAGCAGTGACGGCCAGATGTCGGCGACCTGCTGGGTGCTGCCGCCGCTGGCGTCGTAGATCTTGAAGGAGATGTTGTTGGCCTTCTCGAAGGAGCTGCCCTTCTTGAAGGCGGCCGCCACGAAGATGATCGAAGTGATGGCGGTGGGCACGTTCGCGAAGGTGACATGCACGGTCTCGTCATCGCCGGAGGCCGCGCCCGTCTGCTCGTCACCGGTGTGCGCGACCGACCCGTTGCCGAGCGGATCGAGGGAATCCAGCCCGGCGAAACGCACCGGATCCGAACCCTGCATGAGAACGGCGATCAGGTCGAGATCGACACCCTTCTTGCGGCGCGCGATGCCGAGCAGCCCGCCGCTGGTTCCGGCGGACGGATCCCAGCTGACCCCCACACTCATCTTGGTGATCCCCGCGAGATCCGCGGCCCCGTCTTCTTTCTTGAGCGTAATCACGATTTCCACCCTACCGATCCGGCGCGTTCGCGGGTCACCGGAAGCGTTCGCGCAGTGCGGCTTTGACGAGCTTGCCGGTCGGTGTGCGGGGCAGGTCGTCGAGGAATTCGAAGCGGCGCGGGATCTTGTATCCGGCGATCCGGTCGCGGAGATGCTCGCGCAGTTCGGCGGCGAGTTCGGGGCCGGCGTCGGCCGCGTCCAGGGGCTGGATGACGGCCAGGACCGACTCGCCCATCTCCTCGTCCGGAATGCCGATCACCGCCGCGTCCAACACCTTCGGATGCGGGATCAGGCAGTTCTCGATCTCCTGCGGGTAGATGTTCACTCCGCCCGAGATGATCACGAAGGCCTTGCGGTCGGTCAGGAACAGGTAGCCGTCCTCGTCCACATAGCCGATATCGCCGGTGGTGGACCAGTCCTCGTGGGCCGGATGCCGTGTCTCGGCGGTCTTCACCGGGTCGTTGTGGTATTCGAACCGCGTGTCCGGGCGTTCGAAATAGATGAGTCCGGTTGCGCCGGTCTCCAATTCGGTGCCGTCGTCGGCGCAGATGTGAATCGCGCCCACCCCGGCCCGGCCCACCGAACCGGGTTTGCGCAGCCATTCCGCACTGGAGATGAAGGTCGCGCCATTGCCCTCGGTGGACGAGTAGTACTCGTACAGCACCGGTCCCCACCAGTCGATCATCGCCCGCTTCACCTCGGCCGGGCAGGGCGCGGCGGCATGGATCGCGACCCGCAGGCTGGACAGGTCATGGCGCTCACGAGTCTTCTTGTCCAGCTTGAGCATTCGCACGAACATGGTCGGCACCCACTGGCTGTGCGTCACCCGATGGCGTTCGATGGCTGCGAGGGCCCGCTCGGCGTCGAAGCGGTCCAACAGCACCACGGTCCCACCCAGCGCCTGCACCACTCCGGCGAACCGTAGCGGGGCCGCGTGATAGATCGGCGCGGGCGACAGATACACGGTGTCCGTTCCGAATCCGTACATCGGACCGAATACCGCGGTGTACGTGTCCCCCGGCTCGTGCACCGCGAACTCCGGCAGCGGCGGCTTGATTCCCTTGGGCCGCCCCGTGGTTCCCGAGGAATACAGCATGTCGGCCCCGCGCGGCTGGCTCGGCAACGGTTCCGACGACACCGAATCCAAAGCCCGTTCATAGGATTCATGCCCGGGCACCTGCCCGTGATAGGACAGCCGGATCCGAACACCGGGCGTGGCGTCGGAGATCTGCTCGGCGGTCTTCCCGAGCGACGCGGCCACGATCAGCGCCTCGGCCCCGCAATCCTCGACGATGTAGGCGACTTCGGCGGGCGCGAGGTGCCAATTCACCGCCGTGATGTACAGCCCGGAGCGCAGTGCGGCCCAATAGATCTCGAATACCCGCGGGTGATTGTCGGCCAACAGCGCCAGGTGATCGCCCCGTCGCAGCCCGGCCTCGTACAGATACCGCGCCAGCCGCGCGGAATTCTCCTCCAACTCCCGATAGCTCAGCGCCTCACCGGTACCGGCGAGGACGGCGGCGGGCTTATCCGGGAACCGGGAGACATACGCACCGGGATACATCCAGAACTCCTGTTCGCCGAACTCTGTTCGTGAACCACGCTAACGGGTCGGGCGCCACGAGCGAGGGCATATGACATCAGTTCTTATGGAGCTTTGATCTCCACCCGACAACCACGGAATCCCCACGGTCGATGGCTAACCTCGACGGCATGATCAAGAACCGGCCCGTGTTGTTCTCGGTGCTCTACATTCTCGGGTCAGTCTTCCTCGGTCCGGCGATCTACCTCGGCGGATACCTGATCACCCCCGCCAACGGCGACTACTGCGACGTCGCGGTACACGGCAGTGCCGCGCGCCGCGACCGGGATTACGCGATCGTCGACAATATCCAGATCACCGGCGCGACAGCCATGCTCGCGGTCGGACTGGCACTGATGATCTGGCTGTGGGCGAATCATCGCAGAATCGGCTGGCCCACACTCATTCTGACCACCGCCGGAATCCTCGTCATGGCGGCCGGCTACGTGCTCGTCTGCACGGCGGGCGCGATCGGAAGCACGACCACCTGCTGATCGCCCCCTCCGGCCGGCACCAGGGCGACGAATCCGGGGTGACCAGGTATCTCACCGGCACCGTCGAGGTGGACGGTCAGCCGGTGTCCCTCACCGACACCGGCTGGTCGGAATCCATGCGGGAATCGGAGAGTCAGCTCGTCACGAGGGACGGGGAGGTCATGGTCGGCCGATCCCACTCCGGCGACGAGAACGGTGCCACGCAGCATCAGAACGCGGCACCGAATCTTCCGGACTGACTCGCCGGGTCGTCGGGCCGGGTCTCACGCCGGTCGGGCACGGAGGTAGGTGACCCGACCGAGGCCGCCGTGCCGCGCCGTGACGATCGTTTCGCAAGACAGACCGGCGTCGCGAAGCAACCGCGGGAGCTGATCGGCGCCGACGTCGGCGAGGTGGAGTTGGCCGCCGGGGCGCAGGACACGACGCATTTCCCCGATGGCCGCGGCCTTCGTGCCGGGGTCGAGGTGATGCAGCATCAGCGCCGACAGCACCCGGTCGAAGGTCGCGTCCGGATAGGGCAGATCCTGGGCGTAGCCGCGCTCGAATCGGATATCGCCGTGCGCCTTTCGCTGTGCCCGGGTGAGCGCCAACGTGTCGGGATCGCAACCGGTCACCTCGGCTCCCGGCTGGGATCGCTTGGCACGAAGGGTGAGATTCCCGGTGCCACAACCGATGTCGAGCACCCGCTGACCATCGGCGAGCTCGGCCCCTGCGACCAGCTCGGCATGCACCGCCGGTGCGCCGAGCAGGCGGGTCAGGAGGTCGTAGCTCGGCAACAGGAAGTCGAATCCGGCGGCCGGGATGTAGTCGTGCCGATTTCCCAATCGGCGGCTGAGGGTTTGAGGACTAAGTTTGGTCATAGGTCCATGGTGAATGTCCTGCTGCCACGGTAATTGGGTGATAGTTCGCGATATCGGGACTATCTTCGGTTTCATGAGCCATGCGGCGCGACTGGTGCGACACGAGCACGGGGTTCCGGTGTACGAGTACCGGACCGGCCTCGGCTCGTCGCCGGTCGCGGTATTGCACACCGCCGGTCACGAGCGGCCCGGCGGCGACCGGCCACACATTCACGCGTTCCCGGTCCTGATGTATGCCCCCGACTCCCGCGTCGTGTATCTGGTCGCGCCGGGGCAAGCCGTCGAATCGCCTGCCCTGCACGGGATTCAGGACGGCGTCGGGGTGTACTTCGATCCTGCCGCACTGGGGCCCGACGGCCGCGCGCCGTGGCCCGCTTGGCGCGCGCACCCGCTGCTGTTCCCCTTCGTCCACGGGAATGCCGGCGGCCTGCTGCGCCTGGACCTCCCCGAGTCCCGACAAGCGTTCTGGGACAGCACGATCGAGTCCATCGAAGCCGAACTCACCCGGCGCGCCGACGGCTACCGGCAAGCCGCCCTGGCCCACCTCACCCTGTTGCTGATCGACGTGACCCGCCTCGCCGCCGACGTGGTCGGCGACCTGCGCCGCAGCGGAGAACCCCTGCTGGCCAAGGTCTTCGAGGTGATCGACCAGCGCCACACCGAGCCCCTCTCCCTCCGGGACGTCGCGGCGGCGGTGGGCCTGACCCCGGGCCACCTCACCACCGTCGTGCGCCGCCGCACCGGCCGCACCGTCCAGGACTGGATCACCGAGCGCCGCATGACCGAGGCTCGCCGCCTCCTCGCCGACACCGACCTCCCCATCGCCGAGATCGCCCGCCGCATCGGCCTCTCCGACCCCGGCTACTTCACCAGAATTTTCCGCCACCACAACGGAATCGCCCCGCGCCAATGGCGCAACGGCGGCCTGTCCCGCTCGGCCTGAGTCCAATGGTGTTTCGAACGGGCCCGGCTCGTTAGCGTCGTGGTGTGAGCGAACTTGATCATCTGGTCCTGGCGACGCCGGACCTCGCGGGGACGGTTGCCGGGGTTTCGCGGCTGGTGGGCGTCGAGCCCGTGCCCGGGGGCATCCATCCCGGCCGCGGGACGCGCAACTACCTGCTCGGACTGGGAGACGGTGGATACCTCGAGATCATCGGCCCGGATCCGGAGCAACCCGAGCCGGAGCAGCCGCGCCCGTTCGGCATCGACACCCTGACCGAGGCCCGCCTGGCGGCCTGGCTGGTGCGCGTCACCGACATCGACGCCGCGATCGCCGCGGCACGCAGCGCCGGATACGACCCCGGCGACGCCTCGGACCTGTCCCGTTCCACCCCCGACGGCCGAATCCTGCGCTGGCGCTTGACCTTCCCCGACAGTTCCGTCCCCACCCAGGTGGTCCCGGCACTCATCGACTGGGGCACCACCGACCACCCCGCCAACGAACTCCCGGTCGTACCCCTGCAGTCCTTCGAAGCGGTCCACCCCAACCCTGACCAGGTGACGCACCGCCTTCAAGCCCTCGACATCAAACTGCCTGTCCGAGCCGGCAACCGCCCTGCCCTCATCGCCACCCTCGGCACCCCGGACAACCCCATCACCTTGCTCTGAACTCAACCCGTCCGGATTGCGGTGGGATCACGATGGGCGGCGAAGGTCTCGGCGGAGTCACGGGCCGGTGAACAGAGCCTGACGCACGCCGGACAACTCCATCATTTGGGTTGCCAAGCGATTGCTGTTGGGTTTAGCGTCGAGACCCGGGACCTATACAGACCAGACGGTCGTTTGATTGACCAGCGGGACTGTGGTGAGAACGGGACGACACAGCGGGTCGGGGGATCCGGTCGACAGGGGGCAACCCATGAACACTCACCAGCTTTCGATCACGCGTGCCCCGCACCGGCCGATCCCACCGTCCCGGCCCGAGCCGATATCCAGGGTGCTCGTCGTCGAGCAGCACGCCACCACCGCCGAGATGGCGCTGCTGGTGCTGACCGCCGCCGGATACGAGGCCCTGCACGCGGGCTCGGGCACCCAGGCCCTGGACCTCACACCGCAGTGGCATCCCGATCTCATCCTGCTCGAAATCCTGCTGCCCGACCTGTCCGGCATCGACGTCTGCCTGCGTCTGCGCCAGACCTCCGCGGCACCGGTCATGATCGTCTCCACCGAAACCGAGCCCGCGATCATCGATCTGGCGTTGACCGCGGGCGCCTGCGATTACATCCCCAAACCCTTCCGCACCGCCGAACTGATCACCCGCATCGGAGCCCGCCTCGGTCGATGACCGTCGCGATCAGGCGATCACCACGTCGATTCCGAACTGTTCCAGCTCGTTTCGCAGTGGTGCGGGCACTTCGCGGTCGGTGACCAGCACGTCGATATCGTCGAGACCGGCGAAGCGGACGAAGTCCTCGCGCCCGAGTTTGCTGGAGTCGGTGACCACCACCACCCGGTGCGCGGTGACGATCATGGCGTGCTTCACCGCGCCCTCGTCGGTGTCGGGCGTGGACAGTCCGTGACCGGCGGTCAGGGCATTGGTGCCGATGAAGGCGACGTCCACTCGCAGCTCGCCGAGTGCGCGCAGCGTCTGCGGCCCGACGGCCGCCTGGGTCAATCCGCGCACCCGCCCGCCGAGCAGGTGGACCTGCACCCCGGGGTGCCCGGACAGCCGGGTCGCGATGGGCAGTGAGTTGGTCACCGTGACCAGTTCCCGGTCGGCGGGCAGCAACGCGGCCACCCGCCCGGTGGTGGTGCCCGCGTCGAACAGCACGCTCCCGCCCGAAGGTGGCAGGAACTCCAAGGCCGCCTTGGCGATTCGATCCTTCTCCGGGGAGCGGCTCTGCTCGCGTTCGGCGGTGCCCAGTTCCAGGGCGGTCAGCGCGGCGGCGGGCACCGCGCCGCCGTGCACCCGGCGCACCAGGCCCATGCGGTCGAGCGTCGCCAGGTCGCGGCGCACGGTTTCGTTGGTGACGTCGTAGCGCTCGGCCAGGTCGGTGACCGACACCCGGCCGAGCTGCCCGACCAGGGTGGCGATCGCCTGCTGCCGCTCCTCGGCGTACATGCTGATCCTCCAAACCGATGTTTGCTCACGATGTTTTGTGTCTGACCATATTTCTCCCCGATCAGGCGCGGGCGTCCAGCACCTGTTTGATCTCGGCGGGCGTGCTCGCCGCCTGCAGGCGCTGCACCTGCTCCTCGTCGATGAACACCTGCGCGATCCGATTCAGCAACACGAGATGGTCATCCCCCGTCCCGGCGATGCCGATGACGAATTCGACGGGATTGCCGTTCCAGTCGATCGGCCGGGCATAGCGCACCAGTGACAGCCCCACCCGGTGGATGCTGGCCTTGGCCTCATTGGTGCCGTGCGGGACGGCGAGTCCATTGCCCATATAGGTGGTGGTCAGGCGCTCCCGCTCGTGCATGGCCGGAATATAGGACCGGTCCACCGCGCCCGCGGCCAGCAGCAGTTCACCGGCCTCGGTGATGGCGTCGGCGCTGGTGTCCGCCGCGCCCGCGAGCACGATCGAGTCCAGCGGCAGCACGTCGGTGCTCGATTCCTGTTCCGCCGCAACGGGTTCCGGGACGTCGGCGCCGCTCAGCAGCGCCACGATCTCGGCGTATCGCGGGCTGTTCATGAAGTCGTCGACCGAGACATGCAGGGCCGAAGGGGTTTTCGTGCGCGCCCGGTCGGTCAGATCCCGGTGGCTGACCACCAGGTCATAGGTATCGGTGAGGTTCGAGATGGCCTTGTTGACCACGCTGACCTCGCCGAAGCCCGCATCGCGAATCTTCTTGCGCAGCACCGACGCCCCCATGGCCGAGGAACCCATGCCGGCGTCGCAGGCGAAGACGATGCTGCGGATGGCCGGTGCGGCGGCCCCGTCGGATGCGCCCAGCAATGCCGCGGCGGCGACCGACCGCTTGCCCTTCATGGCCTCCATGCTGGCGGTGGCCTGCACCAGATCCGTTTCGCCGGAGGACTTGTCGGTCTTCAACAGCACGGCGGCGACCAGGAACGACACTCCGGCGGCGCACAGCACCGAAAGCGTGACTCCCACATAGCTGCCGCTGGCCGTCTGCGCGTAGACCGAGATGATCGACCCGGGCGCGGCGGGCGCGCGCAGACCCGAGCCGAACACCACATTGATGAACACGCCGACCATGCCGCCCGCGATGGCGGCCAGGATCAGCTTCGGCTTCATCAGCACATACGGGAAGTAGACCTCGTGGATGCCGCCGATGAAGTGGATGATGGCCGCGCCGGGCGCCGAACTCTTGGCCATGCCCTTGCCGAACATCCAGAACGCGATCAGCAGACCCAGACCCGGGCCCGGATTCGCCTCCAGCAGAAACAGAATCGACTTGCCCTTCTCGGCGGCCTGGGTGGTGCCCAGCGGGGTCAGCACACCGTGGTTGACCGCGTTGTTGAGGAACAGCACCTTGGCGGGCTCGATGAAGATCGAGGTGAAGGGCAGCAGCCCGTGGTCGACCAGGAAGTTCACCACATTGCTCGCGGCCCGGCTGAACGCCGAAACCACCGGTCCCACACCGAAGAATCCGCCGGTGGCCAGGACCGCGCCCGCGATGCCCGCCGAGAAGTTGTTGACCAGCATCTCGAAGCCGGGGCGAATCCGGCCCTCCCACAACCCATCCAGCCGCTTGATCACCCAGCCGGCGAGCGGTCCCATGATCATCGCGCCCAGGAACATCGGCACATCGGTGCCGGCGATGACGCCCATGGTGGCGATCGCGCCGACCACGGCGCCGCGGGTGTCGTAAACGATTCTGCCGCCGGTGTATCCGATCAGGATGGGCAGGAGATAGGTGATGGTCGGGCCGACGATGCCGCCGTGCGCGTAGTCGCCCCAGCCGCCGATGTGCGCGACCCAGCTGTGCTTGCCGAACAGGTCGCCGGTGAGGGAGGTGATCCAGCCCTTCTCGATGAACAGTGCCGTGAGCAGGCCCCAGGCGATGAACGCGCCGATATTCGGCATGACCATGTTCGACAGGAATGAACCGACCCGCTGCACGCGCACCCGTGCGCCGACGCGGGACTCCGGTGGGGAGATAGACATCTTGCTGACTTCCTCTGAGCAATATCGAAGACTATGTGACTCGGGCCACATCTCCTGAAGTAGTAGACCGCAGATTCGGGCACGATCGCAAGCAATCGGGCATAAATGGGCGCGAAAACATGTGGCTTCACGCCCGATTGGCGCTACCGTGAGGCAGAGGCACGGCTCCGGCCAGAAGAGGCACGGCCAGGAATGCGGAAGGAAGATCATGAAGGCGTTGCGCTACTACGCACCCGAGGACATCCGGCTCGAGGAGATCGCCGAACCGGACTGCGCACCGGACGAGATCAAACTGCGGGTGCGCAACTGTTCGACCTGCGGCACCGATGTGAAGATCCGCCACAACGGGCATCAGAACCTCACCCCGCCGCGCACCCTCGGGCACGAGATCGCCGGGGAGATCGTGGAAGTCGGCGCCGCGGTGAACGAACGCTACGGCGCCGACTGGCGCGTCGGCGACCGCGCGCAGGTGATCGCCGCGGTGCCGTGCGGGGAATGCCACGAGTGCGGCAAGGGCTGGATGGCGGTGTGCCGCAATCAGACCTCGGTCGGCTACCAGTACGACGGCGGCTTCGCCGAGTACATGATCGTGCCCAGCCAGGTGCTGAAGGTGAACGGCCTCAACCGGATTCCCGACAATGTCGGCTACGACGAGGCCTCGGCCGCCGAACCGTTCGCGTGCGCGATCAATGCCCAGGAATTGCTGGGGATCGAGCCGGGCGACACCGTCGTGATCTTCGGCGCGGGCCCTATCGGCTGCATGCACACCCGCATCGCGCGCGGCGTGCACCGCTGCGGCCCGGTCTATCTCATCGACGTCAATGCCGATCGACTGAAGCTGTCGGCCCACGCCGTCCAGCCCGACGAGGTGATCAATGCCGCCGAAGTCGATGTCGTGCAGCGAGTCCTGGAGCTGACCGGCGGTCGCGGCGCCGACGTCATCATCACCGCGACCGCCGCCAACATCACCCAGGAGCAGGCCATCGCCATGGCCGCCCGCAACGGCCGCATCTCCTTCTTCGGCGGCCTGCCCAAAACCGATCCCACCATCACCTGCGACTCCAACGTGGTGCACTACCGCCAGCTCCACATCCACGGCGCCAACGGCTCAGCGCCCGAACACAATCGGCGCGCACTCGACTACATCGCCACCGGCCGGGTACCGGTCAAGGACCTCATCACCCACCGCCTGCCGCTGGCCGAGGCCCTGGACGCCTTCGGCATCGTGGAGCGCGGCGAGGCCATCAAGGTCACCATCGAACCCTGACCATCGCGTCCATACCGATTCCGTTGAGCCACAATGCTTTCGGCGAATCACCAACCCAGCTCGGTGGCGAGCACCTTCTCCAGCAGCGCTCCGAGCGCGTCGAGTTCGGATTGCGAGAGGCCGTGGAAGGACTGCTTCAGGATCGCATCGGCGATCGCCTGACCCTCGACGCGAAGGCGTTCGCCCTCCTCGGTGAGGCGATGACGCACGGCGCGACCCGGGCCCTGGACGCGTTCGATGAGGCCGCGATCGGCCATGCGGGTGGCCAGCGAGCCGAAGGATTGATCGGTCTGAAAGGTCAGCACGGCCAGGTCGTGCAGCGACGCTTCGGGGTTGCGATGCAAGTGGCGCAACGTATCCCACTGCACGATCGAGAGCCCCAGCGGCGCCAGGGCTTTGTTCATTGCGCGGTGGTGGCGGTGCTGCAGCCGCTTGACGGACAGGCCCACCTCGGCCGGGCGATAGCTCATGACAGTCATCCTATCCGTTCGAAGGAAGCTTGTTTATATAAGCTTCCTGATATAAGGTTCCTTACATAGATTCGATCGCACAGAGGACGCTTCCATGAGCTCTTCCGCCCCGGCCGCCACCCTCCGGCCCGCCATTACTGAAATCCACACTTTTGCAACAGATTCCACCGAACCCGTCAAGATCACCGTCGCCGCCTACGACCGCGCCCGAACCTTCCTGCTACTCCACGGCGGCGGCGGTGTCGACACCATGACCCCGTTCGCCGACCTGCTCGCCGAGCGCACACACTCGCAGGTACTGGTCCCCACCCATCCCGGATTCGGCGGCACCCCAAAGGCATCCGGACTAACCGACGTCACAACCCTCGCCAAAACGTATGTCGCACTACTGGATCGACTAGACCTCACCAACGTCACCGTGATCGGCAACTCCTTCGGCGGCTGGCTCGCCGCCGAAATCGCCCTCCAGTCCAGCCCCCGAGTGAGCGGCGCGGTAATCATCGACGGCATCGGCATCGAAGTCGAGGGCCACCCGATGGCCGACGTCCGCGGCAAGTCGACCGCCGAAATCCGCGCCCTCTCCTGGCACGACCCGAACAAGGCCCCCACCCCACCCGACGGCGGCCCCGGCCCCAGCCCGGATGTGGCCGCGCTGATCGGCTATACCGGCCCGGCAATGACCGACCCGACCCTGGCCACCCGCCTATCCACCATCGATCTACCCATCCACGTCATCTGGGGCGAGAGCGATCGCATGGTCGCCCCCGACTACGGAAAGGCCTACGCCGCAGCCATCCCCGGCGCAACCTTCACCCTCCTCCCCCACACCGGCCACCTCCCCCAACTGGAAACCCCCAACCAACTACTCACCGCAATCCCCGGCCTCGACCTGCCCAATTAGTGGTGGCGCTGCACTGGCCAACGCTCCCCTATTCGGCGTACGGATTCTCCAGGGTCATGGGGGCGCGACGCTCGAGGGATACCGCCGGGCATGAGCACGATCGAGGAAGGGATACCGACTCATGAAGGGGCACAAGCGATGAGGCCGATCGCCGAACCGGGAGGCAACGCGGTGCGCGGCATCCGGGAGCAGGGGCTCGCGGTGTTCCGCGGGATCCCCTATGCCGCCCCGCCCGTCGGGGAACTGCGCTGGCAACCGGCCCGGCCCCACCCCGGCTGGGCCGGGACCGTCAGGGACGCCGAGCATTTCGGCCCCAGCGCGCCGCAACCGTATGCCCCGGCCCCGGACCCGGTCCTCGGCCGACACGGCGAGCCGCCGTTCTCCGAGGACTGCCTCACCCTCAATGTCTGGACCCCCGGGCTGGAGGGGAAACGACCGGTCCTGGTCTGGATCCACGGCGGCGGATTCCTGAGCGGATCCGGGTCACTGCCCTACTACGCGGGCGACACCTTCGCCCGTGACGGCGATTTCGTGGTCGTCACCATCAACTACCGGCTCGGTGCGCTCGGGTATCTGTACACCGGTGCGGAAACCGGCAACTACTGGTTCACCGACCAGTTGATGGCCCTGCGGTGGGTGCACGAGAATATCGCCGCGTTCGGCGGCGATCCCGGCCAGGTGACGGTCGCGGGCCAGTCCGGCGGCGCGTTCTCCACCGCCGCGCTCGCCTGCCATCCCGAGGCCGCCCCGCTGTTTCGCCGAATGATCCTGCAGAGCCCGCCATTCGGCCTGGAACTGCCCGACCGCGCCGGCGCCCTCGCCCGCACCGAACAGCAACTGCGGGCCGCCGGGGTCGACAGCATCGACGAGCTGCGCGAGCTCCCGCCGGAACGCCTGATCGCCTCCCTGCCCGAAATGGCCGGTCCCTTCATGCGTTTCGGACACTGGCCCACGCCGTATCTACCGGTGCTCGACGACGCCACCGTGCGCAGGCACCCCGCCGAGGCGCTGGCCGACGTCACCGACAAGGACATCCTGATCGGATGGACGGCCGACGAGGCGACCTTCGGATTCGCCTTCCACCCGATGTACGCGGCCATCACCGAAGAGCAGGCCCTGACCCGTTTCACCGAGACCTTCGGCGAGCGGGCCGAGGACGCCTACACCGCCTACGCGGCGGCCCGCCCGGACGCCCGGCCCGCGGACTTGCTGATCCAACTCATCGGGGACGATCTGTTCCGCGTCCCCGCTGTGAATCTGGCCGACGTACGAGCTGGTCGCGGCCGCCCCGTGTGGGCATACCAATTCGACTACCGCACTCCCGCCCACGACGGCAGGCTCGGCACACCCCACTGCCTCGACCTGCCCTTCACCTTCGACAACCCCGGGAACTGGTCGAACTCCCCGTTCCTGGCGGGCGTGGAATTCGGCGACCTCGCCGACACCATGCACTCGGCGTGGATCAATTTCATCCGCACCGGCGATCCCCACCTGCCCGACTGGACACCGAGCACCCTGCCGGACCGGACGATCATGCGCTTCGACACCAAGTCCGGCGTGAGCGGTGACCCCGTGCCCTTCCGATAACGAACGCGCCGCGCACCGGAACCGGTCGTCGTGAAAAGCTCGTTGTCATGCCCGCCGCCTCCCGTGTTCCCGGACCTGCCAGCGATTCGACGATGTCCCGCTTCGGCCTGGGTACGGCCGCGGTCGGGCGGCCCGGCTACATCACGCTCGGCCGCGACCTCGACCTGCCCGCCGACCGGACGGTGGCGGCCCTGCGCGCCCGGACCCACGCCCTGCTCGACGCCGCATGGGCGGCCGGAGTGCGGTACTTCGACACCGCCCGCTCCTACGGCCGCGCGGAGGAGTTCGTGGGCGAATGGCTCACGGCCCGGCCCGAGGCCGCCGCCGAGGTGACGGTCGGCAGCAAATGGGGCTACACCTACACCGCGGAATGGCAGACCTCGGGCATCCCCGTGCACGAGGTCAAGGAACACGCCGTCGCCGTGTTCGACCGCCAGATCCGGGAAACCCGAGCGCGATTGGGCGAGCACCTGGACGTCTACCTGATCCACTCGGTCACTCCCGACAGCCCGGCCCTGACCGATCCCGAGCTGCACGCACGGCTCGCGGCCCTCGCCTCGGAAGGCGTCCGCATCGGACTCTCGACCAGCGGGCCCGCGCAATCGCGGGCCGTGCGTGCGGCGCTGGAACTCACCGTCGACGGCCGACCGCTGTTCAGCGCGGTCCAGTCCATCTGGAACCTGCTCGACCCGTCGGCGGGATCGGCCCTGGCCGAGGCGCATTCGGCGGGCTGGCTGGTCGTGGTGAAGGAGGCCATGGCCAATGGCCGCCTCGCCGACCGCAATGCCACCGGGCCCGACACCGCCACGCTGCGCGCGGTCTCCGACCGCCTCGGCGTCACCCGCGACGCCCTGGCCCTGGCCGCGGCCGCCGCCCAACCCTGGGCCGACATCGTCCTCTCCGGCGCCGCCACCGTGCCCCAACTCGCCTCCAACCTCGCCGCCGCCGACCTCCACCTCACCCCCGACGACCTCACCGAACTCGCCGCCCTCGCCGAACCCGCCGAGTCCTTCTGGCGCACCCGCGCCGAACTCCCCTGGGCCTGAACAGAACCGGCGCCCTGCGCCGGTGAGCGTTTGCTCGCCACGTTCCGGACGCCGTGACACGATCATGGAATCTCGTCCCGCCACACCGACCTCACCGGACAAGGAGACAACATGATCGGACCCCGCTCGCTCATCGCCCCGATCGCCGCCCTGTGCGCCGTGCTCGTGACCCCCGCGGCGTCGGCCGCGCCGGTAACCACCTTCTCCCCCGCACAAACGCTGGGCTACAACGCATTTCCGTGCTTCGGCACCATCGACGCGTTCTACGACCCCGAAAACCGCTTCTACGGCGACGATCCCACCATCTGGGTCCGCGCCTCCATGAACTTCCTGCCCACCGGCAGCGCGGGCTGGTGCGGCGCCGACGCCTGGCTCACCTGGCGCAACCTCGACACCGGCGCCACCGGCCGCTTCCCGACCGGCAACAACGTCCCCCTCGCCAGCGGCGGCCCCGGCACCCCGGCGCCATTGTGGGTGCCGCTCACCCCCAAAACCGGCTCGGGCCGAATCGAATTCACCATCGAGACGACCATGCCGCACCTGCCCGGCTCGGGCACCATCACCGTCGGCTGACCCGCTTGTACAAGACCGGCAGCGGTAGGTCGACGTTCACCGAAAGCCGCGGTGACGCCGACAGCACCGGTGTGCGCGTGTTGGGCGGTCTCGCCGTCGGCGTTGTGCGTACGCTTCGGAAATTTCGCGGCCCCTCAGATCCAGATCGAGGTCGGGACCGAGGAGAAACAGCAACACCAGCAGCGTTCCGATCACGACGGCCGGCATGAGGATCGCGTTCATGACAACGCCGTTGCGCGGCGGTTGTCCTCGGCGCGCAGCGTGTGTCGTGGGTTCCACGGGGAGCGCGGGTGTCGGGCCAGTAGTTTCGCGGTGAACCCCGCCAGTTCGGCTGTGGCGCGGGCATTGCCGAGCAGGCCCCCGCCGGGTGTGGTGAGCTGGGAGCCGACCACGCGCGGGGCGATCCTGGCCAGTCGTGCGGGCGTGGCCGCGGCACGCAGCGCGGTCACGCTCTTGTTGAAAATGCGGGCGAAGTCCAAGGCGACGGCATCGTCGGCGGCTGCCAGGCCGAACAGGCCGTCGGCGAGGGCGTCGGGCAGGTACGGCTCACCGAGTAGACAGTTGGCCCAGTACAGCTGCCACGCGTCACGGTCGCGCCACCGCCACCAATCCGCTAGCTCGCTGTCGAGATCTGCTCCGGGGGCCAGCCCCTCGACGAGCCGTCCGGCCAGATATTCGGCTTGCCGGAAAGCATCGGACTGCCCCTGGCCAAGGGAATAGTCCTTGAAGTTGCCCGCGTCCCCGACCAACGCCCACCCCGAGCCCGCCGATTCACGAAAGTAGCTGTGCCACTTCTGCAAAACCCGGATCGGCCCAACCCTGGCAGCGCCCTCGACCGCGGCCGCCAACTCCGGAAACAGCCGCAACCGGGCATCGAACCGGGTATAGCGGTCGCCCAGATACCCCTCGGCCTCCGCGGTCGGCACCGCGACCGTGGCCAGGAACTGGCCATCGAGAGGCAACCCGAGAAACGCCGTCGAACCACCGCGTGTACCGCCGACGGCGCCGAAGAACAGACCCTGGCCGGGGTCGACCCCTTCATAGAACGACCAGGTCGGCACCCTGCCACCGGGACGTGTGCAGTACTCCTGCGCCCCGACCGACCGGGCCACCGTCGAGGATCGGCCGTCCGCGCCGATCACCACCCGCGCCCGAATCTCCCCGGCGCGGGTGCGCACCCCGCGGGCTCGCCCGTCTTCGAAGATCACGTCCTCGACCGGGCACTGCGTGCGGACCTCCGCGCCGGCCCGGGCGGCGTGGCCGATCAGGATCGCGTCCATCGTGGTCCGGCGCATCCCGAGCAGCGTGCCGTAGGAATCGGGGTCGAGGTCGACGGTGAACTTCTGGTGCGTACTGGTCACCGTCGCCCCGCGGATGACACTCGCCCCGGCTGCGAGAATCTCCTCGAATACCCCGATCCGGCGCAGCACATCGACACCGTTGGACTGGAACACACACGTCGACAGCGTCTCGCTGGGAAACCCGGCCTTGTCCACGACACAGACCTTCACGCCCTGCTGGGCAAGCATCGTGCCCAACGTCGCGCCCGCGCAACGCCCGCCCACGATCACCACATCGAATTCCGACCCCGCCATGACACCAGCTCCTCGGGGGTGCAGGGCGCGCCCGGGAAGCACAACTCCAGGTCAGCGCCGACCAGCAATCTGTTACGAAGCGTTACACATACTTTTGCGATGCACAACACCTCGGCCCATAAAGGTGTAACTAATAGTTACATCTATCCACGACCGGGCAGGCCCCGCAAGGCGATCTCGACAACCTCGTCGCCTTCGCACGCCGAGGGGTGCGATATCCGGGCCTGAGTCATTTCAGCCAAACCGAAATCAGCTATCCCGCAATGGGAATCGGCCGCAAGCCCAACCGGGGCCCGACCGCCTTCGGGTGTGATTTCGTCGAAGCCTGCGAAGAACTCGGCGTTCTG
>NZ_BAFX01000087.1 GCF_000308815.1 Nocardia concava NBRC 100430
GCAGGTTCAGGAACACCACGCCGAGCACGGTCACGACATAGACCAGCAGGTCGCCTGTGCGCTTGGCCAGCTTGATGTGGCCTATCTTGACCAGCTGCATGCCGACCACGATGAGCAGACCGGCCAGCGCCGATTTCGGAATCTGCTGCACCAGGCCGACCAGTGCGACCGAGAAGACCAGGATCCAGATGCCGTGCAGCAGCGCCGAGGCCCGGGTGCGGGCTCCGGCCTGCACATTGGTGGCGCTGCGCACGATGACGCCGGTGACCGGCAGGCCGCCGAGCGCGCCGGAGACCATATTGGCCGCACCCTGCCCGACCAGTTCCCGGTCGAAGTTGGTGCGCGGCCCGGTGTGCATCTTGTCCACGGCGACCGCGGACAGCAGGCTCTCCACGCTGGCGATCAGGGCGATGGTCAGTGCCGCGAGCACGACCGCACCCCAGTCACCGGACGGCAGCGAGGGCAGTCCGATGGCGTCGAACAGCGAGCCGCTCAACACGATTCGCTCGGGAGCGCCCGGCAGCACCAGCGACGCCACGGTGGCGATCACGATGGCGACCAGCGGGCCCGGAAGCACCCTCAGCTTCCCGGGCACGTACTTCCACGCGAGCATGATGGCGATGACGACGAGTCCGATGAAGAAGTCGTCGCCGTGCAGATTGCCCAGCTCACCGGGCAGCTGAATCAGGTTCTGCCAGGCCGAACTGTGGGAGGCCCCGCCCAGCAGCACGTGCAGCTGCTGCAGCGCGATGGTGATGCCGATGCCCGCGAGCATGGCGTGCACCACCACCGGCGCGATGGCCAGGGCCGCGCGCGCGATTCGGCTGAGCCCGAACAGGATTTGCAGACCACCGGCGAGCACGGTGATGAAACAGGCTGTTTTCCAGCCGAATTCGCTGATGGTGGTGGCCACCACCACGGTCAGGCCGGCGGCGGGGCCGCTGACCTGCAGTGGGGATCCGCCGAGCAGGCCGACCACCACGCCGCCGACGACGGCGGCGATGAGTCCGGCGGCGATCGGCGCACCGGAGGCGACCGCGATGCCGAGCGAGAGCGGCAAGGCGACGAGGAAGACAACAAGGGATGCAGGTAGATCGTGGCGCAGCAGAGAGTCGAATCTGCCGGCGTTTCTGCCTGGCGGTGAATCGGTGTCGCGAGACATATCGCTCCTTGGCGAGCGTGTGCAGGGGCATCGAATAAAGGCTGCGGACTGCATTGGCCGCAGACTCACCGGACGAGCAAAGGCAAGGCTAAGAGTAAAGACTTAGCAAAGCCTGAGAAAACCTGTGCCACAAAGTTAAAGAGGTGTGAACCGTTGCGGCTCACACCTCTCGAGGCCCCTGCGCCCCGTTCGTCACGCGGGTTGGGCCACCCGCCCCGCGCCGTCGATCTCACCGATGCCGTCCACCGTGACCTCGACCACGCGCGCGGTCGCGATATCGAAGAACAGGCCCGAGAGCACGACCCCGCGCTCCTCGACACCGCGCCGGACCACCGGATGCGCGTACAGCGTCTCGAGCTGCACCGCGACATTCACCATCCCCAGCTGATCGACCGGCCCGAAGCCCGCCGCCGCGGCCGCCGCCGCGACCGGATGCCCGTCCCGGAACCGCTCGAGGCTGGGCCGGGCGTGCGCGAGCCAGTCGTCGAGCTGGGAGCCGGTGACCAGCTCACTGTGCAGCGCGCCCATGGCCCCGCAGCCGGAGTGCCCGCACACCACCACCGAGCGGACATCGAGCTTGTCGAGGGCGTAGATGAGCGCGGCCTCCATGCTCGAATCCTTGGCATCGCGCGGAATCAGGTTGCCCACGTTGCGAACCGTGAACAGGTCGCCGGGCCCGCTGTTGGTGATGACATTGGGCACGATCCGCGAATCCGCGCACGTGACGAAAAGCGAGTCGGGTTCTTGACCGTCGCGCAGCACGCCCAGGTGGGGCCGCATGACATGCGCGTGACTGCGGTGATAGGCGGCCACGCCCGCGACGATCCGGTCCACGTCATTGGCGGTGCGCCGCCACGGGCCCAGCGCCTGGTCGAGCATGTGCCGCGAGTGCCCGCGTGCGGCCGGTCCGTCGGCGGCGTCGGCCATGCGCACCGCACCCGCCTCCACGAATTCGACTGTGCCGCCTTCGCTTCGATGCTGTTCCACCCACTCCTGCAGGGAGTCGTAGGCGGCGTGGTCCATGAAGTCGACGATCATCTCGACCACGACGCCCGCGCCGGCGGGCACCTTGTGCAGTTCGGCGGTGAGCCTGGGCAGCGCCAGGAAGGTGAAGCTGCCGTCCACGGTCACCCGCCAGCGGCGCTCGTCGATCGCCTCGGCGCTGACGCTCACCCGAACCACCCGCCACAGCAGCAGCGCGAAGGCCAGGGCGAGCCCGACGAGCATGCCCAGCAACAGATTCCAGAACACCACCACGAAGGCGGTGGCCGCGTACACCACCAGATCGCCGGTGCGCTGGGCGCGTCGGATGTGCGCCAGCTTGATCAGCTGGATGCCGACCACGATGAGCAATCCGGCCAAGGCCGCCTTGGGAATCGAGCGCACCACCCCGACCAGCGCCACCGAGAACAGCAGGATCCACACCCCGTGCAGCATGGTCGAGGCCTTGGTGCGCGCTCCTGCCTTGACATTGGTGATGCTGCGCACGATGACCGCCGCCACCGGCAGCCCGCCGATAAGGCCGGAGACCATGTTGGCCGCGCCCTGGCCGAGCAGTTCGCGGTCCAGATCCGTTCGGCGCGCGGAGTTCTGGCGCATCCGGTCCACCGCCACGGCCGATAGTAGGGTCTCCACGCTGGCGATGAGCGCGATGGTGACGGCCATCAGCGCCACCTGCGCCCAGCTGCCGTGCGGGACCTGCGGCAGGTGCAGTTCCTGCAGCAGCGAGCCGTCGATGGAGATGCGCTCGACCCGCACCGGCAGCACGTGCGCCAGCAGGGTGGCGACGACGACGGCGACGAGGGCGGCGGGCACCCGGCGCGCGGGTTCGGGCAGATGCCGCCAGCCGACCAGGATGGCGATGACGACCAGTCCGATACACAGGTCACCGGCATGTACGGAGGCCAGCTGATGCGGCAGGGCGACCAGAGCGTCCCAGGACGAGGTCAGCGAATCACCGCCCAGCAGCACGTGCACCTGCTCGAGCGCGATGACGATGCCGATCCCGGCGAGCATGGCGTGCACCACGACCGGCGCGATGGCCAGCACGCCGCGCGCGATCCGGCTGAGCCCGAACAGGATCTGCAGGCCGCCGGCCAGGACGGTGATGAAACAGGTGGCGGCCCAGCCGAATTGGTTGATGGATTCGGCGACCACCACGGTCAGCGACGCGGTGGGCCCGCTGACCTGCAGGGTCGAGCCGCCGAAGAGTGCGGCCACCACCCCGCCCACGACGGCGGCGATGAGTCCGGCGGCGACCGGCGCGCCCGCGGCGACGGCGATGCCGATGGACAGCGGCAGGGAGACCAGGAAGACGACGAGCGAGGCGGGCAGATCATGGCGCATCAGCGCGGTGAGACGAGGAGACAACAACATCCGTGGAGGCTGAAGCAACGTCCGTGGAGGCTGATCGGTGTCGGTGGACATATCTCTCCTTCGCCGGCACGGCAGGGCCGTCCGGTTCATCGGTCAACATGTACTGGCATCGAGAGGCAGCGGCGGGCGAGGCTGGAGAACCACGACGCTTGGCAGATCGCCGGTAAGCGTAAAGACAATGCAAAGGAAATGAAAAGCGTTTGCGGCAATTGAGGCGATCCGCTACCAAACTGTGACACAGCTCACCACCGCGCGCAACACCTCGGCTAGTCCTCGGACCGCCACGACGGGCCTCGAACCTTCGGGCAACCGATCGCGGACGTGCGCATCACCGTCGCGAAAACCGCTGTCCCGTAACCACCCTCACGGTCGGCCCCGGCTCCTATGATCACCACAAGCTAGCCGTGGAGATCAGCATGACCGCAGTCATCGGCCCGGGCGCCCCGGGATATTCCAGAGTCATCGCCCCGCCGGGCTGGAGCCGCTGGCTGGTTCCGCCCGCCGCGCTGTCCATTCACCTGGCCATCGGGCAGGCCTACGCCTGGAGCGTGTTCAAACCGCCGCTGGAGAAGGCCATGCACATCTCCGGCACCGGCAGTGCGCTGCCGTTCCAGCTGGCCATCGTCATGCTGGGCCTGTCCGCGGCCTTCGGCGGGACGCTGGTGGAACGGCGCGGGCCGCGCTGGGCCATGACCGTCTCGCTGGTGTGCTTCTGCTCCGGACTGCTGCTCTCGGCGCTGGGCGCGGCCGTCGGCGCGTACTGGCTGATCGTGCTGGGCTACGGGTTCGTGGGCGGCATCGGGCTCGGCATCGGATACATCTCGCCGGTGTCGACGCTGATCCGCTGGTTTCCCGACCGGCCCGGCATGGCAACGGGTTTCGCGATCATGGGCTTCGGCGGCGGGGCGCTGATCGCCTCACCGTGGACCACCGAGCTGCTATCGGATTTCGGCAAGGACCGGGCCGGGATCGCGCAGGCCTTCCTGGTGATGGGGCTGGTGTACG
>NZ_BAFX01000086.1 GCF_000308815.1 Nocardia concava NBRC 100430
CACCATTCCGGAGATCTTCGCCCAGGACGGCGAGCCGGAGTTCCGCCGCATCGAGGAAGAGGTCGTGCGCGACGCGGTGCTGGCCGGGCACGGCGTGGTCTCGCTCGGCGGCGGCTCGGTGCTGTCGGCCGCCACCCGCGCGCTGCTGCGCGACCGCACCGTCGTCTACCTGGAAATCAGTGTGGGCGAAGGGCTTCGACGCACGGGCGCCAGCACCAACCGGCCGCTGCTCAATGATGTCGATCCGGCCAAGAAGTACCGCGAGCTGATGAAGATCCGCCGCCCGCTCTACCGCGAGGTGGCGACGGTCCGCGTGCGCACCGACGGCCGCAGTCCGGGCCGCGTGGTCCGCATGGTTTTGGCCAAACTCGGCCTGGAACCGGTTGCCCGCCCGGCGGATTCGGCCACCGAGGCCCCCACGGTCGAGCCCGGCATCAGCAGCTCGCGTTCCCGCGCCCGCCGCAAACGTCGACGTGGCGGCGGCCGCGCCGGTGCAGAGTCGCCCGCCGCCGGGACGACCGCCGTCACCGCGAATACGACTGCCGCCGATGCCGATGCGGCTGCGACCACTGCTGCGCGCAACGGCCAGGCCGCACCCGCCGACTCGTCAGAAGGCACGAACGAAGGCGCGAAACGGCCCCGCCGCAATCGCCGTTCGCGTCGCCGCGGCGGCCGAGCCGAGGTGACCTCGGGCACCGCCACACCGTCAGCCGCCGTCGCGTCCGACGCCGCCGGCGGCGAATCCGGCGCTCGCGCACCCGAATCCGGTGGCGAACCCGACGCGGTTGCCAAGCGCAGCAGCCGCAACCGCCGCCGTCGCGCTTCCCGCGCGGCCGGCGCCCCGGCGAATCCCGCTGCCACTCCCCCGGATTCGGCGCCCTCCACCGACTCGGCCGGTCGCGCCGAGTCCGGACCGTCCGCCCCCGCGGCCCCCGGCAGCGGCCGCTCCCGGCGGGCGCGTGCCCGTCGTGCCCGGGCCCGGGCGCGCGCCGACCAGCCCGCAACTCAATCCGCACAAGCAGAATCGGAGCAGCAAGCATGAGCGAGCCGACTCGCATCGAGGTCCGCACCGCCGACCCGTACCCGGTGATCATCGGACGGGGGCTGCTGGGCGACCTGGTCGACGAGGTGACCGGCCGGTCCGGGGTGCGGACGGTGGCGATCTTCTATCAGCCGTCGCTGGCCGAGACCGCCGAGGTGGTGCGGAAGGCGCTGGTGGACAAGGGCGTCGACGCGCACCGGGTGGAGATCCCGGACGCGGAGGCCGGTAAGGATCTGCAGGTCGCGGGCTTCTGCTGGGAGGTGCTGGGCCGGATCGGGCTGACCCGCAAGGACGTGATCGTGAGCCTCGGCGGTGGCGCGGCCACCGACCTGGCCGGATTCGTGGCCGCCACCTGGATGCGCGGCGTGGACATCGTGCACGTGCCGACCACCCTGCTGGCCATGGTGGACGCCGCGGTCGGCGGCAAGACCGGCATCAATACCGAGGCGGGCAAGAACCTGGTCGGCTGCTTCCACGAGCCCGCCGCGGTCCTGGTCGACCTGGCGACGCTGGAAACCCTGCCGCGCAACGAGATCGTGGCCGGCATGGCCGAGATCATCAAGGCCGGTTTCATCGCCGACCCGGTGATCCTGGAGCTGGTGGAGCGCGACCCGGAGGCCGCCCTCGATCCGACCGGCGAGGTGCTGCCCGAGCTCATCCGCCGCGCCGTCCAGGTCAAGGCCGATGTGGTGGCCGCGGATCTGAAGGAATCGGACCTGCGCGAGATCCTCAACTACGGCCACACCCTCGGCCACGCCATCGAGCGCCGTGAGCGCTACCGCTGGCGGCACGGGGCGGCCGTGTCGGTCGGCCTGGTGTTCGCGGCCGAATTGGGCCGTCTGGCCGGGCGTCTCGACGATGCCACCGCCGAGCGCCACCGCACCATCCTGGCCAGCATCGGCCTGCCCACCACCTACGACGCCGACGCGCTGCCGCAGCTGCTGGACGCCATGCAGACCGACAAGAAGACCCGTTCGGGCGTGGTCCGTTTCGTGGTGCTCGACGGTCTTGCCAAGCCGGGCCGCCTGGAGGGCCCGGATCCGAGCCTGCTGGCCGCCGCCTACTCTGCGGTCGCCCGCGAGGACGGCCCGACCGGCGGAGCCATCCTGCTGTAAGCCGGACACACGAAAAACCCCGCGCCACAACGAGGATGGCGCGGGGTCTTCTTTGTGGAACGTCAGGCGTTGACGGCTTCGGGGGTGGTGGCCGGTGCGCTCTTCTTCTGCTCCCGCCCGACCAGGAAGCGGCCCAGCGCCACACCCAGCATGCCCGGGATGAAGATCAGCAGCACGATCCAGGCCGCGCCGGAGGTGAGGTTGAAGAACAGCCCCTGGTCGCCGAGGTCGAACTTGGGCAGGAAGTCCAGCAGCCACGACACCAGCCCCGCGCCCAGGCCGCCGACGAGGGCGGCCTTGAGCCAGCGCATGGTCAGATCGGACCCGTGCTCGGGATCGGGATGGGCCTTGCGGTCGGCCCGGCCGTCCAGCACGCCCCAGGCGATGACCGCGCCGACCAGGACGATCAGGCACAGGATCCGCATCCACGCGCCCGCGGTCGGCCAGCTCATCATGCCGAAGCCGAGGAGGGTCTCCAGCACAACGGTCAGCGCCCCCAAGCCCACGGCGCGCAACACCCACGCATTCATGTCGATCACCTTAACCTGCGCGGCCGCACGGCCGAACCCAATGAACTGAAACTTGTTCCAGAACCCTAGCCGGACCGGGCCCGCGAGACACACCCGACCCCGACACGCTGCTAGAAATGCGTGGTGAGCATCGAAGCCGTCGCCCTGCTGCAGGACCCGATCCGCAAGCGGCTCTACGACTATGTCGCGGCCGCGGATCACGACGTCAGCCGGGACGAGGCCGCCGAGGCGGTGGAGATCAAACGTCCGCTGGCGGCCTTCCATCTGGACAAGCTCACCGAGGCGGGACTGCTCGACGCGGTGTTCCGCCGCCCGGAGGGCCGCACGGGACCGGGTTCGGGACGGCCCGCCAAGTTCTATCGGCGCGCCGAGACGGAATTCAGCATCAGCCTGCCCGCACGCGACTATCACACGGTCGCAACGGTTCTCGCCGAGGTGGTGGAGCACCAGGGTTTCGAGGAGGCGATCGAGAAGGCCGCGGCCGCGCACGCCCCGAAGCTGGAGGGCCGCAGCCTGTTCGAGGCGCTCGGCGAACACGGCTACGAGCCGTACCTCGACGGCGAGACGATCCGGCTGCGCAATTGCCCCTTCCACAAGCTGGCCGTGGACTTCCCGCCGCTGGTCTGCGGCATGAATCTGGCCCTGCTGGCGGGCCCGGCCGCGGCGGCGGGCTGGACCGCGCGGATGGACCCGGCTCCGGGCCGATGCTGCATAAGCTTTTCTAAAATCAACGATGACTAGTTATAGTCGAGACATGCACCTCGCACAGTTCAATATCGGGCGCATGATCGCGCCCCGCGGCGATGCGCGCGTCGCCGAGTTCTACGACCACCTCGATGAGATCAATGCCGTCGCCGACAACTCCCCCGGCTTCGTCTGGCGCATGGTGGACGAGGAGTCCAACGACGCCACCTCGATCCGGCCCTATGACGGCGATCCGGACATGCTGGTGAACCTGAGCGTGTGGGAATCGCGGGAGACGTTGTTCGACTACGTCTATCGCAGCGGCCACATGGATTTCGTGCGGCGGCGCCGCGAATGGTTCCTGCCGCTGGGCGAGGTCTTCACCGCGCTGTGGTGGATTCCGGAGGGCACCATCCCCACCCTCGGCGAGGCCATGGATCGCTTGACGCATCTGCGTGAGAACGGGCCCACGCCTTACGCTTTCACCTTCCGGCAGGCGTTCGAACCGGAAGTGCCGGAATCAGTTCTGTAGTGCCGCGGCCATTTCCGCGCGCGGGGCGGGCTTGCCGGTGAACTGCTCGACCTGGCCGTAGGCCTGGTTCAGCAGCATATCCAGGCCGCTGACGACCGTATTGCCCGCGCGGGCAACGGCTTCGGCGAGCGGTGTCGGCCAGGGGTTGTAGATGGCGTCGAGCACCACCGGCGCCACCGCGACCGAATCCGCCACGGCCGCGGCCGCTTCCGCGGGCACCGTGCTGACCACGGCGTCCACATCGGAGCAGACGAACAGCAGCCCCTCTGGATCGAATCCGAGCACCTCGGCCGACATGCCGAGCTGCTCGGCCAATTCCAGGGTGTCGGCGGCGCGCCCGCGGTCACGAGCGACGATGGTGACGGTGTGCGCGCCCAGATCCGACAAGGCCAGCAGCGCCGGGCGGGCGGTGCCGCCCGCGCCCAGCACGACGGCCCGCGAAATCTCCTTCACGCCCGCGCCTTCCAGCGCGCCGCGCACCCCGTCCACATCGGTGCAGTCGGCGCGCCAGCCGGTTTCGGTGCGCACCAGGGTATTCGCGGACCCGACCAGTTCGGCGCGTTCGGTCCGCTCGTCGGCGTACGCCAGCGCGGCGACCTTGCCCGGCATGGTCACCGACAGCCCGACCCATTCCGGCCCGAGCCCGTCCACCAGCCCGGGCAGCTGCTCCCCGGTGCATTCGATGCGCTCGTAGGTCCAGTCCAGGCCCAGCGCCCGGTAGGCCGCCAGATGCAGTTGCGGCGAGCGCGAATGCGAGATCGGGCTGCCGAGCACGGCCGCCTTGCGCTTACCGTCCACTGTCGAGGATTCCACTCTGCCTGGCCTTTTCGATATTGCGCAGGTGTTCCTTGTAGTCCTCGGTGAACAAGGTAGTGCCCTGCTTGTCGACGGTCACGAAGTACAGCCACGGCCCGGGCGCGGGATTCTCCATCGCGCGCATGGCATCCAGCGACGGCGCGGAGATCGGCGTCGCGGGCAGCCCGACCATCGCGTAGGTGTTCCACGGGGTCTGCTTGGCCCGGTCGGCGTCGGTGGTCGCGACCTCGGTCTGGGCCAGGCTGTAGTTGACGGTCGAGTCGAATTCCAGCTTCTGTTTGGCCGCCAGGCGGTTCACGATGACCCGCGCCACCTTGGACATGTCCTGCGGCAAGGCTTCCCGCTCCACCAGCGACGCCGCGATCAGCGTGTCGTAGGGCGAGAGGCCGTTGGCCGCGCCCGACTGCTGCAGCCCGCTGGCCTCATAACTCCGCGCGCTCGCGGTCACCAGCTGCTTGAGGATGTCCTGCGGGCTGGCCGCCGGATCGAAATCCATGGTGCCACCGGCGATCAGACCCTCGAGCTGCCGCGAACGGTCCGGCGCCGTCTTCACCCGGTCCAGCGCCCACGCCGGGACGCCCAGCGCGACCGGATCCCCGGCTCCCGCCTGGTCCAGCTGCTCGTAGGTCACGCACTTGGCCGCGGTGCCGGTGCCGACACAGCTGGCATCGGCGATCTTGCGGTAGATGCCGTCCTTGCGCGCACCGGTATTGACGTCGGTGGAGTCGTGCAGCTGGCGGCCCTCGGAGATGACCACATTGCCGACCCGCGCGTCCTTGGCGAACAGCGCGGTCACCGCTTCGGCGCCCTTGCTGTGGCTGGGCACGGCGTAGTAGCCGGGCTGGATGGAGCTCATGTTCGTATTGCGCACGGCCGCTTCGTAGAACGCGCCGCTGCTCTGCACCACGCCCTTGTCGGCCATGGTCTGCGCGATATTCGTGGCGGTGTCGCCCGACTTGATCTGGATGATCACCAGCGGTCCCTGCGGACCGGAGAAGTCGGCGGGACCGCTCAGCTTGCCGACGAACTTCCAGCCCGCGAACCCGACCGCGCCGACGAACAGGATGGCGAACACGCCCGCGATGACGAACAGGTTGCGCCGGCGGCGCTTGCGCTCGGCCGCCTTGCGCGAGGCCATGCGGGATCGCTTGGGCCGCTGGCCACCCCGGCCCTTGCCGCCCGACGCGCGCGAGCCCACCCGGGCCGGGCGCTCGGGGGCGCGGCGGCCCACGCGGTCGGCGCGCTGAGGTGCGCTGCGACGCGGGGGTTCCGGGTCGAGGGGCGGCTCGTCGTACTCGTCGCCCTCGTAGGGCTCGTCGTCGTAGCGCTCATCCTCGTAGCGCGGGATGACGGTGGTGTCGTCCTCGTAGTCGTCCGCCTCGGACCATTCCAGATCGTCGCGGCGGTAACGCCGTTCGGCATTCTGCCGGTAGCGTTCCTCGGCCCGAGTCCAGCGGTCGGTCATGCGTCACCACGCGGCTTCAATAGGGCACTCCGTTCGTCCAACCATCCTTGCAGGATCGACACGGCGGCGGCTTGATCGATGACCTGCCGCTGCCCGCGTGCGCGAACTCCACTGTCTCGCAACGCACGTGCAGCAGACACCGTAGTCAAACGTTCGTCGGAAAGTCGCACCGGCACCGGCGCTACCAGCGTCCGCAAACGCCCCGCGAAGGTGGCCGCCAGCTTAGCCGAAGAGCCGCTCTCCCCGCGCAATGTGCGCGGCAGGCCGACGATCACTTCGACGGCCTCGTACTCCCGCACAATCTCGGCAATTCTGGATAGATCGGACGCCAGTGTCCCAGGTGCGACTTTCTTCGCGCGCGGAACCGTCTCCACCGGCGTGGCGAGCAGACCGTCGGGATCGCTGGAGGCGACACCGATTCGGACCGAACCGACATCGATGCCGATGCGCCGGCCGCGCCCGGGATCCCGCTCGGCGCTGGGTCGTTCGGAGGCGAATCCGCGACCGTCCGGAGACACGCCGGAGGCCTCGGTGGGCGTCCGGGCAAATCCGGAGGAATGTCGCGAATCCGTCGGCGACGGATTCGCTTCCGGTGTGGACCGGGTCCCGCGTTCGGGACCCGGTGTGTCGGAGTCGTCGGCGGACATCTACCCGGCGAGCTCGGCGACCCGCACGCGCAGCGCGGCCAGACCCGCCTCGATGCCCGACGGGTCGGTACCCGCGCCCTGGGCCATCTCCGGCTTGCCGCCACCGCGACCCGCGATGGACGGGCCGAACGACGCCACCAGATCCCCGGCCTTGATGCCGAGATCCTGGGCGGCCTTGGTGACCGCGGCGACGAAGGGCACCTTGCCGTCGGCATTGCCGAGCAGCACCACGATGGCGGGCTCGGAACCCAAGCGGCCCTTGATGTCCTGCACCAGGGTGCGCAGATCGCCCGCGCCGACACCCTCGGGCGCGGCGGCGGCGACCAGCAGCACCTTGCCGACCCGCTGGGCCTGCTCGGCGAAGGTGCCCGCACTCGACAGCACGGCGGCCATCTTGGTGCGCTCGAGCTCCTTCTCGGCGACCTTCAGCCGCTCGACCAGCTGCTCGACGCGCCCCGGGACCTCGTCCGAGGGCACCTTCAGCGAGGAGGCGACACCGGCGAGCAGCGCGCGCTCCTTGGCCAGGTACTTGTAGGAATCGAGGCCCACGAAGGCTTCCACGCGGCGGATACCGGAACCGACCGACGACTCACCGAGCACGGTGATCGGCCCGATCTGCGCCGAGGACTGCACGTGGGTGCCACCGCAGAGCTCCATGGAGAACGGTCCGCCGATCTCCACGACGCGCACCTCGTCGCCGTAGTTCTCGCCGAACAGCGCCATGGCGCCCATCTTCTTGGCCGAGGGCAGATCGGTGACGAAGGTGTTGACCTGGAAGTCGTTGGCCACCGCGTCATTGGAGACGGCCTCGATATCGGCCTTCTGCTGCTCGGACAGCGCGCCCTGCCAGTTGAAGTCGAAGCGCAGGTAGCCCGGCTTGTTGAGCGAACCGGCCTGAACGGCGTTGGGGCCCAGGATCTGTCGCAGCGCGGCATGCACCATGTGGGTGCCCGAGTGGCCCTGGGTGGCGCCCTTGCGCCAGGCCGGATCAACCTGGGCCAGCACGGTATCGCCCTCGGTGAGCTGACCGGCCTCGACGGTGGCCTTGTGCACCCACACCTTCTTGGCGATCTTCTGCACGTCGTTGACCTTCACCTTGAGGCCGTGCGACGAGACGAGGGATCCGCGGTCGGCGATCTGGCCGCCGGACTCGGCGTAGAGCGGGCTGCGGTCGAGGATGACCTCGACGTCCTGGCCCACCTCGGCCACCGGCACCCGGACGCCGTCGCGGATCAGGGCGAGAACCGTTGCCTCGGTGGCCAGTTCGTCGAAGCCGGTGAACTCGGTCGCGCCGCGGTCCACGAACTCCTTGTAGACGGTGAGATCGGCGTGCGCGTGCTTGCGCGAGAGCGCGTCCTCCTTGGCGCGCTTACGCTGCTCGGCCATCAGCGCGCGGAAGCCCTCCTCGTCGACCTGCAGTCCGGCCTCGGCGGCCATCTCCAGGGTCAGGTCGATCGGGAAGCCGTAGGTGTCGTGCAGGGTGAACGCGTCGGTGCCGCTGATCTTCTTGCTGCCCTGGGCCTTCACCTCGTCGACGGTCTCGTCGAAGAGCTTGGTGCCGGTGTTGAGGGTCTTGAGGAACGCGGCTTCCTCACCGACGGCGACGGTCTCGATGCGCTTGAAGTCGGTGGCCAGCTCCGGGTAGGAGGGGGCCATGAGCTCGGAGACGACCTTGATGAACTCGCCCATCACCGGCTTCTCCGCGCCCAGCAGGCGGGCCGAGCGCACGATGCGGCGCAGCAGGCGGCGCAGCACATAGCCGCGACCGTCATTGCCGGGGTTCACGCCGTCGCCGATGAGCATGGCGGCGGTGCGGGCGTGGTCGGCGATGACGCGGAAGCGCACATCGTCGGCGTGCTCGACACCGTAGGAGCGGCCGGTCAGTTCCTCGGCCTTGTTGATGATCGGGCGCAGCAGATCGGTCTCGTAGACATTGTCGACACCCTGCAGCAGGAAGGCGACGCGCTCGACGCCCATGCCGGTGTCGATGTTCTTCTTGGGCAGCGGGCCCAGGATCTCGAAATCATCCTTGCCGCGACCGGCGCCCCGCTCGTTCTGCATGAACACGAGGTTCCAGATCTCGAGGTAGCGGTCCTCGTCGGCCTCCGGGCCGCCCTCGACGCCGTACTCGGGGCCGCGGTCGAAGTAGATCTCCGAGCACGGGCCGCACGGGCCCGGAATGCCCATGGACCAGTAGTTGTCGGCCATGCCGCGGCGCTGGATGCGGGAATCCGGCACGCCCAGCTCACGCCAGATCTGCTCGGCCTCATCATCGTCGAGATACACGGTGACCCAGAGCTTTTCCGGATCGAAGCCGTAGCCGCCGTCCTCGACGGACTTGGTCAGCAGCGACCAGGCCAGTTCCATGGCCCCGCGCTTGAAGTAGTCGCCGAAGGAGAAGTTGCCCGCCATCTGGAAGAAGGTGTTGTGGCGGGTGGTGACGCCGACATTCTCGATATCGCCGGTGCGCACGCACTTCTGCACGCTGGTCGCGGTGTTGAAGGGCGGGGTCTGCTGACCGAGGAAATACGGCACGAACTGGACCATGCCTGCGTTGACGAACAACAGGTTGGGGTCGGCCAGGATCAGCGAGGCACTGGGCACCTCGGTGTGTCCGGCCTTTACGAAATGCTCCAGGAAGCGCCGTCGAATCTCGTGGGTCTGCACAACGTTCAAGCCTACCGGTCGCGGTCCAGGGAGTTTCCACCCACCACCGGGCGATAGCTACCATCGCCCTGGTGACTGTGATCCCGGACCCATCCCAGCCATTCCCGCTGCCCCACGCGCACCGGACCGTCTTCCTGAAACCCCATGTGACCTCGCCGAATATCGTGGTCGGCGACTACACCTACTTCGACGATCCAGAAAAGCCGACGGCCTTCGAGTCGGAGAACGTGCTCTACGCCTTCGGACCCGAGAAGCTCATCATCGGCAAATACTGCGCCATCGCCACCGGCACCCGCTTCATCATGGCGGGCGCCAACCACGCCACCTCGGGCGTGTCGACCTTCCCGTTCACCATCTTCGGCGGCACCTGGGCCGAGGAGACCATGGACATCATCACCTCGATCCCGTCCAAGGGCGACACCGTGGTCGGCAATGACGTGTGGTTCGGCTACAACACGCTGATCATGCCGGGCGTGACGATCGGCGACGGCGCGATCATCGCCACCGGCGCGGTGGTGACCGCCGACGTCCCGCCGTACACGATCGTCGGCGGCAACCCGGCGACCGTGGTCAAACAGCGCTACGCCGACGCGGATACCGCCCGGCTCCTGCGGGCCGCATGGTGGAACTGGCCCGTCGAACTGGTCACCGAACACGTCCGCGCCATCATGGGTGGCACCCCGGCCGACATCGAGCGCATCGCCGTCCAGAACGGACTGCTCACGGACTGAGCGGCTCCCGAATCCCCTTGGCCCACCAGCCATCCGGTACTTCCGGGACTATTTACCGCGGACGATCCGGCGGAGTTTGGTGACGCGGGGTCCGACTTCCCGTTCGTAGCCGTGGTCGGTGGGGACGTAGTAGTCGGTGCCGACCAGCTGGTCCGGCGGATATTGCTGGGCGAGAACGCCATCCGGGTGATCGTGCGGGTACTTGTAGCCCTGCGCGTTCCCCAGGGCCGCCGCTCCCGCGTAGTGCCCGTCACGTAGGTGAGCGGGGACCGCGCCCGCCTTGCCGGCGCGGATGTCGGCCATCGCGGCCCCGAGGCTCTTGGGCACCGAGCCCGACTTCGGGGCGGTGGCGATGTGGATGGTGGCCTGGGTCAGGGCCAGTTGCGCCTCGGGCATGCCGACCAGCTGGACTACCTGGGCGGCGGCGACGGCGGTCTGCAGGGCGGTGGGGTCGGCCATGCCGACCTCCTCGCTGGCCTGAATCATCAAGCGGCGGGCAATGAATCGCGGATCCTCGCCGGCGCTGATCATGCGGGCCAGATAGTGCAGCGCCGCATCGACATCGGAGCCGCGCAGGGATTTGATGAAGGCGCTGATCACGTCGTAGTGCTGGTCACCGGCGCGGTCGTAGCGCACGGCGGCCTTGTCGACGCTGGCCTCGACCAGCTCGACGCCGACGGTGCCGTCGAGCGAGGATTCTGCCGAGGCTTCGAGTGCGGTCAGCGAGCGCCGCGCGTCGCCGCCCGCGATGCGCACGATGTGATCGATCGCCTCATCGGTGACGGTGTACTCCCCCGCCAGCCCGCGCGGATCCTCGATGGCCCGCTCGAGCACCGTGCGAATGTCGTCCTCGGACAAGGACTGCAGCTGCAGCACCAGCGATCGCGACAGCAGCGGCGACACCACCGAGAACGACGGGTTCTCCGTGGTCGCCGCGACCAGCAGCACGATCCGGTTCTCGACCGCCGCCAGCAGCGCGTCCTGCTGGGTCTTCGAGAACCGGTGCACCTCATCGATGAACAGCACGGTCTGCTCGCCCGCGGTGAGCCGGCGGCGCGCCAGGTCGATGACCGCGCGGACCTCCTTCACGCCCGCCGACAGGGCGGACAGCGCCTCGAATCGTCGCCCGGTGGCCGTCGAGAGCAGCGACGCGAGGGTGGTCTTGCCGGTTCCGGGCGGGCCGTACAAAAGCACCGACGCCGCACCGGACCCCTCGACCAACCGGCGTAGCGGTGAACCGGGCCCGAGCAGATGCTGCTGACCGACCACCTCATCGAGGGTGCGCGGACGCATCCGGACGGCCAAGGGCGCGAACCGGTCGTCCCCGCTCGGAATGCGCGCGGCCGCCCGGTCGTAGTCGTCGACTACGGTCTGCGCGCCCGGCGCGTCGAAGAGCCCATCACTCACGTGCACGACCCTACTCAGCGGCTCCGACAGAACCCGAACACCTCGACATCACTCCCGCGGAACGCGGCACGGGCCGGAATCTCACCCTCGGATTCCGGCCCGCACCTCGCGGAGGATCACTCCTCCCATTGATTCCGGAGGACTACTCCTCCCAGTGCTCTTCCAACGTGGCCGAGACGTGCTCGGCGAAATCGCCGAGGGTGTCGTCGCCGGTGCAGCGGGCGTCCTCGGCGAGGGCGGCCCAGCGGTTGATCAGCGCGGCCGACCGCGGAATCGACAGCCCGTGCTCGCGGGCCGCGGCGATGCGCGCGTGATCGGCCGGCAGGAACCAGTAGGTCGACAGCCACACCCAGATCAGCCGGGCCTCGAGAATGCGCTCCGCGAGCACATCGTCATCGGCGAGAGCGGGCCACACCGCGACCACCTCGGACCGCCACGCCTCCACCATCTGCCGGGCGCGTTCGCGCGACAGCTCGAAATCGCACAGGCAGCCCGGGAACGAGACCAGGGCGTAAGCGATATCGAGGGCGGCGTCGCGGAAGCCGCCCCACTCGTAGTCGAGGAACCGCGCGCCCTCCTCATTGAGGATGACATTGTCGGGGCACAGGTCCGAGGGGCTGAAGGCGCGGTAGCGTCCGGCCGAGAACAGCCGGTTGCCGCGCACGATGCGCTCGGCGATCTCGCCGGGCACCTCGATGCCCAGCTCGCGCTGCAGCATGATCGGCACCTCGGCGACCGCGGTTTCGGCCTGCTGCGCGATCCCGTCCACCCGGTGCACCACATCCACGCGGCGCAGCAGCGCGACGAAGTCGGCCTCGCGGCCCACGGTCGCGGCGTGCATGCGCCCCAGTGCCTGCGCGAAAGCCATGAGCGCATTGCGCCCGGCCGGTTCCAGGCGGGACTGCAGGACCGCGGTGAGCGAGGTGTTCTCGCCGAGGTCGCTGAGAATGAGCAGCCGCTCGGGCAGGCTGTAGCCGAGTAGGTAGGCGCCGGGCCGATGGTCACGGCCGAGGGCGGTGGTGAATTGGTAGGACACCGCCTCGCGCAGGAATGCGGAATCGATGCTGGCGACACCGGGGGCCATGCCACCGGTGCGTCGCTGATTCGCTGGGCCCGCAACCTGCTTCACTATGAGGGTGCGCGGTAGTGAAAAGGCGTTCTCCGCAACACGGACGCGGAGCACGGTTGTTCTACCACTGCCGCTGAGTTCCATAGGATCGCTCAGCTTTACCGGAGCACCCATTCGCTTTGTGAGCAACTGTTGTGCCGCGGACACGACTTCGGCGGCGCGTTCGGCCAATAGTGCGGTCATCGGAACCCAAAGTACTCCCGTCAGGTCACTTTCAGCGAGCGGTTGCGCAACCTTTCGCGCGTCGGACGGCGTGTCTTTGTGAAGGGTTTGCCCACGCGGCGCTGGTTGCTTGACACAACCAGGACCGTCTAGTTGTCTCATGGTCACTTGCTGTGCGCCACACCGTAAACCGGGAAATGTGAAAGGCTTGCGACCATGACTGGCACGCCGCCCTCAGCACCGTACGACCCCTCCGGCGACCGCCCGGTCGCAGGGGGTGGCGAACAGCATCCACCGCATACGGGACAGCACCAAAACCCCGAGCCCGCACCGACTTCCGGCACACCCGAGCCGGGGCCGATACACGGCCGTCACCAAATGCCCGGTTTGGCCGGATATCCGCAGTTCGACGGACCCGGCGCGGCGCAGTACGGCAGCGAGCCGGTGGAACCCCCGCCGCCACTGAACCCGCAGTCGGGCGCGGCGCAGCCATCTCCCGGCTACGGCCACAACGTGCCGCCGCAGCAGCAGCAACCCGGAATGATGCCGCCGGGCAATCCGCCTCCGCCGGGCGGATTCCCGCCCGGCGCGATGCCGCCGCCCTCGGGTCCGCCGCCGGTCGAACCGGGCGGACAGCAGCCGATCATGCCCCCGCGCGAGCGGCTCGATGTCGGCGCGGCGCTGACCTACGGCTGGGATCGCTTCCGGCTCAATCCCGTTCCCTGGGTGGGCATGGTGCTGATCGGCCTGATCGCCTGGTTGGTGGTCACGCTGCTGGTGAATATCGTTGAGGTGCGGTCACTCTCGGCGGTGATTCTGCTGTTCGCGGTGGCTTCGCTGGTGGTGTGGCTGCTGCAGGCGGCCATGATCCGCGGCGCGCTCTACGAAACCGACGGCACACCACCGGATTTCCCGGCGTTCTTCGGTTTCGTGAATGCGGGCAATGTGCTCATCACCGCGCTCATCGTGTTCGCGCTGTCCTTCGTGGCCGCGATCGCGTGCGTGTTTCCGGCGGTGATCGTCGGTGTGCTGTGCATGTTCGCGTTGCATTTCGTGATCGATCAGGACATGAATCCGGTCGCCGCGATCCAGGCGAGCGTCCGGTTGGTGATCGCCAACGCACTGCACGTCACGCTGCTGGCGCTCGCGGTGCTGCTCATCACCGCGATCGGCGCGCTGTTCTGCGGACTGGGTCTGCTGGTGGCCGGACCGGTGACGGCCATCGCCACCACCTACGCATACCGCACGCTGACCGGACGCTTGGTCGTTCCCGTCTGAACGACCCGATAGACGACAGTGCCCCCGGTCTCCACGAGACCGGGGGCACTGCTCATTTCGGGCGTATGCCCTACTTGGCGTCTTCCTTGACCGGGTTACCGTTCGCGTCGAGCTTCGCGTTCAGGCCCGCCTCGGCGCGCTGCTGCAGCGTGATCGGGGTCGGCGCGTCGGTCAGCGGGTCGACGCCGCCACCCGACTTCGGGAAGGCGATGACCTCGCGGATCGAGTCCACCCCGGCCAGCAGCGCGGTGATCCGGTCCCAGCCGAAGGCGATGCCGCCCATGGGCGGGGCGCCGAAGGAGAAGGCGTCGAGCAGGAAGCCGAACTTGTCCTGGGCCTCCTCCTCGCCGATCCCCATCACCTTGAACACCCGCTCCTGCACGTCGCGGCGGTGGATACGGATCGAGCCGCCGCCGATCTCGTTGCCGTTGCAGACGATGTCGTAGGCGTAGGCCAGCGCCGCACCGGGATCGGTGTCGAAGGTGGCCAGGTGCTCGGGCTTGGGCGAGGTGAACGCGTGGTGCACCGCGGTCCAGGCCGAATGGCCCAGCGCCACATCGCCGCTCGCGGTGGCGTCGGCGGCGGGCTCGAACATCGGGGCGTCCACGATCCACACGAACGCCCAGGCGTTCTCGTCGATGAGACCGCACTTGCGGGCGATCTCGCCGCGGGCCGCGCCCAGCAGCGCCCGGCTGGACTTCTGGTCGCCGGCGGCGAAGAAGACGCAGTCGCCCGGGTTCGCGCCGACCTGCTTGGCCAGGCCCTCGCGCTCGGCCTCGGTCAGGTTCTTGGCGACCGGGCCGCCGAGGGTGCCGTCCTCCTGGAAGGTGATGTAGGCCAGGCCCTTCGCGCCGCGCTGCTTGGCCCACTCCTGCCAGGCGTCGAACTGGCGACGCGGCTGCGAGGCGCCGCCCGGCATGACGACCGCGCCGACGTAGGGAGCCTGGAAGACACGGAACTCCGTGTCCTTGAAGTACTCCATCATCTCGGTGATCTCGACCTCGAAGCGCAGGTCGGGCTTGTCCGAGCCGTAGCGGCGCATGGCCTCGGCGTAGGTCATGTGCGGGATGGGGGTCGGGATCTCGTAGCCGACCAGCTTCCACAGCGCGGCGAGGATGTCCTCGGCCAGCAGGATGACGTCTTCCTGCTCGACGAAGCTCATCTCGATGTCGAGCTGGGTGAACTCGGGCTGGCGGTCGGCGCGGAAGTCCTCGTCGCGGTAGCAGCGCGCGATCTGGTAGTAGCGCTCGATGCCGCCGACCATGAGCAGCTGCTTGAACAGCTGCGGCGACTGCGGCAGGGCGTAGAACTTACCGGGCTGCAGGCGGGCCGGAACCAGGAAGTCGCGCGCGCCTTCCGGAGTCGACCGCGTCATGGTGGGGGTCTCGACCTCGACGAAGGCGTGCTTGGCGAGCACGTCGCGGGCGGCGGCGTTGACCTTGGAGCGCAGGCGGATCGCGTGGGCCGGGCCCTCGCGGCGCAGGTCCAGGTAGCGGTACTTGAGGCGGGCTTCCTCGCCGGGCTCGTCGTCGAGCTGGAAGGGCAGCGGCGCGGCCTCGTTGAGCACCTCGAGTTCGGTCACATTGACCTCGATGGCGCCCGTCGGCAGATTCGGGTTCTCGCTACCGGCCGGTCGGTTCTCGACCACTCCGGTGACCTTCACGACGAACTCGTTGCGCAGCTTGTGGGCTGCCTCCGCGGGCACGCCTTCACGGAAGACGGCCTGGGCAACACCCGACGCATCGCGCAGATCGATGAAGATCACGCCACCGTGGTCTCGCCGCCGGGCCACCCATCCGGTGAGGGTGACGGTCTGACCGGCGTGCTCGCTTCGCAGCGAACCAGCCAAGTGGGTGCGCAGCACGGGATTCCTTTCGACGGACTCGTAGCACCAGTGAGATGTGACCGGGTGCAGACCCATCGTAGAGAGACACGTTCAGCGAGTGGAAACCGATATCGACTCGCCCGTGTCAGAGTGATACCCATGACCTTCAACGAGGGCCTGCAAATCGACCCGAACCGGGCGAGCGGCGGCGGACCAGGTATGGGCGGCGGGTTGGTCCTCGGCGGTGGCGCGATCGGCATCATCGCCCTGATCGCGAGCCTGCTGCTCGGCGGCGATCCCGGCAGCATCCTCGGCCAGTTCACCGGTGCGGACTCCAACTCCAAGTCCGGCACCGCGACCACCCCCGACCACTGCAAGACGGGCGCGGACGCCAACAAGTACGTCGACTGCCGCGTCATCGCCACCGCGCAGAGCCTCGACAATGTGTGGACCACCGAGCTGCCCAAGCAGACCAACCGCAAGTACGTGGTGCCGAAGCTGGTCCTGTTCTCCGGCGCGGTGAGCACCGGCTGCGGCCGCGCCTCCTCCGCGGTCGGCCCCTTCTACTGCCCCGCCGACCAGACCGCCTACTTCGACACCAGCTTCTTCCAGGAACTGGTCGACCGCTTCGGCTCGTCCGGCGGCGCGCTCGCCCAGGAGTATGTGGTGGCCCACGAGTTCGGCCACCACATCCAGAACCTGCTCGGCGACATCAACCGCGCCCAGCGCGACCCCCAGGGCCCCACCTCCGGCGCGGTCCGCACCGAACTCCAGGCCGACTGCTACGCCGGCGTCTGGGCCTACTACGCCGACAAACTCCCCGCCCCCGGCTCCAACACCCCGTTCCTGAAGCCGTTGACCGACAACGACATCCGCGACGCGCTCTCCGCCGCCTCCGCCGTCGGCGACGACCGCATCCAAAAGGCCTCCACCGGCCGCGTCAACCCCGAAGCCTGGACCCACGGCTCCTCGGAGGAACGCCAGAAGTGGTTCCTCACCGGCTACAAAACCGGCCAGGTAAAGGCCTGCGACACCTTCTCCGCCAAGGATCTGGGCAACCCACCCGCCCTCCGCTGACCCAGCCCTCCCCCAGCACCCCGCGAGGTCCCCGGCCCTATGGCCCGGGGACCTCGGCATTTCCGGCCCGCTCACCATGGCCGCTCACGCGCGCACACCGCCAAGCAACCCATGGACTTCCGCCGAGCGGCACATCAGCGCGGCCAATCCGGACGAATCCCCTCGATGGTGCGCCACTCAGCGCGTTGGGGTGGGCGGCGTGGCGGTTTCGGCGTGGCGAGGCTGGGCGGCAGAATCGGCGGCGGCGGGTGGGTGCCCGCAAGGGAATTCGGAGGGATGCGATGCGGATGGCTTCGGCGACAGGACTTTTCGGAGGAAATGGACGTGATAGGAGGAGAGGCGGGCGGGCGGCCACCACGGCCAGGGCGGGGATGGGTGGTGGCTCAATGGGATTCGCGGCGGCGGGGGCATGGCGGATGGCTGCGGCCGCAGCGTTGGCCACGGGGATGGTGATCGGAACTGACGGGGTCGCGGCCGCAGATCCCGGTGCGGGTGCGCCCACTCCGGCGCAGGCGCCCGCACCCGCGGTGGCGTTGTTCACGCTGACCGCGATGCCCGCGGGGTGGCAGACGCGGACGGATCTGCATCCCTCATTGCTGGTTCAGGCGGACGGGCATGCGACCAAGCGGGCCGACAGTACCGCGCAGGCGGTGGAGGGGACGGTGCCCGCGGATGTGATCGGGGCGGCTGCGGCCGAGGTGAAGGCGCTCGCCGCCGTGGATATGGGGACGCCGGAGCAGGGTGACAAGGGCACTTCGATCATCGATTACATGCCGCAGTCACCGGATCAGGACGTGCATCTGATCGTGTACGCGCCCGAGGTCAGTGACGGGCTCACCGATGAGCAGAAGGCGTCCCGCAAGCGCTTCGACGATGTCTTCCAGCGCATGCTGAACGCCTTCGTGCCGTCCTAGCACCGAATCCGGCGTAGAACCGAAAACTTATCCGACCGTCCAGGTTTCGCGGCCGGTGAGCAGGCTCTGGAGCGAATCCTGGCTCACCGGTTTGCGTTCGGCGGCGGTGTCGAGCTGGGCTCGGACGCCGTCGTCGTAGGTGGGGCGGGAGACGCTGCGGAAGATGCCGGTCACCACGTGGGTGAGGTCCTGGTCGGACAGGCGGGACAGGGCGTAGGCGTATTCGGGGTGGTCGGTGTAGGCGTCGTGGATGACGATATCGGATTCGGCGACCGTGTCGGCGCGGGCGACCCGCAGGCCGAAACCGTCACGGACCACGGCGAATTCGCGTTCCGCGCCGAACCGGATGGGCTGGCCGTGCTGCAGCCGGACCAGGTGCGATTCGGCGTTCTCGCGGCGCAGCGCGTCGAAGGACCCGTCGTTGAAGATCGGGCAGTCCTGCAGGATCTCCACGAACGAGGTCCCGCGGTGCTCGGCGGCGGCGCGCAGCACCTCGGTGAGCCCGGCGCGGTCGGAGTCCAAAGCCCGTGCGGCGAAGGTGGCTTCGGCACCCAGCGCCACCGACAGCGTGTTGAACGGGTGGTCGACCGAGCCCATCGGCGTGGACTTGGTGACCTTGCCGGTCTCCGAGGTCGGCGAGTACTGGCCCTTGGTGAGACCGTAGATCCGGTTGTTGAACAACAGGATCGTCATGTTCACATTGCGGCGCAGCGCGTGGATGAGGTGGTTGCCGCCGATGGACAGCGCGTCACCGTCACCGGTCACCACCCACACCGACAGGTCCGGACGCGTCACCGCCATCCCGGTGGCGATGGCCGGGGCGCGCCCGTGGATCGAGTGAATCCCGTACGCCTCCAGGTAGTACGGGAACCGGCTCGAGCATCCGATACCGGAGACGAACATCAGGTTCTCGCGCTTCAAGCCCAGCTCGGCGAGGAATCCGCGCACGGTGGCGAGGATGACGTAGTCGCCACACCCCGGGCACCAGCGCACCTCCTGGTCGGAGGTGTAGTCCTTCGGCTTCTGCGGCCCGTCGGCGTGCGGCACGCCGGAGAGCCCGGTGAGCCCGAGATCGGTACCCACCAGCGGGTTTTCGAGAATCGTCATTACTTACCCCCTGCGGTGCGGTAGGTCGCCCGTGCGCGGGCGGCGAAGGCCTTGGCCTGCTCCATCTCCGCGATGGAGCCATCCAGGGCCGCGTCGATGACACCGACCAGTTCCTGCGCTTGGAAGGCGGTGCCGGCGATCTTGGTCCACGGCTGCACATCGACCAGGTAGCGGGCGCGCAGCAGCATGGCCAGCTGGCCGCCGTTCATCTCCGGGCAGACCACGGTGCGGTAGCGGCGCAGCACGTCACCGAGGTTGGGCGGGAACGGGTTCAGATGCCGCAGATGCGCCTGCGCCACCGGGACCCCGCGCCGCCGCGCCCGCCGGCACGCCTCGCCGATCGGCCCGTAGGAGCTGCCCCAGCCGATGAGCAGCAGTTCGGCGCGCTCCCCCGGATCGTCGACCTCGAGGTCGGGCACCGCGATGCCGTCGATCTTGGCCTGCCGGATGCGCACCATGAGCTCGTGATTGGCGGGCTCGTAGGAGATATTGCCGCTGCCGTCGGCCTTTTCGAGACCGCCGATGCGGTGGGCGCGGCCCACGGTGCCCGGTACCGCCAACGGCCGGGCCAGGGTTTCGGGATCGCGCGCGTAGGGCTGGAACGAATCCTCCTCCGCGCCCGCGGGTTCGAAGGCCGGATCGATCGGCTCGAGTTCGGAGACCTGCGGAATCGCCCACGGCTCCGAACCATTGGCGATCGCGCCGTCCGAGAGCAGCAGCACCGGGGTGCGATAGGTGAGCGCGATGCGCGCGGCCTCCACCGCGGCGTCGAAGCAGTCCGCGGGTGAGCGCGGCGCGACGACGGCCACCGGCGATTCACCATTGCGCCCGTAGAGCGCCTGCAGCAGATCGGCCTGCTCGGTCTTGGTGGGCAGACCCGTCGAAGGTCCGCCGCGCTGCACATCGATGATCACCAGCGGCAGTTCGGTCATGACCGCCAGCCCGATGGTCTCGCTCTTGAGCGCCAGCCCGGGCCCCGACGTGCTGGTCACACCCAGCGCCCCGCCCAGCGAAGCACCGAGCGCCGCACCGATTCCGGCGATCTCGTCCTCGGCCTGGAAGGTGGTGACACCGAAGTTCTTGTGCTTGCTCAGTTCGTGCAGGATGTCCGAGGCCGGGGTGATCGGGTAGGTGCCGAGGAACACCGGCAGCCCCGACAGCTGCCCGGCGGTGACGATGCCGTAGGCGAGCGCGGTATTGCCGGTGATCTGCCGGTAGGTGCCCGGCGGCAGCGTCGCGGGCGCTACCTCGTAGGTGGTGGCGAAGGACTCGGTGGTTTCGCCATAATTCCAGCCTGCCCGAAATGCGAGGATATTTGCTTCGGCGACATCGGGTGTGGCGGCGAATTTCTCCCGCATGAACTGTTCGGTGCCGCCGATGGGCCGCCCGTACATCCACGACAGCAATCCGAGCGCGAACATATTCTTCGCGCGCTGCCCATCCTTTTTGCCCACACCGGTCGGTTCGGTTGCCCCGAGTGTCAAAGATGTCATCGGCACCCGGTGCACGACGAAATCGGTCAGCGTGTCATCGGTGAGCGGATCACCGGTATAGCCGACCTTGGCCAGATTGCGTTTGGTGAATTCGTCAGTATTAACGATCACCGTGGCCCCGCGGGCCAAATCCTCCAGATTCGCCTTCAGCGCAGCGGGATTCATGGCGACCAGTACGTCCGGCTGGTCACCCGCGGTGAGGATGTCGTAGTCCGCGATCTGGATCTGGAACGACGACACACCGGGCAGCGTGCCCTGGGGCGCGCGGATCTCGGCCGGGAAATTCGGTTGGGTGGCAAGGTCATTGCCGAAGGCGGCCGCCTCATGGGTGAAACGATCACCGGTGAGCTGCATACCATCACCGGAGTCGCCCGCGAAGCGGATTACGACTCTTTCCAGCTTTTCGACTGCCAATTTCCCTGTGGCGCGCCCGTTCCCGGGCGCTGCCACTCCGCCCTCGGGCGGAGTTGTCACAGAGTCATCCTGCTGCACGGAGTCTTTTCCCTGAGCCATGCGCGTGCATCACTTCCTAGTCAGGTGTGAGGTACCAACGCCAAACTACTCCGCAATATTCGCGACACACCCGTGAAGTGCAATGGTTTCGATCAAACAACCGGCGTCAGGCGAACAACGCCAGCTGGGTATCGGGCGTGTGCGATCCGGCGGCGCGTACCTCGGGTTCGGCCGGCCGTTCGCGGTTCAAGCGGTGTTTCTCCAGCAACGGCTCGATTCGGCCGCGTAGCCACGCAGAATACTCCGGAGTGACCGAAGCCCCACGACCATACAGTTGCCGGTAGCGCCGCAGCAGCGCCGGGTGGGCCTCGGCCAGCCAGTTGAGGAACCAGCCGCGCGTGGACCCGCGGAGATGCATGGGAAACGCCGTGACGCCCGCGGCCCCGGCCTCGGCGATGGCGGCGAAGAGCTCGTCCAGATGCGCCTGGGAGTCGGTCAGATACGGAATGACCGGTGCCACCATGACATTCACCGCGAACCCGGCCTCGGCCAGGGCGCGCACCAGCTCGAGCCGCGCTCGCGGCGAGGGTGTGCCCGGTTCGAGGCCCTTGTGCAGCTCCTCGTCGAGGATCGCGATCGATACCGCCAGATGCACCGGCACCTGCCCGGCCGCCGAGGTGAGCAGCGACAGATCGCGGCGCAGCAGCGTGCCCTTGGTGAGAATGGAGAACCCGGTGCCGGATTCGGTGAGCGCGCTGATGATCCCCGGCATCAGCCGGTACCGTCCTTCGGCGCGCTGATAGGGATCGGTATTCGTGCCCAATGCAACGGATTCCCGCCGCCAGGACTTCTTGTGCAGCTCACGCCGCAGGATCGGGACCACGTTGGTCTTGACCACGATCTGCGAGTCGAAGTCCGCGCCCGCATCCAGATCGAGATACTCGTGCGTGCCGCGCGCGAAGCAGTAGCGGCACGCGTGCGAGCACCCGCGCATGGGGTTGATGGTCCAGCTGAAGGGCAGGGTGCTCTCGGGCACCCGGTTCAGGGCGCTCTTGCAGAGCACCTCGTGAAACGTAATGCCCTCGAACTCCGGGGTCTGTACGCTGCGTACGAAACCCGCACGTTCGAGCCCGGGGAGCGCGCCGTCATCGGCGTTCAGGGTTTGCCTTTGCCACCGCACTACCCCAGTCGAACATGTGTTCTAACCGCTGTCAAGCGATCTTCTGCGTGTCGGCCTCGATCGGCTGCCCGTTGTAGAAGGCAACCAGGTCCCGAATGGTCTGCTCGGCGGGCCGCGGCCGGTAGCCGAGTTCCTCGGTGGCCTTGGCGTGTTCGACGATCGGAGCGGCCAGCAGCGCGCCCATGGCGGCCTTGGAGATGCGATCGCTGCCGAACGCCTTGGCGACCGGCTCCATGACCGGCATGCAGGCGTTGATGACCTTGGCCGGAATCGCGAAGGCGGGCTTCATCTTTCCGTTCACCGCGGCCGCGGTGCGGGTGGCCTGGAACATATCGGTGAAGTGCCCGCCGAGCAGGTAGTTCTCGCCGGTGCGGCCGCGCTCTCCCGCGAGGATCAGGCCGCCCGCCACGTCACGCACGTCGACCAGGTCGAAGCCGCCGCTGATCATGACCGGCACCCGGCCGCGCGCCGCGTCCCACAGCGTGCAGTTGATGCGCGAGTTGGTGTTGTCGACCGGGCCGTACACACCGGTCGGGTTACAGATGACCGCGTCCAGACCCTTGTCGACGATCTTGCGCAGTTCGATCTCGCCCTGCCACTTGGAGCGGTCGTACACCGGCAGATCCGGATCGATGGACCGCGGCGAGCGCTCGTTGATGCGGCCGCCGCAGGAGTACTGGTTGAACGCGTGAATGGAGCTGGTGTGCACCATCCGCCGCACCCCGACCTCGCGCGCGGCGTCGGCGACGACCCGCACGCCCTCGGTGTTGACCCGCCAGGCGAGGTCGTTCTTGTGCGCGAGGGTGATGAGCGCGACCAGGTGGTAGACCACCTCGGCCCCGTCGAGGGCCTGGCGCATGGACGCGGGGTCCAGGACATTGCCGTTGACCCAGGTGACACCGGGCTGGCTCGGGCCGGGGGTTCGATCGATGGCTGTCACCTCGTGACCGCGATCCGTAAGCAGGCGAAGCAAATTGGTGCCAAGGAACCCGGCAGCGCCGGTGACTGCGACCTTCATGGGGATGAGAATATAGAACTTGTTCTAATTTGCAACAACGGCCGCATTGCGGTTGCGCGGCCTCTCGACTCGCCGTCGCACCTCCCCGTGACACCCTCCGAGGAGGCGAACGCCACGCCAGGCTGGACGCTCGATGGGATATATTCGGCTCCGCATGTCCACGACGATTGGGGGGCTCTGATATGGCCGATCTCTCGGTCGACACCGGCGCGGTCCGCGCCTTCGCCGCCACGCAGGACGGCGTGGCCGCGGATATCGCCGCCCAGGGCGGCCTCGACACCGTCTCCCACGTCGCGGCCATGACTCCGGTCTTCGGACTCATCGGCGCGGACTTCCTGGCCAGCTTCGCGGTCGCGGAACTACTGCACGATCGCGATATCAATGCCCTCTCGGCGCGCTTCTCCAAACTCGGGCAGGCCGCCTTCGGTTCCGCGGCCACCTACGACGCCACCGACTCCGAATTCGCGGGCGGACTCGGGAACATCGCCGGGCAGATCGGTGAGCAGGCATGAGTGGCCTCGAGTCCGGTGTGATCGGACTGCCGCAGATCCCCAACGACAGCGTGATGGGAGTGGACAACGTGACCACGATTCCGTCCGGCCCGCTCCCCGATGTGCTGCTGGGCACCCTGCCCGCCGATATGCCGCCGTTCGAGCCGCCCGAATTCGCCTTGTCCCGCAAGGAATTCGAGCAGGGCGGGCCCCAACTCGGCGGCGGCGTACCCGGTGGCATGCCGGGCGGTACGCCCACTGACGCCCAGGCGGCGGGTGTGCTCGCGCCTGCCCTGGACGGCGCGCACGGTGCGCTCTCCGGCGCACAGCAGACCCTCGGCACTGCGCAGTCCGTCCTCGCCGACGCGCAGACCGCCCTCGGCAATGTGCCCGCCGCGCTGAACGCCGCCCAGGCCGCGCTCGCGAAGGCCGCCGCGAATCCGGCCGCGATTCTCCCGGCGCTGCCCGCCGATCCGGTCGGCGATCTCATGAAGGGCCTGGCCCTGCCCGCGATCCCCGGCATGGACGCCCTGTTCAAGCCGTTCCTGGATCTGCTGCAGAGCTTCGGCACCGGCGTGCTGGGCAATGTCAATCCGACCACCCTGCTCAGCCAGGGTTCGAAGTTCATCGAGTCCGCGGTACAGGTCGGCGGCGGCGCGCTCAAGACCGTCGAATCCCTGTGGCAGGGCAAGGCTTCCCAGAGCGCGCAGGAGACGGGCAAGCAGGCCGAGAAGCACGGCGAGGAGACCACGCAGCGCGGGTTCGATCTGTCGTCGATCACCAATCAGGCCGCGGCCGTGGTGCAGCGCGGCAATATCCAGCTCACGGCCATCGCGCAGGCGTTCGCCGCCGAGGCCACCGCCATGGCACCGCTGATCCTCACGCCGATCGGTCAGACCACCTTGATCGCCTCGGCGACGCGTCATCTGGCCGAGGCCGTCACGGTCGTCAACGCCACCCACGGCGAACTGTCCGTCTACACCGCGCAGATGCAGGGCGTCATCGGCCAGCTGCTGGGCCAGGGCGGCGGGCCGAATCCGGCCGAGGTCGCGCAGTCGCTGGCGCAGAACGTGGGCCAGCCGATCCTGGAGCAGGCCAAGGGATTGCTCGAAAGCGGTTTGCAGGCAGGCACTCCCGGCAATCAGCCCGGTAAGACCGATCCGGTGGGCGGCGCGCCCGACACCACCGCCGCGGGTGTCGGCGGAGGCGGCGGGGGTGGTGGCGCCGGAGGCGGCGGTCTCGGCGGCGGGGGCGGTCTGCCCTCGACACCCGGCGGTCCCGGTTCCTCGATTCCGGGCGGCAAGGTCACCAACCCGGCCAATCCGTTCGGCGCGGCCATGGGCGGAGTCGCCGGTATGGGCGGTCCCGCCGGTTCCGGCTTCATGGGCTCCCCCGCCGCGGCCGGCGCGGGCAAGGGCGGCGCGCCCGACGGCCAGCACGGCCGCACGGTGCAGCCGCACCAGAGTGCCTCACAGGAAAGCGAACTCACCGGCAATCTGGGCACCTTCGCCCCGGGCGTGATCGGCGAGCCCGACGAAGAGCCCGCCGACGACGCCGGACAGTAGGACAACTCCGCGCGAAAGCGCTGGAGCGAAGTGATGCCGTGGCGATCGGGGTAGCTGCCCCGATCGCCACGGCATCGGTGGAGGCCGATGTGCGGCTGTACACCCCGCGGACCCGGCCACCGTTTCAGGCGACGCCCCGGTGGATCACACCGCGGTCGGCCGCGTCTGCGCGTCTATGCCGCCGTCGATGACGAACTGCGCGCCGTGGATGAACCCGGCCTGCGGGCCGAGCAGATACGTGATGAGCGAGGCGATCTCCTCGGGCTTGCCATTGCGGCCGATGGGGGCCACGAAGTTGCGGATGGCCTCACCGTAGCGCGGATCGTCCAAACCGGCTTGCAGCAGCGGGGTTTCGACGCTGCCGGGAGCGACGGTGTTGAGCCGCACGCCCGCCGCACCCCATTCGACGGCGCGTTCGCGCACGGCCACGGTGACGGCGTTCTTGGACGACGCGTAGGCGTAGTGCCCCGCGAAATCCCCGGCCTGGGCGAAGGCCTCGGCCTCGTTGCCCTTGGCGATCGGATTGTCCTCCCACTTGATCTGGGTGGAGGCGACCGACGAAACCACCACGGCCGCAGCGTTTTCGCCCTTGCGCAGCGCGGGCAGCAGCGCGTCGAGGACGGCGACGGTGGCCCGGTAGTTGATCTCCACCACCAGGTTCGGGTCCGGCACCTGCGGCCCGACGCCCGCGCACAGCACCAGTCCGTCGAGCACTCCCCCGGACCGCTCCAGCACCGCCTCGACCGCGGCCGCCCGCGCGTCGGCGTCGGTCAGGTCGACGGTGATGTCGGCATTGCGCAGGTCGATCCCGATGATGTCGTGCCCGGCGGCCCGCAGGGCGGCGGCGGTGGCCGCGCCGATGCCGGAACCGGAGCCGGTGATGGCGATCGTCATACCGCCGATTAGAACAAGATCCAGGAATGCGGACAAGCCCACCGGGACCGGCATCTCAGCCACCGGGACGGCTACGACCGGGCGGTCTCGCGCTGGGATACGACAGTTGAGCACTGGCAGTGCAATCGGATCACACCGAGTCCGGATCGGCGGAACGGGTGCCTTCCGGCGAGCCTGCGGCTAGCATCACTCCCAGAACTAGAATCTGTTCTAGTTTTCGCACTGCTCACTGTCGAGAGGACGATCGATGCGCTTCACCTACGCGGAGGCGATGACCAACCCGGATTACTACATCCCCCTCGCGCAGGCAGCCGAGGCCGCCGGGTTCCACAGCATCACCGTGGCCGACAGCGTCGCCTACCCGGCCGAGTCGGATTCCAAGTATCCGTACACCAAGGACGGCAATCGCGAATTCCTCGACGGCAAGCCGTTCATCGAGACCTTCGTGCTGTCGGCCGCCATCGCCGCGGCCACCACCACCCTGCGCCTGACCCCGTTCGTGCTCAAGCTGCCGATCCGCCCGCCGGTGCTGGTGGCCAAGCAGGCCAGTTCGCTTGCCCGGCTGAGCAACAACCGCTTCGCCCTGGGCGTGGGCATCAGCCCGTGGCCGGAGGACTTCGAGATCATGGGCGTGCCGTTCGAGAAGCGCGGCAAGCGAATGGACGAGTGCATCGAGATCGTGCGCGGCCTGTCCACCGGCGAATACTTCGAGTACCACGGCGAGTTCTACGACATCCGCAAGATCAAGCTCACCCCCGCCCCGACGAAGCCGCTGCCGATCCTGCTCGGCGGCCACAGCGACGCCGCGCTCAAGCGCGCGGTGCGGTTGTGCGACGGCTGGATGCATGCCGGCGGCAACGCCGAAGAACTCGACAAGTACCTGGCCCGCATCAATGAGCTGCGCGCGGAGCGGGATCACAAGGGCGACTTCGAGATTCACGCGGTCTCCTACGACGGCTACACCCCGGACGGGGTGAAGCGCTGCGAGGAGAAGGGCATCACCGACCTGATCATCGGCTTCCGCAACTCCTACGCCAAGGAGCAGGACACCGAGATCCTCGAAGAGAAGATCACCAAGATCAAGTGGTACGGCGACAACGTGATCAGCAAGCTGAACTGATCACGCTGCCCGCCGCGGCCTGGGTCACGCCTTCTTGGCGTACCCCAGGTCGACCACGGCATCGCGTTCGCCGATCAGCTCGGCGACGCTGAGATCGATGCGCTCCCGGGCGAACTCGTCGATCTCCAGGCCCTGCACGATGGTGTATTCACCGTTCGCGCAGGTCACCGGGAACGAGCTGATGAGTCCCTCGGGCACGCCGTAGGAGCCGTCGGAGGGCACCGCCATCGAGGTCCAGTCGCCGGGCGCGGTGCCCAGCACCCAGTCGTGGATGTGGTCGATGGCGGCGCTGGCCGCACTCGCCGCCGAGGAGGCGCCGCGCGCCTTGATGATCGCGGTCCCCCGCTGCTGCACGGTCGGGATGAAATCGTCTGTCACCCAAGCCTGGTCGTCGATCACGCCCAGCGCAGCGCGGCCCGCTATGGTCGCGTGCGCGAGATCCGGGTACTGGCTGGCGGAATGATTGCCCCACACCGCGATCCGGTGGATATCGGCCGCGGCCGCCCCGGTCTTCTTGGCCACCTGCGCGATCGCACGATTGTGGTCGAGCCGGGTCAACGCGGTGAACCGACCGGCCGGAACGTCCGGTGCGTTGCTCATCGCGATATAGGCATTGGTATTGGCCGGATTCCCCACCACCAGCACCCGGACGTCCTCGGCCGCATTGGCATTGATGGCCGCGCCCTGATCGGTGAAGATCGGCCCGTTGGCGGCCAGCAGATCCGCCCGCTCCATCCCCGCCGTCCGCGGCCGCGCCCCCACCAGGATCGCGATATTCGCGCCATCGAACCCGACCCACGGGTCATCGGCGATATCGATCCCCGCCAACAGCGGAAAAGCCCCGTCCTCGAGCTCCATCGCCACGCCTTCGAGCGCCCCCACCGCCGCCGGAATCTCCAACAGCCGCAACCGCACCGGCGTCTCGGACCCGAGCAGTGCCCCGGACGCGATCCGGAACAGCAACCCATAGGCGATCTGCCCGGCGGCCCCGGTCACGGTAACGGTCACTGGCGCAACGTTGCTCACGACGAAAACTCCTCGCGGTACGGGTGATTACGCCCTCACCCTAACCACGCTCACCCGGCCGCGTCGCGCCCGGTGAGCAACCAGACACCGCGTCCGGCAACGAATCAGCGCGCCAGGTCGGCTATGTCGGAGTCGGCGAGGATGATCGGGGCGGCTTCGTCGCGGGCGCGGACCATGCGGACCGCGCGGTAGAGGGGGCGTTCCTCGGCGATGGCGTCGCGCGCCTCGGCGCGGAGTTGCTGGACGAGCATGTCGGAGATGGCGAGGGCGGCGGCCAGGGGGCAACTCGTGAGGGCGTCGGCGAGTTTGCGGAGGCCGAGGATGTGGAGTTCGCGGCCGCTGCCGGAGTCGCTGTAGATGGCCAGGGGCACGATGCGCGAATCAGGCCCGGCGGTGATGCGCAGGACGATACGGCTGATCTTGCCCGGGTAGACCAGGATTTCCAGAGCCGTCGCCGACGCCAGATCGATGCTGCGTTCCCCGCGCCAGGTGCGCGCCCGGATCACCGTGCCCGACACCGTGATCCGCCGCCGCTGCACCGCCATCGCATACAGCGCGGTCGGCGCCCCCAGCACGATCCCGGTAGCCAACGCCACCGGCCAGTGCACGAACAGCGCCATCAACAACCCGACCCCGATGCCCACCCCCAACGCCGCCAGGGTGAGCTTCCGCAGCGCCGGAGCCAACAACTCCGGCGCGATCAGATCCAGCCCGACTTCCCCGCCGGACCCCGCTTTCGATTCCTCAGTCACCACAGTGCATTCGTCCAAGAGTCGATGGGTCGTGTGTGCCGGTAGCACGCACCGCCCCCGCGCGACGCACCGCACGGTACCAGCAGGCCCTTGCTCCATACCCAGAATCAGGCCAGGTCATGCCACGGCACGCACCGATTATTGCCACCCCCGTAATTCCGGCGCGCCGAGATGACGGCGACGCCGGTCCCGCTGTCGCCTCGAGGACGGTGGGCCGACCCGGTCAGCGGTTCGCTGCCCGGGTCGGCCGCTGGGTCAATCCTTTTGGGCCGCAAGGGCTGCGGCTACCTGGGCGACGGCCTCGTCCAGGGGGATTTGGCGCTGATCGCCGGTGGTGAGGTCTTTCAGACCGATTTGGCCTTCGGCTACCTCGCGGTCGCCGAGGACCAGGGCCAGGGAAGCGCCGGACTTGTCGGCGGCCTTCATGGCGCCCTTCATGCCGCGGCCGCCGTAGGCGAGGTCGGTGCGGATGCCGGCCTTGCGGAGTTCGCCGGCTATGACGACGAGGCGTTGTTTGGCGACGTCGCCGAGGGGGACGCCGTAGACCTGGATGCGGGGGACGGTGACGGCGGATTTGCCTTCGGCTTCGAGGGCCAGGACGGTGCGGTCGACGCCGATGCCGAAGCCGATGCCGGACAGGGGCTGGCCGCCGAGTTCGGCCATCAGGCCGTCGTAGCGGCCGCCGCCGCCGATGCCGGACTGCGCGCCGAGGCCGTCGTGGACGAACTCGAAGGTGGTCTTGGTGTAGTAGTCGAGGCCGCGCACCATGCGGGGATTCACTACATAAGGAACACCGAGGGCGTCGAGGTGGCCGAGGACCTGTTCGAAGTGCGCCTTGGCGGATTCGGACAGGTGGTCGATCATGAGCGGCGCGGCCGCGGTCATCTCCTTGACCTCGGGGCGCTTGTCGTCGAGCACGCGCAGCGGGTTGATCTGCGCGCGCCGCTTGGTCTCCTCGTCCAGCGGCAGCTTGAACAGGAAGTCCTGCAACAGTTCCCGATACTGCGGACGGCAGGTCTCATCGCCCAGCGAGGTGATCTCGAGCCGGAACCCGTCGAGCCCGAGCCCCCGGAAGCCGGCGTCGGCGATGGCGATCACCTCGGCGTCCAGCGCCGGGTCATCGATGCCGATGGCCTCCACGCCGACCTGCTGCAACTGCCGGTAGCGGCCCTTCTGCGGGCGCTCGTAGCGGAAGAACGGCCCGGCGTAGCAGAGCTTGACGGGCAGCTGCCCGCGGTCGAGGCTGTGCTCGATGACCGCGCGCATCACACCGGCGGTGCCCTCGGGCCGCAGCGTGAAGCTCTCGCCATTGCGGTCGGCGAAGGTCCACATCTCCTTGGACACCACGTCGGTGGATTCGCCGACACCCCGCGCGAACAGGGCGGTCTCCTCGAAAACCGGCAGCTCTATATGCCCGTATCCGGCCAGTCGCGCGGTCTCCACGAGGCCGTCGCGCACGGCGACGAACTCCGCGGAGGTGGGTGGCAGATAGTCGGGGACCCCCCTCGGGGCACTGAAGCTGCTGGTCTTGGTCACGATGGTCAAGTTTCCACGATGGCCGTGGGCCAAGTCCAACCGGTTACCACCTGCCTGCCACCGACCACTGGCATATGTAGGTTTTTCTCAGCGAATGCAGGTAATGTCTGCCGCGGCCGCTGGGCTGACGGCCGTAACTAGTAATACCGACCGTTCACGGAGGGACAGTTAGTGCCGAGCAATGAACAGCGACGCGCTGCGGCGAAGCGGAAGCTGGAGCGTCAACTCGAAAACCGGGCCCAGCGGGCGCGCAAGCGCAAGCAGCTCACCATCGCGGCGTCGGCGCTGGGCGTGTGCGTCGCGGTCGCGGCCGGTGTCGGCATCTACTTCCTGACCAAGGGCGATGACAGCAGCACCAGCGCGAAGGCCACGGAGACCCCCGACGCGTCGCTGACCGCCGCTCCCCCGCCGGCCGCCAAGGCCAAGGCCCCCCAGGTGAACTGCACCTACACCCCGTCGCAGAAGCCCGCGGACAAGCCGGTGACCCCGCCCGGCACGGCCAATATCTCCACCGCCGGTCAGGTGAAGGCCACCATGGACACCAGCCAGGGTCCGATCACCATGACCCTGAATCCGGGTGAATCCCCCTGTACGGTCAATAGTTTCGAGTCGCTGGCGAAGCAGAAATTCTTCGACAACACCTCCTGCCACCGCATCACCACGGGCAAGGGCCTGCAGGTGCTGCAGTGCGGTGATCCGACGGGCAGCGGAATGGGCGGTCCCGGTTACGAGTTCGCCAACGAGTACCCGACTGACCAGTACGACGCGAACGATCAGGCCGCCCAGTACCCGGTCGAGTACAAGCGCGGCGTGCTCGCCATGGCCAATGCCGGCCCGGGCACCAACGGCTCCCAGTTCTTCCTGGTCTACGGCGATTCCCAGCTGCCGCCGCAGTACACAATTTTCGGTACGGTCGACGACAACGGCCTGGCCACCCTCGACAAGATCGCCAAGGCGGGCGTCCAGGGCGGCGGTCAGGATGGCAAGCCGGCCGCGGATGTGAACATCCAATCGGTCCAAATCAACTGACCAGCACGGTTTTTCGGGCCCGGCACGCGAGGTGCCGGGCCCGTTGCTTTTCCGGCCAAGGTCTCGGGAAGGTCCCGTTGAACCTCCAGACTAAGGGTTCCCTAACCAAAGAAAATCCTGAATTTTCCGCTTCACGCCGGAATTGTGCGATATATGCTGGATCGCGACGCACGCGTACGGCGGTTTCGGAGTTTTCGCTGGTAACCTCGTAGAACGGAGTACCAAGGCGTAGTAAAGCCCACCGGGCAACCCCCATCGGGCCGCTCCAACGCCCCACGTTCTCCCGGTGTCCACGTTTGCAGGCGGGACATGGCTATTCGCGACCACCGTTCGGATGGCGATGTCCGTGACGAAGCACCACAATCATCCATAGTGATCTCACTGCAGCATCGGGGAGCAGGCAATGGCCGAGGAACTCGACGACATCGGCCGCGAAACAGCGGCGATGATGAGGCAAATGTTGCAGCTCGCGACACTTGTCGCGCTGCGCACCCGGGAACGTGGCCAGAAAGAAGCGGAAGCACGCGTCAGGGTCACCGAGGCCCGGCAGAAGGAGACTCGCGAGCGTCGGCTGCGCGAGGCCGCGGACGCCAAGGCGCGCGATCCACGTAACCGCGAACTGTCGCGAATCCTGGAGCGCCCGACCGTGGATCGGGGCGTATCCCTGGAGAAGGATCGATTCGCCGCGGCCGCGGAGGCCTCGCGGATGGCCGCCCAGCAGGCGAGCCGCAACTCCATGCGATACGACTCGGTGGAACGGCGAACCGCTCTGGCGCAACATCTTTCGCGCATGGGTATCTCACCCGAGCTGCAATCGGTGCGCATGCTGATGGAAGTCGGACAGGCGCAGTCGGCGCAGGACGCCGTGCAGATTCGCGAACAGGAAGCCGCGCAGCGGCGCGTGCGGGAGCAGGAAGCCCGCGAGCGCGAACGGGAACGTGAGCGCGCCCGCTCTCGTGAACGGGTCTGAGCGACAGGATCTTTGATCATGTGGCGGATCGGTTCACGATCCGCCACATAGTCGTTTCCGGCCGCTAGAGCGGGAACTCCCCCAGCGCCGGATTACTGAAAAGCCCCTGCTGGGGCGACTTCAGCGGCAGCGGAGTCAGCATGTCCTTGTGCCCGTTGCGCACACTGCAGTACTTGAACGGCCCCTTGGGGTCGAACAGTTTCGCCATGTGCGGGTCGGCGTGGTCGAGAAACCAGATGCTCAGTCCGGTTTTGCCGTCGTACCGGTAGTGCTCCCACGCCCGCCACATCGCATCCAGCCGCGCGACCGCCTCGGCGTGTTTCCACCACTCCGGGCACCACACGGTGTCGCTGATGTCGGTCACCTGCCGGCGGTACACGAGACTCAGGTAGTTCTCCACGAACTCGACCACGCTCGCGTAGACCATGGGTGTTTGCTGCTCTTCGCTCACAGCGGACGGACCTCCTTGGGTGACGCGACGTCGGCTTGGGCTTCCTTGATCAGCTGCGGTGAGCCGAGCAGATCGGCGATCTCGGTCTTCTTACCCGCCGAGGGGACGTGCGCGAGGATCGAATTCTTCACGTCTTCCGCGAAATCGGCTTCCCACCAAGGCATCGCGCGCAGCAGCACGGCGGGCATGCCGGAGGGGAACAGGATCGCGCGGCCGCGCGGCAGGGTCGCCAGGCCGTGCGCGTTGAAGGTGCGCGACGAGCTCAGCGAGCGCGAATAACTCTTGCCGCTCTTCGATTCCGAGACCGACTGGGAGATACTGTCGTAGTCGCCGATGGCCTCGGAGCGCTGCTGCAGGAAGTTCATATCGTCGATACCGCTGCCGATGACCTTGATATTGGCCGCGCCCCAGAGCGCTTCCATACCGTCCGGGCCCCAGCAGCGCGCGCCCTGCGCCCAGGATTGCAGGACCGTCATCACCACGATGCCGCGAGAACCGAAGTGGCTGTACTGCTTCGGCAGGTCCTTCCAGCGCACCACGTTGGCGGCCTCGTCGAGGGCGGCCAGCAGCGGGACGCTCAGGCGGCCGCCCGGCGAGCGGGTGGCCTTGGCCGTGGCGGTTTCGATGACGGCCTCGGTCAGGGCGCTGACCAGCGGCGCCGCCGAGCCTCGGCCCTCGAGCGAGAGGCAGTAGAGGGTGCCGTTGCGGTCGATGAAATCCGATTCGTCGAACCGGTCGCGGTTGCCGCCGGGCACGATCCACGGCTGGATGTGCGGGAGCTTGAGGCTGCGGATCATGGCCTTCGCACCGCCGAAGACGCCGTCGCGGGTGCGCACGTCCAGGTTGTACTGGCCGGCGAGACCCCGTGCCATGTAATGCATCCCGTTCATGTTCAGGATCTCGATGGGCGTGTGGTCGAGGGGGTTGTTGACCCAGTCCCACGCGCGCAGGATGGTGCTGCCCTCGAAGCCCGCGGCCAGGAACAGCGCGGCCAGCAGATCCTCGGCCTCGGGGTCGAAGTACGAGTCGGCGCCCTGTCCGGCCGAGGGGCTGCCCTCGGCGTCGGAGAAGTGACCGGCCAGCCGGACCGCCCGCACCTCACAGCCGGGCCGGTACACATCCACCCAGCCCAGCGGATCCCAGTACCAGGTGGGTTCCTGATGCTGATTCATCAGATCGCGCGAATCCGGCGCCACCGATTGCGGATCGAAGACGAACACGGGGCTACCCATGTTGTCGCGCACATCGCGGGTGGCGTCCACGACGTCCCGCTTGTTGGAGGTGACCACCACCGGGCCGACCGCGGCGACGATGGCCGGGATCACCCGCGTGGTCGTCTTGCCCTGTCGCGGACCCCAGATGTCGACCTGCAGATCCTCGTAGGAGCCGTACAGCATTTCGCCGTCGGCGACCGAGATGCCGATCGGGATGCCCGGAACCAGTGGGCCGAAATGCTTCTGGACGTCCTCGAGGTCGATGCCGCGTTCCTGCGCGAACTTCCGCTGTAGTCGCGGATCGGTCAGCGAGTCGGGGATGTAGGACCGTCCCTTGCCGGGGAACTGATCCCACTTCTTCAACGGGACGCCGATCTGGTCGGCCTTCTCCATCACACCGGCCGCGGTGAGCGCCTTGATGGCGCCGCCGGAACCCATGTAATCGGCCTTGTCGTCGATGGCCAGCCGCCCCTTGGCGGCCACGGTCTTCTGCCGTCGCTTGTAGAGCTGCCAGGCGATCGCGGCCAGCACGATGACGACCACGATGATCGTCGCCGCGCCCGGCCAGTGCAGATCGCCCTTGACCATGTTGACGATGATGGCGATCGGGTTGATCGGCATGTGCTGGCGCGGGCTGGACAGCAGATTGCCCAATTGCACGGCCACCCACAGGGTTCCGAAGACCGCGAAACCCGCGTAGATGAGCTGCAGTGTGGTGTCGGGACCCGGGTCGGCCGGATCCTTCACCGGTGCTTTCGCCATCTCTAACCTCCTGGGATGACCTGTAAGTCGTTAGCGCTCAACGATATTCGTCCAGCAACCAGACACCCGCAGCGCCGCGCACAACGGTGGCGACGACCGTGGCCGGGGGTAGCGCCTCACGCCTGCCGTCCGGATAGACGACCGTCTGCTCGATACCGATCTTGTACTGCTGCCGATTCGGGTCGGCGCCCGCGGGGGCCTTCTCGCCGGACGCGAACGCGAATGCCTCGACCCGTGCTCCGGCCTTGGCCCAGTCGGCCCAGCGCAGTTGCGGTCTCGGTGTTTCCACGCCGGTGGATGGGGTATCCAGTGTACGGATCAGGCTGGGTCCGAGCCATTTTCGCGCCCGCTTCAGTGCGTCGCCCTCGGCCTCGGTGGCCGGATACCAGGTGTAGATCTCCTCCAGCGCGCGCACGGCGACGCCGTCGGCGGTGGTGGGGTCCGGGGCGGGGGCAACCTCGAGCAACCGGGTGGTGGAGGTGGGCGGTTGCGCGCCGGTCGATTTCGAGCCGCCACCGCCACTCGAGCCGGTGGCGCACGCGGTGGCCGACAGCGCCGTGCCCACCACCACCGTCATGCTCAGCACAGCCATCACCACCTGCGAAGGGCCTCCCTTCCAGGCTAGTCGCCGATGTCGATGCCCGCGCCATATCACGCGGCTCATGTGCCCCGCTTGGCGTCGGACAGGGTTTCCACCAGGGTGCGGTTCATCTCGGCCGCGGCGGCCAGCTGCTGCTGCAGCAGCGCCACCTTGCGGCGCAACGCGATAGCGTCCATGCGTTCCAGGCCCGGGCTCTCCGCGGCCCGGACCCAGTTGCGCACCGAGTTGGTGTGCACGCCGATCTGGTCGGCGACCACCCGGCAGGCCTCCGATTCGGAGCGGAGCTTGCCGGTGAGCGCGATGACCTGTTCGACCGCCGCCTGTCTGACCTCGGGCGACACTCTTCGGTACGACCGGTGCGGCATCATGCGGCGCTCCCCTCGTCCGAGCCGCGGCTCGCGGTGCTCTCGGTGAATTCGCTGAAACGCTGGTTGGTGTCGTGGATTCCGCTCTCTCGCTCGGAGAGGGTGAACTCCATGTGGAACGGGATTCCGGGGCGGCGGTCCTCACCGATCTTGAGCAGGAACTTGCCGGTGCCGGGCGCGGGCGGGCGCTGCTGGCCCGGTTTGAGCGCCTCGCCGGTCAGTGCCTGCGGCGCGGACCAGCTGGTCACCATCTCCTCCTCGGCGGCGGTGAACGGCACGGTGGAATCCAGCCGCGAGATCTCCTCGGCCGGCAGCGCGCCGAAGATCTTGGCGCGGGCGCGTTCCAGGAAGCCGAGCGCCTTGGCGATGGCGGCCTCGGAGCCCAGGGCCTGCAGGTCCTTGATGGTGTGGCTGATCATGATGAGCGAGGTGGCGATGCCGCGCTGCAGACGGGTGAGCTCGTCGACGCGGTCGACCATGAAGTCGCCCAATCCCAGCACCTGCCACAGCTCGTCCATGACGACCTGGAAGTAGCGCTGCGGGCCCAGATCCGCGTCGGCGAGCACGTGCGCGGCCTCGACGGAGGCGAAACCGTCGGCCCAGCAGGCCAGCATGACGGCGGCCTTGAGCTTCTTGTCGCCGTTGGGGATGTGGGAGACGTCGATGCAGACGGCGGTGGCCGTCGTGTCGATGGGAGTCGTGGTGTGGCCGTTGAAGATCGCGCCGAAGGGGCCCTGGGTCAGGGCGCGCAGGGAGCGGCGCAGGCCCTTGATGGCCTCGTGGTATTCCTCCGGGTTGTCCGCGCCCGCGTCGAGTTGCATTTCCGCGCCACCCGCGACGACCACATCGAGGAGGTTCTCCAGGATGGGCGGCTGGTCGGGGGTGAAGCCGCTGCCCTCGCGGTAGAGGATGCGCAGGCCGGTGTTGATGAGGGTTTCCTCGAAGTCGCGCACCCGGGCGCCGCGCACCAGTTCCACCAGACCGGCCACGAGAGTGACCTGGCGGGCGCGCATTTCCTGCATCACCTGGGTCTGCAGTTCCGGGAAGGCCTCCAGCATCGGCACGATCGAGCCGAGCACGCCGGCGGCGAGCGGGTTGAGTTTGCCGTGGCCGTAACCCAGGTCGATGACCTGGCCGCCGACCAGTTCCACCAGCTTGCGGTAGTCGGGCTTGACGTCGGCGAGGATCAGCGGCGTAATGCCTTGGGCGACACCGCCGAGCACGATCCGCCGCACCAGCGAGGACTTGCCGAAACCGTTGAGACCCAGGACGAAAAGGCTCGGCGCGGTGATGAAGCTGCCGCGCATGAACCAGTTCATCGGGTCGAAGCACACCGGCGCGCCGGTGTGCAGATGCGAACCCAGCGGGGTTCCGATCAGCGGCGCACCGGCGCCCACCGACCACGGCCACAGGCCCGCGACCTGCGCGGTGGTGGCGCGGTACTCCACCGGCCGTCCGACCACGTTCATCCGCCCGCCGCCCGCGCCGATGTAGCCGCGATCGGTGAGTTGCGCTGTGGTGCGATCGAATTCGTCGAAGCTGCCGTATTCCATCCGCTCCGCGCGCGCCGCGAAATTCCGGCGCCGCAGATCGTCGGTGTGCAGCCGGAAGGTGGCCCAGGCAGCCTTGATCCCGTTGCCCTCGCGTGCGGTGACCTCGAGTTTGGCGCGGGTGCTGTCGTCGAGGAGCTTGGGGCCCTGCTGCTTCTTCTTCGCCGCCGCCTTGCGGGCCGCGGCCCGCTTGGCCGCCGCCTCCCGCTCGGCCTTCTCGGCGGCCTTGTCCCGCTGGCCCTTTCGCGCGCGCTCGGCCTCGATGGTGGCCCGGTCGGGGCGGGCGCTGCGCGCGGGGCGCTTGCGCACCGGCCGCTCCCCCGCCTCGCCGCCCGGTCGCGCCGACCGTCCGCGGCTCGGCGCTCCGGCCCGTCCGCCCAGATGCACGCGATCGGCGTCCGTGGGCCGTCCACGCCCTTCGGAGCCATTGCGGCCCTCAGCGCCGGTACGCCCCTCGGAGCCGTTGCGTACCTCAGATCCGTTGCCGCGGAGCGTTTCCCGTTCGGGGTCGGTCCGCCGCACGCGTCCCGGCTCGCCCTCGCCGCCGCGCCGCTCCCCTTCGGCGCTACGCCGGTCGCGCCGGACGCGATCCTCCGCCTCCGTGCGCCGCGGCGCTTCGCCGTCGGCCGTCGTCTCACTCCGCTTGCGCCGCATCCGCTCCCCCTCGGTCGGTTCCGGCCCGCGCACCCGCCTGCGCTCCGGCCGTTCGGCCGCGAGTTCTTCGCGCAGCCCGGTCGCCGCCGCGCGCAGCGCATCGGCGGAGTCGTGCTCGTGCGGCAGTGCGAGCTCGCGGCCCGCCGAAGGTTCGGCTATTCCCGACATTTCAGGCGCGGAAGCAGTGCTGCCGTCACCCTCTGCCGCCGCCGTGTGCGCGGTTTCCGCGATGTCCGCGATCCGATCGCCCGATGCGGCCGCACCGGTGGGTTCGAGTGCGGGCAGGGCCGGAAGCCGTCGCCGCGCAGGCGGAACGGCTTCGGCGGCAGCCTCTTCTCGACCCCTGCCGTCCTCTTCTCGATCCCCACCGTCGCGACCGGTCGGTTCGGCCAGTGCGGCCGCCTCCCACGCGGTCACACCGGCGTCCGCCTCCGGCCTCGACCAGCCGGAATCACCCTCGCGCACACCGTGGTCCGCGGTTTCGCGGACCGGTGACTCGAGCTCGGGCCGGGGCGTTTCCACCACCGGCTCGGGATCCGCGAACTCCGCCGAGTAGTCGATCGGGGTATCGCGGCGGAGCATGCGGCGGTCCGGGAGGGTGCCGCGGCGGGGCCGGTGCTCATCGCGCATGACCCGGGAGGGGGCGGGCGCGTACGGCTCCGGCTCGTCGCGGTGGTCCGGTTCCGGGCGGCGGCGTTCGGCCGCGTCCGGGTCGCGCCGGGGGCCGCGCCGGGTGGGCGCGGCTTCGCGGTCGCGGACCGAGGGATCGATATCACGTGGCATGGGTTACCCCGCAAGCGCTTTCGGGATGGTGGCGTGTTCGGGGAGGATCACCCCGCAGCCGAGGGAGGCCGCGAACGCGGCCGCTTGATAGCGGTAGCAGCGGCGGATCTTCAGGCGCGCCTGGGTGGACAGGTCGCGGGTGATGGCCTCGATGCGGGGCAGGTCGCCGCGCAGCGGTTCGGTGATGGTGACCAGGGCGCCGAAGCGGGTGACGCCGTGGCCGCGGGCCTGCTCCTCGCGGGCCTGCTGGGTGGCGCCGACGCGCAGGGTGGCCGCCGCGGAGACGACGCCGCGCTCGGATTGCTGTGCCACCAGGGCGTTCTTGTAGTCGTCGTCCACGATCTGGGCGGCGTCACCGGCGGAGTGCGGGCGGTAGACGATGGTGATGCGCTTGCGCGGCACCTCCGGGTTGGGGGCGAGCAGGCGCTGCAGCACGCGCTCGTCGACCGCGCCCTCGGGGGCGGTGTCCATCTCCCAGGTGACCGAGCGGCCGCCGTCGTGAATGAAGTGGTCCCAACGCTCTTCGTGCGAGACCGGGCCCGCGTCGGCCCAATCCAGCCCGTGCCCACCGGGTTCGCCCGCCGCCACCTCGAGATCGGCCTGCGCGGCCGGGTCGTAGCTGCGGCGGATGAAGGAGATGATCTCGTCGGCGGCCATGGGCTGGGCGCGAACTCCGGCCTCCGCCAACGCCGCACAGATGCCGGGCAGGCGGCGGCCGATCTCCACGGCCTCCTCGGCCGGGTTCTTGCGGCGCTCGGCGGTGGTGGCCTTGAAGGTGATGGCCACGCGCGGCAGCAGTTGCACCCGCTCCTGCGGTAGCTCGGTGGCCAGCTCGTACATGACCTGCTGCGCCAGATCCGGAGCCTCGGGCCGGGTGATGGTGGAAACCTCGGTGAGCAAACGGTTTCCGGTCTCGGGCACGGTGTCGATGACCGGCACCACCGCCACGATGTCGGAGGTCTGGCCCAGCGAGGCCAGGAAGGTGCCCCAGGCGCCGACCCAGCGGTCGATGACCGGCTGGTCGACGGCCTCGTGGCCCTGCGGCCAGGCCCGCAGAACCACTGTGTACTGGGCGAATTGCGGTAGGTGGATCATGCCGAAGCTGTAGCCGCCCGCGTCGATGCCCTCGTACAACCGCGACGGGGCCATCAGCCCGGGCAGCCGGGTGACGCCGCCCGGGATCCGGGAGAAGCGCCCGCCCCGGTACACGTGCTCGCCCTTGGATCGGCCGCGCAACCAATGGAACATCATCAATCCGTTCTCGTAGCCGGAGCGGCCCCCCGTCCGCCACACCAGTGGAACCATCACGACCGTGCCGATGACCGCCACGAACAACGCGGGTTTCGGTCCGGCCGCCAGCGCCGTCAGCAGCGCGGTGATCACGACGGCGAAACCGACCACGGTCTCACCCCAGCGCAGGCCGAAAAGTCCTGCGCTGCGGGGCTTGTTCCACAGGCCGTACGAGCGGCGCTCGTAGGTGTCGGTCATCGTCATCGCGGAATGGTGCTCCTGCCGAGGTCGGGGGAACGGTTGACCCAGCGGTCACCGGCCACGTCGCCGGCCGTGTTCTCGGCCTTGCCCAGCGACGCGGTCGCGGCGCGGACCTGGGCGACACGGTTGGCCACGCGGGACGCGCCCGAGGGTGCGCCTGACGGTACTGCGCCACCGCCGCCCTGGGCCGCAGGACTCGCGGCGGCACCGCCACCGCCTCCGCCGCCACCCGGCCGCGGCACCGGTGTCGGACGAGGCGCGCCGCCGCCGGGTCCACCGGGTCCGCCCGGACGGCCGGGCCGTCCGCCGCGTCCCGCCGCCGCATAGCCCGGGGCGCCGGTCGCCGCGCGCGGCGCGACCGCACGCGAACCGACCGCGCCCAGCGCCGCGATGCCGACCAGGGTGCCGGTGGTGGCGGCCAAACCCGAACCGCCCGAACCGACAATGGCCACTTCACCGGCGGTCGCCAGCCGCATGAGCGCGGGCAGCACGAAGGCGACGCTGCCCAGCAGCACGATGGCGACCAGCATGCGCTGGGCCTCGTCGGCGTCGGGCAGGTTCACCGTGCCGGTGCGCTCGTCGGTGGCGCCGGCGGTGGTGAAGGCGATCATGTAGACGATGGCCGCGACCGGCTTGTACAGCATGAACGCGATGATCCAGCGGATCAGCTTGCTGTAGGAGCTGCGGCCGATGCTGGTGCCGGATCCCGCCGCCGCCAGCGGCAGCACGCCGGCCGCCACCACGAGCATGCCCTGGCGCACGATGGCCAGCACGATCTGGGCCAGCGCGCCGAGCAGGCCGACGATGGCGATGATCAGCACCAGACCCGGCGAGAAGGCTTGCAGCTTGGTGGTTTTCACCATCAGCTCGGCCATGTTCTTGGCATTGCCGTTGGTGGAGTCGTCGATGATCCACTCGGAGAACTTGTCCGAGGCCTGGGTGGCGGCCACGATCACCGCGCCGAGCATCCACGAGCTGAACACCACGCGCGCGAACATCCAGAAGGAATCGGTCGCCTCACTGACGGCGGCTCCCCGTCTCGCCTGCGCGAGTTTGAGTCCGGTCAATATCACCGACGCCATCAGCAGGATGATCTGCGCTTGATAGGTGTAGTCGTTGATCTTCGTGAACAGTGTGCCCGCGTCGCTGACTCTGTCGTTGGGCAACTTCATCCAGAAGGTCAGCGCCAGGATCAACGCCTCGCCCAGGCCGTTCATCAGCGAGTCCACCACCTTGCCGAAGGTGGAGTCCCACGCCTTGTCGCGCACGGTGGCGGCGGCATCGGTCGGGTGGGTCGCGACATTGCTGGCCTTGCAGGCCGCCGACGCCGCGTCACCCAGAGAGAGACCGGGCACGCCGAGACCGTCGAGCGAGTCGTGTAATTCGTTGCAGGCCTGGTCATACCCGTAGGTCTGGCCGTAGGCCACCGTCGGGGTCGCGATCATGACGGTGAATACGACCGCGAGGATCGTGAATAGCCGCCTCAGCATGTGGTCCACCTTTCGATGGGTCGCGATGCCGCGTCCTGAAGTATTGCCGGGCAAACGTGTGTTTCCGGATGTGTCGCTGCGGGATTCACCATCGGGTCCACCCCGCCAGCGAGTCCACGTTCTCGGTTTGCGATGTCTTCGACGTCGCGGGCTTGAGCCGCCAGTCGCCGGCGTCCCAGACCATGATCAGGCGCACCGCGGCCCACCACTGCCGGTTCTCCACGACCGGGCCGCGCACGGCCAGCCGCACGATGGCCATATCGTCGGCGTAGTTCTCGATCTGGAAGCCGTCGGGGGCCACCAGATAGCGGGTCACCTTCTCCGGCTGCTGTTTCGGCAGCCGCTGATCGGCCAGCGCCTGGTCGTAGGCGGCGAGCTGATCGGCGCTCACGCGCACTTCGCGCACGTAGAGCTCACGGTCGGCGGGACGGGCGTTGAGCCGGTAGGTGATCTGCGCCGCCGCCAGGGCCGCGCCCTGCGGAGTGTGCGAATACCCTACGGCCACACCGTTTTCCAGGCGCGCCGGACCGTCCGAGGTGGAGAAGGGCACGGACGCGCCGTGCACCCGCTGCCAGCCGTGCGGATCGGTGGTGCCCTGCGGGGCGGCGGTGAGCCAGTCGGTGTCGGAGGCCCGGCGCTGTTTGGCCGGATCCTGCGGCAGCGGTTGTCCCGCCGAATTGTTGGGGATGTCGACACGGCGGCCGAACAGATCCACCTCGGGCGAGGCGAATCCGGTCACGCCGGTGTCGGCGGTGGCCACCGGGTCGGTGCCCTCGTTCTTCGCGCTCGGCTTGGACGAGCCGTGACTGAAGTAGACGACCAGGCCCGCGACGATGATCACCGCGACCAGCGCGGCCGAGGCGATGACGCCGAACGAGACGCCGTCGCGCTCGGACGGCTCCTTCTCGCTCATCGTTTCGCCTCCACGGTGTCGTTTGCCGGATCCACGGTGTCGTTGATTGAAGTGGTTGTGCCAGTGGACAAATCAGCCGCCCGTACCCCTCAGGTCGGCAGCAGGGCCAGCGCGATACCGCTGGCCGAGGTCGCCATGATCGCGCCCAGCAGGCTCATCACCACCCCGTGCGTCGCCTCGTTGGCGGCCCAGTCGCCGCCGCGGAACGCGTACCAGGCCCGCCCGGCCGCCAGGATCATCCAGGCCAGGCAGAACAGCAGCACGCACCACAGCAGCCAGTCGACGAGCTGCATCAGCGGGCGGATCACATCCGCCGGCATCTGTTTGTAGGCCAGCACGGCCACGGCGGAGGACATTAGGTGATCACTGCGTTCATGATCGTGCCCGCGCTCGTGGCGACAATCCCTCCGATCATGGCCCCTGCCACCATCTTCGGCGACTCCAAACCGCCTCCTGTCCATTTCTCCCAGGCGAACCGGCCACCGGCGTAGGTGATGCCCAGGATTCCCGACAACAGAACGAACCAGGTGAAATACCGAACCAGCTTCAGCAACTTGTCCGACGCGGGCGGCGCCTCGGGGGTCGGATTCCCGACCTGGGCGAGGTACTGCCCGTACACATCGTGTACGGCGAGGAGCATGCTCATTGTCTGTCCTTCTCCAAAAGCGAACTGCTAGTAACAATTTCGCCGATGACCGGGCCTCCCGTCCAACCGGCGGTGCGAACTCTTTCGGTTAAGCGCCCTTCCATCCCGGCGGACCGGGAAACCTCACGTGCCCAACGCATCTCGGATACCTGACGCATTCCGTCGACGATCATGATCACTCCTCCGGATCGTCGTCGTCGGAGCGGGGTGCGTCCAGCGCCTCCTGGACCGCGGCCAGGATGCCGGAGCCGAGCTCGCGCACATCCGCCGTGATCTCCTCCAGCGGATCGGATTTGCGCTTGCGCTGCTGCGGCAGCGGGTCGCCGGGCGACCACACCGGGAGCTGGTCGGATTCCACCAGCGTCCACTCCTCGTGCCACGGCAGCTGCCAGACCTGGCCCGCGAGCGAGCCGACCACATCGCGGTAGCGGCGGATCTCGGCCGGGATCCGGCCCGGCCGCGCGGCCACGGTGATCAGGCCCAGCACCTCACTCGGGCCGGCGAGCCCGGCGTGATGCTGGCGCAGCAGGTCGTGGGCGCGGGTGAGCCCGGGAATGGTCTCGCGGGCCACCAGCACCACGAACGGGGATTCGCGTTCGAAGACGCCGGGCCAGCGGCGGTACGAATCCGCCGCCGGCGCAAGCACATGCGAGAGCGTGGTCGCGCCCGCGCCCCCGTGCACACCGAGCAACCACACCAGCGGAGCGCGGCCACCCCCGGGTACGGGTCGATCCCAGATCGGTGCGCGGCGAGATTCGGGCGGTGGCACGACACCGGCCGCCATCGCGGCCCCGGCATTGTGCTGAGCGGAGGATCGGCGTTCCTTCATGGCTGCGGTCATGATGCCACTCCAGCAAGCAGGCGGCGATACGCGCGGCGTGTCTCGGCGGCGAGGTTGCTGTGCCGCACCAACTCTCCGCGCGCGAGGTGCGGATCATAGGGTATCTCGACAATCTCGCGGACCCAACCGTCCAAATGCTCCCGCAAATGGTCAGCGATCCGAGAATCGCTGCCCGGCAACTGATGTGAGACGACAATCGTGGTATCCCCGACTATCCCGTCTCCTTGACCCTCACCGTGCCCGCCGAACTGGTCGTCGAGCCACTCCAGGGTGACGCGCAACCGGTTGGCGGCGTCCACGCGGGCCGGAATCGCCAGCACCAGCGCGATATCGGCGTCCTCGAGCAGCGGCCGCAGATGCCGGCTGGCGATCGGATTGCCGCCGTCGTAGACCGGGGTGTAGCCGGTCTCGCCGAGCGCGCGGGCGACGGTCAGGTAGGTGGCGCGGCGGCGCAGCGGCGCGGGATCGCGCCACAGCAGGCCGATTCCGGAGGTGGCGCGCGAGAGGCACTCCTTGAGCGGCGCGGCCTCGTCGTCACCGCGCCCGTAGAGCCAGGCCTGCAGGCTGATCGGGCTCAGATGCTCGTCAGCGCCGCGCAGCGCGAGGTCGCTGCCCGCGAAAGTGCCGTCCACGGCGACGGTTTGGGCGCCCGCGGCGCCCATCTCCCCCGCGATGCCCAGTGCCGTGGTGGTGGTGCCGGCGCCACCGCAGCCGCCCACCACCAGGATCGGGCGCGGCGCGGGACCGGCGTCACCGTCCCCGCGACGTTTGCGCAAGCGCATCACCGGAGCCTTGGAACGCGCGGCAGGACCCGACGATTCGCCCTCCTCGGGCAGCTCGTCGAGCCAGCGGCTCCAGTCCTGATCCATTGTCTCCGCTCTCCTCGTTATCCGGCCGGAACGCTGACGGCGGGTCCATGGTCGCCGATGAGCGCGGGGGCCGTCATCTCGTTGTACGCCGCCGCGGCGGCTATCGGGCCGGAACCGGGTCCCGTACCGGGTGTGCCGGTGGATTGCGCAGTGCCGCCATGGGAATTCAGCACATATAGGGCAACCCCACCGGCGATGGCTAGCAAAACAATGGCAACAATCAGGAAGGCGAAGGCGAAAAACCGCCGCCCCGTGGAGCGCTCGGGCCGGGCGGGCGCCTCGGCGTCCAGGGCGTCGAAAAGTTCGGAGGCGCGATCGGTGCGCGGTTCCTCGCTCCGGTCCGGGCGCGACGCGGCGGCCCGGGCGGTGCGCCGGTCGGCCTCCGGCGCCTCGGCCGCGCGCGGCGCCTCGGCTTCCTCGGTCTCGGAGGGGAATTCGATCACCGTGCTGCCGCGGTAGCGCACCGGCGGTGCGTAGGAGTCGCTCTCGGCACGCTCACCGCGCTCGGTCATCCAGTCCGACCAGGCGCCGTCGAAGTGATTGCGGCGCAGCACGGATTCGGGCACCGGCGGAATGTCGAGCTCGGGCTCGGCGTCCTGGATGTAGTGCGGGAAGCGGGCCGGGCCCTCCTCGTCACCGAAAGCCGGTTCTTCCTGCGGCTGCTCGGGAGCGGGAGCCTGAGCGGCCGGGTCCAGTGCGGGGTACCAGCGCGACACTTTTTTGTACGACTTCAACATTCCCGCTGCGGGCACGTCGCTCTGCATCGTCTGACCCTCTCGCGGTCGGTCGTGGCGGACGGTGTGTTGTCGTCGTGTTCATCAGACCTGCCCGCTCAGCTGCGGAACGGTCCCGATCGGAAATTCTCTCGCATGAACAGGATTCCAACGACTCGACGCGCCGCACGACACTCCTCTGAATCCGCGCGCGCACGCGGATAGCAGGGTTCGCACCATCGCGTGAACGCCACGCCGACGGGCCGGTCTTCCCTCCTGATGGACCAGAATCTACATTAACAAGACCAAGCATTTTGGAGGTTTTGTGAAGACAGCAGACATCGTCGCGGTGGTAACCGGCGGCGCCTCGGGACTCGGCCTGGCCACCGTGCGCGAACTGCACTCGGCCGGCGCGAAGGTCGTGATCATCGATCTTCCCTCGTCACAGGGCAAGGCCATCGCCGAGGAACTCGGTGAGCGCGTGGTGTTCTCGCCGGGCGACGTCACCAGCGAAGCGGATGTGACCGCCGCGCTGGACGCCGCCCAGGAGCTCGGCACGCTGCGAATCGCGGTGAACTGCGCGGGAATCGGCAATGCGATCAAGACGGTCGGCAAGCAGGGCGCGTTCCCGCTGGAGAGCTTCACCAAGATCATCAACGTTAACCTGATCGGAACGTTCAACGTCATCCGCCTGGCGGCCGAGCGCATCTCGGCGGTCGAGGAGGCCGACGGCGAGCGCGGCGTCATCGTCAATACCGCTTCCGTCGCGGCCTACGACGGGCAGATCGGGCAGGCCGCCTACTCCGCCTCCAAGGGCGGCATCGTGGGCATGACGCTGCCGATCGCGCGCGACCTGGCCTCGTACAAGATTCGCGTGATGACCATCGCGCCGGGCCTGTTCCACACCCCGCTGTTCGCGACCCTGCCGCAGCAGGCCATCGACGCGCTCGGCGCGCAGGTGCCGCACCCGTCGCGGCTGGGCGATCCGACCGAGTACGGCGCGCTGGTGCGCCACATCGTGGAGAACCCGATGCTCAACGGTGAGGTCATCCGGCTGGACGGCGCGATTCGCATGGCGCCGCGGTAAGCAGGAGAAATAAGGAAGGCACCGGAGCGAATCCCTTCGCTCCGGTGCCTTTTCGTTTATCGGGCGCTGCGCATTCCGGCCGCCGCACCTTCCCGCCGGGCAGTGGTCGCCGGGTCAGGCGTGGGCCGCACTGGCCTCCATCTCCCACGGCTGCTGCGGCAGCACCTTGCCGGTCTCCAGCAGGGACTTCAAGTTGGCCAGCACGGCGGGCCAGCCGCTCGAAATGCCCTGCAGCATTTCCTTGTTCGGCAAATTCTCGTGGGTGACGGTGAGCCGCACGATGTCCTGGTGCGGCTCGATCAGGAAGGTCACCACCGAGGGGCTGCGGTCCTCCTGCGGGGAATCCTCGAAGGTGAGGACCAGGCGGCGCGGCTCGTCGACCTCGAGGATCTTGCCGACCACGTCGACCTTGCCGGAGCCGTCGGCGCGGCGGTGCTCCCAGGACGAACCCTCCTGCCAGTCCGACAGATTCTCGTGACCCCAGTACTGGGCCGTGAGATCGGCGTCGGTCAGGGCCTTCCAGACCTGGTCGGCGCTGGCGTGGATATAGGTGACGTAGACGTAGCTCGGGATGGTTTCGGTCATGGCGTACTCCTCTGCCTGGTTCTTGATGGCGCGCAGGACATCCAGCCGGGGGCGATCGAAAACGGAGATCCAGCGCTGTTCGATGTCGTGAATCGGTGTCGGATTGATGTAGTGCACCCGCTCGCGCCCGCGCCGCAGCACGGTCACCAGCCCGGCCCGCTCGAGAATGTCGAGATGCTGGGTCACCGACTGCCGGGCCATCTCCACCCGCTCGCACAGTTCGCGCAGGGTCTGGCCGTTGTGCTCACGCAGCCGGTCGAGCAGCAACCGGCGGGTGGAGTCGGCCAGGGCCTTGAAAACCGCGTCCATGTCGGGTTCGGATCGCACGCTCCAAATTATGCAGGCATTTACCTGCATAAGTCAACGGCCCGACCTCGGATGATGTCGGACAAGCTATTGACCTTTCCGGCCACCGGGCGGGAATTCGGCTCTCGGACATGACAATCCGCGTTCCGGAGGTCAAGATGATCAACGGCCCCCGGGCCGGAATCGACATCGTTGTCTCACCAGCGCCCGGTGCCTCGCGGCGCGGACAGGAACGCCCGTGGCGACGTTGCCCCAGACCCCGGAACCCGCCTCGACGGTGATCGTGGAGACCGTCCGCCCGGCGCGGATCGGCACCCGGCTCGCGCATCCGGTGCTGCGCACCACCCTGCAGTCGTTCCTGCGCGCGGGCGCATGGGTCGCCGATCTCGGGCCGCTGCCGGCCGAGCTGATCTTCCGGGCGACGCGGCTGTCGGAGAAGCCCGCCCGGGTGCTCGGCACCCCGCGCGGGGTACGGCGCGAACCGGTGCGGTTCGAGCATTTCGAGGCCGAATGGCTGTGGAGCGCACCGGTTCCGGATCCGCGGGTGGATCGCGAGGCCGCGATCCTGTACTTCCACGGCGGCGCGTTCATCGCGGGCGGGCTCAACAGCTACCGCCGGCACACCGCGCGCATGGCCGCGTGGAGCGAACTGCCGGTGCTGACCGTGGATTACCGGCAGCTGCCCGACGCGCATCCCAATGACAGCCTCGACGATGCGCTCACCGCCTACCGGCATCTGCTCGCCGAGGGTTTCGCGCCCGGGCAGATCATCGTCGCGGGCGATTCCGCGGGCGGCGGGCTGGCCTTGCGGCTGGCGTTGACGCTGCGGGAGCTGGGTCTGCCGCTGCCGGTGGCGCTTTCGGTCACGTCGCCGTGGGCGGATTTCGATTCGACCGCGCGGCTGGCGCACCCGAACGCGCGCTACGACGCGGTGCTGCCCGCGGCCGGGCCGGACATGGTGGTCCGCCGCGGCATCGCGGTGGACGGGGAGCTGGATCCGAGCTGGTCGGTGGTGAACCACGACTTCACCGGTCTGCCACCGATTCTGCTGCAGGTCGGCTCCCGCGAAATGCTGCTGACCGATGCGCTCGCGGTGGCGAAGCGGGCCGAGGCGGCGGGGGTTCCGATGCGACTGCAGATCCGCCCGAGCGCCCCGCACACCCTCATCCACCTGGGCGCGGGCCTGCTCGCCGACGGCCGCGACGCGGCGCGCGATGCCGCCGACTTCCACCGTGCGATGATCGAGACCGGACGTTCCGATCGCACGGCTGCCTGACCGAGAGGCCCCGATGTCCCAGCCCGCCACCACTTCCCGTCCCGCCGTCTTCGTTACCGGCGCGGCCGCGGGTATCGGCCGCGCCATCGCCACCCGCTTCGCCCGCGAGGGCTGGACGGTCGGCCTCTACGACATCGACGCGGACGCGGTGGCGGCTACCGCCGAGGCCATCGGCGGCCACACCGTCACCGGCTGCTTCGACGTCACCGATCCGGCGGGCTGGGACCGCTCGCTGAAGGAATTCGCCGACGCGACTGGCCGTCTCGATCTGCTGGTCAACAACGCGGGCATCCTCTATTCGGGGCCCTTCGGCGATATGCCGCTCGAGCGTCACCATCGTCTGATCGACGTCAATATCAAGGGAGTTCTCAACGGCTGCCACGCCGCGCTCCCCTATTTACGCCGTACCTCCGGCAGCCGCGTCATCAATCTCGCGTCCGCGTCGGCCCTGTACGGTCAGCCCGGCCTCGCCACCTACGGCGCGACCAAGGCGGCGGTCCGCTCCCTGACCGAGGCCCTCGATCTGGAGTGGCGTCACTTCGGCATCCCGGTCACCGATCTGCTGCCGCTGTTCGTCGCGACCGACATGATGACCGAGGTGAACCGCGGCTCGAAGTCCGCGTCCACCCTCGGCGTCCACCTCACCCCCGACGACATCGCGAACTCGGTGTGGCACACCGCGACCGCGCATCGTCCCTGGTCCGGCCCCCACGTGCTGGTCGGCCTGCAGACCAAGCTCACCGCCCTGGCCACCCGGCTGTCGCCGCCGTTCGTCACGCGCGCGATCGTGGGCTGGCTCAGCAAAGCCGACTCCCTGTGAGCGCCTGAGTATCAGGCGCTGCGACCGGCGAAGTCGAAGGATCCGCCGTCGATACCCCAGGAGATGACGCGTTCGGGCCGAATCCGGATGACGGCGCGTTCCTGATGCGGGAACGGCGGCTCCACGTCCTCGAGCGCCTCGGCCATGCCGCGTACCTCGATACCGCGAATCACGTACGGCTCCACCGAAACCTGCTCGTCGACGACGAAGGACACCCGGCTCCCGGCCTCGACATTGCGGTACTTCCGGCTCCCCCGCATCCGCATCCCGCCGATGTCGATGGTGCCGTCCGCGTTCACCCGGTAACCGGTCGGATTGTTCTGCACCACACCGTCGGTCGACACCGTCGCCAGCCGCCCGATACCGGCCTCCGCGAGAAACTTCTGTTCATTGCTGGTGAAGGTCATCTCGATCACTCCTCGTTCGCCTCATTTCTAGCATCGCTAGAAACTGGAGCAACCGTAACATCCACCCCGCCAGGTTGTCTAGCGACGCTAGATTTCGGATCGCCCGGACTCAGAGGGCGGCGAGGTCGGAGGGGTGTTCGCGGTTCATGGGAATCGATGCCCGGTCGTCACGGTGGGCGCGAAGGGGGCGGGATGTCACGGCTCTGGCCAGGATCGACACCAATCCGAGGTAGCCACGGACGGCGGGCAGCGAGAAGGCCAGTGACGGGACGGTTTTCGTGGTCGCGGCGGGCACGGGACGCTGTGCGAAGCGGTCGGCCAGCCAGTTCTCGCACAGCGGTGCGGCCAGCAGGCCGAGGCTGACGTGGCCGCCGAGGATGTCGCGCAGGTAGCGGACGGGGGTGCCGGTGGCGCGGTAGCGGTCGATCAGGCGATCGACATTGCCGCAGGGGATGATCAGGTCGTGGACGCCCTGCACGGCGAGGATCGGGAACCGCGGCGGGCGCTCGCCGGGGTTGAGGTCGGTGAGGACGGCGCGGACCTCGGGCAGGGTGCGCAGGGTGGCCAGGGCCGAACCGTCGAGGTCGTCCATGCGGGAACGGCCGCTGTGCAACAGGAGCGGGATGGTGGCGCTGGACTCGGCGCGGTCGAGCAGGGCCAGCGAGGCCGGATCGAGGTGCTCGCGCAGGCTGCGGTCGAGGGCCGGGTAGGCGCGGCGCAGGCCCGCCAGGCACAGGGTGGCCAGGCCGCCGAAGGTGGAGCCGTTGAGGCGGAAGAAGGTCGCTTCGAGGTCGCCGACCGGTGAACCCAGCACCGCCGCAAGGATATTCAGTTCGGGGGCGTAGGTGGCGGCGAGCTCGGCGGCCCAGGTGGTGGCCAGGCCGCCGCCGGAGTAGCCCCATAGGGCGACCGGGGAATCCGGGGGCCGGTTCAGGAAGTTGAGGGTCGCGCGCAGGCCGTCGAGGGTGCGGTGGCCGGGCTCGCGAGGCGCGCCGAAGCGGCCCGCGGTGCCGGTGTGATCGGGCACCGAGATCGCCCAGCCTCGGGTGAGGGCGTGTTCGATGAGCAGCAGTTCGAATTGCGGCACCGAACCCAGTGCGCGGGCGCCGCGGCGAAAGGCGTAGGAGGGCAGGCATTTCGAGGCGACGGCGTCGATCGCGCACTGGAAGGAGACGATGGGCCGCTCGGCGGCGGGATCGGCGCCGAAGGGCAGCAGCAGCGTGGTGACCGTCGCCTCGGCGCGGCCGTGCAGATCGGTGCTGCGAAACAGCAGCTGGGTGGCGGTGATTCGCTGCGGGATCAGGCCGAGCAGCGCCAATTCGACCGGACGCGAGCGCAATACCGTGCCGGGGGCCACCCGGTTCAGTCCGCGCGGGCGCCGATAGAAGGGGTCTTGCTCGGGCAGCGGCAAGACCGGTCGGTCCTCCTCCGTCAACGTTGTCGATTCCCCGGACCGAGACGCGATCATGCCAATCCCCTTTCGACCAACGGTTATCCGACCGCGGTGCCCCTATCCGACCGCGGTGTCCTATCCGACTGCGGTGCGGGCCCGCCCCTCCGTCCTGGCGGCCAGCGCGAAGCGCAGTTCGCTGCGGCGGGCGACCGCGAGTTTGCGGTACACCCTGGTGAGATGCTGTTCGACGGTGCTGGGGGTGATGCCGAGGACGTCGGCGATATCGCGATTGCGGTTGCCGAGCGCGGCCAGTTCGGCGACCCGGCGCTCGGCGGGACTCAGCGCCTCGAATCCGCCTTCGCGCGGTCCGGCCTCCGCGGCGCCGGGTGCGGGATCGACCCGCAGCCGCACCAGCAGCGCCTCCGAGCCGCACGATTCCGCGAGCCGCGCGGCCTCCCGCAGCGGCGGCCGCGCCCGGTCCACCTCGCCCAGCCCCCGGTAGGCGTCGCCGAGATCGGCCAGCACCGTGGCCAATTCGAGCTCGTCACCGCCGGTGCGGGCCAGGGCGGCCGAGCGCCGCAGCAGCGTCACCCGCCGCAGTGGATCGCTGGTGGCGGCCAGTATTCGCAGTGAGACCCCGCCGGTGTGATGCTGTTCGGCCCCGCCGATCGCCTCCAGGTGCCGGTTCGCGAAATTCTGGGCCTGCCACTGCTGCCCGGCCTCGAGGGTGGCGGCGGCGAGATCATTGCGCCACGGTGCGAGCCACGGGAAATCCATCCCCCACTCGTCCATGAGCCGTCCGCAGCGCCGGAAGTGCCGCAGCGCCTCCTCCGGGCGGCCGGTGGCCAGGCAGTGCTCACCGTGCGCGCGCAGATAGCCCAGCGCGAAACGGGATTCGAACAGGGCGCGCGGCACCGGACGCTCCAGTTGCGCGGCGGCCTCGGCGTGTCTGCCCTGCGCGGTGAGGGCGCGGACCAGGACCGCGAGCGGTCGCCCGATCCAGATGCCGAGCTGTTCGGCGGGCAGCAGGTTGAGGGCGATCAGCGCGTGCCCGGCCGCCTCGGTCAGATTCCCTTTGCGCAGCAGGGTTTCCGCGCGTGCGGAGGCGAACAGCGCCTGCCAGGTCGGGGCGCTGCGCGCGGTCGCCTCGGCGAGCAGCGACGCGCACCAGGCGTCGGCGGCATCGAGCCGATCGGTGTGCAGCAGGCAGTCCACGGCCGCGACCAGCACCTCGACGGTGGTCGGGGTGAGCCGGTGCTGGGCCAGGATCCGTTGCGCCGCGGCCGCGGTGGCGGCGGGCGGGCGTTCCGACCACAGTCCGGACAGCAGCGCGGCGGCCTGCCGATGCGCCGAATCACGGTCCAGCGGTATGGATTCGGCGGCACGTCCCGATACCAGCCACCGGTGGCGTTGCGCCTGTACCGGATGGGTGTAGCGCAGCCACGCGCCGAGGAATTCGAGCCGATCCGCCAGCGCGCCCGCCCCGTCCGCGCCGCGCCGGAGCCGCACCAACGACTGGTCCGCGTGCAGCACATAACCGTGCCACAGCATCTGCAGCGCGGTCATGGGCAGGTCCGGGTAGGGCACCCGCCCGGTGCGCAGCGCCGCCTTGAGCCTGCCGAAATTGCGGGTGCGGCTGGAGGGATTGATCCGCCATTCCACCGCGACCAGCCGGGTCGCGATGGCCGCCCGCTCATCGGCGCGGCGGCTGGCGCGGTAGGCCAGCTCCAAATGCCTTCCCGCGCCGTCGAGTTCGTCGGCGTCGATGGCATTGTCGGCGACCTCGAGCAGGATCTGGGCGGCCCACGACCCGCGCGCGTCGCCCGCCTCGACCAGGTGGCGCGCCACCGTCTCGGCCGGCAGGCCCTCGCGGCACAGCAGTTCCGCCGTCTGCGCGTGCAAGAGCCGGTACTCGTCGTCGGGCAGCTCGCGCAGCACCCGCGCGGCCATCTCCGGGTGTGGGCGGCACTCCCCCACGATCAGCCCGGCCTGCGCCAATTCCGCCAGCACCGAGCGGGTTTCGTCGAATCCCGCGTCCAGCAGCTCCGCCACCCGACCGATATCGGCGGCGTCTCCCAGCACCGCGACCGCGCGTGCGACGCGCAGCCGCGCCGCCTCCGGTCCGCCCGGGACGGCACCCGAACATCGCATCCCCCGGCCGGCCCCCACCGGCATGTCTTCTCGGTCCCGAGCGACCGACCGCGCCATCTGACGTCCCTTTCACGATCGGAGGCACCGACTGAAGTGGCGTGGCACGGCGAGCTTCGGTGTGCTGGAGCGGCATCATTGCAGCGAGGGCGCTTGGCGCGCCCAGGATCAGCCGGGGCACAACGGGTCTTGAACGAACACTGTGAGAAAGTCCATCACCGGTGGTCACCGGCGGACCCGACGTGGTCCGCCGGCGCGTATTCACCGGATGAAATTTCTTGTCAAACAGTGTATTTCAGATCGGCCTACGGCGCGGCCTCAGCGGCGACCAGCGCCTGCGGCCGGTAGACCAGGCAGGCCGCCGAGTTCTCGTCCGCGGCCAGGAACACCACCGCGCGGGCCTCGTCGAGCATGCCCTGGGTGGCGGCGCTCAGGTAGGCGTGCACCGGGCCCGCCGAATACGGGTCGCCGACAAAGGGATCGATGCCCGCGACCGCCGCGGACGGAATCCCGAGATGGTAGGCGACGCGTTCGCGGAAGCCGGGCACCGGCGCGGGGGCGAGCACGACGGCCTTGCCGGTGGCGAAATCGGCCGCTTCCAGGCCCTCACCGGCGAGGCATTGGCGCAGCACCTCCTCGGCGAGGGCGAGGGGATCACCGACATTGGTGGTCACCGTGAGCGCCTTGCGGCCGTCGGTGCCCGCGGCCTCGAGATCGGCCCAGGCGGTCGGTCCGGTCGGGCCCGGGGTCTCGCTGGTGTAGATGCGGCCGAAACCGCCCGCACCGGCCGAGGCGTGCAGCAGGATCGCCGCACCGCTGGCGGTGTACGGGAAGTCGTCGCGGCCACGCTCGGTGGTCGGGTGGGTGTCCCCGGCGACGATGAGCGCGTACTCCACATCCCCGAGCCCGGTGAAGCACTGCGCCGCCATGAGCGCGTGCACCACACCGGTGCCGCCGTTGAGCAGGTCGAAGGAGAACGCGGGCACCCGGCCGGTCGTGTACTCCAGACCCACCTCGAGGCGCTTCTGAATCAATGCCGCCACGGCCGGTTCGGCGATATTGCTGTCGCGGAACACACCCGCGTTGACCACCAGGCCGACCCGATCGGGTGAGATCTCCGCCGCCGCGAGCGCCTGCCGTCCGGCCCGCGCGGCCAACTCGAAGTAGCTGCCGGTGTCCGTGTCGGTGCACACGGCCGCGGAAACAATTGCGGTGCTCATATATTCACGCCTCCAGCCGGGAGATGGTCGCGGCGAGATGCCCGGAGACCACGCCGGACGCCTCGGGGATCAACAGCACCTTGGAGCCGCGCGGAATCTTCTGCTGCGCCAGATGTTCCCGCAACACCAGGAAGTGCGAGGTGGACGCGGTATTGCCGTACTCGGAATACACATTGAGCGCCTGCGGCATCGGGGTGTCGAAGTGCCGCTCGGTGAGCGAGCTGATGTACTCGATCGCCGGGCCGGAGAACTGGTGGTGGATCCAGTAGTCGTACTTCTCGCTCTCCCAGGCCCGCCCGGTCTCCAGCAGGAAGTCGGCCATGCGCGAAATGCCTTGCAGGAAGCGGGATTCGCTGGCGAGCGCGCGATTGTCGGTGTACATGGCGATGCCGGTGGTCTTGTCCGACGGCTGGCCGATGCAGTGCTCGGCGCCGGCCGAGGTGGTCATCAGCTCGATGTAGTGGATCTCGTCGTCATCGTCGCCCTGGTCGTCGACCACCACCGCGACCGCCGCGTCACCCACGGTCAGCGCCGCGAACTGCGGGTCGTAGGGCTTGGAGATCTCACGGGTGGCGGTCTCGGCGATGGGGGTGATCTGCTCGCCGCTGACCACCAGGCCCCGGCGCACCACACCGGCCTTGATCATGCGGTCGAGCACCAGCACACCGGTGATCATGCCCGCGCAGGCATTGGACAGGTCGAAGTGCAGCGCCTTGGTCGCGCCGATCGCAGTGCCGAGCTGCGTGGCGAAAGACGGTGCGTAGCAGAACTGCCCGGGCCCGGTGAAGCGCGTGATGGACACCGAGATGATCACATCCAGGTCCTCGGCCGCGTAGCCGGAGCGCTCGAGGCAGTCCTCGATGGCATGGCGCGCCAGCACGAACGATGATTCGTAATTCTCCGGATCGGCATTGTGCACCCGCCGATTCTTGATTCCGGTAATTCGCTCCAGGTCCAATGCCCTGGGCACGGAAAGGGCGTTGATCACGTCTTCCGTGGAGCGGACCGTACCGGGTGTGTACGCACCGATCGATTCGAAGCGTGTACGCATGTGGCCCCCTACTCTCTGGACTGTGTGCGTCCTGTCGAATTTGGCTGCGGCGGCCGCAATTCGGTGTCCCCCGAGCCGGCCCCGCTGATATCCCGTAGCCCCGATGCCGAGTGAAACGCTACCGTACCCACGGGTAGTCGGGTGTCACACGAGCCACACGAATCACAGTGCGCTCGAGCCGGTTTCACGGCGAAACCGCTGGAAATGACTGGTGAACAACCCTGTTCGCCAGCGGCGGCGAGTGAGACCCGTAGGGGTGGAATAGGGGGTTGCAAGGAACCGGTGTCGGTACCTGGAGACACAGTAAAACCGTTGTATATCAAGTGAATACGGAACGCCACGGCTAGCGGTTCGACAGCACCCCGTGTAGCCTCACCGATACATTCCTCGCATTCCTCGACATATTCAGTGAATGAACTCAGAACTGGGGGAAGTGTGTCGCATTCCTTGCCCACCATTTATTGGCGCGCCCTCGATCGTTTCCGCGATATCGTGGCCGCCCACCCCGAACGAGAGGCGGTGATCTACGCCGCCGGTAAGAATCGGGCGGGCCTGCCCGAATACGAGCAACTCACCTACGCCGAACTCGACGCCTGGTCGGAGACGATCGCCGAGCGCTTCGCCGACGCCGGCGTGGGCCGCGGTGTGCGCACCATCGTGCTGGTGCGGCCCGGGCCCGAGCTCTACGCGGTGCTGTACGGGCTGTTCAAGATCGGCGCGGTGCCGGTGGTGATCGACCCGGGCATGGGCATGTTCAAGATGCTGCGCTGCCTGCAGGCCGCCGACGCCGAGGCCTTCGTGGGCGTGGTGGAGGCGCAGGCGCTGCGCATCGTGTTCCGCGCCTACTTCCGCAAGGTGCGGGTGGCGATCACCGTCGGGCGGTCCTGGTGGCAGGGGCCCACGCTCGAAAGCTGGGGCCGCACACCGGCTTCCACGCTGCCCGAGCGCGAGCCCGCACCCGATGACGAGCCGCTGCTCATCGCCTACACCACCGGCAGCACCGGGCCCGCCAAGGCGGTGGTGCTCACCCACGGCAATCTCAGCGCCATGGTCGAGCAGGTGGACGACGCACGCGAGCATGTCGCGCCGGGCACGTCCCTGATCACCGCGGTGGTCGCCGGGATTCCGGAGCTGCTGCTCGGATCCCGGTGTGTGCTACCGCCTTTGATCCCCTCGAAGGTCGGCGCGACCGATCCGGCGCACGTGGTCGACGCGGTGCACCGGTTCGGGGTGCGCACCATGTTCGCCTCCCCCGCGGTGCTGATTCCGCTGCTGCACCACATCGAGGAGACCGGCGAATCCCTCGACAGCATTCAGAGCATCTACTCCGGTGGCGCACCCGTGCCGGACTGGTGCATCGCGGCGCTGCGGCAGATGCTGCCCGAGGACGCGAAGGTGTACTCCGGGTACGGGGCCACCGAGGCGCTGCCCATGGCCACCATCGAATCGCGGGAGCTGCTGGGCGATCTCGTGGAGCAGGCGCATCAGGGGCAGGGTGTGTGCGTGGGGCGTCCCGCCCTGCATGTGCGGGCGCGCATCATCGCCATCACTGACGATCCGCTGCCCGAATGGTCGGATGCCGAGGCGCGTGATGCGGAGCTGGCGGCCTCGCGCGGGATCGGCGAGCTCGTGGTGTCCGGGCCGAATGTCAGCCCCCGATACTTCTGGCCGCAGGCCGCCAACAAGATCGGCAAGATTCACGACGGCGAGGCGATCTGGCATCGCACCGGGGACCTCGCCTGGATCGACGACGCGGGGCGAATCCGCTTCTGCGGCCGCAAGAGTCAGCGCCTGGAGACCGCGAACGGGCCCATGTTCACCGTGCAGGTCGAACAGGTCTTCAACACCGTCGAGGGCGTGGCTCGGACCGCGCTGGTGGGTATCGGCGAGCGCGGTGCACAGGAGCCCGTGCTGTGCGTGGAGCTGGAGGCGGGGGCCGACCGGGACGCGGTCGAACGCGAATTGCGCGGCCGCCGCGATGAATTCGAGATCACCAAGCCGGTGACCGGCTTTCTCTTCCACCCGAAGTTCCCCGTCGATATCCGCCACAACGCCAAGATCGGGCGCGAGAAGCTGACGGTGTGGGCGGCCAAGCAGTTGGGCGACTAGCCATGGAAACCACCGCGCCGCACGCGGATCCACCGCTGACCCGGCTGCTCCGGCTCGCCACCCCGCTGGTGATGGCGGCCGGGCTGCCGATCGCGATCGCCCGCATGCTGGCCGACGAACTGTCGAGCCGGACCGCGCTGGAGACCTCGACACCGACTCCAGGAAAGGCAGACCCATCGTGAAGGCATTGGTGACGGGAGCCTCGGGCTTCCTGGGCGGGGCGCTGGTGCGCCGGCTGGTGAAGGACACCGATTACGAGGTGTCGATTCTGGTGCGGCGCACCAGCAATCTGCGCGATCTGGAGCCGGTGATCGATCGGGTGGAGCGGGTCGTGGGTGATCTGAGCGATCCGGAATCCCTCGATCGGGCGGTCGCGGGTGTGGATGTCGTCTTCCACAGCGCCGCCCGCGTGGACGAGCGCGGCACCCGCGAGGTGTTCTGGGCCGAGAACACCGCGGCCACCGCCCGGCTGCTGGCCGCGGCCCGGGCCGCGGGCGCGCGGCGATTCGTGTTCATCTCGAGTCCGAGTGCGCTCATGGACCGTGACGGCGGCGACCAGATCGATATCGACGAGTCGGTTCCGTATCCGAGCCGGTATCTCAACTACTACTGCGAGACCAAGGCCGCGGCCGAACGGCTCGTGCTGAAGGCGGACGCACCCGGGTTCACCACCGTGGCGCTGCGGCCGCGGGCCATCTGGGGGGCGGGTGACCGGTCCGGGCCGATCGTACGGCTGCTGGAGCGGGCGGCGGCGGGCACGCTGCCGGATCTGTCGGCCGGGCGCGAGGTGTACGCCTCGCTGTGCCATGTCGACAATATCGTCGAGGCCTCGATTCTGGCCGCTGCCAGCGAGAACGTGGGCGGCAAGCCGTATTTCATCGCCGATGCCGAGCGGACGAACGTGTGGCGGTTTCTCGGTCAGGTCGCCGAAGACCTGGGGTACGCGCGCCCGACCCGCAAGCTGGATCCTCGCGTAGTCGACCTCGTCGTGACGATCATCGAAAACCTCAGGCGGGTACCGTATCTCGCCACCCACTGGACGCCGCCGCTGTCGCGGTACTCGGTGGCGGTGATGACGCGCTCTGGCACCTACGACACCTCCGCCGCCACCCGCGATTTCGAATATCACCCCGTTATGGATCGTGAAACCGGGATGGCCGAACTGAAATCTTGGATCCGGGATTCGGGGGTGATCGCCGGATCCACGCGCTGACCAGCGTTCGGGCGCTCTCCTCGCGACTTGTGTTACCGGGAGTACCGGCTAGCATGGGCACTATCGCAGTGCCGCACCGCTACTCAACGAGGAGAGCGCCCCGATGCCGGAGTTCGACTACCACGGCGTATCCGTCGCCTATGACCACGCCGGGTCGGGTGATCCGATCTTGTTCCTGCACAATATCGGCGGCGACCGGCGGATCTGGGAGAACCAGACCCGCGCGCTGGCCGCCACGCACAGCGTGTACGCGCTGGATCTGTTCGGGTACGGCGACTCCGATTCCCCCACCGGCGGATACACCGTCGAGAACTATGTGCGGATGCTCGCGGAGTTCATCGAGGCGCACGGGCTCACCGATGTGACGCTGGTCGGCAATTGCTTCGGCAGCGCGTTGTCACTGCTCTACGCGCGGCGTAATCCGCAGAATGTGCGGGCGCTGGTGCTGTGCAGCCCGCTGACCGCGGCCACCCTGCGGCCCACACCGACCGGTTGGACCGCTCGGGCGGCGGCGACCGTTCCCCTCCATTCGGTCGCGGGCGCGATCCGGCTGCCGGGTCTGGCCGCCGGTCTGGTGGTGCGCGAACAGCTCGGCCCGCGCGGTCGCGGCATGAGCGCCTCGGCCTTCGCCGGGCTGCGCCACCGCTGGAGTGAGCCGCGACGGCTGCTCCCGCCCGCCGCCATCGCCCGCGATCTGCCGTCGCTGGCGACACTCGACGACTTCCGTCCAACCCCGGGCTTCCCGCCCATCACCACCGTCTGGGGCGCGAAGAACCGCATCCTGTCCGCGGCGGCGGGCGCGCGCTTGAACGCGACCCTGCGACCCACCCGGGCCATCGAGCTGCCCGACTGCGGCCACCTGGTCATGCTGGAGGAACCCGAAACCGTCACCGCCGCAATCCGTTCCGCCACCCGCACCGCGCTGGCGGGCTGAGTTCACGAGCGGATTTCGGCCACCAATACCGGCCGTTCGACACTGGCGAACGATGCGAACGGCCGGTTAATTATTCGAGTCCAATCACGCTGATTCGAATTCCCTTACCTCGCAGCGACCGGCGTCTTTACTACTTCCATACGGTAGTTCTTTCGCGCCGAATGATTATCGCCACGGCAATTACCTGGCAAAACAGCTCTAGCGTCTTCCTCACTCGCCGTTTCCATTCCGAGGAAGAAAGCACGATATGAAGCACACTCCGCGTTCGCTGGGCGCCGCCGCATTCGTCATGGCCGTCGCCGCGTTCACCATCGGACTGAATTCCCCAGCGGCCGTGGCCGATCCCGCCGACGGCTCCCACGCCTCCGACACCGTCGGCTACGGCCCCGAGCTGACCGACGAAACCGCCGCCATCGCCTACGGTTTGGCCAATCCGGACGCCGCACCCCAGGGCACCAACGACTGGTCCTGCAAACCCGATGCCGCCCACCCCCGCCCGGTCGTCCTGGTCCACGGCACCTGGGCCAGCGCCTTCAGCGCGTACTCGTACATGGGCCCCGAACTGGCCAAGGCAGGCTACTGCGTCTTCACCTTCAACTACGGCCGAGCGGACACCCCGGGCGCGGGCCTGGTCCAGCCCACCATCGGAGCCACCGGCTACATCGAGGATTCCGCCGACCAACTCTCCACCTTCGTCGACCGCGTCCTGGCCACCACCGGTGCGCCACAGGTGGACACCATCGGCCATTCCCAGGGCGGCGTGGTCATCCGCGAATACCTGAAATTCAACGGTGGCACCGACCCGAGCAACCCCGCAAATAACAAAGTCGCCCACGTAATCACCTACGGCGCAACCAATCACGGCACCACCCTCGCCGGATTGGGCAACCTCCTCGGCGTCTTCCAATCCGCCCTGAAACTCGACCCCACCGCCCCCACCGAAACCCTGATCGGCCACGCCGGAATTCAGCAATTGGTCGGCTCCCCCGTCCTGACCCGTCTCAATGCCGACGGCGACACTCTCCCCGGCATCGACTACACCATCGTCGCCGACCAATACGACGAGGTTTCCACCCCCTACTCGGCCACTTACCTCACCGCCGGGCCCGGCGCCACGGTCCACAACGTCCTTCTCCAGGACGGTTGCCCCCTGGATACCTCCGATCACAACTCCATGCTCTTCTCGCCCCGCGCCGTCTCCCTGGCCCTCCAGGCCCTCGACCCGGCAGCCCACCCCGCCCCGGTCTGCAGCATGAACCCCTGGCTGCTCTGACCCTCGAGGTCGTCCGAACCCGTCCACGCCGGTCGCCCGGTGGGCGGGTTCGCGGCCGTCAGCTCGCCGCCCGCCCCAGCATCGCGGACAGATCACGAAGACGGGCAACGAGTTCCGGAGGTTCGATGACTCGGAATTCGAAGCCGAAGCGGGCCATGTAGAAGGCGAGAGCGTCGAGCGAATCGGCGCCGGTGTGGAGGATGCAGGTGTTCGCGTCCACGGCTTCGAGGACGCCCACGGTGGGTGCGATCCGTTCGGCGGCTTGTTCGGCGGAGACGAGCAGGGTGATGCGGGCCTGGTAGGGGTAGGGGGCGGAGGTTATGCCGCGCGAGACCTGGGCTGCCGCGTCGGGTGCTTCGCGGGGTGTGAAGCGGGGGCCGGTGGGGATGCGCGGGGTGAGGCGGTCTACTCGGTAGGTGCGCCAGTCCTCGCGGTCCACGTCCCAGCCGGTGAGGTACCAGCGGCGACCGGTGTGGACGAGGCGGTGGGGTTCGGTTGTGCGGCGGGAGGTTTCGCCCTCGTGGGTGCGGTAGTCGAAGCGCAGGCAGTGGTGGTCGCGGATGGCGGCGGCGATGGCGGTCAGGGTGTCGGGGTCCACGCGCGGGCCGCCGGCGGGGACGGCGATAGTCGCCTCCTGGAGGGCGGTCATGCGGTGGCGCAGGCGCGACGGCAGGACCTGTTCGAGTTTGGCCAGCGCCCGCAGCGAGCTCTCCTCGATCCCGGCGATGGTGCCGCCCGCGGCGGTGCGCAGGCCCATGGCCACGGCGATGGCCTCCTCGTCGTCGAGCAGCAGGGGCGGCAGTTTCGCGCCCGCGCCCAGCCGGTATCCGGCGGCACCGGCGACGGCGTGTACGGGATAGCCGAGGGCGCGCAGCTTTTCGATATCGCGGCGCACGGTGCGCACATCCACGTCGAGCTGGGCGGCGAGGTCGGCGCCGGTCCAGTCGCGCGGGGTCTGCAGCAGCGACAGCAGACGCAGCAGGCGGGCCGAGGATTCCAACATTTCTCGATTGTCTCCGAAAGCTAGGGCGGAAGCTGTCCTAGGCGGCTTCTAGCGTGGTTCTCATGAGCGATGAGATCACTCCCTTCCGTATCGATATTTCGCAAGAGCAGCTCGATGACCTGCGGTCGCGGCTCGCCGCCGCCCGCTTTCCCGCGCCGCTGCCGGGTGCCGACTGGGATACCGGCGCGCCCGTCGGCTGGCTGCGCGAGCTCGCCGAGTACTGGCGCACCGAATACGACTGGCGGGCCGCCGAGGCCGAGTTGAATCGCTACCCGCAGTTCACCACCGAGATCGAGGGTCAGCGCATCCATTTCCTGCACGTCCGTTCCCAGGAGCCGGGCGCGGTGCCGCTGCTGCTCACCCACGGCTGGCCCGGCTCGGTGGTCGAATTCCTCGACATCATCGGCCCTTTGACCGATCCGGGCGCACACGGCGGCGATCCGCGCGACGCCTTCCACCTGGTCATCCCGTCGCTGCCGGGCTTCGGATTCTCCGGCCCGGTCAGCGAGCCCGGATGGAGCCGCGCCCGCATCGGCCGGGTGTGGGCCGAACTCATGCGGCGCCTCGGCTACGAGCGCTACGGCGTCCAGGGCGGTGACATCGGCGGCGCGGTGAGCCCCGAAGTCGCGCGCCACGCACCGGATCGGGTGATCGGCGTGCACGTCAACGGCGGCCCGAACCTCCCGCCGCCCTCGGCCGCCGACGATATCGACGATCTCACCGAGCTCGAGCGCGACCGGGTCCGGCGCATCCAGGCGTTCATGCGAGAGGAGTTCGGCTACATCTCGATTCAGTCGACCCGCCCGCAAGCGCTGGCCTACGGCCTGGTGGATTCGCCGGTGGGCCAGCTGGCCTGGATCATGGACAAGTTCCGCGAGTGGACCCACCCGCGCAATGTCGACCCCGACAAGATCATCGACCGCGATCGCCTGCTCACCAACGTGATGCTCTACTGGCTCACCGGCACCGCCGGTTCGGCGGCCTACGTCGGCTACGGCCACACCGGCGAATGGGGTTCCACCCCTGCGAATTCCGGTGTTCCCACCGGCGTCATCGCCTTCGCCCACGATGTCTGCATCCGCCGGTACTGCGAGCCCTCCAACACCATCACCCGCTGGACCGATGTCGATCACGGCGGACATTTCGCGGCCCTGGAGGAACCCGAACTGCTGGTCGGCGATATTCGCGAGTTCTTCCGCGACCTGCGCTGACCTCCAGCTCAGGACAGTAGGGGCCTGACCTGCTCGGCGACGAAACGGACGAATCCGGCCGGGTCCGGTTCGTCGCCGGTGGGCTGGAGCACCACGCTGGTGGCTCCGGCCTCGGCCCACTGAATTACCTTGTCGGCGATGGCCTGTGCGTCACCGGCGACGCCGATGTCGGGGATGGTGTCGCGCTCCTGCTCGCGCAGGTCGGCGAGCACCCGGTCGGCGGCATCGGGTCCGGTGGCGGCGAGCAGGTAGACGACGATCGGGAAGGGCTGTGCCGCAACGGCTTCGGGGCGGGCGGCGTGCAGGATTTCGGCGGCGGTGCGGATACCGGCGGCGGGGGTGGAATTGGTGAGGACCACACCGTCGGCGCACTCCCCCACCAGTCGCAGGGTTTTCGGCCCGGTCGCGGCGGCCAGGATCGGCGGTGCGGCGGCCGGGGGCCAGTCCAGGGCGACGTCGTCGAGTTGAACGTAGCGGCCCTTCACCGTGATTCGCTGCCCGTTGAGCAGGCCGCGCAGCGCGTCGAGGTATTCGCGCAGCAGGGTCAGCGGTGAGGCGGCCCGCGCACCCACCTGGCCCATCCAGTCCTGCACGCCGTGCCCGACACCCCAGATCCCCCGGCCCGGGAACATTCGTTCCAGGCTCGAGATCTCCATGGCGGTGATCGCGACATTGCGCAGCGGCACCGGCAGCACGCCGACCCCGACGCGCACCCTTTCGCTCCAGGCCAGTGCCGCGGCGGCGGTGGAGATCCCGCCCTCGAGGAAACAGTCCTCCCACAGCCACAATTCGTCGAGCCCCGACTCATCGGCCGCGCGCACCACATCGCGCAGCCGCTCCGGTGGATTCTGCGGCCGGAACACCGCACCCAGCGTCGTCATACCCCATGCCTACCACGCCGGGCCCGGAAACGGCTCCGCTGCCTCAAAACAGCTGCGGCCCGGCCTCATTGGTGAGGACCGGGCCGCAGCGGGGGGTGAAACTCAGCCGAAGTGACAAACGTAGTGGACGGGCTCGACGACCTCGATCACGAAGCTGGAGTCACCCGGCACGGAGAAGGACTCGCCGCCCTTGTAGGTGACGGCCTCGGACTCGCCGGCGAGGGTGACATTGCAGACGCCCTCGAGCAGTTCCATGATCTCCGGGGCGCCGGTGTTGAAGGTGAGGGTGGCGGGGAGGATGACACCGACGGACTTGCTGGTGCCATCGGCCAGCTCGATATTGTGGCTCACGCACTTGCCATCGAAGTAGACATTGGCGCGCTTGGTGACGGTGACATTCTCGAACTTCATGCGGGAATCGTACCCGCGACCTCCGGGCAACCCAGCGCGCGGTCAGGGTGCGGCCGTGGCCGCCGGACCGGGCTGAGGCAGGGTGTCCAGGGCCGCGGCCGCCAGCGCCCGGCCCTGCTCGATGAGCGGGGCGGCGCGATGGAAATCCATGGTGCCGCAAATGTTCTGGGGCACCGAGATCACCAGGTCGGGCGGGTGGGCGGCCAGATGCTGGCGGGTGATGGCGGCGAGCATGAGGTCGATGGCCCGCTGCGCGACATCGGTGGCGCGCACGCTGCTCAGGGCGGGCGGCTGCTCCTCGAGGTGCTCGGGCGCGCGGCCGAGCCGCTGCGCGGAGGCCCGCCACCATTGGGCGAACCAGTTGGCGCGGGGCTGCGCCCGGTCGTAGATCGGGTCCGGTGGACCGGACAGGTCGACGCCGATGGTCATATCCGCGGGCCCGAGCGCCATGGTCGCCACCACCGGCAGCGGATCGAGGACGCCGCCGTCGACCAGCACATGACCGTCGGCCAGCACCGGGGTGATGAATCCGGGGATGGAGATCGAGGCGCGAATCGCGGCATCGAGCTCGCCGGTCTGGAACCAGACCGAGCGCCCGACCGTCATATCGGTGGCCACCGCGACATACGGGATCGGCAGGTCTTCGATGCGCAGGTCGCCGAGGATCTCGCGAATCCGGTCGAGAATCTTGCCCGCGCGGATCACCCCGGGCTCGCTGAACGCCGGATCCAGCAGCCGCGCCACCTCGAGCTGGCCGAGTCCGGTTACCCACGAGGTGAATTCGTCCAGCCGCCCGGCCGCGAACAGCCCGCCGACCAGCGCGCCCATCGATGATCCGGCCACCCCGACGACCTCGTACCCGCGCTCCTGGAGTTCGGCGATCACCCCGATGTGCGCGTACCCGCGGGCCCCGCCGCTGCCCAGCGCCAGCTTGACCCGCTTGCCCTCGGTGCCCACACCATTGCCAGTGCCCACGACACCGACCCTACGACCGTCTGCGAACAGCCCGCAAATGTGACTCGCATGACGGGCGCGGGATCATCAGACCGACCGGTCCGGCGATTATCGTTTTGGCATGTCTGCTGTAACCCGTGACGTTCGTGTGGACAGTGAATTCGCGCCACTGCGGACGGTGGTGGTCTCGCGGTGCGAGTTCCGCGCCCCCGCCGATCCGGCCATGGTGGGCACGGAGATGCCGGTGGAGCCGTCCGCCGTGGACATCATGGATGCGGTGTGGGGCAAGGACTTCGGCGCGGTGTATCCCGACAAGCAGCAGCGCTTCGAGGCCGAGCGGGAGGAACTCGCCGCCGTCCTGCGCCGTCACGGCGTGGAAGTACTGCGGCCACGGCTGTTCACCGCCGAGGAGAAGGCCGCCGCCGGTCCGGCCGGTTACGCGAACTTCTTCGTCCGCGACCCGTGGTTCACCGTCGGCGAGCACGTGATCGAGGGTGCCCTGCAGTTCCCGCACCGCCGCATGGAGGTGCTGCCCAGCCGCGATCTGCTGCTGGAGCGGGTCATGCCCACTGCCGCACACTATGTTTCGCTGCTCCGGCCGGCCATCGCCGCGCCCGGCGTCGCGGGCCCGGGACCGTTCCTCGAGGGCGGCGATGTCTTGGTACTGAACAAGGAGATCTTCGTCGGCCTGTCCGGTATGGCCAGCGATGAGCTGGGCATCGCGTGGCTCTCGAAGTACCTGCGGCCCTTCGGATTCACCGTCACGCCGGTGCCGCTCCCCCGGCATGTGCTGCACCTGGACTGCGCCATCGGCCTGGTCCGCGAGGGCCTGCTCATCGCCTGCCCCGACCGCCTGCCGGTGGGATTGCCCGCGCGCCTGCATGATTGGGAGCGCATCGACGTCACCGAGGACGAGGCCGCCGCCATGGCCACCAACGGCCTGCCCATCGACGCCGACACCTACATCACCGACCCGGAGTTCGAGCGCGTCGGCAAGCAGCTCGAATCCCGCGGCATCACCGTCGAATACGTCGACTTCTCGGTCTCGCGCCTGTTCGGCGGCGCGTTCCGCTGCTCCACCCAGCCGCTGCTGCGCCACTAGAGTTCGGGGATGCCCGAAAAGATTCTCCGCAACACCTTCACCGTGCGCGCCTCGGCCGCAGCGGTTTACGAGCACCTGGCCCGGCCCGAGAACTACATCGGCCTGTCGCCGCTGGTCGTGGCCGTCGAGGACGTCCAGGCAGACTCTTACGTGGCAGTCGAGCGGTTCCGCTTCCTGGGATTCAAGTACGACAACCGAATTCGCGTCTCACTGCTCGGCACCCCGGGCAAGGCCGTCTGGGGCGAGGTGAACAGCCCGGGCGGAGTCCACATGGCCTACCGCTTCGACCTCACCGAGACGCCCGAGGGCACCCGCATCGACGACGAACTCCGCCTGCGCACCCCGTTCGGCCTGCTCGCCTTCGCCTCGGGCCAGGCCCGCAAGGTGCAGCTGGCCCGCGCGACGATCCTGGCCGAACGTCTCGGCCAGGATCCGCGCTGACTCAGGCCGCGGAGGTCACGCGATAGACGTCGTAGACGCCTTCCACATTGCGGACCACATTGAGCAGATGCCCGAGGTGCTTCGGGTCGCCCATCTCGAAGGTGAACTTGGAGATGGCGACTCGATCACCGGAGGTGGTGACGGCCGCGGACAGGATGTTCACCTTCTCGTCGGCCAGCACCTTGGTGACATCCGACAGCAGGCGGGTCCGGTCGAGGGCCTCGATCTGGATGGCGACCAGGAACACCGACGAAGGCGACGGCGCCCACTTGACCTCGATGATCCGTTCCGGCTCCGAGCGCAGCGAATCCGCGTTGGTGCAGTCGGTGCGGTGCACGCTGACCGCGCCGCCACGGGTCACGAAGCCCATGATCTCGTCGCCGGGCACCGGGGTGCAGCACTTGGCCAGCTTCGACACCGTGCCGGGCGCGCCCGGAATCTCCACGCCCGCATCGCCGGTGGTGCGCTGCCGCGACGGAACGGTGGAAGGCGTTGACCGCTCGGCCAATTCGTTCTCGACGTCGCTGACGCCACCGAGCTGCGCCATGAGCCGCTGCACCACGTGATGCGCGGACACCTGGTTCTCACCGACGGCCGCGTACAGCGCGGAGATGTCGGTGTAGTGCAGTTCGTGCGCGAGCGCGCTCATGGCGTCGACGCTCATCAGGCGCTGCAGCGGCAGGCCCGAGCGACGGACCTCCTTGCTGATCGCGTCCTTACCGGCCTCGAGGGCCTCCTCGCGACGTTCCTTGGCGAACCACTGGCGAATCTTGGCCTTGGCGCGCGGGGACACCACGAAGTTGGACCAGTCCCGCGAGGGTCCGGCGTTCTGCGCCTTGGAGGTGAAGATCTCGACGACCTCACCGTTCTCCAGCTGCCGTTCCAGCGCGACCAGTCGCCCGTTGACACGCGCACCGATGCAGCGGTGACCGACCTCGGTGTGCACGGCGTAGGCGAAGTCAACCGGGGTCGACTTCTGCGGCAGCGTGATCACATCGCCCTTGGGCGTGAACACGAAGATCTCCGGCGACTTCAGGTCGAAGCGCAGCGACTCCAGGAACTCCGCGGGGTCGGCGGCCTCGCGCTGCCAGTCGAGGAGCTGGCGCATCCACGCCATATCGTCGACTTCGTTGTTGTCGTTGGAGTGCTTGCCCTTGGTCTCCTTGTACCGCCAGTGCGCGGCGATGCCGAACTCGGCGGTCCGGTGCATGTCCTGGGTGCGGATCTGCACTTCCAGGGGCTTGCCGTCGGGTCCGACCACGGTGGTGTGCAAGGACTGGTAGACGCCGTAGCGCGGCTGGGCGATGTAGTCCTTGAACCGCCCGGCCATGGGCTGCCACAGCGAGTGCACGACACCGACCGCGGCGTAGCAGTCGCGCACCTCGTCGCAGAGGATGCGGATGCCGACCAGGTCGTGGATGTCGTCGAAGTCCTTACCCTTGACGATCATCTTCTGATAGATCGACCAGTAGTGCTTCGGACGGCCTTCCACGACCGCGTTGATCCGGCTCGCGGCCAAGGTGTTCACGATCTCCGCGCGCACCTTCGCCAGATAGGTGTCACGCGAGGGCGCGCGGTCGGCGACCAGACGCACGATCTCGTCGTACTTCTTGGCGTGCAGAATCGCGAACGCGAGGTCCTCCAGCTCCCATTTGACGGTCGCCATGCCCAGCCGGTGGGCCAGCGGCGCGATCACCTCGAGGGTTTCGCGCGCCTTCTTGGCCTGCTTCTCCGGCGGCAGGAACCGCATGGTCCGCATGTTGTGCAGCCGGTCGGCCACCTTGATCACCAGCACGCGGGGGTCGCGGGCCATGGCGATGATCATCTTGCGGATGGTCTCGGCCTCGGCGGCCGCGCCCAGGTTGACCTTGTCCAGCTTGGTGACGCCGTCCACCAGGTGGGCGACCTCGGTGCCGAATTCGGCGGTCAGCTCGTCGAGCGAGTACCCGGTGTCCTCGACGGTGTCGTGTAGCAGCGCGGCCACCAGCGTGGTGGTGTCCATGCCCAGTTCGGCGAGGATGTTCGCGACGGCCAGCGGGTGGGTGATGTACGGGTCGCCGGACTTGCGGAACTGGTGCTGATGTTTCTCGTCGGCGACGTCGAAAGCCCGTTGCAGCAGAGCCAGATTCGCCTTCGGGTACAGCTCGCGATGCACGGTCGCCAGCGGCTCGAGCACCGGTTTGACGGCGGCGATGCCGCGCTGGCCCGTCATGCGACGGGCCAGGCGCGCCCGCACGCGGCGGGAGGCGGAGGTGGGTACGGCGGTCGAATTGCGAGCGGCGGCGGGCTGACCGGTGGCCGATGGGGTGGCGGCTGCGTTCAATTCACGAGCGCCCTCGGGTTGCCCCGAGTTCGCCTGCTCCATTTGCTGTGTCATGCCACCTCCGCTCGCGGCCTCGATCGGAAAACCCTATCGGACCGTTCAACCACCCAGATCACCCACTTTAGTCCTGGAAACGGTTCCCGACCGGGACGGCCGAAACCGCCGGTAGGAACAGTGAACTGTACCCGGTCAGCTCACTGTTCACCGGCAGACTCCACCAGCCCGTCGCGGGTCAGCTCCAGCCGCCGCGTGACCCCGATTTCGGTGAGGAAGCGCGGATCGTGGCTGACCACGATGAGCGCGCCCTCGAAGCCGGCCAGCGCCTCGGTGAGATGGGCGAGGCTGGGCAGGTCGAGGTTGTTGGTCGGCTCGTCGAGCAGCAGCAGCTTCGGGGCGGGCTCGGCCAGCAGCAGCATGGCCAGGGCCGCCCGCAACCGCTCACCGCCGGAGAGGGCTCCGGCGAGGACGTCGGCGTCGGTGCCGCGGAAGAGGAAGCGGGCCAGTTGCGCCCGGATCTTCTCCGGTACGGCGTGGGGCGCGGTGGCCGCCACGTTCTCGAATACCGATTTCTCCTCGTCGAAGATGTCCAGGCGCTGCGGCAGCATGCGCCAGGGCACCTTCGGAGCCGCGTGCCGGATGCTGTGCAGCAGCGTGGTTTTGCCGATGCCGTTGCGTCCGGTGAGCGCGATGCGTTCGGGGCCGTTGACCTTCAAGGTCACCGTCGGCCCGCACGCCAGCCGCACCTCGGTCAGCTCGAGCACGTCCTGCCCGGGGTAGACCCGGGTATCGGGCAGGTCGACCCGGATCTCCCGGTCGTCGCGCAGCCGCTCCTGCATCTCGCTGAGATGATCCCTGGCCTCCTCGACCTTGCCGATGTGGTTGTTGCGCAGCTTGCCCGCCGACACCTGGGCCTGGCGCTTGCGCTCGGCCATGATGATCTTGGGTTCGCGTTTCTGATCCCACATCTTCTGCCCGTACCGCTGGCGGCGGTCGAGCTTGATGCGCGCCTCCACGAGTTCCCGCGACTGCTTGCGCATATCACTGCGGGCATCGCGGACCGCCGCGCGGGCGGCCACCTGCTCGGCCTCGATGATCCGCTCGTATTCGGTGAAATTGCCGCCGAAGGAACGGATCTCGCCTTGCCGCAGCTCGGCGATGGTGTCGACGCGATCGAGTAGTTCCCGGTCGTGGCTGACGGTCAGCACGGTGCCGGGGAACTGGCCGATGACCTCGTAGAGCCGCTCGCGCGCCACCTGATCGAGGTTGTTGGTCGGTTCGTCCAGCAGCAGGACGTCGGGTTCGCGCAGCAGCTCGGCCACCAGGCCCAGCAGCACGGTCTCGCCACCGGACAGGGTGTCCAGGCGTCGATCCAACTGCGCGACATCCCCTGCGACGTAATGCAATCCGAGCCGCCCGAGCAGCGCCACCGCGCGTTCCTCGATATCCCAGGCATTGCCCACGACGTCGAAGTCGGCCTCGGTGCCGGACCCGGATTCGATGCGGTGCAACGCCTCTCGAATCCCGTCCAGCCCGAGCACCTCGTCGACCCGCTGCCCGGTGGCCAGCCCGAGGTCCTGCCGCATGTACCCGAGCTGCCCCGGCACGCTCACCGAGCCGCGCTGTGCGCGCAATTCCCCGGTGACCAGCCGGAACAGCGTGGATTTTCCGGCGCCATTGCTCCCGACCAGGCCGATATGACCGGGTCCGAGTTGAGCGTCGAGACCGTCGAACACCGGCGTGCCATCAGGCCAGGTGAAGGTCAGATCGGAAATAGAAATAACAGGCATAGACATGCGGGCCTCCGGAGGATGAGCGAATGCGGCGCGCGATTGCGGGCCACTCGGCGATCAACCTCAACGGATCAACTGCATGTCTCCGATCAGACGGCAATAAGACCTGACTACGGTAACGGACACCAAGATGGCAGTGCAAGAAGCAATTCGGTGACGCGGCTCTCAGCGGGGTCCAACCTCGACCCCGCCCTCTCTCCGTTGATCTTCTGAGTTGAGTCCTCCGTCGCCTGACAGCGCGGATTTCCGGCTCATGCTGCCCGAACGCTCTGCGAGCGTCCTGGTCTTCCGCAATCAACACCAGCAGGGGTGAAACCAGCCCTGTTGAGCATCACGTCGTGTGCGGAGTTCTTGTCCCTCGGGGATTCGTGTCCGCATGCCTCGCATCGGTAGGTGCGCTCGGACAGCGGCAGGCGATGCTTGGTTCTCGCTTCGCACTTACTGCAGTCCATCGTCGTGTATTTAGGGTCCACCAGCACTACCTGACGCTGATGCTTACGGCCCATCACGATCAGTGCTGCCTTCGCCGCGCCGACGGCGGCGTCAGCGGCCTTGCGGGCCATCGAAATCTTGGCGAGGAACCGGGGACGGAAGTCCTCGACCGCGATCTGATCGAAGTCTTGCACAATGCGTTTCGCCCATTTCCGAGCATCGTCCTGCCGTTGTCGTGCGACTTTCCTGTGCAGTCGCGCGACACGCTGTTTGGCAGCCTTGTACCCGCGCGAGCCGGGCTTACCTTTCGCCGGACGTCTCCGCGCCATCATCCGTTGATAGCGAGCGAGCTTCGCGGCCGCGTTCCTGCCATGTTGCGCGTGAGGCAGATCGTGCGCGTCACTAGTGGTAGTCGCAGTCTCGGCCACACCCCAATCAATCCCGATAGCACGCCCAGTCGGAGGCAGTGGCTCGGACGGAGCCGCGACAACGAACGAGACGTACCAGTGCCCCAACGGGTCTCGGTAAATTCGTGCGCTCGACGGTGCCGTCGGCAGTTCTCGCGACCACACCACGCTCAGCTCAATTCCGTTGGCCAGCAACAGCTTGCCGTCCACGATGCGAAAGCCACGCAGGGTGTAGTTCAAGCTCGGATCGGCCCGGTCCTTCTTCTTGAACCGTGGCATCCCTGAGCGTCGGCGCATCGGCAGCCGAGATTTGATGTCCTTCAATGCTTTCGCACGCGATTTAGAGAAGTCACGGATGATCTGTTGCTGCGGCACCGATGCGCCCGCGCTGAGCCACTCATGCTCACCCCGCCAACCTGTTAGCTTCTTGTCCAATTGCGCTGGGCCACAACTCTCCCCAGCCTGACGCGCGGCCCTGGATTCGGCAACGCATCGGTTCCATACCCACCGGCAACGGTCCCATTCTGCAAGCAGGGCCACTTCAGCGGTCCTGGAGACACGCAGACGGAACGTAAGACGGGCGTACCCACCTTCCGATGATGCCGCTGAATTCCTCCCCACACCGTGATCGTATCATTTGGTTTGTGGGTTCAGAGTCGAATCATCGCGCAGGTAGAGATGTAGTTTTCGCCATGCATGTGCATTTGGTTTTCGTCACTAAGTACCGGCCTCCTGTCTTTGCTGCCGCACATCTGCAGCGCATGGAAGGGATCATGCGGCAGGTGTGCGAGGACTTCGAGTGCGAGCTAGCCGAGTTCAACGGGGACACCAACCATGTCCACATGTTGGTCAACTTTCCACCGAAAGTCGCAGTATCCAGGCTGGTCAACTCCCTCAAGGGGGTATCGAGCCGGTTGCTACGCAAGGAATTCGAAGACCTGCATTTCGCCTACTGGAACGGCGTTCGATTGTGGTCGGGGTCCTACTTCGCTGGATCGGTAGGCGGTGCTCCACTGACGACACTCCACCAGTACATCGAGAAGCACACACGTGCCGATTTCTAGGCGCTCGTCTGGCTGGTCAGGCCCTCGCGCGCCTTGCGGGCCGTAAGTCGCAGGTATGCCAGGGCCGCCACGGCAAGAGCGGCGGCCACACCATACATAGCGGGAACGCCGTGGCCGATGGTGAGGCCGCCGAGCAGGGTGCCCGCGCCGATGCCGAAGTAGATGCAGGAGGCGTTGAGGGCGACGACCAGGCCGGATTCCTGCGGGGCGGCGGCAATGAGGCGGTGCTGCTGGGCGGGGGTTTGGCACCAGCTGGCCGCGCCCCAGGCCAGGGCCAGGAGGCCGACCAGCACGGGGGCTCGCACGTCGGCCGCGGCCAGTGCACCCATGAGCGCGAGGGAGGCGGCCATGAGGGCGTAGCCGATGGTGAGGACGCGGGGTGCGCCCCAGCGGTCGGTGATGTAGCCGGAGGACAGGTTTCCGGCGACCGCGCCCGCGCCGTAGAGCATGAGCACCCAGGCGGTGGAGGTGGCACCGATTCCCAAGGCGCCCAAGGCCGGAACGGCGTAGGCGTAGACGGTGTAGGCCGCGGCCATGCCGAGGAGGGTCAGTGGGAGGACGGTCGCGACGGAACGGTTGCGGAGGACCGAAAGACGTTTCGCCAGTGGGACATACGGGTTTCCAGGGAGCGTGGGCACCCAGGCCGCGACACCGGCGGCGGCCACGAGGCAGACGAGTGCGACGCCGGTCAGGGCCGCACGCCAGCCGAGCCATTGGCCCAGGACGTCGCCGAGGGGCACGCCCAGCGCGGTCGCGATGGTCAATCCGCCGACGACCACCGACAGTGCGCGGGCCCGGGCCTCGGGGCGGACGAGCGCCGCGGCCACCGCGCCCGCGTTCGGGGTGAAGGCCGCCGCGCCGACGGCCGCCACGATGCGGGTGGCCAGCAGCGTCCAGAAGGTCGGGGACAGCGCCGAACCCAGGTTGCCCAGTGCGAGCACCAGCAGGGCCGACACCAGCAGGGTTCGGCGCGGCAGCCGGGCGGTCAGCGTCGCCAGCACCGGCGATCCGAGTGCGTAGGCCGCGGCGAACACCGTCACCGCCAGCCCCGCCGTCGCGGTCGAAACATGCAGGGACCCGGCCAGATCCGGCAGGAATCCGGCGAGGATGAACGAATCGGTGCCGACGGCGAAGGTGCCCAGCGCCAGAATCAGCGTGCGCCGCAGGCCATTCGACTCGGCGGGCGCCTCGGTCGCCGTCGACCGGGTAATAACCGGGATATTTGCCATCCCGAATCTCCTTCCGAAAAACCCGGCCGGAGGCCGGGTCGATTTTCAGCGAACCGCGCTGTCGCTCAGCCGGTCGCGTGTTCGTAGAAGCTGCGCGTGGACTTCGACGCGTTGTCATGGGCTCCGCCCATCAGGTCGGCGATGGTCTGGCTCGACAGTTCCTGTCGCCAGGCCAGTTCGGCGCGCCCCATGGCCTGTGCGATGCCGCACGGTTTACCGAACTCCGACTTCGCGCGGGCCGCGCCCGCGCCCCGGCGGCGAATCTCGGTGCACCGGAACGCATCCGTGCGTCCCTCGACGGCGGCCACGACATCCATGAGCGTGATGCGCTCGGGTGCGCGCGCGAGCCGGTATCCCCCGCGCGCACCGGGGGTGGATTCGAGGATCCCCTCCCGGACCAGCGGCTGTAGCCGCTTCTTCAGGTATTCCGGCGGCAGCTCGAAGATCTCGGCAAGCCGGGCGGTGGCAATGGGCGCGTGGTCGTCGAGCCAGGCCAGGGCCACGCAGCAGTGCAATCCCCACTCGACGCCTTCACCGATCACCATGATCCGGGACATTACATGTCCCGGATATACTTGCCAACCCCCATTGCGAGGGCCGAATCCGATTCAGCTGCCGATGCGGCGGGCCTTCATACCGTTGGACAGCGGGACCTCGGTGACCTTGCCGCCGGATTCGGCGTGCAGCATGCGGCCGCTGCCGGTGTAGATGCCGACGTCGGAGGGTCCGCGCGGACCGAACGAGCCGAACACGAGATCACCCGGCTTGGCTTGCAGGAGCTGGACTTCCACGCCCTGCTCCCACTGCTGCTCCGCGGTGCGCGGCAGGCTGATGGTGCTGCCGCTGCCGGCGAAGACCGCGGCCGCGGTGAAGCCCGCCTGGTCGAAGCCGCCGTTACTGGGTCCGCCGGGCCCGCCGCCGCCGAAAACGTATGGCGTGCCGAGCCATTGCTGTCCGGCCGCGACGATCTGCGGCCCCAGGTCCGCGTTCGGGTCGGCCTGGAAGCGGCCTTCGCTGCCGAGGCTGCGGAAGCCGGGCTCGGCGGCCAGGATGCGCGCCACGTACGGGCGGGTCTCGGTGTAGTGGCGGGGGATCTGGTTGGGCATGCCGCCGGAGGAGAGCACCGCGCCCTCGCCGGCGTTGTAGGCGGCGATGGTGAGCGCGGTCAGGTCGCCGGAGACCTTGCCCTCGTTCATCCAGCCCTCGATGGTCTTGGCGATGGAACACATATAGCGGCCTTGACCGATGATGGCGTCGGCGGGTTCCAGCGAGCTGGCCACCCCGTCCCCGTCCGCGTCGATGACATACGGCTGTCCGTCGGGGGCCAGGGCTTTGGCGGTACCGGGCATGAACTGCGCGATGCCCTGCGCACCGTCCGGCGATACCGCATCCGAGCGGAATCCGGATTCGGCCTGGGCCTGGGCGGCCAGCAGCGAGGCGCTGATCTCCGGGCACAGCGAGCCGGCGCGGCGGTACCAGATCTCGAGTTCGGCGGGCACCTTGCCGGAGGCGAGATTGCCGCCGGCGGTGCCGAATCCGTTCTCGCAGTAGGGCGTGCTGGGCGCGGGGATGGTGCCGCCCGCCAGCCACGGCATGGGGTCGACCTGATGCCCACCCGTCAACCGTCCGCCCGGTACGAGTTCGAAATGCAGGTGGGCGCCGGAGGATTCGCCATTGCTGCCGACATCGGCGATGTGCTGGCCCATCTGCACGATGTCACCCGTGTGCACGAAGAAGCCGTTGTCGTACATGTGGCCGTATACGGTCGAGTACCGGCGGCCGCTCTCGTCGAGGGAGTCGATGACGACCCAGTCGCCGAAGCCGGAGGCCGCGCCCGCCGCCACCACCAGCCCGTCGGCGGCCGCGTAGATGGGGGTGCCCGCGGGGGCGGCCATGTCCACGCCCAGGTGGGTGCCGCCGCGTGCGCCGAACACGTCGCTGATCGTGAACGATCCTGCGGCCAGCGGGTATTGGTGCCGTCCGGCCCCGATCAGGCTGCCCGCCTCGTTGACGGTGCCGGGCATGGCCGCCATCGAGGCGTTGGCGGGTGCGAGCTCGGTGGAGGTGGCGGCCGCGTCCTTGATGGTGACCTGCACCCGGTCCAGGTGGTTGCGCGCCAGGTCGCCGCGGTCTTCCAGGGGCTTCCAGGCGGCGCCGCCCGCCGCGCCGGGAGTCCAGCTGCGCTGCTTCCAGATCAGGTAGTCGATGCGGAAGGCGCCGGCGTTCTCCTGGAGGAAGGAGACGATGGCGTCGCCCTTGCCCGAGTCGGTGCCGACCACGAATTCGACGGCGCGCCCGGCCTTCAGGTCCGGGGCGGAGGCGTCGTCGGTGACGCCGCGCATGTCCATCATCCCGAAGTGCGCCACGGTGCAGCGCAACACGCGCAACGCGCCCTCCTGCAGCCCGGTCTCGGCGGGCGATCCGGTGGCCGGGCAGTTGGGTTCGGTGCGCGCCGAGGGGGCGGCGGCGACGCTGGGCGCGCCGGGGCCGCAAGAGGTCTCGGTGGCGGGCAGGATGATGACCAGCACCAGTGCCATGAGGCCGATGATCAGGCCGATCGCCCCACCGACGATGTGTTTGGGCTTCACGCCCGAGCGCTCCCGGCCGCCGCGGTCATCACCCGGACATCATGCCATGGCCGACACGCGGTTTCACGGACCTGTACACGCCGATTCGATGGGCTCGGCCGTTTTCGATGGGCACACAGCGGGCATCCCTCCCCTATGCCGTACGTTGCCCGCAACGAAGTCCACGCCGCTCGCATCATCAGCGGCGTCGGCGCGCTGTTCGCCCTCATCGAGGGTTTGTACATCCTGATGCTGATCCTCAACGCGGATCAGTCGAACAAGTTCTTCATCTTCATCAAAGGACTGGCGGAACCACTGGCTTTGTTCTTCCCCGGGCTCTTCCACACAAACAGCCCGAACTTCGACATCATCCTGAATTACGGTCTGGCCGCGATCTTCTGGCTGGTCGTCACCGGCTTCGTGGCCCGGGTCGTTGCCCGATAGAGTCCGCCCACCACCGATCAGAGCTCGGCGGCGGCCAGGTCGAACGCGGTGAGGGCCGCGGCGAAGAGAGGGGTGTGTTCGGAGCGGCCGGGATCGTAGCCGGTGAGGGCGGCGATGCGGTTCAGGCGGTAGTTGAGCGTATTGCGATGGACCACCAGGGACTCGGCGGCCGCGACCCGATTGTGGTCGTGGGCCAGGTAGGCGCGCAGGGCGTCCATGAGGTGCTGGTGGTCGGTCAGGGGTGCCAGCAGGCCGAGCAGCCAGGTGCGGGCGGGGCCGGGGCGGGCGAACTGATATTGCAGGGCGAGGTCGGCCATGCGGTAGACACCGGTCGGGCGGCCCAGTCCCAGTGCGAGGCGGGCGATCTCACCCGCCTCCTCGGCACGTGACGGGACCTCGGAAACCAGTGCCGCGGTAGCGGTTCCGGCTATCACACGGACACCCGCGGCCGAGGCGATCCGTGCCACCGCGGCATCGAGCCGGGCGACCGGTTCGCTCACCGGCAGCAGTACCCAGCCCCCGGCCCGATCCAGCACGGTCAGCGCGTGTGGTGAGAGCGCGTCGATCTCGCCGTGGATCACCCGCATGGCCGGGCGTACTCCGTCGACGGTGGCGGCCGCGTCGGCGGTGCGCAGCGCCACCACGTGGTAGCCGCCGAGCACGATCCCGAACCGCTCGGCCAGCAGTTCGGCGGGCTTGCCCTGCAAGAGGGCTTGCGCCAGCGCGCGTTTGGCCTCCCGCTGCTCCCATCGCAGGTCCTGCCGCTCATTCAGATACGACCCCGCGACCCCGGGAATCACGATGCCCAGATAGCGCAGCAGCTGCGGCACCGCACGCAGCAGTTCATCGCGTTGCTCGCCCGTATTCGCTTGGGCCGCCAGGTAATTCCACGCCGCGAGCGCACCCTGGTGATACACCGACAGCACGGCGTCGAGGGGGATGCCCTCGCGGGCACGACGCACCGCGACGTCGATCATGCCGTCCAGATCGCCCGCCTGCGGCTCGCGCCCCTCCCCCAGCAGCCGCACGAACAGCCGCAGGTTGTCCTCCGCCCGATGGATCAGGTCCCGCTCGATCATGTCGCGCGGCAGCCGCTCGTAGTCCGGGACGCTGCGCACCACCGCGGCCACCATCTCCCGGGCCGCCTCGGGCAGATGGGCCGCCAGGAATTCGGTGACGGGCGCGGGATCCTCCGCTGCGGTACTCACAGCCACATTGTGACCCCGACCGAATCCGTTCGCACGGCACATGATTCCAACAGGGCTGATAGCCGCGACCACATCGGTGATTCCTGTCATTCGAACAAACCCGGCCACCGAACCCTGAGTTCGCGCACAGTGACCACGGCCTGCCTCGTCTGAGACGGTTTAGCCCACAATGTCGTGGCGGAGAAGAGGGATCCGATGACCGGTCAGGGATGGGTAGGGCGCAGGCCGATGGTCGTGGCGGGCATGGCCGCCGCACTGCTGATTTCGGTGGCGCAGGCCACCGCGCTCGCGGAACCGGCCCGCGATATCGCGGTGGAACCACCGCCCGCCGTGACCCTGCCGCCGGAGGTCGACGACTTCTATCAGCCCCCGGCCGGGCAGGTGGCGGCCGCGCAGCCGGGTGAGATCCTGCGGGCGCGGCGGATCAATCCGGCGTACTTCGGGCTGGTGCAGTTGAACATCGACGCCTGGCAGCTGTCGTATCGCACCACCAACAGCTTCGGGGAGGCCATTTCGACGGTCACCACCGTGCTGGTGCCGCGCGGCCCCGCACCCGAGGGCGGGCGGAAGCTGTTGTCATATCAGATCGCCGAGGACAGCGCCGCCCAGTACTGTGCGCCGTCCTATGTGATCCAATCCGGCTCGCTCCCTCTGGATTACGTGAATGCCGCCGAGACGATGATTCCCATCGCGGCGGGGGTCGGCCAGGGCTGGACGGTGGCGCTCCCCGACTACGAGGGACCGCATTCCTCCTACGGCACTTCGAAACTCAATGCCCAGGCCACTCTCGACGGCATTCGGGCCGCCGAGAGCTTCTCCCCCGCACAGCTTTCCGGTGCGGGCACCCCGACGGCTCTGTGGGGCTATTCCGGCGGCACCGTGCCGTCGTCGTTCGCGGCGGAGATCGCGAAAGACTATGCGCCCGAACTGAATATCGTCGGCGTGGCAGCGGGCGGCATCGCCGCCGCGGATTACCCGACGGCATTGCGGCACAACAACCGGGGCCTGTACACCGGCCTGGTCATGGGTGTCTTCGCCGGGATCGCCGGTGAGTATCCGGAGGTCCGCGACATGCTCCGCGACGGTGTGGTGGATCCGGTGAGCAAGCTGCTGCTCGCCTCCAAACAGCTGCTGTGCCACCCGATGGGCACCGCGCTCGTCCCGTTCTACGACTACTTGGGCGCCTTCGGATTCCAGGGCGATCCGTTGCAACATCCCGCAGTACAACGCTTTCTGGCCGAGAACTCCCTCGGCCAGCACACGCCGTCCATGCCGGTATACATCTATCACGCCCAATACGACGAGATCCTGCCCAACGCGGGCGTCGACCGCCTGGTGGACAAGTACTGCGCGGAGGGCGCGCCCAGCGTCGTCTACGACCGGGAACTGCTGGCCGAGCACATCTCCGGAGTCGCCGGACAGCTGCCGGGCGCGTTCCACTGGCTGCGCGATCGCCTCAACGGCGTAAGCGCCCCCGACGGCTGCACGATCAGCGATCCGACCTTCGTGATGGCCGAACCGCGGTTCTGGCAGACCCTCGGGGAGATCCTGCCCACCGCCGTGCAGGCGCTGTTCGGTCAGGCCATCGGCGCGGGCAGGTAGCTCACGTGTATTCGGCCGGCGAGCAAAGTGTTCAGAGCTTGACGATCGAGGTCACCGGGTAATCGCCCTGGCGCTCACGGCCGTTGAGGAAACCGAGCTCGAGCACCACCGCGGCCGCGACCACCTCGGCCCCGGCGGCGATGAAGAGCTCGGCCGCCGCGGCCAGGGTGCCACCGGTGGCGAGCACATCGTCGAGCAGCAGCACCTTGCGGCCGCGCAGGTCGATGCCGTCGGCGGGGATCTCCAGTGCGGCCGAACCGTATTCGAGGGTGTACTCGCGGCTGTGCACCGGCGGCGGCAGCTTGCCCGCCTTGCGGACGGCGATCACGCCGGTGCCGAGCACCGCCGCGACACCCGCGCCGAGCAGGAAGCCGCGAGCGTCGACACCGGCCACCAGGTCGGCGTCGGGGGCGCAGGCGGCGAAGCAGTCCAGCACCGAGCGGAAGCCCTCGGAGTCCGCGAACACCGGGGTGAGATCGGCGAATCGCACACCGGGCGTGGGGAAGTCGTCGTGCCAGCGGGTCAGCCGCTGCACCGCCTCACCGGCCTTGGCCGCTCGTTCTCCCGCCACTTCCGCCGTCTCCAACATCTCGTGCTTGCTCATCTACACCCACACTCCTCATCCACCACGCCCATCAGGGCGTTCACCGTTTCAGCACCCAGCGATCCATGTTCCAGCCCGCGCCCGCCCGGGTGGGGCTGGCGATTCCGTTCTCCATGCCGTCCCCGAACGCGACGGTGCGAGGTCCGGCGAACAGCGGAATCGAGGGCATCTCGCTCCAGAGCAGGTTCTCCTGCTCGGTCAGCAGGTTCAGCACGACGCCCGAGTTGTCCTCGGCGGCAAGCTGATCCGCGATGGCATCGTAGCGGCCATTGCCGAAGCGGCCGAAATTCAGGCCCGCGCCGGTGCGCAGCGACGCGATGGCGTCGGTCGCGGTCAGGGTGCCGGAGGGTCCCGGCATGCCCGCGGTGCCGCCCAGGACGGCGTCCACTTTGCCCTCGGTGAGCTGCGACGCGGTGAAATCCGGTGCGCCCGCGTCGATCACCGTGATGCCCGCGGGCTTGCAGGCGGCGGCGATGGCGGCGACCGTGGCCGCGCGCCGCTCATCGGGCTTCACATAGCCGATGCGCACGGTCTGGTTGGCCAGCGGGCCCGCGGCGGCCGGCGACGCGTCGCCACCGCCCTTGTACTTGTCGCCCGCGCCCGCGATCGACGGGTAGTAGATCGAATCCTGTTGCACGGTCCGCGAATTCAGCAATCCGGCGCCGAGCCCGAGCTTGACGTCGTAGTCGGGATGCCCGAACTTGTCGAACAGCGCCTGGCGCGGCACGCACGACGCGAACGCCCGGCGCGCGCCGGGCGAATCGAAGACGCCGCCGGTGGCCAGCACCAGCTGCTCGACGCCGCGGCCGGGCAGGTTCTGCTTGTGGAACCCGCCCAGGCCGACCTCGCCCAGCGAGCCCGCGCCCACGTCGAGCACGCCGACGGAGTTGTCGGCCACCTTCGACTTCAGATCGGAATGCCGGTCCCACACCACGATTCGCGGCGTGCGGGGCTGATTGCCCCACCACTTCTCGTTCTTCACCAGCACCAGACCGTCCTTGTCGCCGAAGGAGTCGATCCGGTACGGGCCCGAGGAGGGCAGCACCGTCAGGTCCAGCTTGCCGGGGGTGAGCTTCCAGCCGTTGTTCCAGAAGTCGGCCATTCGCTCGAGCGTGGGCTGATCACCGGTCTGCACCGGGGTCACCACGTTCGGGATCTTCACCTGGGTGGCGATCACGTGCGCGGGCATCATCTCGGCGGCGTTGAACAGCGTCTTCCACGCCGAATAGTGCTTGCCCGGACGGAACACCACGGTGGCGTCCTTGGATCCGGGCTGGCAGTCGACCCGCTCGATATCGCGGTAGCCGTCGGTGCCCGCGGCGTCGAACATCGGAATCGGCCCGCCCGGACCGGCCTTGGTGAACCGTCCGCTGCGCGCCGCCCAGGTCAGCACCAGATCGTCACACGAGGTGGTGATGCCGTCGGAGTAGGTGCCCTCCGGATTGAGCCGGTACTGGATGGTCTGCGTCTCGCCCGGCACCTCTTTCGCGGTGCCGGTGTCGGTGTCGGCCACCGGCTGCCCGTCGGGGCCGGTGTAGAAGAACCCGGTCAGCACCCGCGAGAACACCGCGGCCGCACCGCTGTTCGCGCCGAGGGTGCTGGAGCCGTTGTAGCTGGCGATGACCGCGTCCACGCCGTACCCGATGGAGGGCACCTGGTTCTTGGAGGAACATCCGGCCAGCGCGCCGGCGGCGAGGGCTCCCGCCACCAGCGCGACAGCGGTCCGGCGCACTGCCGGGTGATTGCGAACTACCTTGTCCTGCTTCACCGTCGCGAACCCCCGCCCGTCAGTGCCGTCGATTCTGTCGTTTCCCGGTCGGCCGGGCGCCGGGCCGCGGCGCTCCCGTGTTCTGACGGCGCGGCCCGCTGTCGCGCACGGTGGCAACCGCATCCGACCCCCGCGTGGCCGCGCCCGCGCGCGACGCCGCGGCGGAACCGACGCGCTCCTTGCCCGCGCCCGAGCGCCGGGCCAGCACCTTCTTGGTGTGCGCGGCCACCGGGCCCCACTTCTCCTTGATCGACACCAGGATCGGCACCGCGAAGAAGATCGACGAGTAGCCACCCACGATCATGCCGACCAGCTGCACCAGCGCCAGGTCCTTGAGGGTGCCGACACCCAGCAGCCACACCGCGATCACCAGCATGCCGATGATCGGCAGGATGCCGATGACGGTGGTGTTGATCGAGCGCATCAGGGTCTGGTTGGCCGCCAGGTTCGCCTTCTCCGCGTAGGTGTGCTTGTTCAGGTGCAGCACGCCGCGCGTGTTCTCCTCCACCTTGTCGAACACGACCACGTTGTCGTAGAGGACGTAACCCAGAATCGTGAGCAGACCGATGACCGCCGCCGGCGTCACCTCGAAGCCGACCAGCGAGTAGATGCCCGCGGTCACGACGAGGTTGAAGAACAGCGAGCCGATGGCCGCGATCGACATATCGCGTTCGAAGCGGATCGCGATGTAGATCATGGTCAGCACCACGAACACCACCAGCGCCAGCAACGCCTTGTGAGTGACCTGGCTACCCCAGGTCTCACTGATCTGCGCGACGCTGATGGCATTGCGGCTGGGCTGGCCGCTCGAATCCTTCGGGTGGAAGGCCTCGAACAGCGCGTTCTGCAGCTTGTCGGCCTGCTCGGCGGACAGCGAATCCGAGCGGACCTGGATGGTGGCCGAGGAACCCGAGCCCACCTTCTGGGTGGTCACCGGATCGTGGCCGAGGGTGGCCCGGTAGATGTCGTCCACCTTCGAGGTGGTGACATCGGCGGCGGCGGGCAGCTGGATGCGGGAGCCACCGGCGAAGTCGATGCCCAGGGTGAAACCCTTGATACCCATGCTCAACGCGGCGATCGCGATGAGCGCCGCCGCGATGGCGTAGTACACCTTGCGCTTGCCGACGATCTCGAAACCGCCGGTGCCGGTGTACAGCCGCTCGAACAGGCTGTGCTTCTTGCCCGAAACCGCGGCCTCGTAATCGAGTTCGCTCTCGGAATCCACCGCGGTGGGAGAGGACTTCGCCATGATCACGCCTCCTTCACCAGGACACCGGCCGCGGCCTTGCGTTCCTGTGCAAGCTCTGCAATAGCGCCCAGACCGTTCACCGACGGCTTCGCCCAGAACGGCGAGCGCGAAACCAGCATCATCAGCGGCGCGGTCACCAGGTACAGCACGATGACGTCGAGCACGGTGGTCAGACCGAGGGTGAAGGCGAAGCCCTTCACCTGACCGGCGGCCAGCACGTAGAGCACCGCGGAGGCGATGAGCGACACCGTCTTACCCGAGAGGTTGGTGCGCTGGGCGCGCTGCCAGCCGCGCGGGACGGCCGAGCGGAAACTGCGGCCCTCGCGCATCTGGTCCTTGATGCGTTCGAAGAAGACCACGAAGGAGTCGGCCGTCATACCGATACCGATGATCAGACCCGCGATACCGGCCAGGTCGAGGGTGAAGTTGATCCACCTGCCCAGCAACACGATCAGCGCGTACACCGCCACACCGGCCGCGAGCAGCGAGAATCCGGCCAGGAAGCCCAGCATGCGGTAGTAGAGCAGGCAGTAGAGCAGCACCGCCGCCAGGCCGATCGCGCCGGCGATCAGACCCGCGCGCAGCGAGGACAGGCCCAGGGTGGCCGACACCGTCTCGGCCTCGGAAGTGGCGAACGACAGCGGCAGCGAACCGTACTTCAGCGAGTTCGCGAGTTCCTTGGCGCTGGTGCCGTTGAAGTTGCCGGAGATCTGGGTGCTGCCGCCGAACTGGCCGCCGGACTCGACCCGCGGGGCGCTGACCACCTTGGTGTCCAGGGCGAAGGCCAGCTGCTTGCCGACGTACTGGTTGGTCAGGTTGCCCCAGGCATCCGAACCACTCGACTTGAACTCGACATTCACGACCCAGCGGCCCTGGCGGGTGTCCAGGGTGCCCTGCGCGTCCTTGATCTCCTGGCCGTCCAGCTTGGACTTGTCCAGCAGGTAGACCTCGGTGCCGTCGGTGTTGCAGGTGACCAGCGGCAGGTTCGGATCGTCATTGCCCTGCAACGGATCCGGCTTGCTGCAGTCCATGGTCGCCATGGCCTGCAACTGCGCGCTCTGATCGGTGCTCTGCCGCAACGCCTTCGCGGCCGCGATCTCGGCCTGGGCCTGCTGCTGAGGCGATCCGCCCGGAGCAGGGGCCGGAGTCGGCGACGGGGACGTCGGAGCCTGCGCCGGGAACACCCGGTTCTGCGGCGCCGGGGCCTCACTGGTCGGCGCCTCGGTGGTCGGCGTCGGCGTGGGCGTCGCGGTGTCGGTGGCGGGCGGGGTGGTGGGCTGGCCGGCCGCGGGCTGCTGCGGGGCCTGCTTGCCGACCTGCGGCGCGGTCACGTTCAACACCGGGCGCACGTACAGCTTGGCGGTGGTCGCCAGCGACTTCGCCTGCGCGCCATCGTCACCCGGGACCGTGATCACCAGGTTGTCGCCGTCGATGACGACCTCCGACCCGGCGACGCCGAGACCGTTGACGCGCTTCTCGATAATGCTCTGTGCCTGCTTGAGGCTGTCCTGGCTCGGCTTCCCGCCGTCGGGAGTGCGCGGCGTCAGGGTGACGCGGGTTCCGCCCTGCAGATCGATGCCGAGCTTCGGGGTGTGGTGCTTGTCGCCGGTGAGGAAGATCAGGCCGAACAACAAAGCCACCAGCGCGGCGTAGACGCCGAGCAGGCGCAGTGGATGCGCCGTTCCCTGAGAAGGTGGCACGTTACTTATCTCCTAGGCGGGGTCGGTGGTGGAACGGGTGTGGGTACACACCGCAGCGCCATCGGCCGCCGGATGCTCTTCGTTCATGACAGCGAGCGGGCGGCCGATGGCGCTGGGAGTGATCAGTCCTTGGTCAGCTTCGGCGCGTCATCGGCGGCGTCGACATGATTGTCGGAACCCGCCTCGGCGGTCTCGGCGGTCACGGCCGAGGTCTCCTCGGTGGCGTCGCCCTCGGTCTGCACGTCGTCGTCGTTGCGCACCTCGCGGATCGACTGCCGCAGCCAGGTGGTGACGATCTCCTCGGCGATCTCGAGATCGACGGTGGTGTCATCGAGTTCGACCACGGTGCCGAAGAGCCCCGACGTGGTGACGACGCGGTCACCGACCTTCAGGTCGTTCTGCATATCGGTCACCTTGGCCATCTCGCGCTTCTGGCGGCGGACGCCCAGGAACATCGGGATGAGCAGAGCAACCAGCAGCAGCGGCAGCAGAAGGTCCATCGTCGAAGTCAGCCCCTAGTCAATGGTCGGATGGGTGCAGTTCCCACACAGTCTGCCAGTACACCCTGAGAGACGGCGCGCCGACCTGTAATCGAATGCCCTGGGTTTCGCGCAGGGCTGATTCATTTGAATATTCCGGTCGATGTTCCCCGCCGGGCTCGTTCAATCAGCCGGGCTGCGCGGTCGGCCGCCGACCATGCCGACCGCGCAGTCCCACTCAGGCGGACTGGACTCCGTAGGAGTAGTCGTCGAGCGGGAAGTTGGCCGCCTCGCGATGGGCGTTCAGGGTGCTGGTCGGGCGCAGCAGCGCGGCCTCGCCGTGCTGGTTGAAGTAGTAGCTGCGCGCGGTCGCGCACTGGCCGCCGTAGAACACCGACGCGCCGAGCTTCTCGGTGACGCGGTCGAGGAATTCGGCATTGGCCTCCTCGGTCACCTCGAAGACCCGCTCGCCGCGGCGGAACATCTCACCGAACAGGCGCGCCATGTGCTTCATCTGCGCCTCGATGGTGGTGAAGTAGGACAGGCCGCTGTAGGAGTAGGGGCTGTTGAGGCTGACGAAGTTGGGGAACTTCGGCACGGTGATGCCCTCGTAGGCCTGGAAGCGGTTGTCGCGCCAGAACTTTCCGAGATTGCGGCCGTCGCGGCCGATGATCTCGATGGCCGGGAAGTTGACGTCCCACAGGTTGAAGCCGGTGGCCAGGATCAGGGTGTCGATCTCGGTCTTGTGGCCGTCGGCGGTGACGATGCCGTCGGGTTCGATGTGGTCGATGGAGTTGGTCTCCAGGCGGACGTGGTCCTCGTTGAACGTCTTGAAGTAGAGGTTCGAGAAGGTGGGGCGCTTGCAGCCGAAGTCGTAGTCCGGGGTCAGCTTCTTGCGAGTCTCCTTGTCGCGCACCGACGCTCGCAGGTGCGCCTTGGCGAGAATGCCCGCGGCCTTGTTCAGCGGCTTGGCCTGCTTGAAATGCAGCACGCCGACGACCATGAGCGCCTCCAGCATGGAGGTGTTGACCAGGCGGGCGGCCTTCTGCGTCAAGGGGACTCGCGCGAACAGGTTCTGCACGGCGGGCGGGATCGGCGCGTCGACCTTCGGCACCACCCAGATCGGGGTGCGCTGGAAGACCGTGAGCGCCTGCGCCTTCTTGGCGACCTCCGGGATCAGCTGCACGGCGGTGGCACCGGTGCCGATGATGGCGGCCTTCTTACCGGTGAGGTCGAAGTCGTCCTCCCACGCCGTGGTGTGGATGATCTTGCCCGCGAAGGTGTCGATGCCCGGGAACGGCGGGGTGTAGGGCTGCGACAGGAAGCCGGTGGCGGCCATCAGATAGCGCGCGGTGAGCGATTCGCCGTTCTCGATGGCGACGACCCAGTGCTGGTGTTCCTCATCCCAGCGCGCGCCCCCGACGACGGTGTCGAAGCGCATGCGCCGGCGCAGGTCGTACTTGTCGGCGACGTGCTCGGCGTACTTCTTCAGCTCCGAACCCGGCGCGAACAGCCGCGACCAGTACGGGTTGGGCTCGAAGGAATAGGAGTAGGTGACCGAGGCGATGTCCACCGCCAGGCCCGGATAGTGGTTCACATGCCAGGTGCCGCCCAGGTCGTCCTCACGCTCGAGGATGACGAAATTGCTCAGGCCGAGCCGATCCAGCTCGATGCCCGCGCCCATCCCGCCGAAACCGGCACCGACCACGATGGCGTCGTACTGAGGTGCCACGCCGAACCTCCTGCAGAGAGAGTCTTCAACAACTGAAGTGATGCACATGTCACGGAATGACATCTCATTCCGTTTGTGATCACCGTATCATCGGGCCTGTGACGAAGCCATCCTCGAGAATCGAACGGCGCCCATCTTCGAGAATCGAACAGCGCAAGGCCGAACTCCGGCAGGAGATCATCGACACCGCGTTCGCGTGTTTCGCCGAGAAGGGCTATCACGCCACCGGGATCGCCGATATCGCCGGTGAGCTGGGCATCGGGCACGGGACGTTCTACCGGTACTTCGAGAACAAGCGCGACATCATCGACCACGTCATCGACGATCTGGCCGCGCGCATCATCGAATCGCTGGGCACCGACAATGCGCCGGACGCGGCCGACAGCCTGGAGGAGTACCGGGCACAGGTGGACCGGATCGGTGACGCGCTGAACCGGATCTTCCTCGAGGATCAGCGGGTGGCGCAGATGCTGCTGTTCCAGGCCACCGGGATCGACACCGAGCTGACCATGCGGTTGTACGGGCTGCTGGACACCGCGGACTCGCTGACGGCCGGGTACCTCGAGCACGGGGTCGAACGGGGTTATCTGCGTGCGGATCTCGACACCGTGAACACCGCGCGGGCGGTGACGGGCATGCTTCTGGCCGCGATCCTGCACGGGATTCGCAACCCCGACGCGCAGGCGGTCGACGATCTCAGCCATGCCATCCGGCATCTGCTCATCGACGGAGTCCGCAAGCATTAGATACAGACCCGTTTGTCCGATGCGGCCGGATCCGCAAGGGGCGGAAGTAATTCGGACATGAGCCCATTGGCACAATGACGCGGTGACCCCCGACGACGTCCGCCGCACCCGCTTCGGCCAAGCGCCGTCCGGGCATCACGGATACCACCCCGAGCAGGTGGACGCCTTCCGCGCGCGCATCGCCGACACCATGCTCGGCCGCGACCATCTCACCATCGCCGACATCCGCCTGGTGGAATTCGACGCTCCCCCGCCGGGCCGCCGCGGCTACGACATCGAGCAGGTCGACGACTTCCTCGATCACTTATGCGTCGAACTGGAATACCTACGCAGGGGCCGTGGCCGACTCCCGGCGGGCCGCACCCACGAACCCCTCACCCACGACGACGTCCTGCGCATCCAATTCTCCGCACCCCCTTACGGTCTTCCCGGATACCTGGCCGCCGAGGTCGGCGCCTTCCTCGACCGCCTCGCCGCCACCCTGGCCCATCACGGCCCGAACGGGCTGACCGCCAAGGACATCCAGGACACCACCTTCCATCTGGCCCCCGAAGGGGTCGCGGCCTATCACCGCGAAGAGGTCGACGCCTTCCTCGACCTGGTGGTCCATCAGCTCGAACGTTCCGAGGTGACCCCGCACTAGCTGCGGACGGGTCCCGGATCGCCTTTACTGAATCCGGGGGCAGAAGTACCACCGCCGGGGGCGGACGCACGTGAGGAGTGGCCATGGCGCTGACACCCGAGGAAGCGGTCGTCGGGCTGTTCGAGCGGACGGCGACGACGGTGCCCGCGTATCGGAAGTTCCTGGGCGAGCACGGTATCGATGCGGCGGCGATCGTCTCGTTCGCGGATTTCACCAAGCTGCCGCTGATGGACAAACCCGGATATCTGCGCCGGTATCCGCTGCCGGAGTTGTGCCGGGACGGGCGGATCGGGGATGTGATCGCCATGTCGTCGGGGTCCACCGGGGAACCGACACCGTGGCCGCGGTCGATGGCGGACGAGCGGCGTACGGCGGCGCGGTTCGAGCAGATCTTCCGGGACGCCTTCCGCGCCGAGGAGCGGAGGACGCTGGCGGTGGTGTGTTTCGCGCTCGGGACGTGGGTGGGCGGGCTGTTCACCCTCGGGTGTGTGCGGGAGCTCGCCACGCGCGGGTATCCGGTGACAGCCGTCGCCCCCGGCAACGACAAGACCGAGATTCTGCGGGTGATCCGCACGCTCGCACCGCATTTCGATCAGGTGGTGCTGCTGGGATATCCGCCGTTCCTCAAGGACGTGATCGACACCGGCCGCGCCGAGGAGGTGCCGTGGGCGGACTACGCCATCAAACTCGTCACCGCCGGTGAGGTTTTCAGCGAGGAGTGGCGAACGCTGGTCGCACAGCGGGCCGGAGACATCGACCCGGGCACCGACATCGCCTCGCTGTACGGCACGGCCGATGGCGGGGTGCTGGCCAATGAGACGCCGCTGTCGGTGGAGATCCGGCGGATGCTGGCGGGCCGTCCCGAGGTGGCGCAGGCGCTTTTCGGCGAATCCAGGCTGCCGACCCTGGCCCAGTACGATCCCTATCATCGCTTCTTCGAGACCGTCGACGGTACGCTCGTGGTCTCCGGTGACAGCGGAGTTCCCTTGATCCGCTACCACATCGCCGATGAGGGCGGCCTCATCGGCTACCCGCGCATGCTGGAGTTTCTTGCCGCCCACGACCTCCGGCCCTCGGTACCCGGATTCGAGCAGCCGTTCGTATTCGTGTTCGGCCGCAGCCATTTCACGGTGTCCTGCTACGGCGCCAACGTGTATCCGGAGAACATCACCGTCGGATTGGAACAGCCCGGCATCAGCGACCACATCACGGGCAAGTTCGTGCTCGAGGTCGTGGAGACCGCCGACCGGAACCGCACCCTGCGGGTGACCGTCGAACTCGCACCCGCGGCCACGCCTCCTGTGGATCTCGACGACCGGATCGCGGAGTCGGTGCGCACCGAATTGCGGCGGCTCAACAGCGAATTCGCGCACTATGTGCCGTTGGAGCGCCAGCGGCCCCGAATAGTGCTGCTTCCGCACGGCGATCCAAGCTATTTCCCGCTCGGCGTCAAACACCGCTATACGCGACCGAACGGCCCCGCCGCATAAGGCCCCGCCCTGCCGTACGGAGGAGAGCAAGCTCCATCGGACGTCCGGCGGGTGGGGACCTTGTGCCCTGATTCCGGGGCGGTCTCCGAGAACAGACTGGTCGTCATGCGTAGACGATTCGAATTGCTCTTCAACATGTCGTATCTGGCGATCATCTGGGGACTGGTGATCGCCATGCGCCGCAATCGCGACCGGGTTCCGGTGGAGCAGAAGCAGACCGCCGCGCGGTTCGAGGAGGCGTTCACCCTGCTGGCGACCGGCGACACCGCGCATCTGGCGCTGCGTGCGGTCGCGATGTCGCGCGGCGAGGACCGCGGCACGCTGACCTGGCGCGGGCGGCGCGCGAGTCTGATCGGGCTCGGCGAGATGGCCACCTCCATCACGATCACCATGTTCTACGTGCTGTCGCTGGACGCGTGGCGGCTGCGTTTCCAGCGTTCGTGGGACGGCTTCACCAAGGCGCTGCTGGGTTTGTCGTTCGTGCGGTTGATCCTGCTGGCCACGCCGTTCAACAACTGGGACCGCGCCGAGACCCCCGCCGGATACGGTGTGGACCGCAATGTTCCGCTGCTGGCGGTGGGGGCGAGCGAGATCTATCTCATGCGCCGCGGGGCCGAGCGCACCGGTGACCGCACGTTCGGCTTCCTGTCCAATGCCATGGCCGCCTCCTTCGCCTGCTATCTGCCGGTTGTCCTGTGGGCCCGGCGCATCCCGCAGCTGGGGCTGCTGATGATTCCCAAGACCCTCGCCTACCTGGCGATGGCCGCGCGGGTCTATCGCGACTTCTACCGGGGCACAACGGATTCGGCGCCCCTCGCGGACAAGGCCGACGTCACCGCGACACCGGTGCCGGCGCGGAGCTGAGCGCCCGCACCGGTGGTCGCCGATGTGCCCAGGGCGCGACGCGTTCGATGGCGGCGGCCAGGCGGAGGACCGTTTCGTCGGCCAGGTGGCGGCCGATGATCTGCAGGCCCACCGGGAGTCCGGTGTCGGTCCAGCCCGCCGGGATGCTGGCGGCGGGCTGGCCGGTCAGGTTGGCCGGGTAGTTGAAGCCGATCCAGGTGGAGTCGGAGACGGGGGTGCCGTCGATGTGGTCGGGGCCGTGGAGGTCTACGGCGAAGGCCGGGACGGCGGTGGTGGGGGTGATGAGGACGTCGTGGTCGCGCATGAGGCGGGCCATAGCGTTGACCAGGGTCTTGCGGGTGATGTTGGCGTCGGTGAAATGCTGTGCGGTCCAAGGCTGTCGCAGCCAGGCGACCAGGTGCGGGGACATGCGCTCGGCGTGCGCGTCGGCCATGGCACGCATGCCGGTCAGGTCGGTTTCGGCCATGATGAGCGCGGAGAAGGCGTCGGCCGGGTCCGGCCAGCCGGGGTCGACCGTTTCGATGTGGCAGCCCAGTTGCTTGCCCACGACCTCGCGCACCGCCCGTTCCACCACGCCGCGGACCTGTGGGTCGACGGGCAGGTAGCCGAGATCGAGGCTGAGGCCGACACGGAGCCCGGCGACGGTTTCGGGTCGCTCGGTGCCGTCGCGGGCGGCCCCGATCCAGTCCACGTCCGTGCAGGGAATGGAGTGCCGATCGCGGGGATCGGGTCCGGCGAGCACGGACAGCAGCAGGGCCGCGTCGGCGACGGTGCGGGTGATCGGGCCGATGTGTTCGATGCTCTCCCAACCGGATACGCCCGGCAGGCGCTCATCGCGGCAGCCGGGATACACCGGCACCCGGCCCATGGAGGGTTTGACCCCCACCAGCCCGCACAGGGCCGCGGGTGCGCGCACCGAGCAGCCGCCGTCGCTGCCCAGCGCCACCGGGCCGAGTCCGGCCGCGACCGCGGCGGCCGAGCCCGCGCTGGAGCCGCCGGGGCTCAGCGCGAGGTCCCACGGATTGCGGGTCGCGGGGAACAACGGGTTGAGACCGGTTGCGCTGTAGCCGAATTCGGAGGCGTTGGTCTTGCCCAGGCAGATCGCGCCCGCCGCGAGTGCGCGTTCGACGACGATGTCGTCCTCGTCGGGGATGTGATCGCGGTAGACCCACGATCCGGACGTGGTGCGGATCCCCTTGGTCGACAACAGGTCCTTGATCCCCAGGGGTACGCCGCCGAGCGGCCCGGGGTCGATGCCGCGCGCCAGGTCGTCGGCGAGGCGGCGAGCCTGCCGCCGGGCGAGATCGGGGGTGGGCGTGCAGAACGCGTGCAGCTGCGGATCCAGCTCCTGCATGCGATCCAGCACGGCGTCGGTGATCTCGACCGGTGACAGCTCCCCGGAGCGGACGCGCGCGGTGAGCTCGGTGGCGGACAGGAAGCAGAGTTCCTCTCGCTCAGCGGAATTCACCGTGCGCCCCTCATCCGCTCACGGTGGCCGCGGCGACGGCCGACCTGGGCGCGGCCGCGGGCAGCAGCGCCGTGAGTCCGGCCTGCACCGCCGCCGCGGTGACGAATCCGATGACCGCGTCCACCGAGCCCGGCAGGTGATAGTGCGCGAGCCCGGCGGCCACCGCCCCTATCCCCCACGCCGCGAACGCGACCGGCCGCACCGGCGCGGGCACCGCACCCCGGCTGCGGGCCAGGACGTAGTCGACGATGAGCACCGCGCCGATGGGCGGCACCACCACACCCAGCAGCACCAGCCAGTTGGTGATGTGCGCCCACACGCCGGTGAGCGCCACCACGGTGCCGAGCGCGCCCAGCGCGATCGCGAGCGGCCGCATGCGCAACGGCGTGATCCCGGCCCAGCCGACCGCGCCGTTGTAGAGGCAGTGCGCCGCAACCGATCCCAGGTTCGCGAAGACGAACACGACCGACAGTGCGGTGATGATCGCCCCGTGCCCGGCCAGCAGGCCCAGGAACGCCCCGCCGTTGTTCGCCGGATCGCTGGCACCGCCGATCGCCACCACCAGGCCGCCGATCAGGAAGGCGACGGAGTTGGCGAACGGGAAGGCCGAGGCCGCCGCGAGCACGCCCGCGCGGCCGTCGCGGGCCCAGCGGGTGAAGTCGGCGGTCATGGTGCCGGAATCGGCGAAGCCGCCGACCACGATGCTCACGCACGCCCAGAAACCCAGCGGGCCACCGCCACCGGTGTAGTCGAAGGCGTCGGAGAGCGAATGCCCGTGCCCCAGACCGTAATACAGTGCGAGCCCGGCCATGATCAGGAACAACGGCGTGCCGATGAGCCCGATCAGCGACAGCGCGCGGATTCCGGCCAGGGTGAGCAGGACGAAGAACACCCCGCCGATCAGACCGCCCCACAGCGGATTCCACCCGTACATGCCCTCGAGCGTGGTGCCGGTCAATCCGACCTGGTAGGAGAACCAGCCGATCACGACGGTGGCCAGGAACGCGACCACCGCGGCGCGACCGCGGTCGCCGAACGCGCGCCCCGCCTGCAACGAGAAGTTACGGCCGGTCCGCCCGCCGATCCAGCTCAGCGTGCCGACATAGGCGAACAGCAGCAGATTGCCCAGCAGGATCGCGACCAGCCCGCGGCTCATGCCCAGGCTGTAGACGATCAGCCCGCCGAAGACCGCATTGCCCAGGCACATCGGGAATCCGGCCCAGACCGCGGCCACCGACAGCAGGCCGCGGCGGGCCTGCACGGGGACCGGTTCATGCTCGTACTCGTGGTTCGACATGGTTCTTCCACCTAGCCCTGCTGCTTGAGACCCTTTGCGGGATCGATGAATTCATTGGTGACCAGGTCGTTCGGGCCGAGGTTGTCGGGGACCTGCTGGCCGCGGGCCTTCAGCAGCGGGGTCACCTGGGCGATGGCGCGGGCCACGCGGTCGGGGTCGAAGTTGCCCAGGGTGGCGTCGGGGCCGTTGCCGACGATCTTCTCCTTCAATTGCACGGCAACCGAACTGGTGTTGCCCGCGGCGGAGATGGGCGGGCCGTCCGGGATGGTCTGGGCGATGCGCAGTAGCGCCTGGTTGGTGGGTTCGGGGTTGGTGACGTAGTCGATTTCGGCCTGCTGCAGCATGGGGACGAGCTTCTGCAGGCAGGGGCGCAGCTTGTCGAGTTCACCGCTGCGGATCGACCAGGCGTGCGGGTAGCTCTCGTAGCCGGCGTCGGCGACCAGCAGATGGCCGGTCGGCTTCTGCCAGCCCTTCACATCGTGTTCCCAGCGGTAGGGCTCATTGGAGACGTAGCCCTGCTGCATGACTCGGCCGTGTTCAGCCACGAAGCGGCTGGGTGTGCCGTCGTAGGAGGCGTCGAGCTGCTCCTTCTTCACGTCCCCGTTGGCGACCAGGTAGTCCATGTAGATCTTGCCCTCGGAGTACAGGATCGGGGCGTTGGTGGCGGCCACGTCCTTCCACGAATTGACGGTGTAGGTGGCCGGATCCCACATGACGATCTGCGGGTTCTTCTCGAGCGAGGCGAACACGCCGGTGAGCGGGAACTTGGACTTGGCGCGCACCTGCTCGTCGGTCGGCACCAGGCCCAGGGTGATGGAGTTGTCCTGATACATCTGCGCGGGCACCGGCTGGCCGCCGAGGAACGGACCGCCCAGGCGCACTTCGACATTCACGCCGGTATCGCCGAGCGGGCCGCTGTACGCGCCCTTCTTCACATCGACGGTGCCGTTGGGCCCGACCAGCTGATAGGCGGCCGCGCGTTCCGGGGTGGCATACCAGTCCGTCTGGATGACGACGGTGGCGGGACAGACACCGGCCAGCACACCCTGTCCGGTCGGTTTCGGGGTGGAGGCGCCGCCACCGCAGGCGGCGGTGAGCAGGACGCTGCCGGTGACGGCGGCAGCAGCGAGGACACGTTTGTTCACGGGAGTTCCTAGAGAGTTGAAACAGACTGCGGGAGAGCGGGTTCGGTTACCGGTCGGCACGCTTGCCGTGGGCGCGATCGACCCGGCCGGCGAGGAAGTCGAAGATCCAGAACAGGATCAGGCCGACCAGTGAGGACAGCAGCAGGGCGGTCAGCAGTTCCTCGGTGGCGAGGCGCTGACGGTAGACATCGATCATGCGGCCGATGCCGGGTTCACCCTGGCGGAAGAAGAAGTCGGCGACGATGGAGCCGATCACGGCCATGCCCGCCGAGATCTTGAAGCCGGAGATCATGGCCGGAAGCGCCGCGGGCAACTGCAGTTTCAGCAGCCGCTGCCAGCGGTTCGCGCCGTGCAGCGTGAACAGGTCGTGTTCGGAGGCCTGCACGGATTTGAGGCCGAAGAGGGTATTGGTGATGACCGGGAACAGCGACACCATGACGCATACGATGACGCGGCTGCCGAACTCGTAACCGAACCAGAAGCCGAACAGCGGGACCACGGCCAGCACCGGAATCGTCTGCAGGATAACGGCATACGGGTAAAGCGAGTATTCGGCCCAGCGGGCCTGGCTCATGATCACCGCGAACGCGACACCGGCGACGATGGCGATGGTGAGGCCGACGAGTGCGATCTGTACCGTCGCGCCGAGGGCCGAGAGGATCTCGGTGCGGGTGGCGGCGTCGAGCAGGCCCTTGGAGATCACCGATTCCGGTGGTGGGAGCAGGAATCGGGATTGCTGCGGGATGAGGAAGTGGCTGGCGATCGTCCAGGCGGCCATGACCAGGAGGAAGACGAGCGCGGGGGCGAAGACTCGGACGGGGGCGATCGCGAAGGGCCAGCGGGGTTTCCAAGGAGTGCGCGGTGGTCGCGCGGTCGCCTCGGAGGTCCCGGAAGCATCGGACGCAGCGGCGGTGCGCTCGCTCGCGGCGGCGATGGCGTTGTTGACGGCGGCGGCGGTCATGCGGCCCTCCCTCGGGTCTGTACGGTTCCGCGTTCGGCGTCGTGCAGTGCTGCCGAGACCTCCGCGGCGATGGCCCCGAATTCGGGCGTGTATCGCGATTCCGGTTTCCGCGGAAAGTCCAGTGGTACAGCGATATCCGCCGCCACCCGGCCCGGCCTCCCGGTGAGCACGACCACGCGGGTGGACATGAACACCGCCTCGGCCACCGAGTGCGTGACGAACACGCCGGTGAAACCCGAACGCCGGTAGAGCCCGCTCACCTCCTCGTTGAGCCGCTGCCGGGTGATCTCGTCGAGCGCGCCGAACGGCTCGTCGAAGAGGAACAGTTCCGGCGCCCCGGTCAGCGCCCGCGCGATGGAGGTGCGCATGCGCATACCGCCGGAAAGCTGTGCGGGCTTGTGGTTCTCGAACCCGGTCAGCCCGACCAGCTCCAGCGCCTCACGCGCCGCCGCCCGCCGCGTCGCCTTGTCGGTGCCCGCGAGTTCGGCGGGCAGTTCGATATTGCGCAGTACCGAGCGCCACGGCAGCAGGGTCGCCTCCTGGAACACGTAGCCGACCTTGCGGGTGGCGACGGAAACCGTTCCGCCGGTGGGCTTCTCGAACCCGGCCGCCAGGCGCAGCAGGGTGGACTTGCCGCACCCGGAGGGCCCGACCAGGGAGACGAACTCGCCCGGCCGGATGTCGATGTCGATGCCCTCGAGCGCGTGGGTGCCGTTCTCGAAGGTCAGGCCGACATCGCGGAAGCCCAGGGCCGTATCGCTATCACTCGAGGTGTCGGCGCCGGTGTATACATTGCCGCTCCCGGCGGCCACTGCGTTCCGGTCCGGGATCCCGTCCGGAAGCCCGTCCGAGCCTTGGCCTTTGGCGGCGTTTGAAGCGGTGGTGCGCATGTCCACAGTTCTATCGGCGGATCATTGCCGGGTGCGGTCCGCGCGATTACGCGTGTGTTTCGTATACGATCAGTTGGCGAGCAGGCGGCCGTCACGGGCCACCACCCGGCCGCGCTTGACCACCAGTGCGCGCGGCGGCACGGACACCACTGCGGCAGCGGGTGTTTCGGCGTGCACGGTGAACAGGTCGGCGCTCTTACCCACCGCGAGTCCGTAGTCGGCGATCCCCAGAACCGATGCGCCGCCGTAGGTTCCGGCAGCCAGTGCCAGCTCTATCTCCTCGTCCGCGACCAGCCGATCCCGGAAGGACACCTGCATGATCCGGCGCAGCATGTCGCCGTCACCGTAGGGGGTCCACAGGTCGCGGATGCCGTCATTGCCGAACGCCAGTCCGGCTCCGGCCGCGTGCATGGTGCGGACCGGGACGACGGGTGCGTCACCCACGGCGCAGGTGACCATGGAAACGCCTGCTTCCGCGAGGCTTTCGGCGATCCGCCGCTGCTCGTCGGGCGCCAGCTCGCCCATGGCGTACGCGTGGCTGATGGTCACCCGCCCGGCCAGCCCGGTCGCCTTGGTGCGGGCCACGATCAGGTCGTACTGCCAGGCGCCGAGCGCGCCCCGGTCGTGCAGATGGATATCGATGCGCGCGCCGTACTTCTCGGCGAGACCGAAGATCAAATCCAGCTGACCGACCGGATCACCGTCGTAGCCGGCGGGATCCAGGCCGCCGATGGCCTCGACGCCCTCGGCCAGCGCGGCTTCCAGGAGTTTGTCCGTGCCGGGGCGGGTCAGCAGGCCGCCCTGGGGGAAGGCCACGAGTTGCACGTCCACCCGGTCCGCGTGCCGGGCCGCGGCCGCCCGGACGGCCTCGACGCCGCGCAGGCCCACCTCGGGATCGATGTCGATGTGGCTGCGGACGTGCGCGGTACCGCCGGAAACCATGGCCGCCAGCAGGTTCGACGCGTAGTCGGCGCTGGGCAGTCCCAGCTCGTCGCGGCGGCCCTCGCCGTTGGCGATGCGGCCGGACAGGGTGCGGCCGCCGGTATTGGGGACCCAGGGTCCGCCGAACATGGTCTTGTCGAGGTGGCAGTGGGAGTCGACCAGGCCCGGAAGCACCAGCGCCCCGGCCAGATCCACGGTTTCGACGCCGTCGGCGGCCAGGTCGGGGCCGATGGCGGCGATGCGGCCGTCACGAATGAGGATGTCGGCCACCGCGAGCGGGGCTCCGGGAGTCCACGGCCGTCCGCCGCGCAGCAAGAGATCGTTCATGGGTACACCACCTGTGTCGGAGAAGAGAGCTGTGTCAAAGAGATAGAGAGCGCTAGGACAGCAACATCGCGGTTCCGGCGCCGACGCCGAACACGATCACCACGGCCCGGAAGGCACCCGGCCGCAGCCGATCCGCCAAGCGCGCACCGGCCACGCCACCGAGCAGGCAGGCCGGTGCCAGGACGGCGACCGCCCACCACTGCACCGGCCCGAACAGCGCGACCGCCACCACCGCCGTGGTCGAGACCGTGAGCGTGAGCAGGCTTTTCAGTCCGTTGAGCCGGGTGATCGAGGCATCGATGCCCAGGGCCAGCGCGGTCAGCAGCACGATTCCCATGCCGCCGTTGAAGTACGCGCCGTACGCCGCGCCGAGGAACACCCCCGCGAACAACCGCAGCCGCGAATCCCCGCCGTGCGCCGCGAGCTTGCGCGAGACCGCGGGCTGTGCCGCGAAAAGGGCGGTGGCCGCCAGGATCAGGTACGGCACCAGGGCCGCGAACACCTTGGGCGGTGCGGCCAGCAGCGCGATCACGCCGCCGGTCGCACCCGCCACCCCGGTGATCACCAATCCGGGTACCAGCGGCCGATGTTCGTCGAGACGTTTGCGCAGTGCGGCGGCCCCACCGAGATAGCCGGGCCAGACGGACACCGAGTTGGTGACGGTCGCCGTCACCGGCGGCAGGCCCGTGGCGAGCAGGGCCGGGAACGACAGCAGACTGCCGCCCCCGGCGATGGCATTGCACACGCCCGCCCCGAAACCGGCGGCGAACAAGAGCACTAGATGTGCGGGATCCATGGATTCCTTCCGGACAGAATGGCCGCATCGTATACAAACCCCCGCAGATCAGCGACCTGAAGACGTTGCACCACAGCCGGACCCGCGAATGGGGTGGCTGTGCAGTAGATTTGCGGCATCCCGTCGGCCGAGGCCACGATGGATCGTATGCAAACCAGTCCCGTGTTTTCCCAGATCCGCAGATGAGGCAGCAGTGACCAGCACCGCCGGCCGCATGACACCGCAACAGCTGTGTCGCGCCATTCGTGAAGACATCATTCGCGGCGCGTACGCCCCCGGGCAGCGTCTCACCGAGGATGCGCTCGCGGAGAGCTACGGGGTATCCCGGGTTCCCGTCCGGGAGGCACTGCGCACCTTGGAAGCCGAGGGTTTCGCCTCGTCACGCCCGTACGCCGGGGTCTTCGTGGCCGAACTCACCGAGGAGGAGGCGGCCGATCTGCTCGAGATCCGCGCCCGCCTGGAACCCCTGTGCGCGTCCCGCGCCGCGGCCCGCCGCACCCCCGAACAACTCGGCCGCCTCAAGGAACTCACCGCCCTCGGCCAGGACGCCGTCCGCGCCGGCCGCCTCGACGAACTGGCCCGCCTCAACAGCCGCTTCCACGAGGTACTCGCCGAGGCGTCGGGCAGCACCCTGCTCGCCCAACTGATCATGCAGCTGAGCTGGAAGATCGCCTGGGTCTACTCGGTCGAACTCCCCCGCCGCGCCGGTGATTCCTGGCGCGAACACGAAGAGATCTGCGCCGCACTGGAAGCAGGCAACCCCGACCGCGCCGCCGAGGTGGTGAGCACCCACATCGCCCACGCCGCGTCGGCCTACCGCTTCCGCCAGCGCACGGAAGACCCTGCGCGACAGCCAGGTTCGGCCTCCCGCGCTTCGTAACATCCGCGCAGCAATTGCGGTTCGGCGACGAAACATCTCCCTCGTATACAAACGGAATCACTTCGTGTCGGGGAGGTAGCCATGACGGATTTGTTGCCGGAGACGGTCGACCCGGAGTCACCGGAAATACCGGAGCCACCGCAAACGGTCGATCTGGTGCTGCGCGCCGCCCGGATCGCGGATAACGCGGAACTGGTGGACATCGCGATCACCAACGGCGTCATCACCGCAATCAGATCCAACGTCGCCACACCCGGCACCGAGGAGATCGACTGCGCCGGACGCGTAGTCATCCCCGGCCTGATCGAATCCCACGTCCACCTGGACAAGGCACTCCTAGACGCCGAGAAATCCAATCCGGACGGCACCCTGGCCGGCGCCATCAGCGTCACCGCCGAACTCAAACGAGGCTTCACCGTAGCCTCCATCCGCGACCGAGCCCGCCGCGTCCTCGACATGGCGATCAGCAACGGCACCACCGTGATCCGGGCACACCCCGACGTCGATCCGATCGTCGGACTGCGCGGGGTGACAGCCCTACTCGACCTCCGCGAGGAATACCGCGAACGGCTCGATCTGCAGATCGTCGCGTTTCCCCAGGAAGGCATCCTCCAAGCCCCCGGCACCATCGACCTCCTCCGCGAAAGCCTGTACGCGGGAGCCGATGTACTCGGCGGCTGCGCCTACAACGAACGCACCATCGAAGACTGCCACCGCCACGTCGACCTGATCTTCGACCTGGCCGCAGAGTTCAACGTCCCCCTGGACATCCACGCCGACTTCGCCGACGACGCCAGCGATCCCCGATACGCCATGGCGGATTACATCGCCGCGGTCACCGAACGCACCGGACGCCAGGGCCGAGTCACACTCGGGCACATGACTTCCCTGGCCGGGCGGGCACCCGCCGACCGTGCGCGGACAATCGAACGACTGGCCGCGGCCGGGATCTCCGTGGTGCCGTTGCCTGCTACCGATATGCACCTCGGCGGACGATCCGACAGCACCAACGTGCGGCGGGGCATCGCACCGATCCGGGAGCTGTGGGAGGCGGGAATCACGACCGCGTACTCGTCCAACAACATTCGGAATGCATTCACGCCGTATGGGAATGCGGACATGTTGGATGTCGGGTTGTTCCTTGCTCAGACCGCGCATTTGTCGGGCCCGGAGGACATGAACCGGGTGCTGGCGATGGCCACGACCGAGGCGGCGCGAACCATCGGGATTGCTGATCGGTACGGAATCCGGGTCGGAGCTGCCGCGGACCTCGTGGTCCTGTCGACATATCGGCTCGCGGACGCATTACTGGACCGCCCCGATCGGAACTATGTGTTCAAAGCAGGCCGTCTCGCCGCTCGAACTATCCGCACCCATGAAGTCGTAAAGACGAAAAGATAAAAAGACGCCTGGAGAAGGGAGAGGAGGGGGCTGGGTTGGGCACCTTGGTGGCGGCACCAGCCTCCTCGAGGCTCGGGCGCGCAGCGGCCCGGGGAAGAACACTCAAAGACGCCGCTAGGTGTCCGATTCGCCCGGTTCCTGTCATCGAGAGGCACATTTTGGAGGCGAGATTAGGGAGGAACCAGACAAAAGCCCTCAAGGATGTGCCGCTCGACGAACAGACGGGGTGGGAGGGGGCGGGCGGGGGGCTTGGAGGCCTGTGGAGTTGTCAATGAGCGCTGGTTCTCGACCCCTTTGGGTCTTGGTTCTTGTTGTTTTTTCCTAGAAGGTGATCCGTGCGGTCCGTGGGCTGGGATCGGCGGGTGGCGGCTCCCAACCCGGCGTCAGCCCAAGTCCGGCAGGGCAGGCGACGCAACCACACTTCCCCGTCCCTGCGCACGCCAGCGCGACAAGAGCAGCGGGGTCTCACGCAGCCGTTTGACCCCACTCCCGACAACTGGATTCGACAGCGTTGGCGACCAACTGCCCAACGTGATGCCTCTCGTTGACTCGAGCAACACCGTTCGGGTCCAACGCCTTCGGGGCAATCCAACCGATGCGTCCCCGATTCGGCGAACCCTTACCGAGCATCACCGTCCGCCACCCGTTGACGCTGTCGTTCACCAGCGCGTGGTGGTGATCGCAAACAAGAGCGAGGTTGTCCAGATCCGTCGGCCCACCCTTCACCCAGTCGGTGACGTGGTGCGCGGCGCACATATCCGCCGGAACGTCGCAGCCGGGGAAGGTGCAACCCCGGTCGCGCGCCAGCAACCCGAGCCGCTGTCCCGAGCTGGCCAACCGCTGCCCGTAGCTCAGGTACAACGGAATTCCCTTGTCGTCCAGGACCACAAGCACCGGCCGGGTCCCGCCCGCCATCTTCAGAGCCTCGTTGATCGACATCTGAACGCCGGAGGCGGTTGTCGCAAGACCCGAGCCCCGCTCCAGATCGTTGAGGCTCATCGAGAGCGTGACCTGCACCGGCATCCCGCGATGCGAACCGAGCTTGCGCAAATCCAGCCCCGGCTGCAGCAAGGCGATGAACGCATCGTGCACCCGCTGCCCCGCATCACGACGATCCCGACGCGCGGCCGCATCCAACACCGATGACTCGATCGGCTTGTCGCTCACACCCGGGCTGTCGACATCCTCGGTGTTGCACATACCCGGCCGGGCGTACTTGGCCAGGAACGCATCCAACAGCGCCCGCAGCTGCGGGGTCAGCCAGCCCTCGATCCAGCTCATCCCGTCAACTCCCGGACGCCCCACCAGGATTCCCCGGCGACGGCGGCGATCATCATCACTGATCACCGTCCCCTCGGGATCGAGGCGCGCCAGGATCTCGCGCCCCATCCGCGGCAGGTCATCGGGCCAGCCCTTCAGGCAGTAGTCCACCAGAATCCGCTCGGTCTCGACGCGCGCCTCGGCGGGAACATCGGTCGGCAGATGGGTCATGACGTCCACGATGTTGCGGACGTGATCACGTGAGATATCCCCCGCCTCAAAGGCTTCGGCGGTGGCTTCGAGCACCGGCGGGGCCACATGCCCCGTCAGCTGCCGGAACTCGCCCACCTGCTTGGCAATCTTGATCCGCGTAGCGGCGTCATACCGCGACAGGTTCAGCGTGTGACGCAAGAACGCCACCGGCGAACCGGCCCCGGAGGTTTCAGGCAGGGAACGATCCGACGCCTCGATGATCAGCTTGGACCCCAACGCCGAAAGCTGACGCTGGCACGTCTCCAACCGCTGCATCAACGCCACGACATCCTGATCGAAGAACAGCGTCAGATCACCATGACCAACACGGTCCACAATGGCCGCGACCGCGGCCTCCAATTCAGCGAGACCGCAGCTTTCGAATGTTTCCCCCTTCGAATTCATGCACCAATTTTACCGCCGCAAATTCATCCAGGGAACCCGAATTGTCCAGTATCCGAATCTATTTCGGAAATGGTATCGAGAATAGCACGATCCATACCGGGTGCCCCAATCAAACACAGACCACTCGGAATTCCCTCAACACTCGGAAGCGGAATATTGACTGCAGGCGCACCGGCTATCGACGCCAAACACGTCAAATACAAAGTGCGCGTTCGGCCGGACTCCAGCGTTCCCAGCAATGCCATTCGAGGCGGCGGAGGCGTGGCTGTGGTCGGCAATACAAGAATCCGATCGCGCAACGCGGCGCGAAGAAGGTCGGCGGCCGTCCGCAGGACCTCCCGAGCCGCAAGCGCCTGCTCCTCCGTGATCATCGAGGCAGCTTGAAAGCGCTGCGCCACTTCGGGTTCCAACGCGTCGGGGTGCGCGCGTATCCACTCGCCGTGATTACTCCACGCTTCGAAGCCCTGGACTGTACGGAAGGCCGCGAACCAGGTTTCAGGTTCGGCGTCCACTATCGCTTCGGCGGCACCCATTCGCTTCGCCGCACCGAGGCTCGCTGCCGCGAGATCGTCGTCAGCCAGTTCGCACAACGCGGGATCGACAATGAGTCGCGCCGGAGTCGAAACCTGCTCGGGCAGCAGACAATCGGCCACCGCCTTCAAGGTCTCCAAGTCTCGCGTCATCCATCCCACGGCGTCGAAGGATTGAGCCAGCGGGAGCACTCCGGCTCTGGACAGACATCCGTGCGTAGTCCGAATCCCCCACAGACCCTGATATGCCGCCGGTACCCGAATGGATCCCGCCGTGTCCGTACCCAGCCCGATGCTGACCTCGCCCCGAGCCACGGCCACCGCGGACCCACTCGACGATCCACCCGGAATCCGCTGCGGTGCAACCGGATTCACAGGCATGCCGTAACGCCCGTTGCCACCGGTGATGCTGTACGCGAATTCATCGGTCTGCGCGATGCCGGTGATGTCCGCGCCGGCGGCGAGCAGCCGGGCAACGACATCCGCGTGCGCCGTAGACGGTTCGCCGAGAAAGTCCGCGACTCCCCCACCGAGTGGAAATCCGGCGACAGCATAGAGATCCTTCACCGCCACCGTATGCCCGCTCAACGCGCCCGCTCCGGTGGCAGGGACCAACGGCGTTCCCCGCTCACGCCACACAGTGGAGTCGAATTCGCTTTCCAGCGCGTGACTCCCCCGGTCGAGATCTGTCCGCACCATTCTCATCAGGCCCGCTCGAGGACGCGCTTGGCCAGTTCGGTGGCGGCATGATGGGTGAAGTCCGCGATCCGCACCTCACCGTGCACACCCCGCACCTGATCCACGGCCTGCGAGATATTGAAATCGGCTGCGGCGCTCAAATATAGATATGCCTGCTGCGGGTCGGCGTCGAACAGTGAGACGACCAGTTCGATGGCGTTGCGGACGCAGACTTCGAGCGCCCGATTCAAGTTCTCGTCGAGGCCCGTCGGTATGAGCAGTCCGTGCGCGGCGGCGAACGGGCCGACGGTTCGTCCCAACCCGGCGGTGACGTCCGCCGCGGGAATCACGTCCACCGTAAGCCGCGCCCGCAGTGGGGCTTCCAGCGCGGTCAGCGCCACCTCACCATTGCCCTGGGCGAAATGCGGGTCGCCGATGTAGAACAGCGCGTCGGGAACCTGCACCGGCAGGAACAGGGTCGCGCCCGCGGTGAGTCGGCGGATATCGATATTCCCGCCGTGCAGTCCCGGCGGCACCGAGGACACGCGGGATTCCGTATCGGTCGCGACACCGATGATCCCCAGGAACGGATGCAGCGGAAAACTGGCCCGCTGCAGACGATCCGGATGCAGCGGCATGGTCCCGAACCACTCCCCCTCCCGTGACTCCACCGTGCAGAACTGCCCGTAATTGCCGTCGAAGCCCAGCCGGTTCGCCAGGACCCCGCGCGCGTGCCGGGTGGACACCACCCCGTAGGGCGCACGCATGGTCAGCTCGTCGATGCGAATGGCGAGCAGATCTCCGGGCTGTGCCCCGGGCACGGCGATCGGGCCGGTGATGATGTGCGGCCCGGCCAGCGAATCGCGATTCCGTGTGGCGGCCACCTCGATCGCGTCCGCCAGCACCTGGTCTCGTTCCACCCCGTGACGCCCGAAGTACGCCACCGGGTCCGAGCCCTGATCCTCGAGAATCCCCTCGTGGCTGACGGTGTCGACGACGATGCTGCGTCCGGGCTCGACGGTCGCCACGGGCCGGTCTCCGGTGCGGGGCAGTCGCCCCCACAGCACCGCCGACGGGTCTACCGCCAGATATTCGGCGCCCCCGCCGATGCCCTCACCCGTCTGCAGCACCGGAAACGCCTGGGTGAATCCCCGCACGATCGACGTCACGCTAATTACCTCTCCTACCGACCAACATTGGTCGGACCATCCGATATGCCGACCATAAGCCAGGCGAACAACCGACGTCGGGGCGTGAAACCGAACGTAACTGGCGTTTAACGCAGCCGAAATGGCCTGTATGCGAACGGATTTAAACTCGGGTCGATGACGGCATCGATTCCGCCGCTCCGGCGGCGCGCATACAGCGTGAGCGCGGAGGTCGCGGCGCACCTGGAGGGGTTGATCACCAGCGGCGAGTTGCGGGCTGGGGATCGGCTGCCGCCCGAGCGGGAGCTGGCGGCGAACATGAACGTGTCGCGATCGTCGCTGCGGCAGGCCATGTTCGAGCTGGAATCCAAGAAGCTCATCGAACGCCGGCAGGGCAAGGGCAGCACGGTCAGCGAAACACCGCGGCAGGCGGGCGATCTGGCCGACGGGCTCGGCGAGCTGGATATCGAGCTCGGCTACGCGCTGGAATTACGTGATCTGGTGGAGCCGCGCATTGCCGAGCTTGCGGCGGTGCGGGCCGTGGAATCGAATCTGCTGGCGCTCGACGAGGTGCTCACCCGCTCCAACGAAACCCTCTCCCCCGCGGAATCGCTCAGGCTCGACATCGAATTCCATACCCTGCTCGCGCATGCCGCGCAGAACCCGCTCCTGATCACGCTGTGCACCATGACGACGGACTGGACGCGACGCACTCGCACCCTGTCCCACCGGTCACGTCACGGCCGACGCCTCTCACTCGACGGGCACCACCGCATCTACGATGCCGTCGCCGCCCACGACAGCGCGGCCGCTGCGGCCGCTATGGCACAGCACCTGCGCGAGGTTCGCGAGGTCAGCTCGCCGCACTGACCCAACGCGGTTTGCAAGGTCAGCCCGCCCCGACCGCTACCCCGGTCCGAAACGTCCGCCGATACGCCAGCGGCGACACCCCGATCGCCTCGTGCAGGTGCTGCCGCAGCGAGGCTCCGGTGGCGAACCCCACCTCGCCCGCGATCCGGTCCACGGAAAGCTCGGTGGTCTCCAGTAATTCGCGAGCCCGGAACACCCGCTGTTGAATCAGCCAGCGCCCCGGGCTCATTCCAACCTCGTCACGGAACCGGCGGGCGAAAGTACGGCCGCTCATGCGGGCTCGAGCGGCGAGGTCGGACATGGTCAGCGGCTGGTGGAGGTTTTCGAGCGCCCACTGGCGAGCGGTCGCCGTCCCCGCGGCGGTGGGCGGCGGCACCGGCTGTTCGATGAATTGTGCTTGGCCGCCCTCTCTCCAGGGCGGGACCACGCAGCGACGCGCGACCATATTCGCGATCTCGCTGCCGTGGTCGTTGCGAATCAGGTGCAGACACAGGTCGACTCCGGCGGTCGCGCCCGCGGAGGTGAGGATGTCGCCGTCATCGACGTAGAGGACATTCGGGTCGACGCGGACCTTCGGGAAGCGCGCGCCGAAGCGGTCGGCGAAGTTCCAGTGGGTGGTGGCGGGCCGGTCGTCGAGGAGGCCCGCGGCGGCCACCACGATCGCGCCGGTGCAGATGGAGACCAGGCGGACACCGGGGCGGATCAGGGCCAGGGCTTCCGAAACCGCTTGTGGCAGGCCATTTTCGAGAATCGGGATCACATCGCAGGGCGGGATGACCACGGTGTCGGCTGTTTTCAGGACGCCCGCATCGTGCGCCACGGCGACATCGAAGTCGGAATTGCTACGCACCGGACGACCGTCGATCGAGCAGGTGATCACCTCGTAGCGTCCGTCGGCCGTGCCGAAGACCCGGTTCGCGATGCCGAGCTCGAACGGGTAGACGCCCTCGAGCGCGAGAACGACGACTCGGTGTGGCTCATTCCTCCCGGACCGCATGGCACGATCCTATCGAATAATGGCGATCGTGCCATTTTCTGGTGCGGCAGCCGACGGCAAGCTGACTGTCATGAGCGAACCGGACAATACGATCCCCACCACCATGAAGGCCATTGGACAGGACATCCTCGGCGGCCCGGAGGTACTGCACGAGCTGGAGCTGCCCGTCCCGCAACCGGGACCGAGCGAGATCCTCGTCAAGGTGCACGCCACCGCCCTCAATCCGACCGACTGGAAGCACCGGCGACTGTCGGGCCTGTTCCTGCCCCCGCCGCCGTTCGTGCTCGGCTGGGATGTGTCCGGCGTGGTGGTGTCGACCGGTGTCGGCGTCACCCTGTTCGAGCCCGGCGACGAAGTGTTCGGCATGCTGCCCTATCCGCACGGCCACGGCGCGGCCGCGGAATATGTCACCGTCACCGCCCGCGCCTTCGCCCGCAAGCCCGCCAATCTGGACCATGCGCAGGCGGCGGCGATCCCGCTGGCCGCGCTCACCGCGTATCAGGCGCTGGTCGACACCGCGAATGTGCAAGCCGGACAGCGGGTTCTGATTCACGCGGCGGCGGGTGGCGTCGGGCATTTCGCGGTGCAGATCGCGAAGTCGCGGGGCGCGTACGTGATCGGCACGGCCAGCGCGGCCAATCACGACTTCCTGCGGTCGATCGGTGTCGACGAGGTGATCGACTACCACTCGACCGATGTCTTCGAGACGGTCCGCGACGTCGACATGGCGCTGGATCCGATCGACGAAGCGCACGCGATCCGTTCATTGCGCACGCTGCGACCGGGCGGGATCGTGGTCGCGATTCGCGGCGGCGTGGGTGGCGAATTGCGTGCCGCCGCCGCGCAACTCGGCGTCCGCGGGGTCTCGCTGCTGGTCGAAGCCGATCACGCCGGTATGGAAGCCCTGCGCGAACTCGCCGAGTCCGGCGCCCTGCGCCCCACCATCGCGGGCACCTTCCCGCTGGCCGATGCCGCCAAGGCCCACGCGCTCGGCGACACCAACCGCACCGTCGGCAAACTCGTGCTCACCGTCGACTGAAACAGCTACGGCTCGAACAGATCCAGATCCAGTTGCGGTTCGCGGGGGCGGACCTCGATGGAACCGAAGACCAGGTCCGGCGGGGGCACCAAGCCCAGGTGCTCCCACGCGGCCGCGGTAGCGACGCGACCGCGCGGGGTGCGGGCCACCAAACCGGCTCGGACGAGGAAAGGTTCGCAGACTTCCTCGACGGTCGCGGCTTCTTCGCCCACGGCGACAGCAAGAGTCGAGACGCCGACCGGGCCGCCGTTGAAACTGCGGATCAAGGCTCCGAGGACCGCGCGGTCGAGGCGGTCCAGGCCGAGGACATCCACGTCGTAGACGGCCAAAGCAGCATGGGCGATTTCGACCGTCACCAGGCCGTCGGCCTTGACTTCGGCGTAGTCGCGGACGCGGCGCAGCAGACGGTTGGCGATACGCGGCGTGCCTCGGGAGCGGCCGGCGATTTCGGCGGCGGCGTCGGATTCCAGGCGGACGCCCAGGATTCGGGCCGAGCGTTCGAGGATCTGCTGGAGTTCGCCGGGCTCGTAGAAGTCCATGTGGCCGGTGAAGCCGAAGCGGTCGCGCAGCGGGCCGGTCAGCGCGCCGGAGCGAGTTGTCGCGCCCACCAGGGTGAATGGGGCGATGTCGAGGGGGATCGAGGTCGCGCCCGGGCCCTTGCCAACCACCACGTCGACGCGGAAGTCCTCCATGGCGAGATACAGCATTTCCTCGGCGGGCCGGGCCATGCGGTGGATCTCGTCGATGAACAGGACATCGCCCTCGACGAGATTGCTGAGCATGGCGGCGAGGTCGCCCGCGCGTTCCAGGGCGGGGCCGGAGGTGAGGCGCAGGGCGGTGCCGAGCTCACCGGCGATGATCATGGCCATACTCGTCTTGCCCAGACCCGGTGGGCCCGAGAGCAATACGTGGTCGGGCGTGCCGCCGCGCAGTTTCGCGCCGCGCAGCACCAGCGCCAGCTGTTCGCGCACGCGCGGCTGGCCGATGAAGTCGTCGAGGGACTTCGGGCGCAGGCTGGCCTCGATCTCCCCGTCGGATTGCAGATAGCTTGCGCTGACGGCGGATTCGGTGTCGTCGAAGTCCTCGAGATCGTCGCTCATGCCGGCCTAGCGATTCTTGCCGAGCAGCCCGAGCGCCGTGCGCAGCGCCTGCGAGGTTCCGATGCCGGGCTCGTCGGCGAGCACCGCGTCCACCGCGCCCTCGGCCTGGCGGGCCGGGAATCCGAGTCCGATGAGCGCCTCGACCACCTGCTCGCGCACCGGCGTGACCGCGGGCGCCGAACCGGATCCGGGCGGACCGGACTGGACGGGAACAAGATTCACCTTGTCGCGCAGCTCGACCACCATGCGCTCGGCCCCGCGCTTGCCGACACCGGGCACCCGGGTCAGCGCCGCCACATTCGATTCGGCCAGGGCCTTGCGCAGCGCCTCGGGTTCGAGCACCGCGAGCACCGCCATGGCCAGCTTCGGGCCGACACCGGACACGGTCTGCAGCAACACGAACAGCTCCCGCGCCTCGGTGTCGGCGAAGCCGAACAGCGTCATGGAGTCCTCGCGCACGATCATGGTCGTGTAGAGCCGCGAATCCTCGCCGCGAGTCAGTCCGGCCAGCGTGGAGGGCGTCGCATTGAGCCGATACCCGACGCCTGCGGCTTCGATCACCACATGGTCGAGTCCGATCTCGAGCACTTCGCCGCGTACCGACGCGATCACCGCGTTACCGCCTTCCGTTGCTGGGCAAGCCTTTCCTCGTACATGCGCCGCTGCCGTTCAGCCAGTGCCTCCGCTTTGGCCATGCGTTCGAGCATGGGCGCGCGCCAACAATGGCAGATGGCCAGAGCGAGCGCGTCGGCGGCATCGGCGGGCTTGGGTGCGACGGCCAGCCCGAGGATACGGGTCACCATGGCGGTCACTTGCGCCTTGTCCGCCGAACCGTTGCCGGTGACGGCCGCCTTCACCTGGGACGGGGTGTGGAAATGCACCGCGATCCCCCGCCGCGCGGCGGCCAGCGCGATCACGCCGCCCGCCTGCGCGGTGGCCATGGCGGTGCGCACATTGTGCTGGGAGAAGACGCGTTCGATGGCAACGACTTCCGGCTTGTGCGTGTCCATCCACGCCTCGGCGGCATCGGCGACGAGCAGAAGTCGTTGCGCCAGCTCCATTTCCGGCGGCGTGCGCACCACATCGACCTGCACCATGGACACCTGGCGCCCCATGCTGCCGATGACCATGCTGAGCCCACACCGGGTGAGCCCGGGGTCGACGCCCATCACCCGCACCGAAACCCCTCTCACCGTGAACGAACAACTGTTCGAGAGTCTAACGGAACCTCGCGGCGACATTGTCCATCGACACGGGCTGGGCCGGGTGCGGAATCAAGAACCGCTACCGCTGGGCGCGGGCGCCGGGCGGTTGTTGTCGACTGTGGCGCTGAGATATTCGATACCGGTCACGAAGCCCGGCTTGAATTCATCGGGGCCGTCCTTCCAGCTGGGCGAGCTCCAGGTGCCGTCGGGCTTCATCTGCGGGGGATCCATTTGCCTCGGTCCCTGCTCCCAGTGGCCGGGGCAGTTGGCCGGTACTCGCGCGGTGGAGTGGGCGGCGACCCAGACCGACGAGTCGTAGCCGTCGATGAACCGCTGGCAGGACACCCGGATCCGGACGCGGTAGGCGTCGTCGGTGTCGTTGCGGCAGGTGCTGCCGTTGCAGGACACCCCGTCGGCGAGGTCCTTGGCGAAGGCCGCCGGGGCGAGCATCCCCGTGCCGGTGGCGATCAGGGCGGCAGCGCCCAGACCGATCAGCAACCGTTGAGCCATGCGTGAATCAACTCCCATCCATCGTGACCCGACCCGATAGTGATCTTGTCGCACAGGAGGTTTGGGGCGCATCGGGGAAGACCCCGAGGGGACCCCGGAATCTCGGTGGCGCACACCCGATTACGCGTGAACGCGACGCGGGCCGCATCCCTGGGGAATGCGGCCCGCGGAGTCGTTCTCGCGTTTACGCGTCGAGCTCGGCCAGCACCTCGTCGGAAATGTCGACATTGGTGTAGACGTTCTGCACGTCGTCGCTGTCCTCGAGCGCGTCGACCAGCTTGAACACCTTGCGCGCGCCCTCGGCGTCGAGCGACACCGACATCGACGGCTGGAAGCCCGACTCGGCGGAGTCGTAGTCGATACCCGCCGCCTGCAGCGCCTTGCGGACCTCGACCAGATCGCCGGGCTCGGAGATGACCTCGAACTGCTCGCCCAGGTCGTTGACCTCCTCGGCGCCCGCGTCCAGCACCGCCATCAGCACGTCGTCCTCGGACAGGCCGTTCTTGTCCAGGGTCACGATGCCCTTGCGGTGGAACAGGTACGACACCGAACCCGGGTCGGCCATATTGCCGCCGTTGCGGGTCATGGCCACGCGCACCTCACCGGCGGCGCGGTTGCGGTTGTCGGTGAGGCACTCGATCAGGATGGCGACGCCATTGGGGCCGTAGCCCTCGTACATGATGGTCTGCCAGTCGGCGCCGCCGGCCTCTTCACCGCCGCCGCGCTTGCGCGCGCGCTCGATGTTGTCGTTGGGCACCGACGACTTCTTCGCCTTCTGGATGGCGTCGTACAGGGTCGGGTTGCCGTCCGGGTCACTACCACCGGTGCGGGCCGCCACCTCGATGTTCTTGATCAACTTGGCGAAGAGCTTGCCGCGCTTCGCGTCGATCCCGGCCTTCTTGTGCTTGGTGGTGGCCCATTTGGAGTGGCCGCTCATTCCCTACTTCCTCGTTTCAGGGGGCTTCGTTCGTCAATCGCAACGTACCCGCCCCGGCGGACGGACAGCCGCACCAGTCTACTCGAGTGGCCGCTCAGACCCCGGCGCGTGCCCGATCAGACCCCTGCGCGCGGGCGGACCACGGTGTCGACGAACAGCTTGTGCACGCGCAGATCACCGGTCACCTCGGGATGGAAGGAGGTGGCGATGACATTGCCCTGCCGCACGGCGACGATGCGCCCGGCGGCGGGACCGGAGGGGACGGTCGCCAGCACCTCGACGCCGTCACCCGCTTTCTCGACCCAGGGAGCGCGGATGAAGACCGCGCGCACCGGGCCGTCGGACAGGCCCGCAAAATCGATATCGGCCTCGAAGGAATCGACCTGACGGCCGAAGGCATTGCGGCGCACGGTCATATCGATGCCGTGCAGCGGCTTCATGTCCGGGCGGGTGTCGAGCACCTCCGACGCCAGCAGGATCATGCCCGCGCAGGAGCCGTAGGCGGGCAGACCGTCGCGCAGGCGCTGCTTCAAAGGCTCGAGCAGTTCGAAGACTTCCAGCAGTTTGCTGATCGCCGTGGATTCGCCGCCCGGGATAACCAGACCGTCAATGGCGGCCAGCTCGGATTCGCGGCGCACGGGCACCGCGGTCGCTCCGCAAGCCTCGAGCGCGTGCACATGTTCGCGCACGTCTCCCTGCAGTGCCAGCACGCCAATTGTCGGTTTCACGCCGTCGAGCATACGTTTGCCGGTGGTTGTGGCCCTGCTCACCCAGGGTGTCAGGGTTTCGTTAGGACCAGTGTCCAATTCGGTTGCGCGGGGAACACTCGCGCAGGTGACTGATCTGCTACCGCAAACCTCGCCCGGGCCGCGTGGTGGTGTCGACGCGCCGCCGCCGCAACGGCACGGGCTGACCGTTTCGACCGGCCTGGCCGGACTCTCCCTCGACGCCATGGCCTCGGTCGCCTACGGTCCCGAGGCGATCGTGCTGGTGCTGGCCGCGGCCGGAGCCGCCGGGCTGGGCTTCACGCTGCCGGTGACGCTGGCCATCGTGGTGCTGCTGGCCGTGCTCATCGCGTCCTACCGGCAGGTGATCGCGGCGTTCCCGAACGGTGGCGGCGCGTACGCGGTGGCGAAGGAACGGCTGGGGCATCGCACGAGCCTGGTGGCGGCCGCGTCACTGATCGTGGATTACGTGCTCAATGTGGCGGTGTCGATCGCGGCGGGTGTCGCGGCGCTGACGTCGGCGTTCCCGGGGCTGTTGCCCTATACGGTCTGGATCTGCCTGGCTATCCTGGTCGGCATCACGGTTCTGAACCTCTACGGCATTCGGGAGAGCGCGCGGGCCTTCATGGCTCCGACCGTGGTGTTCGTCCTCGGCATTCTCACGGTGATCGTCGCCGGTCTGCTGCGGGCCGAACCCGCGACCGTCGCCACCGGGGCGGCGGTGTCCGAGGATGCCCGCACCATCGGAATCCTGTTGCTGCTCAAGGCCTTCTCCAGCGGATGCGCGGCCCTGACCGGTGTCGAGGCGATCGCCAACGCGGTGCCCAGCTTCGCGCAGCCGCGGGTGCGGCGGGCGCAGCGGGCCGAGGTGGCGCTGGGGGTGCTGCTGGGCATCATGCTGATCGGGCTGGCGACCCTCATCGAGAAATTCTCCATCCATCCGATCGAGGGCACGACCGTGCTGTCGCAGCTGACCGAGGCGGCGCTGGGGCACGGAACCGGTTACTACATCGTGCAATTCGCGACCGTCATCCTGCTGGCGCTGGCGGCCAACACCTCCTATGGCGGGCTGCCGACGCTGACCAAGATCCTGGCCGACGACAACTGCCTGCCGCACCGGTTCGCGGTCACCTCGCCGCGGCAGGTGTACCGGTTCGGCGTTCTCGCCCTGGGCATTTCGGCGGCGGTGCTACTGGTCGCCTCGCGCGGCAATATGAACGCCCTGGTTCCGCTGTTCGCCATCGGCGTGTTCGTGGGCTTCACCATCGCGCAGGTCGGCATGGTGCGGCACTGGCTGGCCACCCGCGGCCCGGGCTGGCAATGGCGGATCGGGCTCAACGGTTTCGGCGCGCTGCTGACCTTCGTGGCGCTGATCGTCACCACCGCCATGAAGTTCACCGAGGGCGCGTGGCTGATCGTGCTGGTGCTGCCGCTGCTGGTGCTGGCCATGGAGCGGGTGCGCAAGACCTACGGCCGCATCGCCGGGTGCCGCGGCGCGGGCTGCGTGCCCGCCGAACCGCGCGCCACCGAAACCGCCATCGTGGTACCGATTTCGGAGGTGTCGGAGCTCAGCCGCGAGGCGCTGTCGGCGGCCATGTCGCTGGGCCGCGATGTGACGGCCGTGCACGTGTGCCTGCCCGGGGAGAACATCACGGTGTTCACCAAGGAATGGGAGGCCTGGCATCCCGATGTGCGGCTGCTCCTGCTCGAGGACGGCGATGCGACCGTCGGCGGTCCCGTCGCGCGCTACGTCCGCGACAATTTCGCCGGGCGTCGCAAGGTGGTGGTGATCGCCGAGATCGAACCGCCCGCCGGCTGGAATCACGTGCTGCCCAGTCACCGCAGTGACGAGTTGGAGCGAGTACTGCGCAGGATGCCGGACACCGTGGTGTGTCATCTTCGGGTACAGACCGCCTGAAAACGCGAGCGCGCCGGGAACTTTCGTTCCCGGCGCGCTCGATTCGTCTGCGGCTCAGGCAGTTCCGGGCGGGTACGAGGCCGCCTGCGGGTCACGGAAGGTGCGGATCAGCCCCTCCTGCATGACCACGGCCACCAGCTCCCCCGCCTGATTCCAGATCCGCCCGCCGGTCAGCGCGCGCCCGGCCCCGGCACTGGGCGATTGCTGGTCGTAGAGCAGCCAGTCATCGGCGCGGAAGGGACGCAGGAACCACATGGCGTGATCGAGCGACGCATTCTGGGTGGGCTCGTCCGGGTGGATGACCTTCGAGGAGCCGAGCAGCGTCATATCGCTCATGTAGGCCAGCGTGCACACATGGAACAGCGCGTCATCGGGCAGCGGATGCCGGTACCGGAACCACACCTGCTGCTGCGCGATGGTCCCCTCGCGGCGGTCCACCTCCTCCTGCGGGATGGTCCGGATGTCCCAGTGCTCCCATTCGCGCATGGCCCACAAACGCTCCGGGCTCATGGACTCCTTGGCGTCGGGCAACTCCAGCGGCGGCGGCACCGTGGGCATCACATCCTGATGCTCGGGCCCCTCGTCACCGACATGGAACGAGGCCGACATGGTGAAGATGGCCTCCCCGTTCTGCACCCCGGTCACCCGCCGCGTGCAGAACGAGCGCCCGTCGCGAATCCGGTCCACCAGATACACGGTCGGCTGCTCCGGATGCCCCGGCCGCAGGAAGTACCCGTGCAGCGAATGCACCTGATAGTGCGGATCCACCGTGCGCACCGCCGCCACCAGCGCCTGCCCGGCAACCTGCCCGCCGAACGTGCGCGGCAGCTGCGTCTTGGTGGACGCGCCACGGAAGATGTCACGCTCGAGCTGCTCTATCTCGAGCGCCTCTTCGATCGTCGCCATGCACCCGTCCCTTCGAGTTCGTCGGGCTCAGGCTAACAACCGCGCAAATCTATCGTTTTACAGACGACCGTTTCTGCTACGATAGTTTCATGAGTTGGAAGCGCAGGGCTCTGATCGCCACGAGTTGCGTTGCCGCCCTCGCACTCTCGGCGGGCGGATGGGTGATCGCGCAGAACGACTTCGCGATTCGCGAGGAAAGGGTCACCATCACGGGCGGGGTCCAGCCGCTACAGGGCGTGCTGGCCCTGCCCGAGCACGGCGAAAAGCCGTTCGGGCTGGTGGTTTTCGTGCACGGCGACGGCGCGGCCGACGCGACCCGCGATTCCTTCTACCGGCCGCTGTGGGAATCCTTCGCGCGCGCCGGGTACGCGTCGCTGGCCTGGGACAAGCCCGGGGTCGACGGCGCGCCCGGGAATTGGCTGGACCAGAGCATGCACGATCGCGCGGTCGAGACCGAGGCGGCGATCGCGTGGGCGCGCGGGCGACCCGAGATCGACGGGAACCGGATCGGCGTGTGGGGCATCAGCCAGGCCGGGTGGGTGCTGCCCGAGGTCGCGGCGCGGCATCCGGAACTGCGGTTCATGATCCTGGCCGGACCGGCGATCAACTGGCTGCGGCAGGGCGAATACAACCTGCGCGCCGAGTTGGCGGAACGCCATGCCGCACCGCAGGAGGTCGAGGCCGAATTGCGGCGGCGCGAGAGCACGCTGTCGCTGCTGCGCGAGGGCGCGGATTACGCGCGCTATCGCGGCGCCACCACCGATTCGCCGCCCATGTCGGAGGACCGCTGGCGGTTCGCCAGCCGGAACTATCTCGCCGATGTGACCGAAACCCTTCCGGGCCTTCGGGTTCCGACGCTGCTGTTGCTCGGCGAGCACGATCTGAATGTCGATGTGGCCGAAACCGAGCGCGTCTATCGAGCCCTGGTCCCCGCCGGGCTGCTCACGGTCCGGACCTTTCCCGACGCCTCCCACAACCTCGTGAAGTTCGACCTCGACAAGCCCGACAGCGTGCGCTCGTTCCTGGTCGCATTGTTCGCCCCCCGATCCCTGTACGCGCCGGGCTATCTGGACACCCTGCGTCGCTACGCCGCCGACCTCGAAATGACAGGTGACACACCATGAAAGTCCTCGCCCTGGGCGGCGCCGGCGCGATGGGCGCGGCCGCCGTCGAGACCGCGTCCACGCTGCTGGGAGTCACGCGGATCGTCATCGCCGACCGGAACGAGCGGGCCGCGACGGCCGCGGCCGTCCGGCTGAGCGGGGCACGGGTGCCGGTCTCGGCCATGGCCCTCGACGTCACCGACGCTGTCGCGTTGCGGGACGCGCTGTCGCGGGTGGATGTGGTGCTCAATACCGTTGGCCCGTACTACCGATTCGGGTTGACCGTGCTGCGCGCGGCGATCGACACCGGCACGCACTACCTCGATATCTGTGACGACTGGGAGCCGACCGTCGAGATGCTGGCGCTGGACGGCGCGGCCCGCGATGCCGGGGTGTGCGCGATCGTCGGCATGGGAGCCAGCCCCGGCATCAGCAATCTGCTCGCGGCGCTGGCGGCGGCCGAGCTCGACACCGTCATCGACGCGTATACCGCGTGGCCGGTGGATGTTCCGGGCACGGGCGACGAGGAACTGCTGCAAGCCGACGGCACTCCCCCGGCCGCGGCCGTGCACTGGATGCAGCAGACCAGCGGCACCATCACGGCGGTGGCGGCGGGACGGCTGGCCGAGCAGCGGCCCCTGCGACCGGTCGTGCTCACCCTGCCCGGCGGTCGGCGCGGCACCGCGTACACGGTCGGTCATCCCGAGCCGATCACCTTGCAGCGCAGCCTGAAACCCGTCGGCGACGCGGCCAACCTCATGATCGTGACGCCGTGGACGCTGGCGTACCTCGACGTGCTGCGCCGAGACATCGACGCGGGGGTGCTGACCAATGAGACGGCCGCCGGCCAGCTGGCTCGGCCGTCACTCGGGCGGCTGGCCCGCTCGGTGCCGAGGGCGGTCCGGGCCAAGGGTCCGGGCGATCTGCCGCCGTTCTTCGCGGCGCTGTCCGGGGTGCGGGCCGGGCGGGAATGCCGGGTGCTCGCGCATCTCGACCGGTCGGTCGTCGAGAACGGCCCGGCCGGTAGCCTCTTCGGCGATATGGCACGGGCGACCGGGATCCCTTTGGCGCTGGGCCTGTCTCAGCTCATCGACGGCACCGCCCGCCGACCCGGCGTGCATCCGCCCGAGGAGGTCGTCGATCCACGGCGGTTCTTCGCCGATCTGGGCCGCGAGTTGGGCAGTATCGGTTCGCCGGTGGTCATGGAGCGCGAGCCGGTGGCATGACCGGGGCGGTCATCGAAATCGTGGAGCGAGGAGTGCGGGCGTTGGACGACCAGGGTGTCGAGATCACCACGCGGACGCTCGTCGAGAGCATGATCCGCGAGGACGCCACCATCGACGCCGGGGAGTTGTACGACGTCGCGGCGGCGCTGGGCATGAGCGATCAGCAGGTGCGCCTGTGCATCAAACGGCTCGTCGCCGAGGGCCGGTTCACCCACGAGGGCCGCGGCCGCAAGGCGGTGCTGCGGGCCACGGAGAACACCCGCGGGGCAATCGAACCCGAACTCGAGTACCTGCGATTCATGTACGCCCAGGACCGTGGGCTGGCACCGTGGGACGGCGTCTGGCATCTGGCGGCCTTCGCGGTGCCGGAATCCCATCGCCAGGCCCGCGACGCCATGCGCGACGCCCTCGTATACCTCGGCGGCGCGGCGATCCAGGGCGGCCTGTACGTGTCGGCGAACGCCTGGGAGCACCGAATCGCTTCGACGGCAACCGAACTCGGCATCGAATCCCACCTCACCATGCTGACCAGCACGGACCTCTCCGTCGGCGGCATCACCGACGGCGTCGAACTCGCGGCCCGCCTCTGGCCCCTGGAGCGACTCGCCGCCGGACACCGCCGCTTGCTGACGACCGCCGAACGAATCCTGCCCGCGGTTCCCGCCGCCGACCCGACCGAAAAACTCACCCTCGCGCTCACGCTCGCAGCCGAATTCGACCGCGCCGTCGAGCCGGATCCACTGCTGCCGCCCGAACTGCTTCCCCGGCCCTGGATCGGTGCGACCGCCCGCGCCGCCGCCGCCGAATGCTGGGCGGCGCTCAATGCGTCTCCCCTGCCGCCGATCCGGCTCTTCCGCTGGTACGCGGAGGTGATCGGCGAGATCACCGAGCCCGGCATCGCGGACCGGGCGCGGACGGGCGCAAGCGCTCGGCGATGATGGTCTCGTGCCCGCTTTCACCGCCATCACCCCCGACGGACTGCTCGACCTGATCGCCGAACGGGCGATGGGGATGCGGGGGTATGCGATGATCGCGGTGGACGGTGCGGATGCGGCCGATCCGGTGGCGGTGGCGGGCGGGGTCGCGGAACGGCTTCGGGGGCAAGGGCGACCGGCGGAGGTGGTGTCGCTGCATGATTTCGTGCGGCCCGCGTCGGTGCGCCTGGAATACGATCGGGACAGCGAATTCACTTATCGCACCGGGTGGTTCGACTATGCGGCGGTGAATCGTGAAGTGCTGAAATCACTTCGGGACGGCGGACGGTATCTGCCCGCTTTGTGGGACGAGCGGGCCGATCGTTCGGCGCGCGCCCGGATTCGTGAGGCCGCCGAGGGCACGGTGCTGTTTCTCGCGGGCCCCATGCTGCTCGGACGCGGCCTCGACTTCGATCTGACCGTGGCCCTGCGCATGTCGGAGGGTGCGCTGCGGCGGCGCACGGATGCGGACGAGATGTTCACCGTCGACGGGCTGCTCGAATATCAGCGTGAGCATCCCGAGGAGCCCGACCTGCTGGTGGCCTGGGATCACCCGGACCGACCGGCACTGCGCAACGGCTGAGCGGTCAGCGGTCGCGGAAGTCGGCCAGGGCGTCCTCGGCGGTAGCCGGGGCGAACGGTTTGACGGCCGTCACCCGGAACTCGCGCAGGCGCGGCAGCGGGCCGCCGTCGTCGACGAGGATCCAATCGTGGTGGGTGCGGGCGGTCATCGCCTGGTCGCCAGCCGCGATGCCCTGCCAGGCGAAATCGATCGCGGCCCGGATGGTGCCGTCGGCGGCGCGCGATACCTCGAGGTGCTCCACGCGGTGCGCGCTGGCCTCCACCGCCCCGGCGGTCCGGGTGTACCACTGCGCGATCTGTTCGGGCGTCTCGGCCGCACTGCCGTCGGACAGGTGCAGCACGGCGTCGTCGGTCACCAGTTCCAGGATTCGCGCCGGATCCTTGGCGGGCGGCTCGATCAGATGCACCCAGGCGTAGACGAAGGCCAGCACCCGATGTTCCAGCTCGGATTCGACCAGCGCGGCACGCAACTGCTCAATCGTCGACTCGGACATAGCTGGCACTGTAGTCCGTCTACCTGCGCGAACCCCGGAGGCGGCGGGCTTCACTCCTTCCACGGCGAGTTGCGGATCACCTCCACGAAATCGTCGCGTTCGAAGCCCGGCGAGAAATGTTCCAGGACATCGGCTTTGACATTGCCGAAGGTGGTGCGCGGGCGATGCTCGATACCGGCGGTGAAGGCGGCGAGGATGCGGCGTTTGAAGTCGGGGCGCGGGTGGGCGGTGGTCACGGCATTGCGCTGGTCCTCGGTGACGTCGTCGTAGCCGAGGCCGAGCACGTCCAGTTCGACGCCCGCGGTGACCAGTGCGATCTCGGGGGCCATGCGGGCCGGGATCTCCGGGGTGGTGTGCAAGGCGATTGCGGTCCAGGCGATTTCGGCTCGTTCGGCCGGGATGCCGTGCGCGATCAGGAAGTCGCGGGCGTCGTCGGCGCCGTCGATCTCGAAGCGCTGCGCGGACTGCCGGTGCCGGGTGGTCAGGCCCAGGTCGTGGAACATGGCGGCGACGTAGAGGAGTTCGGCGTCGTAGTCGAGACCGCGGCGGGCGCCCTGCAGTGCGCCGAAGAGGTAGACGCGGCGGGAGTGGTCGAAGATCACCTCGTCGGCGGTGTCGCGGACCAGGGCGGTGGCCTCGCGGGCCAGGCGGCTGTCGGGGATGGCGATATCGGCAATGCGTTCCATGGCAATCACATTCGCGGACCGGGTGGGTGCGGCGCTGTGTCCTTCAGGACAGGAAACCCACAGATCCGGACATGGTGGGCTGCTAGCTTGGGAACAGTGAGCAAGAAGCGGATCGCGGTGCTGGCGTTCGACAATGTCCGGCTGCTCGACGCCACGGCCGTGCTGGAAGTGTTCAGCACCGCCATCGCCCTGGGCGGGCGCTACGAAGTGACGCTGTGTTCGCCGACCGGAGCGCCGGTCACCACCGCGGCGGGCACCCGCCTGCTCGTGGATGCCGCGGCCGCCGACATCGGGCGCACCCACACACTGATCGTTCCGGGTGCAGACCGATTTCCGCTCGCCCCCGTCGGCGACGAGATCCTCGACGCCGTCCGCGCCCTCTCGACCGGTGCGCGCCGAACCGCCTCGGTCTGCACGGGCGCATTCGTCCTGGCGCAAGCCGGATTGCTGAAAGGCCGTCGGGCGACCACACATTGGCGGCATACCGACCGGCTGGCCCGCGCGTACCCGTCGATCACCGTCGACCCCGACGCCATCTACGTCCGCGACGGCCGCTTCGTGACCTCCGCCGGGGTCAGCGCCGGACTCGATCTGAGCCTGGCCCTCATCGAGGAGGACGAGGGTGCCGACCTCGCCCGCGAAGTCGCTCGGGAACTGGTCGTCTTCCTCCGCCGACCGGGCGGCCAATCCCAATTCTCGGCCGCCTCCCGCACCGCACTCCCCCGCCGCGACGACCTCCGCACGGTCGTGGAGGCGATATTCGCCGACCCGGCGGCAGACCATTCCCTGACCACCATGGCGTCCCGGGCGACCGTCAGCACCCGCCAACTGACCCGCCTGTTCCGCGACGAATTCGATACCACCCCGGCGGTTTTCGTCGAGTCGGCGCGCGTCGAAGCCGCCCAATCCATGCTCGAATCCGGCGAGTCGGTCACCTCCGCTGCCCAGCGCTCCGGCCTGGGCAGCGACGAATCCCTGCGCCGAATCTTCCTGCGCCGATTCGGCATCACCCCCTCCGCCTACCGCAACCGTTTCCGCACCGCCCGCCGCGCATGAGGCTCGAGTCGTGCACTCCGGAAGCGGCCGGGTCCGCCGTCTGTTCGGGTTAGCGGCGCGAGAACTGCCCGAGCCGGGCCTGATCGAGGAACTCGAGTACCAGCGGGCTGGCCGTCGAACGGAATTCCTCGAAATAGGCGTGTCTGGCCTGCGGGATGAGATGCATTCGGGCGCCGGGTATCCGGCCCGCGAGCAGCTCGGCATTGGCTGTGGGATTGAATCGGTCGTCGGATCCGTGCACGACGAGTGTCGGGGCGATGATGCTCGGCAGCACATCCCAGGCGTCATGCCGGGCGCTCGCGCGCAGGTGCTGGCGGCGAGCATGATCCGACATCGCCGGGTCACCCAGGGTGTGGTGCGGGCCGGGGTGCCTGGCCAGGTAGGCCGGGGTGTACATGAGCTCCGCCAACGCGCGCTGGGCCGCGTCCGCGTCCGGCTGACTCAACGCACGCCGTACCTCGGCGCTGCGTTCGACACTGTGCGCGCCACCGGGAGACGTGCACCCGAGGACCAGCGCTCGCACTCGGCCCGGGTGATCGACGGCGAGCCACTGCGCGACACGACCACCCATCGATGTTCCGTAGACGTCGGCTCGATCGATGCCGAGATGGTCCATGACGGCCAGCACGTCGGTGGCGAATCCACGGGTGCTGTAGGAATCGTCGTCGGGTGCGGCGCTGCGCCCGGTGCCTCGCCAGTCCAGCACCACGACTCGGCGGGCGCCCTCGAAGTCCGGGCACGCCGCATCCCACCAGTGATGTGTATTCGACTGTCCGGCAAGCAGAATCAACGGGATACCCCGCGATCCACGGACTTCGTAATAGATCTCGACAGCGTCGAGACTGGTCGCGTAGGGCACGACATCAGCCTAGATGGCGGCCCTACGGCGTCCGCTCCGAGGACGCGGCGTTCAGAGCCGGCGGTGGCGGGGGTCGAAAGATTCGGTCGGGTAGTCGTCGGCGGGCTTGGTCTCGGCGCGGCGGGCGGGCCAGAAGCGGCTGGCGTACTGACCGCGGATGCGGCTCAGATCGGGCTCGTCGATCTCGGTGATGCCGACCTGGAAGAGCATGAGCATGGTGGCCATGCTGACCGCGATGATCAGCGGCGCCAGCAGCTGCCCGGCCTGCGCGCCCGAGGGCGCGTGCATGTGGCCGGAGACGTGCGCGCTCATCGAGAACATGCCCGTGTAGTGCATGCCGCACACCGCGATTCCCATGATGAGGGCCGCGCTCACGGTCGCGAGAATGCCGCTGACATGCAGCGCGAACCACAGCGCCGCGGTGGCCGCGACCACCGCGATCACGATGGACAACAGCACCACCCACGGGTCGTACTGCACGGCCGCATCGGTTTTCATGGCGTACATACCCGAGTAGTGCATCGCGCCCACGCCGAGCCCGGTGATGGTGCCGCCGGTGATCAACGCGAACGCCTCCCCGTGCTGATGCACGACGATGTACAGCCCCAGCCACACCACCCCCATCGCGATGGCGGCACTGAGCAGCGTGATCGGCACGTTGTATCGAATCGTGGTGTCCTGCACCGAGAATCCGAGCATCGCGATGAAATGCATGACCCAGATCCCCGTGCCCCCGAGCGCGATCGCCCCGGTCACGATCCAGCCCCCGTGCCCGTTCTGATTCCGCGCCCGCACCATGCACCGCAATGCCAGCAACGAGCCGGTGACGGACATGATGTAGGCCAGGGTCGGCGTAAGCCACCCATAGGTGAATTGGTCGATTTCCAGCATGCGGGCTCCTTGCCAGAAAGGCGATATGTGACGGTTCACCGGTGACTGAGCCGAACACTAGCGAGAAAACACCAGGCAGTAAATTTGCCGCAGTACAGTCCGAAAAAAGTAGCTGAGTTTGCTGGCCGGTATGCACGCAGGTAGCCAGGGGTATGGCCCACCCCCGCTCCGCCCCACCGCCCTCCCCGCGTCATGTCTCCAGCCCTTGACACCTAGCACTCAGCCCGCAACCCCAAAAGGGCCGAAAGTCCCTCGCCCCCAATGCATTCACCCACCACCCTGAAACCCTCACCTCGCGACCCCCGTTCGGAACCATCTATTTCCGCCCGACACAACCGATTCGACGACGGATTCCACGACGGATTCGACGACCCATTCCCGCGCCCGAATGCCCGTTCTCATGGCGGAATTCCGCTGATACGGTTCCGCACCGGTCTACAGAAAACACAGTTCCGAGGGGTTGTATGACATACCAAGGCATGCCGGCACAGGGTTATCCGATGCAAGCGCCGCCGCCCAAGAAGCGCAAGATCTGGCCGTGGATCGTGGGCGCGCTGCTGCTGTTCATCGTGCTGCCGTTCGCCGCGTGCACGGCACTGGTCGGCAAGGCCGCCCACGAGGTCGACAAGGAGTCCAAGCGCACGGTGGACATCACCTACGAGGTGACCGGCAGCGGCGAGGGCACCTACGCCAAGCCCTCGATCACCTACAGCACCGGTGACACCGGATCGGGCAACGCCAGCTCGGCCCAGCTGCCCTGGTCCAAGAACATCACGCTGACCGGTCTGCTCAAGTTCGCCAACCTGACCGCCACGTCCGCCGACGACGACGCGGCGACCATCACCTGCCGAATCAAGCAGGGCGACAAGGTGTTGGCGGAGAACACGGCCACCGGCTCGCTGGCGTTCGTGACCTGCAACGCGGATCTGAGCAATATCACCGGGAAGTAGTGCCAGAACGCGAAACCGCCGGGTTCCCCTCGAGGAGAACCCGGCGGTTTGGTCGTATTCGTTTGCCGCTGAGCCGATTACCAGCCGCGCTCGGCGAGGCGGTGGGGCTGGGGGATTTCCTCGACGTTGATGCCGACCATGGCCTCGCCCAGGCCGCGGGAGACCTTGGCCAGGACGTCGGGGTCGTCGTGGAAGGTGGTGGCCTTGACGATGGCGGCGGCGCGCTCGGCCGGGTTGCCGGACTTGAAGATGCCGGAGCCGACGAAGACGCCCTCGGCGCCGAGCTGCATCATCATGGCGGCGTCGGCGGGGGTGGCGATGCCGCCGGCGGTGAACATGACGACGGGGAGCTTGCCGGTCTCGGCGACCTCGCACACCAGCTCGTAGGGAGCCTGCAGTTCCTTGGCGGCCACGTACAGCTCGTCCTTGGACAGCGAGGTCAGGCGGCGGATCTCGGCGCGGATGGTGCGCATGTGGGTGGTGGCGTTGGAGACGTCGCCGGTGCCGGCCTCACCCTTGGAGCGGATCATGGCCGCGCCCTCGGTGATCCGGCGCAGGGCCTCGCCCAGGTTGGTGGCGCCACACACGAACGGCACGGTGAAGGCGAACTTGTCGATGTGGTTGGCGTAGTCGGCCGGGGTCAGCACCTCGGACTCGTCGATGTAGTCGACACCGAGGGACTGCAGGATCTGCGCCTCGACGAAGTGGCCGATGCGGGCCTTGGCCATGACCGGGATGGAGACCGCGGAGATGATGCCGTCGATCATGTCCGGATCCGACATGCGGGACACGCCGCCCTGGGCGCGGATATCGGCCGGGACCCGCTCGAGCGCCATGACCGCGACGGCGCCGGCGTCCTCGGCGATCTTGGCCTGCTCCGGCGTGACGACATCCATGATCACACCGCCCTTCAGCATCTCGGCCATGCCGCGCTTGACGCGGGCGGTACCGATGGTGGGGGTGGTGTCGGGCGTGGTCACGGCAAACTCCTGGGTCATGTGGGCCAATCGGATCGCGGTCGATCTCGGTGGATCGCGGAGAAACGAACATCCTGATTCTAGGCGGCTGGCCGTGGGCCCTAGATAGCCAGTCCGACACGACTGGACTGGTCACCCGCGGCGCAGTGGCCCCCATCACAGACCGCTGAGCTATTGCGGGGCAATTCCCTTGTCCGCCAACCGGAATTCCATGCTGACCGGTATGACAGGCACCGCGAGCGCCTCCCGCAGCCTGGGCACGGCCTCACCGAGAATCCGCCGCCGCAGCGCCGTCAGGTCGGCGCCGGCCGCCGCGGTCACGATCAGGTACAGCTCCGGCTCCCCACCCGGACCCGACAGCACCGCCGTCGCCGCACCGACCTCCGGATATCCCTCGATATCGGCCGCCACCGCTCGCGCCGCGACCGCCGAGGACAGGGTCGTACCGCCCGCCGCCGCCGGATCCGACAGCTCCCAGGCCACGGCCTTGGGCACCCGTCGCAATTGAGCGGCCACCCAGCGCAGGCAGCCCAGGCCGATCACGACCGCGGCGATCGCGATGACCACCAGCACCCAGGTGGGCGGTGCGGCGATCCCCGGCGTCACCGGATCCCCCGAACGCACCCACGGCAGCCTGCTGTCGAAGGCGGCCAGCGCGTACCCGCCGACCGCCAACAGGGTCAACCCCGCCAAGGCCAGCAGGGCCCGGTTCAACCTGGCGGGCTTGTTCAATGACGACGTCATCGCCGGGCTCCTCTCCGCGCCGCGCGAACCTGCGTCCGAACCCGCGAGTCCGCCATACCGATTCGTTTCAGCGCACGCGAAACCGTGTCCGCCACAGCGTCGTCCGCGCCGGCTCGCAGCGAATCCCGCGATGCGGTGCTCACCCGGTCGGCGCGGCCGTCCGGCGATGGCGCGGAACGCGGTTGCGCGCCCGGCTCTTCCGGCAGGAAGGCCGGAACGGGGCTCACGGGCACCGCGGACGCGACCGGGGCCATGCCGGTGTCGACCGGGGCCAGGTCGGACCAGGCCGGGGCCGGATCGGACGCGGCCGGGTGTGCGTGGGTGGCCGCGACCCGTATCTTCCCGCGCCCCACCTTGATCCGGTGCGCGGCGACGCCGGGCAGGGCGTCCACCTCCCTGGCCAGGGCGGAGCGCACACTGCGGCGGGTCACACCGGCGGCGCTGCCGTCGAGATCGGCCAGCGGGACAACGACCGGGCGGCCGGGCAACAGGGCCGCCACGAGCAGCAGCAGGCCGAGCGCCATCGCGACAACCCCCACGACCGCCACGATCGCGTCGGTCCACTCGATATCGTGCAGCCGGATCGCCAGGGCGTCGTAGGAGACGAGTTCCCTGCCGCCGGTGAGCCGCTGGATCAGCGAGATCACGGTGACCAGACACAGTGCGAACACCGCCAGCGCCACCACGACGGCCGGGACGCTGCGGCGCGGCCGCCGGATCACCGGACCCTCCGCGTGGATCGTGCGGCGGCGGTGTCGGTTTCGAGGACCAGGGCCGTCACCGTGATCTCCACCTCGGTCACCGCCACCCCGGCCAGCTCGGCCGCGCGCCGGATCAGATGCCGTCGGCATTCCTCGGCGACCCGGGCCACCGGCAACGGATACCGGATCGGCAGCGACACCCGCAGCGCCGCCCGATCGCCCGACAGTTGCGCTCGCACCGCGACGTCCGGTTCGACACCGTCCACTTCGCATGCCGCCCGCGCCGCGATGCGCCGCACCGCGCGCTCACTGACCGTGGTCCGGCCGGGCGGATCGGCGACGACGGTCACCGCCGGCCCCGATCACGCGCGGACCGCAGCAGACCGGACAGATCCACGTCGCCGTCGATCCAGCGACCGATCAACAATCCCAGCCCCGCGAAGACCAGCACGATGGCGAAGGCGCCCAGGCCGCCGAAGGCGGCGGCGAAACCGAGCGCGATCCCGAGGGCCAAACCGATCGATGTGGCGTTCACCTGCGACTCCTCTGCTCGGCGGGGCGGCTACTGGACGCGGGTACCCGAGGGCTGCTCGTCGTCGTCGCCGTCGATGTAGACGTCGTTGACGTTGATGTTGACCTCGACCACCTCGAGCCCGGTCATCTGCTCGATGGCGGCGATGACGCTGCGGCGGATCGAACGCGCCAGCTCCGCGATGCTCACGCCGTATTCGACGACGATCTCCAGGTCGACCGCGGCCTGCGTCTCCCCGACCTCGACCGAGACGCCCTGCCCGATGCTGGCCGAGGCGCCGGGGATGCGGTCGCGGATGGCGCCGAAGGCCCGGGCCGCGCCGCCGCCGAGGTCGTGCACACCGCGCACATTGCGCGCGGCCAGGCCCGCGATCTTCTGCACCACGATGTCGGAGATGGTGGTGGTGCCCTGCTCGGAGTGCAGGGCACCGGTGCGCTCCGAATCGTTTCGGGCGGAACCCGATTCGACGGCCCGCGGCCGGGAACCCTTGGCGTCGGCGGACTTCGAGGTATCGGTCTTGGCGGTATCGGTCGCGGTCATTTCTTCCTCCTGAATCCCTTGCGTTGGAACGGATGAACGGAAACTGCACTGATTCGGACCCGGCCTCGGACGCGGGCTCACGGCGGGGTGATTCACGTCATGCCGTCGCCTTCCAGTGCGGCGGCCTCCAGCTCGGCGACGACCAGCCGTACCGTGGCGTCGGCCCAGCGGGTGCCCGCCAGCACCGGTGCGACGGCCTCGGCGACCCGGTCGGCGAGCGGCCGCAGCGGCAGTTCGGTGGCGACGACCCGGATCTCCACCACGTCGGTCCCGAGTTCGATGGCGGTGCCGCGCAACGGTTTGGGCAGCCAGGCGATATCGGTCAGCACGGGTACCAATCGCACGCCCGGCACCGCGCCCACCGCCTCGGCGAGCGCGTCGATCAACTCGGTGGGCGCGTTCACCGGGCCTCCGGTTCCATGTCGACGATGAGCACCGACACCTCGTCGACGGTGACCCCGATCCGCTCGAACACGGTGTCGATCACCGCGCGCTGCACGGCCGCGCCCATCTCCGCCGCGGCCCGTTCCGCCGCGATGGCGATCTCGAGCCGCACGCCGAGCGCGCCCTCGGACGGATTGTGTATCCGGACGCCGTCGGTGCTGGCGCCCTCGTAGCCCGACCACAGTTGCTTGCCCGCGCGCGTGAGTCCGGCAACCAGTCCGCGCAGGCCGGGCTCGACGCGGACCACGCCGGGCACCTGGGCCGCGGCCCACGCGGCGACCGCTGCGACCACGTCATCGGCGACGATCAGCTCGGTGCTTCCGGACAAGGTCACCGCTTCCCTTCCTGATAGACATCCACAATGGAGATGTCCAGGCGACCAACCAGCAAACCTGTCTGCGCGGATGCCGCGGCGGTCACTCGCTCGCGCACCCGGGGAACCAGGCCCGGGATGCCGTCGCCGATCACCGGCACAGCGATGGTCATGGAGATGTGCACGATGGATTCGCCGCCCGGACCGGTGCCGACCACCTGCATGCGACAGCGGCGGGCGCGCACCCCCGGTACCGAGTCGGCGGCGTAGCGCAGCACGACCGCCGCGGCCTGCTCGCTCACCGCGACCGTGCCGGGATGCGGCGTCACCAGTTCGAGGGTCGCGCCGCGCCGCAGCTCGGCGCGGACCGCGGACATGATGCGGTCGAACAGGTCCGGTGGGTCGGGTGTGGGTTCGTCGATGAGTTCGAGGGTGGCCTCGCGCAGTCCGAGCAGGCTCGCGCGCGCGGTCCGGCAGTGTGGGCAACTCATCTCGTGCGCGTCGCCGGACCCGTTCTCCACCGCGTCCAGGCGTTCCCACACCCGTTCCAGGCCACGGCCGCAGGGCAGGAGGTAGTCCTCGTCGGTATCGGTCACCGCCATGGCTTCATCACCTCCGCCAACTGTGCTCGGGCCCGCGCGATCCGTCCCCGGACCTGGGTGGGATTCGCGCCGACTATGTCGCCGATCTCTTCGTAGGAGCGTCCGTGCACCTCCCGCAGCAACCAGCAGGCCCGCTGCTCGGGGGTGAGCAGCCGCAGTGCCGCGGTGAGCGCCTCGAGCTGGCCGTTGACCTGGGTGGCGTGTTCGGGAAGGGTGTCGGTGCGCGGGGATTCGGCGGTGTCGAGATCCACGCCGACGACGGCCTGCCGCTTGCGCAGCGCATTGAGGCACCGGTTGGTGGTCATGCGGTAGAGCCATCCGGCGAACGCGGCGTCGTCCTGCAGCTGGGCGATGCGACGCCAAGCGGTCAGGAACACCTCCTGCACGATGTCCTCGGCCTCGGCCCGGTCGCCGAGCATCCGGGACGCGAGCCGGTACATCGGGCCCTGATAGCGCAGCAACAGCTGCTCGAAGGCCCGCACGTCGCCGTCGCGCACCCGCCCGGCCAGTGTCGCGTCGTCGGGCGCGAGCGCGGTCTCCGAGTGGGTCACAGCACCTCCTCCTCGCTCCACGCAGTACGACACCGCCGCGGGCAGATCCTCACGCCGAATTATGAGTGACGGTTGTCTCAGAGTTTGCTACGTGAGGATCCGGCATGCCGGGGCATCCCGTATACGTACCCGTTCACTACAGCGGAGAGAGGTTGCGATGTCGTTCAGCGAGGAGATCGAGAACAAGGCTCAGGACCTCGGGGGCAAGGCGAAGGAGGCCGCGGGCAAGCTCGCCGGTGATGACGAGCTGCGCGCCGAAGGCAAGGCCGACCAGCTCGAGGCCGGTCTCGGCAAGGCCGTCGACAAGGTCAAGGGTGCGGTCCAGGGCGCGGTGAAGGCCGTCGAGGACAAGTTCGGCGGCAAGGGCTAGATCCGCATCGGCCGGACCGGTGCACCGGTTCCGCGGTGGGGCGTCACATGGTGGCGCCCCACCGGCGGTACGGCTCCGATGCTGCTAGTTCGCTGCTGTGTGCTGGTCGCTCACAGCGGGCCGATCACGAAGATCGTCGCCCAGTACTCGGCGGCCGACGGACCCATCAACGGCTCCAGAAAGTCATAGAGCAGGTAAGACACGAAGAACTTCCACCTTCCACACACGGTCCGCCGATTCCATTGCGCGGCAAACCTTCCCAGACACTAGCGGAGAATGCGCTTTCGATCACGGGAAAGTTTCCGCCGCTATGAATCAGCCCAGCGTGTAGACGTATCGGCTCGTAGGCACCAGATCCAGATCGAGATGCGCCCCGAAGCTCACCACACTCTCCATCATCCGAGTCACCCGCCGCTGCAATTCGGCATCGTCATCCCCCGCCCCGTAGAAGGCATGCGCACTGGTCATGGCCGCCATCGGGAACAACTCCTCGACGAGCGCATCCACCCGTTTACCCGAGGTGACAGGTTCGCTGACAGTGTTCTGCACATACCCGAACGTGTCCTGCGTCTCGATGGCCACCGGCGTATGCAGGTCATGCCACCGATGCAGCCACTCCTCCCGAGTCAGATTCTCCGGAATCCGCAGAATCGCGATATTGGCCAGGGCGTCGGTCCGCACCCCGTCCTCGACCTCCGGCGGCACGATCGGCCTGCGCTCCTCCACGACCCACCCGTTCACGTCCTCCGCCAGGGCCCCCAGCACAGCCGTAACCGCCTCATGCCCACCCTCGGTCCACACACTCACCACCGCATCGATCGGCGCGTCATAGGTGCTGTGCCGAACCTGAGCCGCCTCCACATCCTCATCTCGCACATTCACCTGCAACGCCGTAACCCCCACCCCCGCCAACTCTTTCCGCAACTCCTCCCCCCGAAGCCGCTCTCCCAACCCCGCACCCCACAACGCATACATCAACTTCATGCCGTAATTCCTTGCCACAGATCACCATTGATCGCCCCAAGGTAACCGCTCGCCACGCCCGAAATACGAGTTTTCCCGGCAGATCCCACCCACCGGACCGCTTCCGGGCACGATGACGACCATGACCCATTTCGCTGCGACCGTCTGCCTGCCCGGCGAACTGACCCGGTCCGAGCTGTACCCGCACCTGCGCCGGGTACTCGCGCGATATGACTACGACCGCGAAGTGGAGCCGTACATCGAGTTCACGAAGGCGGAGCTGATCGCCGAGGGACGCCGCTCGATCACCGTCAGCGGACCACCGGACCGACTGCATTGGACCGACGAACAGGTTTACGACCACTGGATCAGTCAGTACGAACCGTGGGAAATCGGCCCCGAAGGCGAGACCTACACGACCCGCAATCAGCAAGGGCAGTGGGACGGCTGGGTGATCCGCGGAAAATTCGACCCGCTGTGGGTCGTGTCCACCGCGGACGGCAGGGACGAACCGACGCGCACGGACACCGCGCGGCTGCGCGAGATCTCCCCCGACTCACTCACCGCCACCTACGCCTTGGTCGACCTGAACGGTGACTGGCACCAACGCCGCCCGGTCCCGTACTGGGACGAAGATCCGGTGGGCGCCGAGGACTGGGATCGCACCTACGCCCTCCTGCTCGCGGCGCTACCGACCGACACCTGGCTGATCCAAGTCGATTGCCATTCCTGATCACCCAGCCGAGTGATCATCCTCGAGCACGGTGCGGCCGATTGCGCCCTCGGCCACCGTCTTTCACGTGGTCAGCGGATGGAGCGGACTTCGGGGTCGGTGTCGGAGTCGGCGGCGGTCAGGGCCTCGGGGAGGAGTTGGTCGAGGTGGTAGGGGTAGACGGTTTCGCCGGAGTGGTCGAGGTGGGCTATGTCGGTGGGGGTGCACCATTTGTTGCCGATGATGGAGCGGCGTTCGATGTAGTCGAGGTTGGTGGGGACCGGGTCGAAGGACTTGGTGCGGAGGGCGAAGAAGAGTTCCTCCGAGCGGATCAGTTCGCCGTTGAAAGGGAAGACCGCGACGCGACGCCAGAGGGGGCCGCGGAGGGCGGAGGAGTCGGCGGGGTGGCCGGTTTCTTCGTAGAGTTCGCGGATTGCGGCTTCGCGCAAGGTTTCGCCGGGATTGACGCCGCCGCCGATGGTGAACCAGAAGGGGACGTCGGGGACCTTGGGGTCGACTCCTTGGAGCAGGAGGACTCGGTCGTTTTCGTCCACCAGGACCACGCGGGCGGAGGTGCGGACGGTGTCCACGTCGAGACCCGTTGAGGCGGCGGCGGTTACGCGTTCCGCGATTTCGAAGTAGGTGGGCAGGGGGGCGGTACCGGCGAGGTGGACCCAGCGGACCAGGCGGCGGGTGCGCAGGGCGAGGGTGTCGCGGACGGCGTCGTTGTGGAAGCGGCGGGCGATCAGGACCCGGGCCTCGGCATCGGCGAGCTCGGCCACCTGCTGCGGGGGCAGGAGGGCGATGTCGACGGCGGACAAGGCTGCGGCGAGCTGGTTTTCGACGGTTTCGCGGTCGCGCCAGTTGGAGCGTTCGGCGCGGTCGGCCAGAGCGGTGAGGCGGCGGGCCTGTTCGACCAGGTTCGGGTCGTAGAGCCCGGCCAGGGTGGTGGCCACCGAGCGGCTGACGACGGCGCGCCGCGCAAGGGCCGCGTCCAGCGCGTGCAGGGCCTGGTCGGTGCGGACGTGCAGGCGGTCGAGGCGGTTGGCGGTGGTGTAAGCCCAGACGGCGGCGGTGATGAGCAGTGCCGCGATGAGGGTGAGGACCAGGATGGTGGTCGCGGAGAAGGTGATCATCCGGCGGTCCTGACGCGGACGTCGCCGACGGTGACGGTCTCGTAGACGCGCAGGATCTGCTCCGCCACCACCGGCCAGTCGTATTCGCCGACAACCTGATTGGCGGTGCGGATGTAGCCCTCGCGCACCTCGTCGTCGGTGAGCATGGTGCTGATCGCGCCGGCCAGCCGCTCGGCGTCACCGACCGGGACCAGCATGCCCGCGGTGCCGTCGCGCAGCACGCGGCGGAAGGCGTCGAGATCGCTGGCCACCACGGCGGTTCCGGCGGCCATGGCCTCCACCAGCACGATGCCGAAGCTCTCACCGCCCAGGTTGGGTGCGACGTAGACATCGGCGCTGCGCATGGCCGACGCCTTCTCGGCATCGCTGACCTGGCCGAGGAAGCGCAGATGCCCCGCGTTCTCCCCCGCCTCGCGCCGCAGCCGGTCCTCGTCGCCGCGCCCGACGATCAGCACCTCGAGATCCGGATGCTTGCGCACCAGCGCCGGCAGCGCGCCGAGCAGCACCTCCATACCCTTGCGCGGCTCGTCGAACCGCCCCAGGAACAGCACCGACTTCCCTTGCCGCGGATAGCCTTCCAGCAGCGGCGCGTGCGCGAACGCGAGCACGTCCACGCCATTGGGGATCTCGACGGCGTCCCCGCCCAAGGCCTCCACCTGCCAGCGCCGCGCCAGCTCGCTCACCGCGATCCGGCCGCTGATCTTCTCGTGATACGGCCGCAGCACTCCCTGAAAAGTACTGAGCACCAACGATTTCGTGGTCGAGGTATGGAAGGTGGCCACGATCGGCCCCTCCGCGATCTTCAACGCCAGCATCGACAGGCTCGGCGCGTTCGGTTCATGGATGTGCAGCACATCGAAATCGTTCTCGGCGATCCAGCGCCGAATCCGCGTATAGGCGGTGGGCCCGAACGACAGTCGCGCGACCGACCCGTTGTAGGGAATCGCCACGGCCTTACCCGCCGACACCACGAAATCCGGCAGCGGCGTGTCATCGGCGGCGGGCGCGAGCACGCTCACCTTGTGCCCCCGCTCGATGAGCACCTGCGCCAACTCGACGACATGGGCTTGCACCCCGCCCGGCACATCGAACGAATACGGGCACACCATGCCGATTCTCATAGCGCCCCTGTTCCCCGTGAACCCTCGGTCCCGGTGTCTACCACCGGCTCCCGAGAGCTCTGCGCACCTCGCGCGTCATTCCCCAGTGCCTGCTGCGCCGCCGCGATGCGGTCCAATCTGGCCTGCGACAAGTCACTTTCCCACATGGGCTGCAACATGTGCCAGTCGGCGGGATGGGCGGCGATATTCGCGGCGAAGACATCGGCCAGCGCCTGGGTTGCCGGGGCGACGCCATGGGAGACATCGATGGGCGGGAAGACCGCCATGCCCCAGCCCTCGGTGCCTTCTGCGTCCTGGGTGAACCAGCAGTGCACGGGCAGCAGAGCGGCCCCGGTGTCGACGGCGAGTTTGGCAGCCCCGGCGGGCATCCACGTGGGTTCGCCGTACATGGTGACCGGCACGCCCTTGCCGGTCAGGTCGCGCTCGCCCATCAGGCACACGACCTTGTTGTCGCGCAGTCGATCCGCGAGCTGAGGGAACGGCGGCTGCTCACCGCCGGTCAGCGGGAACACCTCGAAACCGAGGCTCGCCCGGTACTCGATGAACCGCTCGAACAGCGACTCCGGCTTCAAACGCTCCTGGACCGTGGAAAACGGGCCGTGGTTCTGCACCAGCCAGACACCGGCCATATCCCAGTTACCCGAGTGCGGCAGCACCAGCAGCACACCCTTGCCCCGGGCCAGCGCCGCATCCAGATACTCGGTGCCGTCGACGTGCAACTGCCCCAGCGCCGTGTGATCCATGGACGGCAACCGGAACGCCTCACGCCAGTAGCGGGCGTAGGACCGCATGCTGGCTTCGGTCAGGCTGTCGGGCACCGCATCCGGAGTGGTGCCGAGCACTCGGGCCAGGTTGCGCCGCAACATGTTCGGCTCGCCCCGGTGCGCCTTCTTGTTCGCCCGCCGGGCCGCGAAGTTGGCCCCGGCGTCGAATCCCTTGCGCGCCATACCTTCGGGTAGCCCGCGCACGACACGCCAACCGGCCGCGTACGCCTTATCGGTCAACGCGGACGTGAAATCGGTGGTCACCGCTGCGGTTCCTCCGGAGCCTTCGCCTTGGGGGCGAGAATGTCGCGGGCGCCGGGCGAATTGCGCACGGCCAGCACCCGCTGGAAGACGGTGATGATGCTCAGCACCGCGAGGATGTACATGGCGGCGTACACCGCGTACGACAGCCACTCGATGCCGTAATACCCACCGATACCGGTGAATCCGGCGCCGACCAGCACGATGATCAACCGGTCCGGCCGCTCGATGAGCCCGCCGTCGGCGGACAGCCCCGACGCCTCGGCCCGCGCCTTGACGTAGGAGATGACCTGCGAGGTCACCAGCACCACCAGGGTCGCCACGAACAGATGCTTGGACCCCTCGTGGTACACCGACCACCAGGCCAGCCCCGCGAAGATGGCCCCGTCGGCCACGCGGTCGCAGCTGGCGTCCAGCACCGCACCGTATTTCGTGCCGCCGCCCCGCGCCCGCGCCATGGCCCCGTCGAGCATGTCGAACATGACGAACAGCCAGATCACCATGGTTCCCCAGAACAGGTGACCGGTCGGGAACAACGTCACCGCCGCGGCGATCGAGGCGGTGGTGCCGATCAACGTCATCGCATCGGGCGTGAGGCCCGTGCTCACCAGCGCCTTGCCCAGCGGCGCAGTCGCTTTGGCGAACGTCTCGCGACCGAAGAAACTCAGCACGCTACCCGCAACCCTTTCATGCTGTGTTCCCGGCTCATGCCTAGTCGGCTTCCTTCCATGCCCGCGCCAGCAGCGCCCGCGTTTCGCGAAGCAATTGCGGCATCACCTTCACTCCGCCGACGACGGTAATGAAGTTCGCGTCCCCACTCCAGCGCGGCACGATATGTTGATGCAGGTGATCGGCGAGTGAACCCCCGGCAACGCCACCGAGATTCAGCCCGACATTGAACCCCTCGGGCCGCGACACCTGCTTCATGACGCGAATCGCCTGCTGGGTGAACGCCATCAGCTCGGCGCTCTCCTCCGGCGTCAGGTCCTCCAGGTTCGCGACGCGACGGTAAGGCACCACCATGGTGTGGCCCGGGTTGTACGGGTACAGGTTCAGCACCGCGTACACCCACTGCCCGCGCGCGATGATCAGCCCGTCCTCGTCCGACATCTCGGGGATGTCGGTGAAGGGGTGCCCGGTCTTCTTGGGCGTCTTGGGTTCCTCGACATCGCCGGTGATGTAGGACATGCGGTGCGGGGTCCACAGCCGCTGCAGGCGGTCCGGGTCCCCGGCCCCGGTGTCCGTGATCTGCTCGGGCCGGGGCGCGGTCGGTTCACTCATTGATCGCCTTTGCGGATCTCGAAGCCCTCCGCGGTGGGAGAAGCGTTCTCGCGCCGCTGAATCCAGTCGGTGATGGTGGCGACCGCGTCGGCGACGGGCACGCCGTTGACCTGGGTGCCGTCGCGGAAGCGGAAGCTGACCGCGTTGTTCTCCACATCGCGCGCACCGGCCAGCAGCTGGAACGGGATCTTCTGCGCGGTCTGGTTGAAGATCTTCTTCTGCATGCGATCGTCGGACTTGTCGACCTCGGCGCGGATGTTGTTGTCGCGCAACGCCTCGATGACACCGTCGAGGTGCTCGACGAACGCCTCGGCGACCGGGATGCCCACCACCTGCACCGGCGACAGCCACGCCGGGAACGCGCCCGCGTAATGCTCGGTCAGCACACCGAAGAACCGCTCGATGGAACCGAAGAGCGCACGGTGGATCATGACCGGGCGGTGCTTGGCGCCGTCGGAGCCGGTGTACTCGAGCTCGAACCGCTCGGGCAGGTTGAAGTCCAGCTGGATGGTCGACATCTGCCAGGTGCGGCCCAGCGCGTCCTTGGCCTGCACGGAGATCTTCGGACCGTAGAACGCGGCGCCGCCCGGATCCGGGACCAGCTCCAGACCGGAGTCGGTGGCCACCTTGCGCAGCGTCTCGGTGGCCTCCTCCCACAGCTCGTCGGAGCCGACGAACTTCTTCGGATCCTTGGTGGACAGCTCCAGGTAGAAGTCGTCGAGGCCGTAGTCGCGCAGCAGCGAGAGCACGAACTGCAGCGTGGAGGTGAGCTCCGCGTGCATCTGCTCCTTGGTGCAGTAGATGTGCGCGTCATCCTGCGTCATACCGCGCACCCGGGTCAGGCCGTGTACGACGCCGGACTTCTCGTAGCGGTACACCGAGCCGAATTCGAACATGCGCAGTGGCAGTTCGCGGTAGGAGCGCCCGCGCGACCGGAAGATCAGGTTGTGCATCGGGCAGTTCATCGGCTTGACGTAGTAGTCCTGGCCGGGCTTGCGCACCGAGCCGTCCTCATTGAGTTCGGCGTCGAGGTGCATGGCCGGGAACATGCCGTCGCGGTACCAGTCCAGGTGGCCGGAGACCTCGAACAGATGGCCCTTGGTGATGTGCGGGGTGTTGACGAACTCGTAGCCCGCCGCGATGTGGCGGCGGCGCGAGTAGTCCTCGAGCTCCTTGCGGACGATGCCGCCCTTGGGGTGGAACACCGGCAGGCCCGAGCCCAGCTCGTCCGGGAAGGAGAACAGATCCAGCTCCAGGCCCAGCTTGCGGTGATCGCGCTTCTCGGCCTCCTCCAGCAGGCGCAGGTACTCGTCCTGGGCCTCGGTGGATTCCCACGCGGTGCCGTAGATGCGCTGCAGATCCTCGCGCGACTGATCGCCACGCCAGTAGGCGGCCGAGGACCGGGTCAGCTTGAACGCCGGAATGTACTTGGTGGTCGGCAGGTGCGGGCCGCGGCACAGGTCGGCCCAGATCAGCTCGCCGGTGCGCGGGTCCAGGTTGTCGTAGATGGTCAGCTCTTTGCCGCCGACCTCCATGACCTCCGGATCATCGATGCCCGACTTGTCGGAGATCAGCTCCAGCTTGAACGGCTCCTTGGCCAGCTCGACCCGGGCCTCCTCGACCTCGACCACCCGGCGCGAAAACCGCTGCGCGCCTTTGATGATCTTCTTCATCCGGGATTCGAGCTTGGTCAGATCCTCCGGCGTGAACGGCCGCTCCACCTGGAAGTCGTAGTAGAAGCCGTCCTTGATGTACGGGCCGATGCCCAGCTTGGCGTCCGGGAACTCCTGCTGCACCGCCTGCGCCAGCACGTGCGCGGCCGAATGCCGGATCACATTGCGCCCGTCCGGGGAATCGGCGGTGATGGCCTCGACCTCGGTGTCCAGCTCCGGGATCCACGACAGGTCCTTCAGGTCACCCGCGGCGTCGCGCACCACGATGACCGCGCCCGGCCCCTTGCTCGGCAGATCCGCCTCGCGCACCGCGGCCCCGGCGGTAGTCCCAGCCGGAACCCGGACGCGGGCGACTGGGGTCTGCTGGGCTGAGGTGGTCACGGCTGCGCACTCCTTGGCATCGTCATAGGCGAGAGGTCCCGCCAGGTCTGGTGCGAGGAGTACTCCTCCCCGCGATCGTGGCCGGTCACGAAACGCATAGCTCCGGCGGCCACCACTCTATCGGCACGGTTCTCCCCGCGCGCCGATGGACCGCCCCCGCCGCGTCGCCACCCCGGACCGCCACCCCCGCAAGCCATGCTGACCTGCCCGAATCCACGCCACGAGTGGCCCGTCGGGCCCCGCGCCGAGAACGGGCCGAATCACCGCCCATCAGGCCCGATCGCCGGGGATCTGCGCGCCGGGCGCGAAATCGAGTGCGCCCCGCGCCAACTCGCACCGCGAACGCGACCCGATCGGCCGATCCTCAGCCGCGAGCGGCCAGCTCGGCGAGCAACGCTTCCCGCTGCGGAGCAGGGCGTTTGGGGCAGCTGGTGCACATCTCGCAGCCGGGGACCTCGAAGACCAGGCAGCAGGAGATGCGGCGGACGAAAGTGCGGCCGCCGATGTCCTGGAAGCGCGGGACCGGCAGGCGGCCGGCCACGTCGCGGGCCAGGCGGGCACCGGCTTCGGGAGCGCCGATGTCGAGGGCGCGATTGCCGATGGCGTCGGCGACGATCGCCCAGAGGGAGGGGACGCCCGCGCCGGAGACCTCGGCGACGACCGGGATCACGCGGGACAGCGTGTGCCGGAGGGCGTGACCGACGGGCGTGGTCGTGCAGCGCTCGGCCGAGGGGGCCTCCGGATGGGCGGAATTCGCCTCCGCCGCTGCAAGATTCGCGTCGGAGGCGTGCATCGCGGGGATGGTCGCGGCGAGCGCCACCGCGTAGTGATGCCGCTCCGGAATCACCCGCTCGACCCCGCCGTCCGGCCGGATCTCCAGCCCGATGTGCTCGAGCGCCGGATCGAACGCGGGCTCCCCCGAGGCCACGGCCGCGACGATCGGATCCACCAGCGAGGACGCCGCCATGCACCACCACAGCGTGCCCGACACCCGCGAGTTGCCAGTCCCCCACGAGATCCCCATATCGGCGATCCGCTCGGCCAGCCACTCCGCCCGCACCAATTCGGTGCCCGGCACCAGGGCCTGTGAAACAGGGGGCTGCGCAACCATTTCCATCCGACTCCGATCCCGGCCCGACTATCGATGATTACTACGCATATCGGTGATTACTACGCACAGTGGTTACACCCACAATGCCCACGCGGTGGCCGCCGCGATAGCGACTACCACCACAATGTCACGTTTCACCCCCGCCGTGTGCCGCTCCCCCGAGTCGACTCCCACCCCATCGTCCGAGCCCGCCCCAGCCTAAGCCGCGCCCCACCGACCCTCCCGCCGACACTCCCGAGCACCCCGACGCTCTCCACGAGAATGCACTGGCGCAGGCCCCCTCTCGGGAAATGCCTGCGCCAGTGCATTCTCGTCGTTCAGTTGGGTGGGGTTAGCTGTGGGCTAGTGGGTGTGGGCCAGGGCCGATAGGTCGGGGGCGTCGATTTCGGCGATGCCCGTGGGGGTGACCTCGAGGACTCGGGCGGGGCCGATGTCGAAGAAGAGGCCGGAGACCTTCAGGCCGCGGTCGTGGATCGCGCGGCGGACGATCGGGTGGGAGCGCAGGGTTTCCACCTGGACGGCCACGTTGACGATCGAGAGCTGGTCGGCGACACCGAAACCGGCCCGGGCGGCTGCGGAGGCTACCGGGTCGTCGGGGTGGAAGCGGTCCAGGCTCGGGCGGGCGTGGACGAGCCAGTTGCCCAGGCCGGGGCCGGTGGGGCCGCCCGCGACGAGTGCCTTCATGGCGCCGCAGGCCGAGTGGCCGCAGACCACGACATTGTCGACGCCCAGTTCGTCGATGGCGAAGGCGAGCGCCGCCTCGATCGAGCTGTCGCGGCCGCCGGGGACCACCAGGTTGCCGACATTGCGTATGGTGAACAGGTCACCGGGTCCGCTGTTGGTGATCACGTTCGGCACGATCCGGGAATCCGCGCAGGTCAGGAAGAGCGAGTGCGGGTTCTGGGTGTCGCGCAGCTCGTCCAGGTGCGGGCGCACCACGTGGGCGTTGCGGCGGTGGAAGGCGGCCACACCCTTGGTGATCGGATTGCCCTCGCCCTCGCGCCAGGGCCGCAGTACATCGTCGAGCATGGTGCGGGCGCGGCCGCGGACGGGCGGGCCGTCCAGGGCGTGCGCCATGTGCGCGGTGCCGAGTTCCACGAATTCGACCGTGCCGCCGGTGCTCTCGTGCTGGCGGGCCCAGTCGTGGATGGCCTCGTAGCCGGCGTGGTCGAGGAAGTCGACGCTCATCTCGACCAGCACATCGGTGCCCGACGGCACCTTGCCCAGTTCCGAGGACAGCTTGGGCAGCGCCAGGAAGGTGCAGGTGCCATCGATGCTGACCAGCCAGCGGTCGGTCCCGGCCACCGGGGCGGCGTTCACCACGACCCGCACGACGCGCCACAGCAGCAGGCCGAAGGCCAGTGCCAGGCCGATGATGACGCCTTCCA